>JAJEEU010000101.1 GCA_022820825.1 Vicinamibacteria bacterium
GAAGGTGGAGCGTTTCTTTGCGTGGCTGCAATGGCAGCGTCGCATTGTGACGCGCTGGGAGTACTACCCGGCGAACTTTCTGGGATTCGTGCAGCTCGCCTCATTGCTGATATTGTTCAAACGAGTTTGAGATAGGTTCTACTCAGCTTCTTGCTTGCCGGCGTCATCCTCATCGGATGTGTGGCCGTGGCCTATATCCTGGTTGCCCGCCGGCCCGTGCCCGAGCAACATCCCGTCCCGCCGCGCGTTCCGTTCGCGTCCACGGCCCCGGTGGTTGCCGGCTCCGGCTCCATACCCGTCTACGGCGCCGGTACGGTTCGCCCGCGCGCCGCGGTGGACGTGGCGGCCGAAATCAGCGGCAGGGTCGTATGGGTCGCCCCTGCCTTCCAGAGCGGGGGACGGGTGCGCCGGGGCCAGTTGATCTTTCGCATCGACGACGCCGACTACCGCGGCAGGGTGGAGCAGGCGCGCGCAAGCGTCGCCGTCCAGGAGGTGGAGCTGCTGCGGGTCACGGAAGAGGCCCGCATCGCGCGCTCCCAGTACGAAAGGTTCAGACGCCTGCGCGAGAGCGGCGAATCGGTCGCCGACACCAGCCCGCTCGCGCTGTGGCAACCGCAGATGGAGGCGGCCGAGGCCGTGCTGGCCAGGGACCGCGCCGCGCTCACGGAGGCCGAGGCGGCCCTGTCGCGCACGAGCATCCATGCGCCCTTCGGGGGCGTGGTGCTGGAAGAATCGCTGGACGTGGGTCAGTTCGTGGGCGCCGGCCAGAGCGTGGGCCGCCTGTATGCCGCCGACGCCGTGGAAGTGGTGGTCCCGCTCTCGGACGCCGGCGCGGCGCTCATCCCGGGCCTGTGGCAACTCGAAGCCGGCAACGCCGACACGCGCGTGCGGGCTCGCGTCATCGCCGAGTACGGCGACGAGCGCTATGCGTGGACCGGCTACGTGGACCGCGCCGAGGCGGCCCTCGACGAGCAGACGCGGACGATCGACGTGATCGTGCGCGTCCCGGACCCGTTCGCGGCGGGTTCGCCGCTGAGCACGGGTAGCGACGGTGCGTCCGCCGGCGGGAACGGGCCTCCCCTGCTCGTGGGCAAGTTCGTCGAGGTCGAAATCGAGGGCATCGCCCCGGCCGACTACTTCAGGGTGCGGCGGCCGGCGCTCAGGCCCGGCGACGAAGTCTGGGTCGCGGACAACGGCACGTTGCACATCGTCCCCGTGAACGTCCTGCAGCGGTCGAATGACGAGGTGTTCCTGACGGGCGCGCTGGAAGCGGACCAGACGGTCATCATCGGCGGCATCCAGTTGGCGACCGAGGGCATGCGGGTCCAGACCGACGCCGGGAGTGCGCCGTGAGCCCGAACGGCGACACGGCGGGCGAGCCGGGCGGTCCGATCGCCTACATGGCGAGCAACCCCATCGCCGCCAATCTGTTCATGTTCGGCATATTGGCGTGCGGCTTCGTCGCGCTGGGCGCCCTGGAGCGCGAAGCCTGGCCGACGGTGCCCTTCAATACCATCGAGGTGTCGATGGTCTATCCCGGCGCCACGCCGGAGGAGGTCGAAGAGTCGATCGTCGTCAAGATCGAGGAACAGCTCGAGGCGCTGGCGGACGTTGATGCGGTCAAGTCCCTGGCGGCCCCGGGACTGGCGTCGGTGCGGGCCGAATTGAAGTCGGGCGTCGACATGGGCGAGGTCATGGACGAGATCCAGGCCGCGATCGGCCGCATCCAGTCGTTTCCCGCCGCGGCCGAGCGTCCCGAGTTTCGGGAGATGGAGAACCGCACCAGCGTCATCCGCATGATTCTCCATGGCGACATCCCCGAGCGCTCGCTGAAGGAGTTGGCCCACCGGATCGAAGACGACCTGGCGTCGCTGCCCGACATCTCCCACGTCGAGACCACCGGGACCAAGAACTACGAGATCTCGATCGAAGTGCCGCTGGCCCGGCTGCGCGCTCTCGGGCTGACGCTCGACGACGTCGCGGCCGCCGTCCGCCGCAGCTCGCTCGACCTGTCGGCCGGCAGCCTCGATACGCGCGACGCGGAGGTGCGCGTCCAGACCATCGGCCAGAGCTACGACCAGCAGGACTTCGAGGAAATCGTCGTCCTCGCGCGGTCCGACGGGACGGCCGTGCGCCTCGGAGACATCGCCGACGTGCGCGACGCCTTCCAGAATACGGACCTGATCCTCGAGCACGAGGGCCGGCCGGCAGTCTACGTGGAGGTGTTCCGGGCCGACGGCGAGCAGGTGATGGACGTGGCGCAGGCCGTGCACGAGCATACGGCGAACGTGATTGCCCCGTCGCTGCCCGACGGCGTCGGGATCACCATCTGGAACGACGAGTCCCAGAGCTACGCGGAACGGGTCGACCTCCTCGTCCGGAACGGCCTGCTGGGAATCCTCCTGGTCTTCATCGCGCTGGCCCTGTTCCTCGAGCTGCGGCTCGCTATGTGGGTCGTCGTCGGCATGGTCACGTCGGGCATCGGGGCCCTGGCGGTGATGCTCGTGCTCGACATCGCGATCAACACCATTTCGCTGTTCGCGTTCGTGCTGGCCATCGGCATCATGGTCGACGACGCCATCGTCGTGGCCGAGCACATCTATCTCGAACGCCAGCGCGGCACGTCGGGAGTCGTGGCGGCGATCCGGGGCGCGCGGCGCATCAGGAATCCGTTGACCTTCGCGGTGCTCACCTCGGTGGCGGCATTCGCGCCCCTGCTGTTCATTCCCGGGAACATCGGAGAAATCTGGACCGCGCTGCCGGTGATCATCATCGGCATGCTGTTCATCTCGCTGGCCGAGTCGCTCTTCATACTTCCAAGCCACCTGTCCCACATGCATGGACCGGACTGGAAGCCGACCAGCCTGGTGGATCGGTTCTTCGCGGGCACCCGCAACCTCGTGGATCGAACCCTGAACGCATTCCTGGACGGCCCCCTGGATCGAGCGCTGCGCGTCTCCACGAATCATCCCGCCGTCGTCGTGTGCAGCGCCATCGGCCTTCTCGTCGTCAGCCTGTCCCTGGTGCCGGCGGGCATCGTCCCCACGACCTTCGCCGACGTGGTGGAAGGCGATTTCGTCACGGCCACGCTGGAAATGCCGGACGGCACGCCGGCCGAGCGGACCTACGCGGTGGCGATGGAGCTGGAACAGGCGGGACGGCGGGTCCTGGAACGCCTGGATGAGGAACGGCCGCGCAGCGCGCCGTCGCTGTTGTCGGGCGTCACGGTAACCGTCGGCCAGCGACCGCGGGTGGAGGGAGGCGGGCTCGACCCGACGCCCACCACGAATCCGGAAGCGAACATCGCCACCATCGACTTCAGGCTCCTGGGCGCCCAGCAGAGGGACATGTCCACCATCGCCATCGTGCAGGACTGGCGCGAGGAGGTCGGCGTCCTCCCCTACGTGCGGGCGATCACCTTCAGCGGCGAGGTCATCGATCTCGGCAATCCCGTCCATGCGGTGCTGTCGCATCCGGATCCGCAGCGGCTGGGAGAAGTCGCGGATTCGGTCGTCGACGGCCTGCGCACCGTCACGGGGGTGTTCGACGTCCGGTCCGACCACACGCCCGGTGTCGGACAGATTCAACTGGAGCTGCGGTCGGAGGCGCGCACGCTGGGCCTGACGGTCGAGGACATGGCGCGGCAGGTGCGGGCGGCGTTCTTCGGCGTGGAGGCGCTGCGGCTGCAGCGGGAGCGTGAAGAGGTCCGGGTCTATGCGCGACTGCCCACCGACGAGCGCGACGCGATCACCGATGTGGAGGGCTACCTGATCCGCACCCGGTCGGGCGGGGAGGTGCCCATCGGCCAGGCTGCATCGATGAAGATGGGCACATCGCCGCCGACGATCCGGCGCGAAGACGGACAGCGCGTCATCACGGTGACCGCGGATGTCGATCCGACCGCGATCTCGGCCGGCGAAGCGAATGCCATCCTCGAAGACACCATCCTGGCGGAGCTGGCCGTCGCGAACCCGGGGCTGACCTTCACGTTCGGCGGCGAGCAGCAGCAGCAACTGGAGTCGCTGGACGCCCTGTACCGCGGCTTCGCGCTGGCCATGCTGGCGATTTTCGCGCTGTTGGCGATACCGCTGGGTTCCTACGCCAAGCCGTTCATCGTGATGGCCGTCATTCCGATCGGCCTCATCGGCGTGGTCCTCGGGCACCTCACGCTGGGTGTGGCGCTGAGCGCCGCGTCGTTCATGGGCTTCTTCGGACTCAGCGGGGTCGTCGTCAACGATTCGCTGGTCATGCTCGACTTCATCGACCAGCGGCTCAGGGAGGGCGCGCCGCCGAAGACGGCGATAGTCGAGGGCGCCAAGGGACGCTTCCGGCCCATCGTGCTGACCTCGGTAACGACTTTCCTCGGCTTCACGCCCCTCATTCTCGAGACCTCCATCCAGGCGCAGTTCCTGGTCCCCTTCGCGGCGTCGCTCGGCGTCGGCATCATGGTCACGACGGCCATACTGATGCTGCTCGTGCCGGCGCTGATGGCCATCTACATGCGGGCCAACTCGCGCCGCCTGGCAGCGGCGACGGCCTGACGCGCAACGCATTCCGGCGGAACGCCGGTCGAACACGGCGGGAGTTTCGCCGCGAGCTCCTATGCCGCGGAGGGCCCGGCGGCGGGCTCGAGGGGGTGCCGGTGGCCGGTGACCCGGAACTTGAACGACTTGGCGGGACTGATCTTGGGTAGCGGACTCAGCTTCAACTGATAGTCCCTCGGCACCAGCTCCAGCTCCAGGTGGCGGGCGATCAACAGCAGGTTTGCCAGCATCTGCAGCTCGGTCCAGCGCGCTCCGCCGCAGACGTGCGTGCCGACGCCGAATGGCGTATATGCCGCGGTCCGCCTGTGCTCGGAGCGCGGTTCCGTGTATCGATCGATGTCGAACTTCTCCGGTTCCGGGAAGTGTTTTTCCATGTAGTGCGTGGCGGGAAACGCGCACAGCACCGAGGCGTACGCCGGCACTTCGATGCCGTCGATCTCGAACGCGTTCATCGCAGTTCGCATCTGAATTGGAATGACCGGATGTAGTCGCAGCACTTCCATGATGAACCGATGCGCTACGTCAATGGCTGCGGGATCGAGATCCTCGCCCTTGGGATCCCCGTTCGCGAACAGCGCGTCCGCTTCGGCGCGGATCCGCTCCAGGAGATCCGGGTTCTTCACGAGCTCGTAGATCGTGAACGCCATTGCGCTGCCCGTGTAGTGGCCGGCGATGATCGGCGCAATGAATGCGAATCCCAGGTCGGTTTCAGGCAGGAATTGCGGATCGGCATGATGCAGGTCCATCAGGTCGTCGACCAGGTCCCGCCGCTTGCCCTCCCGTTGCGCCGGCGTGTGCGCGGCGTGGATCAGCGCATACAGCTCCAGCACGCGCTTGCGGTAACGGTTCATGCGCGGCGTGCGCAGCGTGAACCTGGGCAGGACCTGCATCACGTGCACCAGCAACGCCCGGTATTCGAACAGGAGCAGATCATCCAGGACGCCGGTGACCGTCTCCGAGGGCTTGATGCTCACGCTGAGCTGGGAGATCTGTTCCCCGATGAACCGCTGGCACGACATTTCCCCCGGCACGGTATTCCCGATCCCCCAGCCTTCGAACGAGCGCCGGCCGAGTGCAAACAGCTCATCGAGGCGGTCGACGACGACCTGCCGGGAATTGCCGGCCTTCACGGTCTTGCGCATGCGGAAGTGCTCGGCTCCGTCCATGCTGGCGATGGACCGCGCCGTTCCCCATTCCGTCTGAAAACCCTCCAGGTAATCCCGGGTCCGCAGGTGGAGACGGCCCTTCTTGGAGATCCACGTATTCGCCTCCTCCCCGGCGAGCACCACCATGTTGCGGCCGGGGACCTTCAGACGAAATACCGGCCCCAGCCTCTCGCTTTGTTCCGCCATGAACTTCGGGATGTTTCCCGCGCGGAACGACCTGGAGGAAATCATGTCCCAGAGATTCGCCTCTGGCAGCGGGCGGCGGCGCGCCGCGCGCATGCTCTCCGGCGGGCGATAGGAGCTGCGCACGGCCGGACCTATGGCCCGCCCGATCAGGTCCAGGCCGCTGAACAGCTCGATGCGGTCTTGCGCGAGCTCGTACTCCTCGGGCTCCATCATGGCGGGGAACCCGCCGCAGTAGTTCACGAGGCCGATGATTGCGGCTTCACGCGGGTCCGGTATCTCGTCGTCGAGCAGCGTGCGCATGATCCGGCCCTTGATCTCCTCGCCGGACCTGCCGTCCACCAGGGGATAACGGCCGGTGCGCGTGACCTTGCTGGACAGGGACATGAACCCGCCCGTATCGGATTCGAAGATGCCCGCCTTCACCAGGCGATCAATCGCGACGTCGCCGATGTCGTCCGCCCGGCGCGTGGCAATGCGCTCCACCCAGTATTGCGGCGCGTGGACGTTTTGCGCCGCGGTGATGTCCGCGAGCGTCGGGTCCAGCAGCTCGTCTCCGGTTGGAGTCGAATCGGCAAGGGTAAGCGACGTCAAGTCGGAGTCGATGCGATCCTCCATGGCCAGGTCCATGAGAACCGCGCCCGCGAGCGCGCAGGACATCTTCCACTCGGGGATGGGCACGAAATAGCCTGACTTGTCACTGTGCAGCAGGAGCAGCAGTTCCTCCGCGAATCTCATGTCATGAAACCCTCTACGGCTCTCGCGCCGGTCGCGCGCCAGGCGCAAAAACTCCTTTGTTCTCTATAGCATACAGGTGGTTCCCCGTCAAACGGGGTCTCAGGGAAGGGCAAAGACGAACAGGTTGTTGCCGAGGCTCGGGCGCAGCTCGGGAGTCAGCAGCGAGAACACCTGCGAATCGCCCGATACGCCGGTGCTGACCGCGACGTACTGCCGTCCGTCGACGGCGTAGGTCATCGGAAAGCCGCTGACCGGCGAACCGAGGTTGATCTCCCACAACACCGCCCCGGCATCCTGATCCAGGGCCCGGAAGCGCCCGTTGACGTCTCCCCCGAACACCAGTCCGCCGCCGGTCGTCGCCAGCGACATCGTGGCGGAGCGCTGCTCGTAGGTCCAGCGCGTCTCGCCCGTCTCGACCGATATGGCCCGCACCAGGCCGAGATCGTCCATGCCTGGCGTGAGCTGGTGGCGGACCACGAGCGAATACAGCTCGATGGAGATGTCGGTGTCGCTGCCTTCCCCCGACGCCAGCATCCTTCCGCACGTATTGCGCAGCGGGAAGAACATCGTGTTGGTCAGCGGGCTGTACGCCCCGGCCTCCCAGTTCTTGCCGCCGTGGTACGTGGGACACACCGTCACCTGCTGTCCTCCGCCGGTGAAGACGAGCTCCGAATTGGCCGTAACTTCCCCCGTGGCGCCGTCGATGCTGCTGATCACGTTCTGCGTGGTCGTCGGCGTGGCCCACAGGAACTCGCCGGTCTCGCGGTCGAGCGTGTACACGACGCCGGTCTTGCCCGGGATGCCGGTGACCACCTTGCGCCGCTCGCCCGGCAGCAGCCGCGGATTGATCCAGCTCACCGCGCCGGAGTCCGGCGCCACGGCCGTATCGACCAGGATCCGCTCGAACGGGTGGTCAAGATCCCAGTGGTCGTTCAGGTGCTGGTAGTACCAGACGATCTCGCCGGTGTCGGCATTCAACGCCAGCGTCGAGTTGTGATAGAGGTGCTGATTGTCCACGCCGCCCAGCATGAACTTCGGGGCCGGCGACGTGACCGACGTGCCGACGTATACGAGGTTGAGCTCGGAGTCGTAGCTCGGCACCATCCAGGCGCCCACGTGCCGCCGGTCCTCGTACGGCACGTCTCCCCAGGTGTCGTACCCCGGCTCACCCGGACGGGGAATCAGGTGCGTGCGCCACAGCTCGCGGCCGGTGCGCGGCTCGTGCGCGGTGACGACGCATGCCTCCGGTCCCGCCTGCGGCATGCAGCCGCGGCCCGACACGACCTTGCCGCCGGCGATGATCGGGCCGGACGTCTGGTGGGCCGGCTGGGTCTTGTAGTCCAGGATCTGTGTCTCCCAGACCTGGCGCCCGGTCGCGGCGTCGAGAGCAAAGATGAAGTCGTCGGTCGACGTATCGATGATCAGGTTGTCGTAGATGGCGACGTTGCGGTTGGTCGAATTCAGCCGCACGAACTCGCGCACGTCCTCCGGCAGCGAGCGGCGATGCTCCCACAGCAGGTCCCCGGTGGCGGCGTCGATCGCCTGGATGACGTCTTCCGGGTTCGGCATGTACAGCACGCCGTCGTACACCAGCGGCGTCGCGGCCTGGGCGCCGGCCCCCAACGCACGGGACCAGACCAATCGCAGGTCGGCCACGTTCTCCCGGTCGATCTGATCCAGCGGGCTGTAGCCCCAGCCGTTTGCCGTCCGCCGCCAGGTCGGCCAGTCGGCGGGGTCCGGAGCGTCGAGCATCGCGTCGGTGACGGGCGCGAAGGCACCGCCGGTTTGCGCCGGCGCGTGCGCCGGCATGACCACGATCAATCCGAGCACGGCCAGCCACCCGATGGAATGCATGCCTCTCCTCGCGACGGACGGCGCCGCCGGCCAGCGGCGCGCTTGTGCGGCTTGTGGCGGGAGGCGCCGCCCCGGACAGACCCGGAAACGGCGCGTGTGCGTCAACCGGTGGTCATCAGCACGGCGCGTCGGCCGTGGTGGCCTGACCGTCGTAGGGCGCTCCGGTCCCCGAGGAGCCCACGAAGAACCTCCGGCCGTCCCTGAAGGTGACGTTGCGGGCGTTCGCCATGGCGGCGGAGAGGTCCTTGGCCTGGTAGCCGTCCACGACGAGCTCGGTCCCCGCCGGCAGGCAGTCGCGGCGCAGCCCTCTGCGCGCCAGGACGTTCGGCGTCCCGCCCTCGACCATCCAGACCCGCTTGGAGCCGTCGTCTTCCTCCACCTCCAGGTGGATCCACGTGTGCGGATTCACCCATTCCACCCGCACGACCGTGCCCTCCAGGCGGATCGGCGCGTTGGCGTCGAACTCGGCCGTGAACGCATGGTGCGCCTCCACGGGCGCCACCGCCGGCGCCGCCGCGTACCACCCCAGCGCAACCGCCCCCAAGAGCAGGGCCCGTAGCGTTGCGTTATTGATCATCGTGCTCCTCCCGATTCCTCTTCGGCGCCCACCGGAGTCTTGCGCAGGTCGCCGTACATCAGCTCCTCGACGAATTCGATGCACTTGAACCGTCCCAGGCGGGCGTTCGGATCGATCTGCTTGTACAGCGGCAGGCGGATCGTCCAGGGACGGGTGAAGGTGTTCGGATCTTCCATCGTCGCCTCGTACCAGATGTGGTACGGGGTCACCAGCGTGTAGCGCTCGGTCACCGTCAGCGCCGCGCTGTGATGGTTGCCCGCCCGGTCGAACCACGTCATCCCGTTGAACGCGTTGACCTCGACCACGAACGTGTCGCCCTCCCAGCGCCCGACCGACTGCCCCATCCAGGCGTCCAGCACGGACGGTCCGGGATCTTCCATGTAGATGTCCCGCACCGCATCGGCAAACTCGTAGGCGATCAGGAAGTGGCCCTCGCTCTGGAAGATCTGGAACGGCATGGGTTCCAGCACCGCACGCGGCACGCCGGGCAGGAAGCACTTGATTGCCGGGTCGCGCTCGAGGTAGTGCTCGCGGTTCTCTTCCCGCACCGCCAGCGCCTCCGGCAGGTACGGGATCTCTCCGCCTTCCACCGCGCCCCATCCCGGCGGGACGGCGCCCAGCGCGCCCAGCGCGACGACCCCCCGTGCCGGCACCGGGATGATCGGTCCCGGCTGGAAATCCAGGGCGGCCCGCGCCTGGTGCGCCTCGATGTCCCAGTGATGGTTCCCCAGCGACTGCCAGATGCCGTTCATGTCAGGGCGGCCCGTCGGCGTGCGCGGGATCTCGGCTCTGGGTACGTTGGCGGGCGGTCCGGTCTGCGCCGCGGCGCCGGCCGGCAGCCCCCCCGCGACGGACGCCCCGAGCCCCAGCACCCCGACAACTCGTACGAGACGCGACACCATGAATCGGGGCCTCACGGCTCCTGCCCGTCCGTTTCGGCCGCCTGGCGCTCCTGGTAGCGGGCGCCGCGCAGGATGTTGAACATGCCGTAGTTGGCTTCGTGGCAGGCGTACTCGTACATCTGCTCGTTCAGGCGCCACATCGGGATCTCGCCGCCCCATGGCTCCGTATAGATGACCGGGTCGTCGACGGTGAAGTCGTAGAGCAGCGTATCTTCGTCCACGCGGGTGAACCGCTCTATCACCTTCATCTCCTTCGACACCCGGTTGCCGGTCCGCCGGTCCAGCTCGTTCGCGAACACGCTCTGCTGCACGTCGTGCTGCAGGGGGTGGAGGTTCGTGGTCTCGACGACGAGCGTGTCCCCTTCCCAGTGGCCCCGGGAGTCGCCGTGCCACGGGCGGATGTGGTCGGGCAGCCGCGGTCCGTCGCCCAGGCGGATGATGCGGGCGCTGCGGAACTGCTCCACCATGATGGCGATGTGATCCTCGTTCTGGACGATGTAATAGTTGTTGTTGTAGCCCGCGTCGAACATCGGGGGGCCGGTCCGCGGACCGAGCGGCACGAGGCAGCGCTCGGGCAGCGGCAGCAGCTCCGGATGATCGTACTCCCCGTGCTGCTTGCCGTACGCGGCCTGCGCGGCGCGGCGCCGCTTGCCTTCTTCAGTGAGCTCCGGCAGCCGCCCGTTGGCCGGACGCGTGATGAACGACGTGCGCGGCTCGCCGTTCACGATGACGATGCGGTCGCCCGAATCCACGTAGAAGCGGTCGTAGCCGCCCGGATTGGTCGTCGCCTCGGGTGCGGGACGGTTGGGATCCAGCGGCTCGAAACTGTCGGCGAGCCGGCCCAGGGCGCCCTGCTCCAACTGGACCGCTTCCTCCAGCGTGAGCGTCGGCCCCTGGCCCTCGGGCCGCACGAGGGGCGTCAGGAACGAGTTGCTCCAGCGTCCCTGAATGTCCGGATGCCCGTACTCCGTGCGCGGCGCGGTCCACTGCCGCCCGTCCGCGTCCTGTGCCGCGGCGGTCGACCCCAGCACCGCCAAGCCTACAGCGCACGCCAACGCGAGAATGAAGACACGGTGAGGCGCCTGCATCGTTCCTCCTCCTGCCTGTGGCCACCCATGGACCAGCCAGCGCGTGCCTGATCCCGATCTCTGACCGCCCAGTATAGCCCGTGCAGTGATGCTTCGAGAGAATAAGGTTGGAGGCGCCGCCCGGATTTGAACCGGGGATGGAGGTTTTGCAGACCTCTGCCTTACCACTTGGCGACGGCGCCGCCCGGGGGCGCGCAGCCGGCATCGGGAAGAATGAATGGAGCGGGAAACGGGATTCGAACCCGCGACTTCGACCTTGGCAAGGTCGCACTCTACCACTGAGTTATTCCCGCTCAGCCCGGCTGGCAGCCCGCGGCGAAAGCCCCGCGCTCGGTGCAACGCGGGGTTTCACTACCGGCTGCCTGACAGGCTACCACGCGGGCGTTGTCCCATCAAGCCTGCGCCGTCGGACGCCAACGGAGACCGCGCGCGCGACGTCAACGGCCCGCCGCGCCGAAGGCGTTCGTCACCACCTCGACGACCGGCCGGCCCTCCCCCACCGCGACGGATACGACGTCGAAGCGGCACGGCACGCCGGCGGTGCGGCTGCGGGCCAGATAGTCGAGCGCCATGCGGGTCAGCCGGCGCTGCTTGACGGGCGTCACCGCCGCCAGCGGGGTGCCGAAACGCTCGCTGGACCTGGTCTTCACCTCCACGAAGACGAGCACGCCGCCATCCATCGCCACGATGTCGATTTCGCCGTAACGGGTGCGGTACCGCCGGGCAACAATTGCGTACCCCTGGCGCCGGAGCTCGCGGCACGCCAGCTCCTCGCCGCGTTTCCCGAGGCCGAGTTGGTGCGGCGTCGGCATCACGGTACAGATCCTTGCAAGACCGGCACCAGTCTTGGCAGTCCGTGGCGAAAGCCCCGCTGCATTCGAGCGACGCGGGGTTTCACCACGGACTGCTAGGGACATCCCTCCGCCGCGTATACTGTGTCTGCCTGCGCAACTCGGGACTTCCGCACGACCCTGTCCGCATGGAGCTCATCATCGGAGTCATCGTCGGCGTCGTCGTGGGCGGCGGCGCGCTCTATGCCGTGCTCCGCGATCGCACGCGCGAGCGGGACTCCGCCGTCAGGGAACGGGACGAGTTGCGCGGCGCGCTGGCGCAGGCCGTGGCGGAGAACAGCGGCCTCAAGAGCACGCACGCGGCGCGCGAGCAGGCGCTTCAGGAGCGCCGCGCGGAGCTCGACACCCATTTCAAGGGGCTCGCCTCGGACGTGCTCAAATCGAGCACCGAGGAGTTCCGCAAGCAGGCGGCCGAGCAGTTCAGGCAGCACCAGGAGTCGGCCGGCAAGGACCTGAAGGCGCGCGAGACCGCGGTGGAGAACCTCGTCAAGCCGGTCCGCGAGAGCCTGGACAAGCTGCGCGAGCACGTCGACGCTACCGACAGGGAGCGCGGCAAGGAAACCGCGCAGGTCAGCCAGGGCGTCGAGAAGCTCATAGCCGAAACGAGCGGCCTGCGGAAGATTCTCCACAACCCGCAGCTCCGCGGCCAATGGGGGGAGCAGCACCTGCGCAACGTGCTCGAAGCCGCCGGCATGACGCCCCACGTCGACTACGTCGAGCAGGACACCCTGAGCGGGGCGGTGGACGGCGCGCGGCGGCGTCCGGACGTGCTGGTGAGCATCCCCGGCGGCGCCAAGGTCGTGATTGACGCCAAGACGCCGCACGATCGGTACGACGCGGCGTTGCGCAGCAACGACGAGCAGGAGCAGGAAGGCCTGCTCAGGGAGCACGCGGCGGCGCTCGCCGGGCACGCCAGGACGCTCGCGACCCGGGACTACGCGCAGTGGGTCGACGGCTCGCCCGACTTCGTGATGATGTACGTGCCGACCGATCCGATGCTCGACGCGGCGATTAACGCGGAACCGACGATCTGGCAGGATACGTGGCAGCGCCACCGTGTCCTGATCGCGACGCCCGGCCTGCTGATTGCGTTCCTGCGCACCGTCGCGCTCGCGTGGCGCCAGCAGGACATGCAGCGCAACGCCAACGTGATTGCCGAAACTGCCCGGGAGCTGTACGACCGCCTGCGCACGTACGCCGGCCACGTGGACAAGATGGGGCGCGGGCTGCGCCAGGCCGTGGACGCCTACAACGACGGCGTCGGCTCGTTCCAGTCGCGCGTGCTGGTGCAGGCGCGCCGCTTCGAGGAGCTCAGCGCCGCGGGGGAATCACGGCAGATCGACGAACCCGCCGCAGTGGACAAGGCCGTCCGGCAACTCGATGCCCCGGATCTGCCGCTCGCGGCCGGCGACGACAAGTAGCGTCTAGACGCGCTTCCAGCGCGTGCCGGCGGCGCTGTCCTCCAGGGCGATGCCGCGCCCCTGCAGGTCGTCGCGAATCCGATCCGCGGTAGCGAAGTCGCGGCGGCCGCGGGCGGCCCGGCGCTCCGCGATCAACCGCTCGATCTCGTCGACCGGAATCGGCGGGGCCTCTTCCTCGGCCCGGCGCAGGGCGATGACGCCGAGCACCCGGTCGCAATGGTCGAACGCGCCGCGCAGCACGGCCGCGTCCCCGGCAGCCACCTCGCCGGCGTCCAGCGCGGCGTGCACGTCGCGCACCAGCTCGAACACCACCCCGAGCGCGCCGGGCGTATTGAGGTCGCTGCGCATCATCGCGGCGAACGCCTCGCGCGCGGCGGCGGCGCGGGCCTGCATGGCGGGGTTCGAGCCCGCGGCGGTCACGCCGTCGAGCCGGGCCAGGCAATCCATGATGCGGGTCAACGCTTCCTCCGCCTGCGCCAGGCTGTCCCACGTGAAGCGCAACTGCTTCCGGTAGTGCGTCGAGAGCAGCACGTACCGCAGCGCCGACGCGCGCCGGCCGCGCGCCAGCACGTCGCTCACCGTCAGGATGTTGCCCTCCGACTTCGACATCTTGTCGCCCTTGTCGAGCAGGAGGTGCTCCACGTGCACCCAGAAGCGCGCGAACGGCGCGCCCGTTGCGCCCTCCGACTGCGCGATCTCGTTCTCGTGGTGCGGAAATATCAGGTCGACGCCGCCGGCATGGATATCGATGGGCGGCTCCCCGAGCAGCCGCAGCGCCATGGCGGAACATTCGATGTGCCACCCCGGACGCCCCGGCCCCACCCCGAAATCCCACGCCGGCTCGCCAGGCGCGGATGCCTTCCACAGGACGAAATCGCGCGCGTCGTGCTTGGCGTACTGGTCCGAATCGATCCGCGCGCCGGGCATGATGCCTTCGTGATCCAGCCGGGCCAGCCGGCCGTAGTCGGGGTCGGTTGCAATCCGGAAATAAACCGACCCGTCGCTGCGGTACGCGTGCCCGCGCGCCTCGAGCGCCGCGACCATCTCCACCATGGCCCGCAGGTTCTCCTCGTCGGTAGCTCGCGGATAGGCCTCCACTGGTTCGATGCCCAGCGCGGCCGCGTCCTCGCGGAAGGCAGTGATGTAGCGGTCCGTGTACGCGCGCAGCGATTCACCGGCGGCGCGGGAGGCGTTGATCGTCTTGTCGTCGACGTCGGTGAAGTTGACGATCTGCCGCACGTCGAAACCGGCAACGTGGCGCAGCGTCCGCCGCAGCAGGTCGAGCGCCACGAAGGTGCGGAAGTTGCCGATGTGCCCGCGGGCGTAAACGGTAAGACCGCAGGCGTACATCCTGACGGTGCCGCCGCGCGCGGGGACGAACGGTTCCTGACGGCGGGTAAGTGTGTTGTAGAGACGCACCTTGATCAGACCGGATCGTCCGGCAACCGCTTCGTCAGCCGGCAGAACTCGACGCCGTCCTCGCAGCCGCATTCGACGCCGGCCATCACGCGCCGCATGGCGTCGACCGGAGCGCCGCCCTCTCCCGTGCCGCACAGCCGCCGCCGGATATCGGATCGGACGGACTGCCCGCTCCGGTGCCTGGTCCGGTATCGCAGCAGTATTTCCATGTCACGCCCACGCGCTGCAAAGGTGAGATCGAGACTCGTATACCCCCCCGGCGGGTTGCGGCTCAGCAGGCCGCCGGTGGCCTGCATCACCGTTGCGGCAACCGCTTCGGCGTCGGCGTCGGCATAGCCGACGTAGGCCGCCATCTTCCGGCTTACCGCGTTCAGCAACTCGCTGAACCGCTCGTCGCACGGAACGGTCAACTCGAGATGAAGACCGCTCGCCGCGCGCGGCATCTCACCCGCCATTGCAATCTCGTCGCTACAGCGCCAACTGGTCGAACAGCGCCCGGGCCTGGTCACAGTCGGCCGCGATCTGGCGGCGCAGGGTTCCCGCGTCGGGGAAGGCGCGCTCGCCGCGCAGGCGCTGGACGAACGCCAGGCGTATCCGCCGGCCGTACAGGTCCTCGTCGTAGTCGAACAGGTGCGTCTCCACCACCCGCTCGCCGTCCGTCTCGAAGGTGGGTCGCCGGCCGATGTTCGTGACGGCCGGATGAATGCTGCCGTCGATTGTCACGGTCGTCGCGTACACGCCGTCAGGCGGAATGATCTCGTTCGCCGTGCTCAGGTTCGCCGTGGGGACGCCGTGCGTCTGACCCCGGCGGGCGCCCGGCACGACCTCCCCGTCGATGAAGTAATGATGCCCCAGCAGCGCGCCGGCCTCGTCCACCTCGCCGCCACCGATGAGCCGGCGAATCCGCGTGCTGCTCACCACGAATTCCTTGTAGCGCACGGGCGTGATCTTTTCGACCCGGAAGCCGTAGCGGGCGCCGAGCGAGCGCAGCAGCGAGAAGTTGCCGCTCCGGTCGCGGCCGAACAGGAAGTTCGCCCCGACCCAGACCTCCGCGATGTTCAACCATTCCACCAGCACCCGCTGCACGAACGTCTCGGGATCCCAGCGCGACAGCTCGCGGGTGAAGTGGACGACCGCGGCGCCGTCCATGCCGGCCGCGGCCATCCGGTCGAGCTTCTGCTCGATCGTCATCAACAGTGGGGGCGCCTTGTCGGGGCGCACGACGCGCGGCGGGTGCGGATCGAACGTAAGGACGGCGGCGGTCGCGTTCAGTTCGCGGGCCCGGCGCCGCACACGGTCGATGAGCTTGTCGTGCCCCCGGTGCACGCCGTCGAAATTGCCCAGGGCAAGCACGGTGTGCTTCCAGTGCGCCGGCCGCGGGGCATCAGGATAGCGAATGACCTCCACGATCAACCTGTGATCATAACCACTTGAGGGCGGCCTCGTTCAGCCGCTCGTCCACGCCTTCCAGCACGAGGCCGTCGTGCGCCAGCGTCATGCCGGCGGGCAGCCGCGCGCACGTCTCCGCGTGCGGCAGGTCGTGCGTCATGTGCGTGAAGTACGTCTGCCGGGCGCCGATGCGTTCCGCCGCGGCGACTGCATTCTCGACGTTGAAGTGCGTCGAGTGCGGACGGTGGCGCAAGGCGTCGAGCACCAGCACGTCCAGACCCTCGAGCAACGGCCACGACGCGTCCGGAATCGCGTTGCAGTCGGTCAGGTAGGCAAGCGCCCCCAGCCGGTAGCCCAACACCGGCAGCGACCCGTGCCGCAGCGGCACGGGGACCACCGTCCGGCCGGCAACCGAGAACGGGCCGCAGACCGGCCACAGCGACAGTTGCGGCAGGCCGCCGCCGCGCGGCGTCGCCGCATCGAACACGTACGCGAACATGCGGCGGACGCCGGCCATGGTCCGCGCATTCCCGTAGCACGGGATCGCGCCGCCCTGGCGGAAGTTGTAGATGCGGACGTCGTCGAGGCCCAGCACGTGGTCGGCGTGACCGTGGGTCAGGAGAATCATGTCGACGCGGCCGATGCCGAAACGCAGCGCCTGGGCGCGCAGATCCGGGGATGCGTCGACCAGCACCGAAAACCCGCCGTCGAGCTGCAGGTAGACGGAAGGACGCCAGCGCCGGTCGCGGGCGTCGCCCGAGCGGCACGTATGGCAATCGCAGCCGATGACCGGCACGCCCGTCGACGTCCCCGTCCCTAGAAAGGTGACGCGCACGAGGATTATGGCCCGGCGCCGTTCCGTGCGCTGCGGTAGCGCCGCCGCAGCTCTTCGAGCACGCGCGCGATGAAGCGCTCCTCGTCGTCCGTCAGGTTGCCGCGCGTCTTCTCCTCGAGCAGGGCCAGCATTTCGATGGCCCGTCCGGCGGCATCGAGGTCGGGCGCCCGCATCTCGCCGGACTGCGGGTCGGTGACGTCGCCGAAATGCACCGCCGCCATCGTGGCGAGCGAGACGACGAAGGCGTTGAACGATACGGGGGCCGGCATGTGCAAGCGGCATGCTAGCATACGCGCTCATGCCCGACCCTCCCCCCTCCGGAGCCGGCGCGGCCGGCGCCAGGCTCGACCGGCTGGTCGCGATCATGCGCACGCTGCGCTCGCCGGAGGGGTGCTCGTGGGACCGCGAGCAGACGCTTGCCTCGCTCCGCCCGTTCGTTATCGAGGAGGCGTACGAGGTGGTCGACGCCATCGACCGGGAGGATCTTCCGGCGCTGTGCGACGAGCTCGGCGACCTGGTCTTCGAAGCGGTGTTCCTGGCCCAGCTCTGCGCCGAGGACGGGCACTTCACGCTCGCCGACGCACTGGAAGCGGCGGCGGCCAAGCTCATCCGCCGCCATCCGCACGTGTTCGGCGACGACAAGGAACCGGGCGCGCTGACCTCCGCCGAGGTGAAGCGCCGCTGGGAGGAGATCAAGGCGGCCGAGCGCGGTGCGGCGGGCCAGGCCCCCAGCCTGCTTGGCGGCATTCCGCCGGCGCTGCCGGCGCTGCTCCGCGCATACCGGATCGGCCGCCGGACCGCCACCGTCGGCTTCGACTGGGATCAGCCGGCGGCGGTCCTGGGCAAGGTGCGCGAGGAGCTGGCCGAGGTCGAGGCCGCCGTGCAGGACGGTCCGGAGGCCGCCGTCGAGGAGGAGCTGGGCGACCTGCTGTTCGCGGTCGCCAACCTGGCGCGGCATCTCGGCGTGGAGCCCGAAGGCGCGCTCGCCGGCGCCAACCGCAAGTTCTCGCGGCGCTTCGCCGCGCTCGAGCAGCACTTCCTCGCCGCCGGGCGGCCACTGCGGGACGTCCCGGCCGACGAGATGGACCGGGCCTGGAACCGCATCAAGGACGCCGAGACCACCTGATTCCGCTCCGCCTCAGCGATAGACCGCCGACCCGGCTGCGGTCCGCACGCGGATCCGTTCGCCGTTCGAGCAGACGTCGACCGCGCCCGACCGACCGGTTTCCAGCACGGCCGTTCCCGCCGCCGCGTAACGCTGCAGGACAGTCGGATCAGGGTGGCCGAAGCGGTTTTCGCGGCCGGCGCTGACAACCGCCACCGCCGGCGCAACCGCGGCGATGAACGCGGCCGAGCTGGACGTCCGGCTGCCGTGATGGGGCGTCTTCAGCACGCGCAGCGGGGAGCGCGGCAGCAGCGGGCCGAGCTGCGCCTCGACGTCGGCTCCGATGTCGCCGGGCAGCAGGATCGACACCCGTCCGTGACGGAGCTCCAGCACCAGCGAGTCGTCGTTGCGCACCCTCGGGCGCTCCCACGCGGGCGGCGGCGGGTGCCGCACCGCTACTTCGACTTCGCCGACGCGCAGGGCGTCGCCCGCGTGCAGCGTGCGCCACGCGGCGCCGGCCTCCCGTGCAGCCGCGGCGATACGGCGCATCCGCTCGGATCCATGCACCGGAACGCCCTCCCACACCTCGCGCGGCCGAAAATCGGCGATCACCGCTTCCGCCCCGCCGGCGTGGTCGGGATCGCCATGCGTGACGGCAAGATAGTCGAGCCGCCGCACCCCCGCCGTCCACAGCACCGGCGCCACTACCCGCTCGCCCACCGCGGAACGGCCGCGCACCGACCCGGCGGCGTCCACCAGCAGCGACTGGCCGGTCGGAAACCGGACCAGCGTGGCGTCGCCCTGGTCGACGTCCAGAAACAGCACGCGCAGCTCGGCGTCACCCGGACAGGGCCGGTGCAAGAGGCTGCGGGGACCCAGACCCGCGACGATCCCCAGCCCCGCCGCCAGGACCAGGCCGCAGCCGGCAACGCGCACAGCCGGCCGGCCGCCGGCGGCAAACACGAGCACCCATCCGCAGTAGTAGCCGGCCGTCACCAGCGCGTCCGGCGCGGGCACCCGCCGCGTCAACTGCGGGAAGACATCCACGAGGCGCGCCGAATCGACGATGCCGACGGTGGCCAGGTGGGCGACGTAGCCACAGAGCTCCGCCAGCGCCGGAGACACGGCCGCGGCCGCGACCGCCAGCATGCCTGCAAGCTGCGTAACGGTCATCAGCGGGATGGCGACGAAGTTCAGCACCAGCCCGGCCGCGGTGATGCGGGAGAACGCCGACGCGGCGACCGGCAGCAACGCCAGCTCCGCGCAGACCGTCGCGGCCAGCAGCCCGGCCAGCGGCAGGACGACCGCCCGCGCGTACCGGCTGCGGGCCGCGAGCCGTTCGCGGCACAGGTCCAACATTCGCGGAACGCCGGCCAGGATCCCGAGCGTGGCGCCGAACGTCAGCAGAAAGCCCGCGTCCAGGATGGCCAGCGGAGCCGCGGCGACAAGGCAGACCGCGGCCCACGCCAGCGTGTTCAGCGGCGGCGTCCGATGGTCGGCGGCGCGCGCGGCCAGCAGCGTCACCGCCACGACCGTTGCGCGCGCGACAGACTGCTCGGCGCCGACGATCTGCCAGTAGCCCAGGAGGCAGAGAATGACGCCTCCGGCGGCAAGCCGCGGCGGCGCACCGGCCAGGCGCAGGACGCCCAGCAGCACGCCGGTCAGAATCGCGATGTTGCCGCCGGAGATGGCGATGACGTGATAGGTGCCCGCCGCCTGGAGGCGGCGGCGCGTGTCGGCGTCCAGTCCGGTGCGGTCCCCGATCAGCACGGCCGTGACCACACCCGCCGAGCGCGCGTCGTGCGCGCCGACCGCGCGGCCGATGGCGCGCCGGACGAAGGCGCGCGCGGCGCCGGCGGCCTCCTGCCAGGGCTTCCCGCGTTCGACGACCTCGACGAGCAGCGCGCTCTTGACCGATCCCAGCAGCGCGATGCCGCGCCAGGCCATGCGCCGCTCCTGATCGGCTACGCCGGGATTCAGGTAACGTGGCGCGCGGCGCAGCAGGACCGGCATCCGGACCCGGCGTCCCGCCACCCACCGGTCGATGCGCTCGGCAACGAACCTGCCGCCGACCGCCACCCGCAGGCCGCCCGCCAGCGGGACGCTGCGTCCGCGTGCGCGCACCTGCTCCACCTCGACCAGGAAGCGCGCGCCGTATTCGGCCGGCAGCGCATCCCGCAGCAGCCGGCCCGTGACGACCGCGACCTCTGCCGCCCGGGGATCGCTCCCGCGCGCTTCGTACCATTCCGCGAGCGAGGTGTGCGTCGCCTCCCGCGTCGCGTCCGCGCCGAGCAGCACCCCGGCGCTGGCGAACCCGGCGGCGGCGGCGGCCATGCAGTATCTGGACGGACGGGCCAGGCCGGCGAGGCAGGCGCCCCAGGCCAGCACGCCTGCCGCGGCGACCGGCCAGACGGGCAGCTCCGGCGCGCGCCAGCCGAGCGCCGTGCCGCCGAGAAAGCAGATTGCCGGCAGGGCCGCGGGCCAGAGCATGCCCCGACCGGATGCAACTTCGGGGCCGGTCGCCGCAAGCCGTCAACAGCGGCAGCGCGCGCCGCGGTTCTCAGTTCCCGGAGCGGGGAGTTGCCGGCCGTGCATGGTACTCCTGCAGCGGCATCACGCTCAACTCCTCGGAGCGGAGCGCGCGGATGGCGCTGACGGTCGCGGCCGCGCCGGTGAGGGTGGTGATGCACGGCACGCCGAGCATGGTCGCGATGCGGCGCACGGTCAGGTCGTCGAAGAACGACTCGCGCCCCAGCGGCGTGTTGATCACCAGATCGAGCTCCCGGTTCAACAGCCGGTCGCCGACATGCGGCCGGCCCTCGTTGATCTTGAATACGACGTCGGCCTCCAGGTCGTGCGCCCGGAGATAGGCGGCCGTACCGCGCGTCGCGACCAGCGCGAAGCCGAGCCCGGCGAGATCGCGGGCGATCGGGAGCGTGTTCGGCTTGTCGTCATCGTTAACGCTGATGAACGCCCGTCCCGAGTTAGGCAGGCGCTGTCCGGCGGCCTGTTGCGCCTTGGCGAACGCCGCCCCGAAGCTCGACGCGCCGCCCATCACCTCCCCGGTCGACTTCATCTCGGGCCCGAGTATGGTGTCGACGCCGGGAAAGCGCACGAACGGAAAGACCGGTGTCTTGACGAACACCCCGGCCACGTCCAGGTCGTCCACCAGGCCGAGCTCGGCCAGGCTTCTGCCGACCATCACGCGGGCCGCGGTCTTGGCCAGCGGCACGCCGGTGGCTTTCGAAAGATACGGAACGGTGCGCGACGCGCGAGGATTCACCTCGAGGATGTAGACGACGTCGTCCTTGATGGCGAACTGGATGTTCAGCAGGCCGACGACCTTGAGTGCGCGCGCCACGCGGCGCGTGTAGTCGCGGATGACCTCGAGGTGGCGTTCGGGAACGAGGTAGGGCGGCACGACGCACGAGCTGTCGCCCGAATGGATGCCGGCCTGCTCGATGTGCTCCATGATGCCGCCGATGACCACGGCGCCGGTCGCATCCGCCACCGCGTCGACATCGAGCTCGAACGCGTCCTCCAGGAACTTGTCGATCAGGATCGGATGCTCGGGCGAGGCATCCACCGCATCCGTCATGTAGCGGTCGAGGGCGCCGGGGTCGTAGACGATCGCCATCGCCCGGCCTCCCAGCACGTACGACGGGCGCACGACGACCGGATAGCCGATGGCGCCGGCGGCGCTCCGCGCTTCCGCGCGCGAGGTGGCGATGCCGCTCGGCGCCTGGGGAATGCCCAGGTCCCAGAGCAGCTTGGCGAACCGCTTGCGGTCTTCCGCCAGGTCGATCGAATCGGGTGAGGTGCCAATGATGTCGGCCCCCGCCGCCTGCAGCTCCAGCGCCAGCTTGAGCGGCGTCTGCCCGCCGAACTGCACGATGCAGGAAACGGCGGCGCCGGCCGCCCGCTCGCGGGTGATGATCGCGTGGACGTCCTCCGTCGTCAGCGGCTCGAAGTACAGCCGGTCGACCGTGTCGTAGTCGGTGGACACCGTCTCGGGGTTGCAGTTGACCATGACGGTCTCGTACCCCTCCTCCCGCAGCGCGAACGCCGCGTGGCAGCAGCAGTAGTCGAACTCGATCCCCTGCCCGATACGATTCGGCCCGCTCCCCAGGATCACCACCTTGCGCGTGTCCGTGGGCTCCGCCTCACACTCCTTCTCGTACGTGCCGTACAGGTACGGGGTGAACGAGGCGAACTCCGCCGCGCAGGTGTCGATGCGCTTGTAGGCGGGGCGCAGTTCGTCATCGCCACGACGCGCCGCGACCGCCGGCCCCTTGACGCCGAGGATGCGCGCCAGCTCCTCGTCGCCGAACCCTCCGCGCTTGAGCACCGTCATCAGATCCGCCGACATCTCGCGCCAGCCGACCACCCCGGCCGCGCGCCGCAATTCCTCCAGCTCGGCGAACTGGGTCAGGAACCAGCGGTCGATGTGCGTCGCCTCGTGCAACTGCTCGACAGTCCAGCCGCTCTCCAACGCGCGGAATATCGCCCACATGCGGCGGTCGTTCGGCGCTACCAGTTGCTGCTGCAACTGGCCGTCGTCGTCGTCGTCCCGGCGCTGGCCGAACACGAGGCCGTCGCGGCCCAGCTCGAGCGACCGCATCGCCTTCAGGAACGCCTCCTTGAACGTGCGGCCGATGGCCATGGCCTCGCCGACCGACTTCATCTGCGTCGTCAGCGTGCGGTCGGCCTTCGGGAACTTCTCGAAGGCCCAGCGCGGGAACTTCACGACCACGTAGTCGATGGTCGGCTCGAACGATGCCGGCGTCAGGCGCGTGATGTCGTTCGGGATCTCCTCCAGGTGGTAGCCGAGCGCCAGCTTCGCCGCGATCTTTGCAATCGGAAAACCGGTGGCCTTCGAAGCCAGCGCTGACGACCGGGAGACGCGCGGGTTCATCTCGATGGCCACCATGCGGCCGTCGTCCGGATTCACGGCGAACTGGATGTTCGAGCCGCCGGTCTCGACGCCGACGCGCCGGATGATGCGGCGCGCGGCATCGCGCATGCGCTGGTATTCCTTGTCGGTGAGCGTCAGCGCGGGCGCGACCGTGACGCTGTCGCCGGTGTGCACCCCCATCGCGTCGATGTTCTCGATCGAGCAGACGACGACGAAGTTGTCCGCGGCGTCGCGCATCACCTCCAGCTCGAACTCCTTCCAGCCGATCACCGACTCCTCGATGAGGATCTCGTGGACCGGACTGAGCTCGATGCCGCGCCCCACCAGATCGCGGAATTCCTCGATGTTGTAGGCGATGCCGCCGCCCACGCCGCCGAGCGTGAACGACGGCCGGATGATCACCGGAAAACCGAAACGCTCGACGCAGGCGTGCGCCTCCTCGACGGACCGCGCGTACTCGCTGGCCGGCACGGCGATGCCGATGGACGTCATCGCCTGGCGGAACTGGAGTCTGTCCTCCGCCACCTTGATCGCGTCGATGGAGGCCCCGATCAGGCTCACGCCGAACTCTTCGAGGACACCGCGCTCCGCCAACTCGACCGCCAGGTTCAGCGCGGTCTGCCCGCCGACGGTCGGCAGCAGGGCGTCCGGCCGCTCCCGCTCGATGACGGCGCGCGCCATCTCGAACGTGAGCGGCTCTACGTAGGTGCGGTCGGCCACCTCCGGGTCCGTCATGATCGTGGCGGGATTGCTGTTGATCAGCACCACCTCCAGCCCTTCGGCGCGCAGCGCCTTGCACGCCTGCGAGCCGGAGTAGTCGAACTCGCACGCCTGGCCGATCACGATTGGTCCCGAGCCGATGACCAGGACCCGCTTGATGTCATTCCGCCGCGGCATCGTGAAATCTAGACGGGGAGCGGCCTAGGCGCCCGCCGGGCGCTCCATCGCACGGACGAATTCCGAGAACAGGTAGTCGGCATCATGCGGCCCGGGGGACGCTTCGGGGTGGTACTGGACGCAGAATACGGGGCGGCTCCTGTGCCGCAACCCCTCGATCGTCTGATCGTACAGGTTGATGTGGGTCACTTCCACATCCTCGGGCACGGAATCCGGCTCGATGGCGAATCCGTGGTTCTGCGACGTGATCTCCACCTGGCCGGTCGCCAGGTTCTTGACCGGATGGTTCGCGCCGCGGTGCCCGAACTTCAGCTTGTAGGTCCGTGCGCCCATCGCCAGGCCGAGCACCTGGTGCCCGAGGCAGATCCCGAATATGGGCAGGCCGGAGCCGACCAGCTCACGCGCGTTGGCAATCACGTAGTCGAGCGGCGCGGGATCGCCCGGTCCGTTGCTGAGAAAGACGCCGTCAGGCTTCGTGGCGATGAGCGTGGCCGCGGGCGTGTCGGCCGGAAACACCGTCACGCGGCAGCCGTGCTCGGCAAAGCGGCGGAGAATGTTCCGCTTCATGCCCAGGTCGTACGCGGCAATCCGCAGCGGCCGGCCGGCGCGCTGCAAGGGGGTGACGCCAAACGCATCCGATTGCGCGCCCCGCGGCGGTTCCCACTCGCCGGGCTCGGCGCACGTGACGCCGCGGACCAGGTCGCTGCCCTCCATCGCGGGCGCGGCGCGCGCCTCCTCGACCAGGGCTTCCGGCTCGGCCGCGCCGGTAGCGATGACACCGCGCATCACGCCCGCGCTTCTGAGCAGCCGCGTCAGGGCGCGCGTGTCGACGCCGGCGATCGCCACGATGCCGTGCTCCGCCAGGTAGCTCTGCAGCGTCGCGTCCGCGCGCCAGTTGCTGGCGATAGGCGAGGCGTCGCGCATGATGAAGCCCGCGACCTGGGGGCGGCCCGATTCGGTATCGTCAGCCGTCACGCCGTAGTTGCCGATCTGCGGGCATGTCATGGTGACGATCTGCCCGGCGTATGACGGATCGGTGAGCACCTCCTGGTAGCCGGTCATGCTGGTGTTGAACACGACCTCGCCGCGCGTGGAACCCTCCGCACCTACCGCCCGGCCCTCGTACCAGACCCCGTTCTCGAGCGCCAGCACGGCGTTCATCGTGCTCCCGCTCCTTCGAGGGACGCCGCCACGCGCATCTCGCTCGCCGCCTGTACATCGACCGACGTGATCCACGGCAGGTATCCGTCGAGCTCGATGCGCACCTCGTGCGGGCCGGCCGCGAGACCGGACACGATGGTCGGGGTGGTGCCGGCGCGGCTCCCGGCAACAGTGACCCGGGCGCCGGGCGGACGCGACTCGACCACCAGCGAGCCGAGGACCGCCGCGGGCGGCGCGCCGTCAACGGCACGGAGCGGGGCCAGCGCCACGTTGACCGCCACCACCGGGCTGGACGGTGACACCGCGACCTCCCGCGTTGCGGGCTGGAATCCTTCGCGGCGCACCTCGACCATGCGGCTGCCGAACGGGACGTCGCCGACGGAAAGCGGCGTGACGCCGCGTTCCGCGCCATCCATCGTCACCCTGGCGCCGGGCGGCGTGGTCCGTACGAGCACCCAGCCGCTGCCCTCCGCGGCGGCGGGCGCGGCGCCCGCGGAGGTCTCGGCAAGTTGGGGCGCCCGGGGTGTCTCGGGCGTCTCGAGCACCGCCGCCGGCAACGGGAGCGCCTGCGGCAATGCCCGCGGCGCTGCCGCCACCGGGACCGGTTCCGCCTCCTGAAACGCCGGGGTGACCGCGGGGGCGAGCGCCGCTTCCGAAACCGCGGCAGGCACGGCCAGGTTGCCGCCCAGGCGCAATCCGGCCACGTACGCCGCGGCAACCGCCACGATCACCAGCCCGGCGGCTGTCGCCATCGCGACCGGCGACCACCATGGCCAGTCCGCCCGCTGCCGCCGCCTGGCCGCTGCGGGCGCCAACCCGCCGGGCAGGCCGGTGTCCGCCTCGAGCGCGTCCGGCTCCCGGTCCCCGGATGCGGCCGCGGCGGGTACCGCGGGTGCGCTGTGGCGAGGACCTGCAGTCTCCGGTGCACCGTCCCGCTCCGTGTCGTCGCGGACGCTTACCGGTTCCGCCGCGGGGCTATCGACGGGATCGCCGGGACTCTCGAGAGGCGCCTCGGCGGGCACGCCAAGGACGGTGCGCAATTTGGCGGCGAAACGTCCGGCGCTGGCCGGCCGGCGTTCCGGCGCCTCGGCCAGCGCCGTGGCGAACAGCGCCCGCAGCGCACCGGCGTCCGCGACCTCCACGACCGTAGCGATGTCGTCGGCGGCCCGCGCACCCGCGCCGGCGGGACGCCGGCCGGTCAACAGCTCGCAGGCCACGGCCGCGAGCGCGTAGCGGTCGGCCTCCGCACCCCACGAGCGCCCCGCGACTATCTCCGGCGCGGTGTACGGACGCCGCAACGGGCCGCGCAACCCGACCTGCTCGAGCGCCGGCACGACACCGAAACCCGTCACGCGCGGCCGCCCGTCCGCCACGAAGATGTCGCGCAGATGGAGCGCGCCGTGGAGCAGGCCGCGCCCGTGCGCGGCATCGAGCGCGTCCGCGAGCTCGTCGAGCAGCGCCAGCGCCCGCCGCGGCCCGGCCGCGGCGACGCGCCGCATTGCCACGTCGAGCGGCGGCGCCGCGATGTACTCCTGGACCAGGAAAGGCGTACCCTCCTCGATGCCGACAGCCACGGGCGTGACGACGGCGGGATGAAACGCCCCGGCGCCCGCCGGACGCTCGAGGGCTTCCACGAGCAGCCGCGCCTGCTCCGGCGCGACATCGATCCGCAATTCCTTGACGATGAAGGGGCGGTCGTCGGACGGGTTGTAGGCGCGGAAGACCGGCCCCAGGACGCCGACCCCGATTTGATGCAAGACGCGGAAGGGACCGAACGCACCGGGGCCGCTTGATGGATTCACGTCGTCGTCTGTCAGCGGCGGAACTCCTGCGGACCGGTTTCGGGATGCTATCACGGAACCGGGGAGCGCTCCAAGTCCAGATGGGGCTGCGCCCCAAACCCCCGGCGGCCGCTAGCGGGGACCCCATAGCCCCGCGCCGCGGCCGCCGAGCCGCGCCGTGCGCGGCTCGGGACCACCGCGATATCGCCCTGGTGGTCCCCTTGCAATTGTCACCATTCCAGGTATCGCGCAGAACCCCCGGCGGAGGCTGACGGCTGCTTGACAGTCCGCGCGCACGTTTGAGAGAGTACGAGAGCGTGCCTGCGGAGCCGCCGGGTTCTCCGGCACCGTCCTTCTCCCATTCCATCGATATCCGCCGGTTTTCCTGGGCGACGCCGCTGGCCTGCGACTACTGCCACGCCTACGAGCGGCTCGCGTCGTTCTTTCCGGGCAACCCCGTCGCGGCGGAGAGCTGGCGCCAGGCGATCGATGCGCGTCAGGCGGCGCCCGGCCGCGTCAACCGCATGGCCGAGGTGCTGGCCGCCCAGCTCGGGGCGCGCGAGGCGCCGCCGGAAGCGCAGGCCGCGGCGCAGCGGCTGGCGGCACCGGGCACTGTCGCCATCGTCACCGGGCAGCAGGCCGGACTGTTCGGGGGTCCGCTCTTCACCCTGCTCAAGGCGCTCACCGCCATTGCGCTGGCGCGGCGTGTCGCCGCCGAGCACGGCGTGAGCGCCGTGCCTGTTTTCTGGGTGGACGCCGAGGACCACGACCTCGACGAGGTCAGCACGTGCGCCGTTCCCGACCGGGACCTGGCGTTGCGCCGCCTGGACCTCGACGCCGCGCCCGAGCCGGGCCGGCCGATAGCCGGCGTGCGCCTGCCCCCGTCGATCGGCGCGTTGATCCAGACGCTGCGGCAGACATTGCCGCCGACGGAATTCTCGGACGCCACCCTGGATTGCCTGACCGCCGCCTACGCGCCCGGCAGGGGCATGTCGGCGGCGTTCAGCCGCTGGCTCGACGCGCTGCTCGGACGCCATGGGCTGGTGGTGTTCGACGGGGCCGATCCGGCGGCCAAGCCGCTGGTCCGGGACGTATTCGAGCAGGAGCTGCTGCTGCGCGGAGAAACGGCGCGGCTGGCCGCCGCGGCGGGAGCGCAACTGGCGGACCGCGGCTACCACGCACAGGTAACGCCGGCGGCCGGCGCCGTCGCGCTGTTCCGCCTGAACGGCGGACGCCGGCCCATCCGCCTGGGCGGCGATGCGTTTGCGATCGGCGAGTCGCTGTTCTCGTCCGGCGCACTCATCCAGTTGGTCCGCGACCAGCCCCAGACGTTCAGCCCGAACGTGTTGCTGCGGCCGATCGTGCAGGACACGCTGTTTCCGACGGCGGCGTACGTCAGCGGACCGAACGAGCTGGCGTACATGGGCCAGTTGCGCGAGGTGTACCGCCGGTTCGGCGTCCCGATGCCGTTGATCTATCCACGCCTGAGCGCCACCGTACTCGACCGGGCGGCGATGAAGTTCCTGACGCGGCACGACCTCGGCCTGGAGCGCCTGCAGGCCCGGGACGATGCCGCGCTGAATGGTCTGATCAACGCGCAACTGCCGCCGGCGGTGGAAGCCGCGGTCAGCGCCGCCGAGCAGCAGGGCGCCGCGCAACTGGACTCCATCGCCGAGCTCGTGACGGGTATCGACCCGACACTGGCCGGCGCGGCGCGCACCACCAGGCAGCGCATGGAGCGGGACCTGCGCACCTTGCGCGCCAAGATCGTCCAGGCGGCAAAGCGGCGCGACACTACGCTGCGCCGGCAGTTCCATCGCACGCGGGACCAGGCATTTCCGGACGGCGCGCCGCAGGAACGCGCCGTTTCCTTCGTGTATTTCATCAACCGCTACGGCCCCGGCGTCATCGATCGGCTGCTAGCCGACCTCCCGCTCGACGTGGGCCGGCACTGGTTGCTCACGCTATAATCGGCAACATTGGCAGTGTAGCGATTGCCGCCGCAACATGAACGAAGAAGTATTTCACGCCGTCGGTGAGGCGCTGCAGCGCGGCGAGTCGGCCGCACTGGTCACCATCATTCGTACGCAGGGCTCGACGCCGCAGCGCGTCGGCGCCAAGATGGTGGTGTTCGCCGACGGCCGCATCGTGGGCACCATTGGCGGCGGATGCTATGAGAACGACGCCTTCTGGAAGGCGCGCCAGACGCTGCGCACGCGCAAGCCGGAAGTCGTGCGCTACGAGCTGTCGGACGACATCGCCGAGGAGTCGGGGCTGATCTGCGGAGGCCAGATGGAGGTCTACATCGAGCCGGTCGAGGCGGCGCCGCAGTTGTATCTGGTCGGCGCCGGGCACGTGGCGTACCACCTGGCCCGCGCGGCGGCGACAGTCGGGTTCCACGTGCACGTACTGGACGACCGGGAGAAGTTCGCCAGCGCGGAGCGCTTTCCCGACGCGGTCGAGGTCGCGGTCGATTCAATCCCGGACTGGCTCGGGAAAGCCGACTTTCCGCCCAACGCCTACGTCGTCATCCTGACCCGCGGCCACCGCTACGACCTGGACGCGCTGCGGGCCCTGGTGCCGCGCGAGCTCCGTTATCTCGGCCTGATCGGCAGCCGCGCGAAAGTGGCGCGCCTGTACGAGGCGCTGCGCGGTGAGGGATTGTCCGCCGAGCAGATGCAGGTGGTGCACGCACCGGTGGGACTGGCCATCGGCGCCGTCACCCCGCAGGAAATTGCCGTCAGCATTCTGGCCGAGCTGATTGCCGTCAAGTACGGCAAGCTGCCGGCCGGAACGGACGGGGCGGACGGAATCACGGCGCTGCAGTGGACGCCGCCGGCCCGGCAGCCGGAATCCGTGGCCGCCGACGGGTAGCACCGATGATGTTCCATCCAGCGCGCGAGCCCTCGTACGGTGAACTGCCCGACCGGTCGCGCGGCATCCTCACCCAGCTCGTCAAGCAGTACATCGACAAGGGCGAGCCGGTCTCCTCGCTCTGGCTGACCCGGCACGGCCGCTTCGGCAGATCGTCCGCGACGGTTCGCAACGTCCTCGCAACGCTCGAGGCGCTCGGCTACGTGCACCAGCCGCACGCGTCCTCGGGACGCGTGCCGACCGACCTGGGATACCGCGCCTACGTGGACCTGCTGCTGCGGGCGCGCCGGGCGCCCAGGCCGACGCCGGAGGTGGAGGCCCGCCTGCGGCAGGCCGGCACGCTGAGCGACGTCCTGTCGAACGTGTCGCACGAGCTGTCGCGCGCCTCGCACCAGCTCGGCTTTGCGTTGCGGCCGCCGTCGGGCGGCACGTTCCAGCATATCGAGTTCGTGCCGGTGGAGAACTCGCGAATCCTGGTGATCGTGCGCGCGGACGGCGACGAAGCCGCGCACAAGGTGGTCGACATGGACGAGCGGATTCCGCCGGCCGAGTTGAGCCAGGGCGCGAACTATCTGAACAGCGAATTCGCCGGCATGCCGCTGTGGGGCGTCCGGGCCGCCGTGGCGGAACAATTGCGGCAGGAGCGGATGCTGTACGACCGGCTGCTGTCGCGCGCGCTGCGGCTCGCCAGCTCGACACTGGAGGGGCTGGTGCCGCAGAACAGCCTGTTCGTCGAAGGGGCCAGCTTCCTCGTCGATCACTTCTCCCGGGACGCCGCCGAGGCGCAGTTCGCCACGCTGAGGGCCCTGCTGTCGATGATCGAGCGCAAGGATCAACTCGTCCGGCTGCTCAACGAATACCTCGACGGGTCGAGCCTCACGGTCGTGATCGGGACCGAGCACGTCTCGGCCGAGATGCGCGGCCTGAGCGTCGTCATGTCACCGTACTCCGACGGCCTCGGCACCGGCTGCGTCGGCGTCATCGGTCCCCGGCGCATGCGGTACTCGCACGCCATCTCGGCCGTGGACAGTGTTTCACGCGCCGTCAGCCGGGTCCTCGTATCGCAAGCGGCGTTGCAGCCGGACGATGACAGACGACACTAGCCCGGACGCTGCCGAATCGCCCACCGGGGCCGCCCCGCCGCCCGCCGAGCCTCCACCCGCGCCGGAAGAACCGCCCGCGCCGGAGGAACCGAGCGCCGCCGAGCGCGAGCGGGACGAGTTCCGCGACCTGCTGCTGCGCAAGACCGCGGAGTTCGACAACTACCGCAAGCGCGTGGATCGCGAGCGCCAGGCTGCCGATCAGGCGGCCGCGGCAGACCTCATCACCGAATTGCTGCCGCTGATCGACGACCTGGAGCGCGCGCTGGAGGCGGAAGCCGACTCCGGCGCGGCAGCGGCGTACCGCACCGGCGTGGAGCTGATCCACAAGCAGTTGCTCGACGTGCTGGCCAGACGCGGTGTCGCGCCCCTTGACACCGCCGGGCAGCAGTTCGACCCGCACTTCCACGAGGCGGTTGCCCATGAGGAGAGCTCCGATCACGCGGCCGGAGAGATCATCGGCGAGCTGCGCCGCGGATACGTCATGGGAGCACGCCTGCTGCGGCCGGCCATGGTGAGGGTGGCCAAGGCGTGAGCAAGCGCGACTACTACGAAGTGCTGGGCGTCTCCCGAGGCGCGGACGAGCAGGAGATCAAGAGCGCCTATCGCAAGCTGGCGCTCAAGTATCATCCCGACCGCAATCCGGGCGACGCGCAGGCAGAGGAGCGCTTCAAGGAGGCGGCGGAGGCCTACGCCGTGCTGGCGGACGCCGACAAGCGCGCACGCTACGACCAGTTCGGCCACGCGGGCGTCGGCCGCAGCGGCGGACCGCAAGGGTTCGATCCCACCATATTCGCCGACTTCAGCGACATCCTCGGTGACTTCTTCGGCTTCGGCGGCGAGCGCCGGCGGGGAGGGCCGCGCCGCGGAGCCGATCTGCGCTACGACCTGCAGCTCGAATTCGCCGACGCCGCCGCGGGCGTCGAAACGGTGATCCAGATACCGCGGCTCGAAGCATGCGACCGCTGCGGCGGATCGGGCTCCGCGGGCAGGGGCCCGGCGACCTGCTCCGAATGCCGCGGCCAGGGCCAGGTCCGCTACCAGCAGGGCTTCCTTACGGTGGCCCGGACGTGCGGCGCGTGCGGCGGCCGCGGGCAGGTGATCCGGGACCCCTGCGTGGCGTGCCGCGGCCAGGGACGCAGTGAACGGGAGCGGAAGCTGACCGTCAAGGTGCCGGCAGGCATCGCGACGGGGCAGCAACTGCGCCTGCACGGCGAGGGCGAGCACGGCACGCACGGTGGTCCGCCCGGCGATCTGTTCGTTGTAATTCGCGTCGCGGCGCACGAGTACTTCCACCGCGAGGACGACGATCTGTGGTGCGACCTGCCGGTCACCTACCCCACGCTGGTACTGGGCGGGCGCATTGCCGTGCCGACGCTGAACGGCGACGAGACGGTGACCATACCGAAGGGCACCCAGCCCGGCAGCCGGTTCCGCCTGCGCGGCAAGGGCATGCCGCACGTCTCGGGGCGCGGCCGGGGAGATCTGTACGTAAACGTCACCGTGGAAGTGCCGACGCGGCTTTCCAAGCAGCAGCAGCGGCTCGTGCAACAGCTCGACGACACGATGCCGCAGCGCTCGTCCGGCCCGACGGCGCGCTCGGGAGAAGGCGAACGCCCGTTCTTCGACCGTGTGAGGGACATGTTTGGATGACCGGCGCCCGGCCCTCGACGTGCAGACGCCCCCGGACGGCGCCCGCCTGACGCCGCTGATCGACGCGCTGCTGGACGACTACGATCCGTTTGCCATCGAGGAGCTCGCCGCGCGGCAGCGGCGCGTGCACTTCTTCTCCGCCGCGTCGCGTGACGCGGCGGCGCGCGCGCTCGGCCGCAGGTTCCGCACGCAGGGTGTGGCGGTGCGCGCCGTCGACGTACCGCACGGCGATTGGGCAGCCCGCAGCCAGGCGCGCCTCCGCGCGGTGCGGGTCGGCGATATCGTGGTCGCCCCGCCGTGGGACATTCCCGCTGACGCAACGGCGGCGACGCTGGTCGTCATCCGCCCTTCGATGGGATTCGGCACCGGTCATCACGCCTCGACGCGGCTATGCCTGCGCGCGCTGCAGGCACTGGCGCTCGGCAACCGCAACGTGCTCGATCTCGGTACCGGCTCGGGCGTGCTCGCCATAGCGTCGGCGCTGCGGGGAGCGCGCCGCGTCCTTGCCGTCGACGTCGACGCGGACGCCGTGGAAACCGCGCGCGCCAACGTCGGCCTGAACGACGTCGAGCACGTCGTCGAGGTGCGCCGGGCGGACGTGCGCCGCGCCGTCCTCGAACCCGCGGCGGTGGTGTTCGCCAACATCCACGCCGCGCTGGCCTGCGGCGCGGCCGGCGTGCTGGCCGGGCTCGTCAGCGCCGGCGGCACACTGGTCGTCGGCGGCGTCACCGGCGACGAGGAGAATGGCGTGCGCCGGGCGCTGGCGCGGTACGGCGCGCTGTGCGCCCGTTACGCGGAAGCGGAATGGGTGGCATTGGCCATCCGCACGTGATGGCCAGGGCCAACCATCGTTTCTACGCCCCGGACGCCGGCCGCAGCGGTCTGACGGTCGACCTGCCGCGCGGCGAGGCGCACCAGTTGGCGCATGTCCTGCGCCTGCGCCGCGGCGCCCGGGTGCGGGTGTTCGACGGCCACGGACACGAGTTCTTCGCCCGCGTCGAAACGGTCGGCCGCGCCATGGTGAGAGTGCATACGCTGGAGCCCCACCCGCCCGCGCGCGAGCCCGCGGTCCGGTTGCGCCTGGCCCTGGCAATACTGAAGGGCCGCGCCGTCGACACCGTGGTCCGCGACGCGACCATGCTGGGCGTTGCTGCCATGCAGCCGCTGCAGACGGCGCGCAGCCGCCCCGCGCCCGAGGGGGCGCAGGCGGCGCTCGAGCGCTGGCGGGCAATCGCCGTCTCGTCCGCCAAGCAATGCGGCCGGGCGGTAGTCCCCGAGATCGCGCCGATCGCCTCGTTCATGCAGTTCGCGGCGGCGTCCGGCGCCGACGATCTGCGCATTCTGCTGGTCGAACCGGCGCTTCCGGCTCCGCACGCAAGCATCCGCGTACTGGCCGGGCGCGCTGCGCCGGCTGCCGCCACCATCGCAGTAGGGCCGGAGGGCGGCTGGACGGATGGCGAGGTGGAAGCCGCCGCGGCGGCAGGCTTCATGCCGCTCACGCTGGGCGTCCGCACGCTGCGTGCAGACGCGGCGCCGGCTGCCGCCATCGCGGTGCTGCAGCACGTGTGGGGAGATCTCTGAGGGCGGCCGCCGGCGCCTCCGGGTTGCTCTATACTGGCGCCACCGCATGCTGTTCCAGGGCCAGACACTCGGCAAGTACAAAATCGTCTCGACGCTCGGCAGCGGCGGCTTCGGCGCGGTGTATCTCGCGCGGGACACCTGGATCGACAAGGACGTCGCGATCAAGGTGCCGCACCGGCAGAATCTCAACTTCGCCGAGTTGCTTCAGGAACCCCGCCTGCTCGCGGCTCTGGATCACCCGAACATCGTGTCGATCACCACCGCCGAGAAGCAGGAGAACGTCTTCTTCATAGTGATGGAGTACGTCGAGGGCGATACCCTCGAGAACGTGATAGCCGGCAACGCGCTCGACACGCCGCGGATGCTCGCCTATTCCACGCAGGTGTGCGGCGCCATCCGGCACGCGCACGATCAGGGCGTGATCCACCGCGACCTGCGCCCGCCCAACATGCTCATCTCCAGAACGGGCGTGCTGAAGGTGGCCGACTTCGGCGTATCCCGCTTCCTGGAGCTGGCCGCCCGCGGCACGACGGTCATCGGCAGCCCGCCGTACATGGCGCCCGAGCAGTTCGAAGGCAAGGCCGTATTCGCCTCCGACATCTACTCGCTCGGCGTCACGATGTATCAGATGCTCACCGGCGTGCTGCCGTACAAGTCGCCGACGCCCAGCGACCTGGAACGGCTTATGCGGCAGGACCTGGTGCAGCCGCCCCGCACCCGCAACCCCGCGATCCCGCCGGCGTTGAACGACGTCGTCATGAAGGCGATGGCGCCCGACATTGCCAACCGCTTCCAGAGCGCGCAGGAGCTGCACGACGAGCTGCGCGCGGCGGGCGGGGACTCCCCCGCGGCGGAGTCCCCGAGCCACGCGGAGCCGCCGGCGGGCAGTGCTCAGGCAAGCGCCAGGAATGCCGGCGACACTCCGCAGAACGTCGTGCGACCACCCTCCACGGCGCCGTTCTGCTGGCACTGCCACAAACCGCTGCACGCGCGCGCCGGCCGCTGCCCGTTTTGCGGCGAGGCGCAGTGATGCTACACTGTAAATCGTCGTAAGGTGCTCACCTTAAGGCACTTCGTGGTCTATCAACGATGAGTTTCGGAAGCGGCCGCATCTGGATGAACGGCACGTTCGTGGACTGGGCCGACGCCAAGATCCACGTCGGATCGCACGTGGTCCACTACGGGAGCGGCGTGTTCGAGGGAGCCCGCTGCTACGACACTCCCAAGGGCGCGGCCTGTTTCCGGCTCAGCCCGCATGTCCGCCGGCTGTACGACTCGGCCAAGATCTACCGCATGGAATGCCCCTACGGGCAGGACGAGCTCGAGAGCGCCGTACTCGAGACCATCCGGATCAACGGCTACAACGCGTGCTACATCCGCCCGCTCATGTACCGCGGCTACGCCACGTTGGGCGTCAACCCGTTCTCCTGTCCGGTCGACGTGGCGATCCTGGTATGGGAATGGGGCGCCTACCTGGGCGAGGACTCCATAGAGAACGGCGTGGACGTGCAGGTCAGCTCCTGGGGCCGCGGGGCCCCCAACCGCTTTCCGTCGATCTCGAAGGCTACCGCCAACTACGCGAATTCCCAGTTGATCAAGATGGAGTCGGTGATCCACGACTACGCCGAGGGAATCGCGCTCGACCCGCTGGGATTCATCAGCGAGGGCAGCGGCCAGAACATCTTTCTCGTGCGCGACGGCGTGATTACCACCCCGCCGATCGCGGCCGCGACGCTTCCCGGCATCACGCGCGACGTCGTGCTCACCATCGCCAACGATCTCGGGCTGACCGTGCGCGAGGAGCTGCAGCCGCGCGAGGCGCTCTACATCGCGGACGAGGTCTTCTTCACCGGCACGGCGGCCGAGATCACGCCGATCCGCTCGGTGGACCGCATCGACGTCGGCAACGGGCGGCGCGGTCCGATCACCGCCGCCATCCAGCAGCGGTTCTACGACATCATCAACGGGCGGGCGCCCGACACCCACGGCTGGCTCACGTACGTCTACCCGGAATCCGAACGCAGCGCGGCCGCCGAGGCGGCGGCCGGGGCACGCTAAGCCCGGCACGGGCTGCCAGAAGCGCCGGCAATGGCCGATGCGTACGCGGCGGGACTCGCCATGCTCGCGCGCCGCGAGCTCTCCACGGCACAGGTGCGGCAGCGGCTGGCGCGCAAGGGTTTCGGCCCGGATCAGGTCGACGGCGCGGTGGAACGCCTGCAGCGGGCGGGCGCCCTCGACGACGAGCGGACCGCGCGGCTGCTCGCCCGGCGCTCCGCGCAGATCCGCATGCACGGCCGCCTGCGGGCAATCCGCGAGCTGCAGGGCCGCGGGATCGGCCCCGACCTGGCGCGCCGCGCGGTCGACGCCGTGTACGACGAGCTCGACGAGCAGGCGCTGCTGGAGCAGGTGCTCGTCCGGCGCCTGGACGGGCCGCTGGACAACCGCGGCGCGCTGCGCCGCATGTACCAGCAACTGGTCCGCCAGGGATTCGACTCCGCGGCCGTGCTGGCCGCGCTGCGGCGGCACGGCGCGCCCGGAGCGGCCGACGGCGCCGAATGACGGGCCTGTCGGGGGCTGTGAAAGAATAGGCAGGCGATGACTTCGGGCGAAATCAGACGCGGTTTTCTGGCGTTCTTCGAAGCGCGGGGACACCGCGTGGTTGCCAGCTCGCCGCTCGTGCCGGCCGACGATCCGACGCTGCTGTTCACGAACGCCGGCATGAACCAGTTCAAGGACCTGTTCCTCGGCCGCGAGTCACGCGACTACAGGCGAGCCGCGACGTCGCAGAAATGCATGCGCGTCAGCGGCAAGCACAACGACCTGGAGAACGTGGGCCCTTCGCTGCGCCACCACACGTTCTTCGAAATGCTCGGCAACTTCTCGTTCGGCGACTACTTCAAGGCCGATGCCATCCCCTTCGCGTGGGAGCTGCTGACCGGCGCCTGGAGCCTTCCGGCCGAGCGGCTCTACGCCACCGTGTTCAAGGGCGAGGGCGGTGTGCCGCGCGACGACGAGGCGTACGCCGTCTGGCGGCGGCTGGTGCCGCCGGAACGCATTGCGGAGCTGGGAGCCGCGGAGAACTTCTGGGCCATGGGCGACACCGGGCCGTGCGGCCGCTGCTCGGAGATCCACTACCACCGCGGCGACCACCTGCCGTGCTCCGCGCCCACGTGCCGCGGCATCGATTGCGACTGCGACCGCTACGTCGAAATCTGGAACAACGTCTTCATGGAGTTCGAGCGGCAGGCCGACGGGTCGCTGGCGCCGCTGCCGGCCCCCTCCATCGATACCGGCATGGGCTTGGAGCGCATCGTCGCGGTGTTGCAGGACAAGCTGTCCAACTACGACACGGACCTCTTCACGCCCCTGTTGTCTGCCGTCGCCGCCCGGGCGGGCACGGAGTACGGACCGCTGGCGGGCCGGCCGTCGAACGACACCAGCGACGTCTCGCTGCGTGTCATCGCCGACCACCTGCGCGCCATGACGTTCCTGATCGCCGACGGCGTGGTCCCCTCCAACGAATGGCGGGGCTACGTGCTGCGCAAGATCATGCGGCGGGCGATGCGGCACGGCAAGAAGCTCGGCCTGACCGAGCCGTTCCTGCACGAGCTGGCCGGCGTGGTGGTCGGCGAGATGGAAGGCGCGTATCCGGAGCTGGATGCCAACCGCGACGTCATTACCTCGGTCGTGCGCCGCGAGGAGGAGCAGTTCGACCGGGTGCTGCGCGACGGCCTGCCCCGCCTGGAGGCGGTGCTCGCCGACGCGGAAACCGGCTCGCGGGTGATCCCCGGCGACGCCGCGTTCCGGCTGTACGACACCTACGGCGTGCCGCTCGACTTCATCGAGGACCTGGCGCAATCGAGGGGAGTCGGGGTCGATCGGGACGCATTCGAGCAGGCGCTGGAGGCGCAGCGCGCCCGTGCCCGCGCCGGGGCCGCGTTCGGTGACGGGCCGGACGCGGAAATCGCGGTGAGCGCCGGGCCGTACTTGCTCACCGCAAAGGGTGAGCCGCAATTCGGAGAGCAGCCGTTCGTCGGCTACGAGTCGACGAGCAGGCAAACCCGGGTGACCCATCTCTTCCGGCGAGAGGCGGGCGGCGGGGCGCTGACCGGAACCGACGTGCTGGCCGCGGGACAGTCGGGGTATGTCGTCCTGGGCGAGACGCCGTTCTACCTGGAGGCCGGCGGCCAGGTTTCGGACACCGGCCGGCTGGTCTCCGGCGACGGCGACGGCGCCGTCGAGGACATGGTGCGCCTGAAGCCGGACTGGCCGCGCATGCACGTCACGGCGGTCCGCGAGGGCGCACTGCAACTCGGCGACGAGGTAACCGCCGCGGTGGACGCCGCGCGCCGCGACGACATTCGCCGCAACCATACGGCGACGCACCTGCTGCACGCGGCGCTGCGGGCCGTGGTCGGCACGCATGTGCGGCAGGCCGGATCGCTGGTGGCGCCGGACCGGCTGCGCTTCGACATCACCCACCACGAGCCCGTCACCCCCGACCAGCTCCGCGAGGTCGAGCGTCTCGTCAACAGCCACGTGTTCGGCAACCAGGCGGTGCAGACCGAGGAGCGGTCCACCGAGGAGGCGATTGCCGCCGGCGCGATGGCGCTGTTCGGCGAGAAGTACGGCGAGCGCGTGCGGGTGGTCACCGTGCCGGGTTTTTCCGTCGAGCTGTGCGGCGGCACGCATTGCCGCGCCACCGGCGACATCGGGCCGTTCGTCATCACGCACGAAGGCGGTGTGGCGGCGGGCGTGCGGCGCATCGAAGCTGTCACGGGGGCGGGAGCGGTCACGCTGCAGCAGCAGCGCGGAGAAGCGCTCGCGGATCTCCTGCACCAGCTCGGTACGGCGCCCGATCAGGCCCTGCCGGCCGTCCGGAAGCTGCAGGCCGAAGCCAGGCGCCTGACCCGCGAAATCGAGCGGCTGAAGGTCGCGGCGGCAGTGGCCGGCCCGGCGGCGTCGCCGGCGGACGAGGCGGTCGAGGTCGCCGGCGTGAAGCTCGTGACCCGCCAGGTGCAGGCGCTCGAGCCGCAGGCCCTGCGGACGCTTGCCGACTCCCTGCGCGACCGCGCGGGGAGCGGCGTTGTCGTTCTTGCCTCGAGCAATGACGGCAAGGCGGCGCTGGTCGTCTCGGTCACCAGGGATCTGACCGGCCGCGTTCACGCCGGCCAATTGGTGAAGGAGCTGGCGCCGATCATCGGCGGCAAGGGCGGCGGCCGGCCCGACTTCGCCCAGGCCGGCGGCCGCCAGCCGGAACGCATCGGCGAGCTCTTCGTCGCCTGCCGCGAACTGCTGGGCCGCCAGTTGGCGGAAGAGCGCACCTCCAATGCCGGACTGCGCTCAACCTGAACGCATCCGCCTGGACGTCTGGCTGGACGTGGCCTGCGTCTGCAAGACGCGCTCTGCCGCGCGGCAGGCCTGCGTGGGCGGCAAGGTCAGCGTGAACGGCGCGCGCGCGAAACCGAATCAGGAGATCCGCGCAGGCGACAGAATCGGGATCACCGGTCCCCACGGCCGCCGCGAGCTCGTCGTCAGCGCGATCGAGGCTCAACACGTCCCGAAGGCGACGGCCCGCAAGCTGTACGAGGACGTCACGCCCCCGCCCACGCCCGAGGAGCTCGAGCTGCGCGACCTGTTGCGCCGGGCGGGACCTGTACCGGGCCAGGGCAGCACGCCCGATCGCCGCAATCGGCGCCAGCGTAGCCGGTGGTGAAGCGGCTACCCTGAAGCCGACTGCGCCGGGTGCGGCACTAACGGACGTCGCACGCTATGGACGGCGCCTCATGCAGCGTCTATAATTATTGGCCGCACAGCGTGATAGACAAGGACAGGCAGGGTTGGCGAATCATAAATCGGCGCTGAAGGCGCATCGTCAGAACGTCAAGATACGGGCTCACAACCGCGAGCTTCGCAGCCGCCTGCGGCATGCGCTGAAGGCCGCGCGCGCTGCCATCGAGAGCGGCGACGCCGCGACCGCCGGCGCGCAAATGCGCAGCACCGTCTCGCTCATCGACCGGATGGCCGGCAAGCGCATCATCCACCCCAACGCCGCGGACCGCTACAAGTCCCGCCTGTCAAAGCGTCTCGCGGCGGCCTCTTCCGGAACCTGACGCGCGGCCGGCTCCCGCCGCCGCGCACAACTCGACCACCAGCCGTTCGAGCAGCTGGCGCCGGTCGCCTGCCGACCGCTTGAGGGCGTTGTCCGTCCTGAAGACCACGTCGATGGCCTGCGGAATGCGCGGCGGCGGGAGCCGGCTGCGCGCCACCCAGGCAAGCTGGCCCAGCACCATGTAGGGCTCGGCGCCCTGCTCCAGCGCCAGTGCAAGCTGCCGCAGCGCGGTTGCCGCGTCGCCGCGCTCGATCGCGCGCGTTACCGCCCAGTTGTCGTAGGCCGCCGCCGGACCGGCCACGTCCCGCACGTCCTGCACCGACACGTCCGGGTTGTCGCCGGCGAACAGCAACAGGCGCTCGACTTCGTCCCGCAGCCGGTTGGCGTCGGGGCCGATCCGCTCGCCGAGCAGCCGCACGGCCTGCGGATCGATCCGCTTCCCGGCGGCCTGCACCCTCGTCCGGATCCAGCGTTGCGCATCGGCGACGGTCTCGATGGCGGCGCCGCGCAGTACGGTGGCGCGGCTCAACAGCCGCTTGTTGAGACGGCGGCGCTCGTCGAGCGGGGCGCTTGCCAGCACGAGCGCGGCGTGCTGCGGCGGATCCTCCAGGAATGCCTCCAGCTCCGCGGCATCCTGCTCCGCCGCCTTGCCGTCGCGCGCCGGCTGCAGCAGCCGCTCGGCATGGGACACGATGACGATGCGGCGCGGCGCCATCAGCGGCAGGGTGCGGGCGGCGTCGAGCACCTCGCCGAGCGCCGCCTCGCCGCCGTGGAACCGCGCGACGTTGAACGCCCGCAGCCCCTCGTCGACCGCCTGCTCGAACTCGGCCGCCAGCGCCAGCTTCCACTGCTCGTCCTCGCCCAGGATCAGGTAGACGGGATCGAGCTGCCCCGACGCAATCTGCGCCCGGACCGCCTCCGGCGCGGCGCTGCCCATGTCGACCGCCTAGAACGCCTCGAGGATTGAGCTGACCACCGTCTCCGCGAAGTCCTGCGCGATGCGCTCGACGGCGTTCGAGCGCTGGCCGAAGAACGAGGAAACGCTTGCGACGTCTCCGCCGCCGGACGCCACCTCGTACTCGTCGCTGAACACCATGCGCGGGTTCTCCCACAGCACCTCGTCCGTGGTGAGGTCCGTGAACTGGATGCCCGCCGTCAGGGTGAAGACGTAGCGCGAGGCCTGCTGGTCGTCCGTGAAGCTGGCCGGCGCAATCTGGATATTGTCGATGGAGCCGACGAGCACGGCGTCGACGTCTTCGACTTCCGCCACCACCCGGTAGCTGCCGCGGCCGATGAACTCCTGCCGCACTTCCTGCGTAACGAGCTGCTCGACCTCGAATACCGGCGTGCCGTTCTCGAACATCGGGATGGCGATAGTCTCGATGTAGTCCGGCAGGAACGATCCGCCGCCCACCAGCGCGTACCCGCAGCCGGAAAACGAAACGCACGACATTACGACTCCGATCAGCGCACTTTTTCGAGTCATCGATCCTCCCGAGAACGAGCAACGACGTTCACGAGCTTGCCGGGCACGACGATTACCTTCGCAATCCGCTTGCCGGCGGTATGTGCGCCAACGTGCGGATCCTTCAACGCCAGTGCTTCAAGCATATCCGGCGGCGCGTCGGCCGCCACGGTGAGGCGCGCGCGCAGGCGTCCGTTCACCTGCACGGGCACCACGATTTCCTCGGCCCGCGCGGCTTCCTCGTCGCACTCCGGCCACCCCGCCGCCACCACGCCGCCGGCGTGGCCCAGCACCTCCCACAGCTCCTCCGCCAGGTGCGGTGCAAACGGCGACAGCATCAGCACGAGCGCCTCGACCGCTTCCCTGACGACCGCCAGCGCCGCCGGACGCGGCGGCCGCCCGGACTCGTCGGCAGCGGGCTGTTCGACGCCGATCCGCTCCCGGGCGCAGAACGCGTACAGCTCGTTGACCAGCTCCATCAGCGCAGAAACGGCCGTGTTGAGATGTACGCGTACGTCGATGTCGCTCGAGACCCGCCGGATGGTGTCATGCGTCCTGCGGCGCAGGGCGCGGTCCGCGCTCTGAAGATCCACGGCGTCGAGGGCTGGACAATCCGGGGCCGCCGTGCAGAATGCGCTGACCAGCCGCCACACGCGGCCGAGGAAACGGTAGCTGCCTTCCAGCCCGGCGTCGGTCCACTCGATTTCCCGTTCCGGCGGCGCGACGAACATCTCGTACAGCCGCAGCGCGTCGGCGCCGTAGGTGGCGAGCATGTCATCCGGGTCGACGACGTTCCCCCTGGACTTGGACATGACCGCGCCGTTGCGCAGCACCATGCCCTGCGTCAACAGCCGCTTGAACGGCTCCTCGTGCTCGACCATCCCCAGATCGTTGAGGACGCGGCAGAAGAACCGGGAGTAGATGAGGTGCAGGATCGCATGCTCGATCCCCCCGCTGTAGAAGTCGATGGGTCCCCAGTACGCAACCGTCGCTGGATCGAAAGGCTGCGCGTCGTTGCGCGGGTCGCAGTAGCGGTAGAAGTACCACGACGAGTCGACGAACGTGTCCATCGTATCCGTTTCGCGCTTCGCCGGCCCGCCGCATCCGGGGCAGGCCGTCGCCACGAACTCGGGCACCTCGGCGAGGGGTGAATCGCCGCGTCCGCTGAATTGCTCGACCCGCGGCAACTCGACCGGCAGGTCCTCGTCGGGCACCGGCTGCGTTCCGCACGTCTCGCAGTAGACGATCGGGATCGGCGTGCCCCAGTAGCGCTGCCGCGAGACGCCCCAGTCCTTCAGGCGGAACTGGACCTCGCCGCGGCCCGTGCCGCGCTCCTCCGCCGCCTGCGTCATGGCGCGCATCGCCGCGGCGCTGGACAGGCCGCTGAACGGACCGGAATCGACCAGCACGCCGTGCTCCGCCGAGGCCGCCTCCAGCGTCTCGCCGCGCAGCGGCGGCGCGCCGTCCGGCTGCACGACCACCGTGACCGGCAGGCCGTACCTGCGCGCGAACTCGAAGTCGCGCTGATCGTGCGCGGGCACGGCCATGATCGCCCCCGTGCCGTACTCGGCCAGCACGAAGTTGGCGATCCAGATCGGCACCGGCTTGCCCGTAAACGGATTCAGGGCCTGGCGTCCGGTGTCGAAGCCTTCCTTCTCGATCTGGCCGGTCGTACGGGCCGTGCGGTCGAGCGCCCGGAAACGGTCGAGCTGCGCGCGGAACGCGGCCGGGTCGGCGCTCGACGCGGCCAGGCGCTCGGCCAGCGGATGCTCGGGGGCCAGCAGCACCGCCGTGGCGCCGTAGATCGTGTCGATGCGCGTCGTGAATACCTCGACGGGCTCCTCGGCCGCGTCCGCCTCGCGGCCGGGAATGACCGCGAACCGCACGCGCGCACCGTGCGAGCGGCCGATCCAGTTGCGCTGCATCGTGAGCACCTGCTCGGGCCACTGCTCGAGCCGCTCCGCGCCCTCCAGCAGCGCGTCGGCGTAGCGCGTGATCCTGAAGAACCACTGGTTCAGCTCCCGGGTGCCCACCTGCGTGTCGCAGCGCCAGCAGGCGCCGTCCACCACCTGCTCGTTGGCCAGCACGGTTTCGCACGACGGGCACCAGTTCACGGCGGAGCGCTGGCGGTAGGCCAGGCCGCGCTCGAACATGCGCAGGAAGATCCACTGGTTCCACTTGTAGTAGTCCCGCTCGCACGTCGCGAATTCACGTTCCCAGGCGTAGCTGATCCCGAGCCGCTGCAACTGGCCCTTCATGTGGGCGATGTTGTCGAGCGTCCAGCGTTCCGGATGGATGCCGTGCTTGATGGCGGCGTTCTCGGCCGGCATCCCGAACGCGTCCCAGCCGAACGGGTGGAGCACGTTGTAGCCCTGCATGCGCCGGGTCCGCGCGACCACGTCCCCAATCATGTAGTTGCGCACGTGCCCGACGTGCGCGTGCCCCGAGGGGTAGGCGAACATGACGAGGCAGTAGAACTTGGGCCGGCCGGGATCCTCGGCCACCTCGAAGGCGCGGCTGTCCCGCCAGCGCTGCTGCCACTTCTTCTCGATGGACTGGGGGTCGTAGTCGCGCACCGGAGGAGTGAAGAGAGGGTGTCTGGATTATAGTGCAGGCCAGTACGGCGCCTGCGCCCGCCGTACCTGCGCCAGCACGGCCTCGGCGCGCCGCGTGGAACCTGCGGGGGACGCCGGCGGCGGCGCCGGCGGCGCGGCCAGCACGTCGAGCGTGCCGGCCAGGCACGCCTCCAGCGCATCGAGGTCGTAGCCGCCCTCCGTGACCACCGCCAGCCGCCCGCCGCAGCACCGCTCCGCCACGCCGCGCAACACCCCGTCCATCCGCGCGTAGCCGCCGGTGGAAACACGCATGCCGCCGAGCGGGTCGCGGTCGTGCGCATCGTAGCCCGCCGATACCAGCAGCAGATCCGGCCCGTACGCCTCCAGGATCGGGGCTACCGCGGTGTCGAAGACAAGGCCGTAGTCGGCGTCGCCGGCGCCGGCCTCCAGCGGCACGTTCACGGTGAAACCCGCGCCGCCCTCACGGCCGACGTCGCCGGCCGCGCCCGTGCCGGGATAGAACGGATACTGGTGCAGGGATATGTACAGGACGCGCGGATCGTCGTAGAACATCCACTGGGTGCCGTTGCCGTGGTGCACGTCGTAGTCGACGACGGCAACTCGATCGAGGCCGCGGCTCAGGGCGTGGGCGGCGGCCACCGCCACGTTGTTGTAGAGACAGAAACCCATCGCCCTGTCCCGCTCCGCGTGGTGGCCCGGCGGGCGGACGAAGGCGACGCCGGTCGCTCCGGCCAGCGCATGCTCGACGGCCCGTATCGCCGCTCCAGCCGCCAGGCGGGCGACTTCCTCCGAATCCGGCGCCGTGAACGTATCGGCGTCCAGCCGCACGCTCCGGCCGGCCGTTCCGGCGATGGTTTCCAGGTGGAGCTGATCGTGGACCCGCAGCAGGGCGCCTGCCGGAGCGGCGTCCGGCGCGGCGACGGCGCCGCCGCCGTCGGCCCAGCGCCGAGCCACGGTGGCCATGACCGTTGCCCGCGCCGGCCGCTCCGGATGTCCTGCGGGAGTCGCGTGGCCGCCGAAGCGCTCCGAGAACACCAGCAGCACGTCGCCGCCGGATTGCGCCGGCGTGGTCCGCGCCTCCATCCTGCCCGTCACCTTCCGGCCACCCTGGAGGCCGCCTGCTCCGCCAGCCGGCGCAGGGACGTTTCCAGCCTGGCACGGGCGGCTTCCAGTTCCCCGGCGTCCCGGCCCGCTCGCACGTCGAGCGGCTCTCCGATCGCCACCGCGATCCGGCTGAACGGCCGCGGCACCTGGGTGCGATCCCAACTGCGCGCCGACCAGTAGCGCTCCGCTTCGATGTGAAACGGCAGAATCGGGCTGCCGGTGCGCTCCGCCAGCCAGACCGCCCCCGGCTGCACCGAACGCGACGGCCCGCGCGGCCCGTCCACGGCGAACCCGGCCGGCCGGCCGCGGCCGACCTCGCGCCGCAACTGCGCCAGCGCGCGCGGCCCGCCGCGCGACGTGGAACCCCGCGCGGTGCCGTAGCCGAAGCGCCGGATGATGCGGGCGATCCACTCGCCGTCGAAGTTCTCGCTGATCATTACCACGATGCCGTGGTCGCGCCAGAAATACGTCGCGGCAAGGATGCGGCCGTGCCAGAAGGCGAAGATCGGCACGCGCCCGGCCGCCCGCAGCGCAGCGTAATGCTCGTAGCCGTCGACCTGCCAGCGGCAGGTCCTGCCCAGGAGTGCGATGAGCGGGTGCCCGAGCGCGGCGATGACCGCCGCCCGGGTGCGCTGCGCGCGCGAAAGAGACTTAACCCGCATTTCTCACCAGCCTTCTGCTGCGGCCGCCGATCCGCTCGCCGTGGCGGGCCGTACTCCCTCACGCCGCTTCGACGTAGTTACGACTACGCCTGCAGCGTCGTTCGGTCCGTGCGACCCACCACACCGGCGCCTCGACGCCCTCGCGACGAACGCTGGTGAGAAATGCGGGTTCACATCCCTTCGTAGCGGGGTCCGCCGCCGCCTTCCGGCGGCACCCAGTCGATGATCTGGTACGGGTCCATGATGTCACACGTCTTGCAGTGCACGCAGTTGGACGCGTTGATCTGCAGTTGCTTCCCGCCCGAGCCGTCGGTGGCGTCGATGATCTCGTAGACGTTGGCTGGACAGAAGCGGGTGCAGGGATTGCGGTACTCCGCAAGGCACCGCGTGCGGCAGATGTCCGTGTCGTGCACCAGCAGGTGGGACGGCTGGTCTTCGTCGTGGCTCGTGCCCGAATGGTGCACGTTGGTCGCCTTGTCGAACGTCAGCTTGCGATCGATCACGAGCGTCCGGGCGGTCGCGGGCCGGGTCGCGTCAACGCGCCGCATGCGCGCGTGGCCGGGCCGCGCGGGCAGCGGATCCCGGAACCACCAGCCGCCGGTGACGAGCGCCAGGGCCGAGAACGCAAGACCCGCCGGCAGCCCATAGCCGAAGCTCTGGTGCACGTTGCGCACGGGATACAGCTCGGAGCGGATGCTGCCCGCTTCGACCAGTTCCGCGTAGCGCGCCAGGCGCGCCGCCGACGCGTCCCCCGCGCGCACCGCCTCGAACGCGGCCTCCGCGGCGCACATGCCGCTGCGCATGGCGAGGTGAATCCCCTTCAGCCGCATCGAGTTCAGGAAACCGGCCGCGTCGCCGGCGATCAGCGCGCCGGGCATGTGGCAGCGCGGGACGGCATGCCAGCCGCCCTCCGGCAGCGCCTTGGCGCCGTAACGCACCATCTGGCCGTCCGCCAGCAGGCGCGCCACCAGCGGCTGCCGCTTGAACTGCTGAAACGCGGCGTGCGGATCGAAGAGCGGGTCGCGGTAGTCGAGGCCGGCCACGAAGCCGACCGAAAGACGCCCTTCCGGCAGCGCGTAGATGAAGCCGCCCCCGAATTCTCCCAGCCCCAGCGGATAGCCCAGCGTATGGATGACCGCGCCTGGCGCCAGCCACTCGGGCGGCACCTCCCACAGCTCCTTGATGCCGACCGCATACTGCTGCGGCAGGCGGCCCTCGTCGAGGGCGAAGCGCCGGATCAGGGTCTTGGTCAGGTTGCCGCGCACCCCGTCGGCGAAGATTGTCACCGCCGCCCGGATGTCGACGCCGGGCTCGAACGTGGGCTTGCGCGCGCCGCTGCGGTCGAGCCCCTGGTCGCCGGTACGCACGCCGGCGACCCGATCGCCGTCAAACAACACCTCCGCGCCGGTGAAGCCGGCGAAGACGTCGACACCCGCTTCCTCCACGAGACCCGCGAGCCACTTGACGAAGCGGTTGAGCGATATGACGTAGTGGCCGTGGTTGCGCAACGGCGGGGGCGTGACGGGGAACCGGAGCGCCCGTTTGCGCGTCAGGAAGTAGATCCGATCTTCCCGGACGGCGGTGTCCAGCGGCGCGCCGCGCGCGCGCCAGTCGGGGACCAGCTCGTCGAGGGCCTGCGGATCCAGCACGGCGCCCGACAGCATGTGGGCGCCGCTCTCGCGCGCCTTCTCCAGGACCGCAACGCTCAGCGGTTCCCCGCCGCGCTCGCGCTGGAGCGTGGCCAGGCGGTACGCCGCCGCAAGACCCGCGGGACCGCCGCCGACGATCAGGACGTCGACGTCGAGGGTGTCGCGTTGAAAATCATTCACCGGCTTCGAGGGCTGCGATCAGCGCCGGCACCACGTCGAACAGGTCTCCGACGATGCCGTAGTCGGCCACCTCGAAGATCGGGGCGTCGGCATCCTTGTTGATGGCGACGATGGTGCGGGCGCCTTTCATCCCGACCAGGTGCTGGATGGCGCCGGAGATACCCAGCGCCAGGTACAGCGCCGGCGCCACGGTCTGGCCGGAGCTGCCGATCTGCCGGTCCATCGGCAGCCAGCCTGCATCGCATATCGGCCGGGATGCGGCCAGCTCCGCATCCAGCGCGCGCGCCAGCTCCTGCGCGAGCGGCAGGTGCTCCTGCGACTTGATGCCGCGGCCGACCGCCACGATCCGCTCGGCCTGTCCGAGATCGACCGCCTGCTTCGATTCCTGAAACGGCTCCTCCGGACGCTGGCGGATCCGCCCGGCGTCGATGGTCAGCGCCGCGCGGCGCACGGGCGCCGGCTCCTCGCGCGTGCCGGCCGCGTCGCCCCGGTACGCGCCCACCTGGAAGCTCGCCAGGCAGGGACCCGGCCCCTCGGGCGCCACGTCCGCCAGGAACTTCCCCTGGAACATCGGCCTGACGAACGCCAGACCGGTTTCCCGGGGCCTGACCGCGACGCAGTCGGTGATCAGCGTGCGGCCGAGCCCGGCCGCCAGCGCGGGCGCGAAATCCCGCGTCTGATACGTATGCGGCAGGAATACGGCGCCCGGAGCCTCGGCCTCGATCACCTGGCGCCAGGCCTGGACGAAACCGTCGGGCGTATAAGGCTCCAGCGCCGGATCGTCCAGCACCAGCACCTCCGCGACGTCCGCCCGCGCCAGCTTGGCCGCAACCGCCTCCATGCCGCTGCCGGCGACGGCCACCTTCACCGGCACGCCCGCGTGCCGGGCCGCGGCAATCACCTCCCGGCTCACCGGGTTCAGCGCACCGCCGCGCTGTTCCGCCATCACCAATACCGTCATCATTACTTGGGGCTGCGCCCCAAACCCCCGGCGGCTGCTAGCGGGGACCCCGTTGCCCCACGCCGCTGCCGCCGGGCCGCGCCGTGCGCGGCCTGGGGACGGCCGCTGTCAGGCTTGCCGTCCCCCTTTCTGAATACGTCGTGGTACACCTGCACACTCTCAAGCATGCTCACTCGCATTACTACCGTGTCAGCCCAGCACGCGGGCCTCTTCGCGCAGCGCGCGCACCAGCTCACCGGCGGCGGCGTCCGGCGCGCCCTCGAACAGTTTCGTCTGCTTGTCCTTCTCGGGTACGTACAGCCGCAGGATGCGCTGGCCCGCGGCGGCCGGTGCGTCCGGCGCAACCTTGCGCACCGGCTTGCGCCGCGCCGCCATGATGCCCTTGAGCGTCGCGTAGCGCAGTTGGTTGATGCCGCTCTGGATGGTCAGCAACGCGGGCAGCGGCAGCGTCACCCACTGGAACTGCCCGCCCTCGAGCTCCCGCTTGACGCGCACCTGGCCGTCGCCGACAACTATCTCCATGATGATGGTGGCGTGCGGCACGCCCAGCGCGCTCGCCAGCACGACTCCAGTCTGGCCGAACCCCTGGTCGTCGGACTGCAGCCCGGTCAGCACCAGGTCGCAGGACTCGGGCCGCAAGGCATCTCCCAGCGCCTGTCCCACGGCCGACGGCTCCGCCGCCCGCAGATCGTCGGACTCGACGTGGATGGCGCGATCGGCGCCGCGCGCCAGCCCCTCGCGCAGCACCTGCGCCACGCGCGCCGGGCCGGCGGAACAGACGATCACCTCGCCGCCGTGCCGCTCCTTGAGCCGCAGCCCCTCCTCGAGGGCGTACGCGTCCGGCTCGTTCATCTCGAAGCTGGCGTCGGCGTCGCGGACCCAACCGCCGTCCTGGTCGACGCGCAGCGGCCAGTCCCGCGCCACGACCTGCTTGACGCAGACCGCGATCTTCATCGGGCGGCCCCGGCGTCCGCCGCGTCGTAGCGCCTGAAGAGCAGACTGGCGTTGGTGCCGCCGAAGCCGAACGAGTTGGACAGGGCGTAGGTGACGTCGGCGGCGCGCTTGCAGTTCGGAACGTAGTCCAGATCGCAGTCGGGATCGGGGTTTTCCAGGTTGATCGTGGGCGGCAGCATCTGCTTGCGGACCGCGAGCGCGGTGATGCCCGCCTCCAGGCCGCCCGACGCACCGAGCAGATGTCCGGTCATCGACTTGGTCGACGAGATGGCTAGGGAACGCGCGTGCTCGCCGAAGCACTTCTTGATAGCCAGCGTCTCGATCTTGTCGTTGTAGGTGGTCGACGTCCCGTGCGCGTTGATGTAGTCCACCATCGACGGCTCCACGCCCGCCTCGTCGAGCGCGGCCTGCATGACCCGCAACGCGCCGTCCCCGTCCTCTGCCGGCGCCGTCATGTGGTGGGCGTCGGCGGACATGCCGTAGCCGACCAGCTCGGCGTAAGCGGGCGCTCCGCGCGCGCGGGCATGCTCCAGCTCTTCCAGCACGAGCACACCGGAACCCTCGCCGACAACGAACCCGTCGCGGTCCTTGTCGAACGGCCGGCTGGCCCGCTGCGGCTCGTCGTTGCGCGTGGACAGGGCGCGCATGGCCGCGAAGCCGCCGACGCCCATCGGCGTGATGGAAGCCTCCGACCCGCCCGCAATCATCACGTCGGCGGTGCCGCGGCGCACCATCTCGCCGGCGTCCCCGATGGCGTGCGCCGAGGCCGAGCAGGCGGTGCAGGTGGCGGAGTTCGGCCCGCGGGCCCCGAAGCGGATGGACACCTGCCCGGCCGCCAGATTGATGATGGCCGAGGGGATGAAGAAGGGCGATATCTTGCGCGGACCACCCTTGAGCAACGCGCGGTGCTCGCGCTCGATGGTGGTGAAGCCGCCAATGCCCGAGGCGATGAACACGCCGGCCCGCGGCCCCAGCGGCCGCTCCAGATCCATGCCGGCATCCTGCAACGCGAAGGTCGACGCCGCCATCGCGTACTGGATGAACACGTCCATCTTCCGGACGTCCTTCCGGCTGATGAACTCGAGCGGATCGAAGCCGCGGACCTCGCCCGCAATGCGGGAGGCGAATCCGTCGGGATCGAAGTGCGTTATGGGCCCGATTCCGCTCCGCCCGGCGCACAGGGCGTCCCAGGTCGGCCCGGTGCCGATCCCCAGCGGCGACACCAGCCCCACACCCGTGACGACTACCCGTCGGCGCGACATCGTCTATGTCTATCCGTCCGGCAATCCGGAGCGGCTACTGCTTCCCCTTGGCATGCGACTCGATGTACTCGACCGCATCCTTGACCCGCGTTATCTTCTCGGCGTCCTCGTCGGGAATCTCGAGTCCGAACTCCTCCTCGAACACCATGAGCAACTCGACCTCGTCAAGGGAATCGGCGCCCAGGTCGTCCACGAAAGACGCGTCTGGAGTGACCTCTTCCTCGTCCACGCCCAACTGCTCCACGATGATGCCCTTGACTTTGTCCGCTACGGCCATTCAATGCCTCCTACATGTACATCCCACCGTTAACGCCGATTACCTGGCCAGTAATATACGACGCTTCCTCTGATGCAAGATAGCAGACGGCGGCGGCGACATCCTCCGGTTGGCCGAGGCGCCCCGCCGGGATCCGCGCGGTCAGCGCTTCGCGGGCCGCGTCGCCGATGGCCGCCGTCATGTCGGTTTCGATGAATCCCGGCGCCACCACGTTCACCGTGATGCCGCGCGCCGCGACCTCCTGCGCCAGCGCCTTGCTGAAACCGATCAGGCCCGCTTTCGACGCGGCGTAGTTCGCCTGTCCGGCATTGCCCGACTGCCCCACGACCGAGCCCACGTTGACTACCCGGCCCCACCGCTGCCGCAGCATCGGCCGCAGCACGGCCTGCGTGCAGGAGTACGCCGCGGTCAGGTTGGTGGCGATGACCGCGTCCCACTCCTCGGGCTTCATGCGCATCAACAGTTGATCGCGGGCGATGCCGGCGTTGTTCACCAGGATGTCGATCCGTCCGAACCTGTCGAGTGCTGCACGCACCGCCGCCTGCAGCTCGCCGGCGCTGGTCACGTCCGCGCTCAATGCCTCGGCGCGTCCTCCGGCCGCCGCGATTTCGGCCGCAACGCCCCCGGCGTGATCCCCGCGGGCGCAGGCGGCCACGGCCGCGCCGGACGCGGCCAAGCGCACCGCAACCGCGCGCCCGATGCCCCGCGAGGCCCCGGTGACGAACGCCACCCGATCGCGTAAATCGGTCATGGGCTATCCCGCCGGCTGCTCCAGGAGTCTCGCCTCGAATGCGGCGACGCCTTCGGGATCGCCGACGCTCACGGCGTCGAAGCGCCGATCGATCTTGCGGATCAGGCCGCTCAGCACGGCGCCCGGACCGACCTCGACATACAGTTGCACTCCGGACGCCGCCAGGCGCCGGACCACCGCCTCCCAGCGTACAGGCGCGCTCACCTGTGCGACCAGCGCGTCTATCGCCGACGCCGCGTCGCGCTTCGGTTCCGCGTCCACGTTGGCGACGACAGGAACGTCCGGGTCGGATACCACCAGCGAGCGCAGCTCCGGTTCGAGCCTCTTCTGTGCGGGCTGCATCAGCGCACAGTGGAACGGCGCGCTTACCGGCAGCGGCAGCACCCGCCGGGCGCCCAGCTCCCTGGCGCGCGCACCGGCCCGCGTCACCGCCGCGCGCGCGCCGGCGATTACCACCTGGCCGGGCGCGTTGAGGTTCGCGGCGCTGACGACCTCCCCTTCGGCCGCATCCGCGCAGGCCCGCGCCACCGCTTCCGCGTCCAGACCCAGGACCGCGGCCATGGCGCCGTCGCCGACCGGCACCGCCTCCTGCATGTAGCGGCCCCGGCGGCGCACGGTGCGCAGCGCATCGGCGAACGAGAGCGTGCCGGCCGCGACATGCGCCGAATACTCGCCGAGGCTGTGGCCTGCGAGCATTGCCGGCCGTGCACCGCGTGATGCAAGCAACCGGCACACGGCAACGCTGACCGCCAACACCGCCGGCTGCGTGTTCGCGGTCAGCGTCAGCGCGTCGGCCGGGCCCTCGAAGCAGAGGCGGCTCAACGGCTCGCCGAGCGCGTCGTCCGCCTCCTCGAACGTTGCGCGGCAGACGGGATACTGCGCCGCGAGCGCCTTGCCCATCCCTACCTGCTGCGACCCCTGGCCCGGAAACACGAACGCGATCACGATCCGGCGCCCTTTCGCTCCACGACGCGCAGCCCACTCGAAACGGAGGCGATCTCGCGGGCCACCCGCTCCACGAAGCGCTGGCTCGCGTAGCGGTACGCGAGCACGACGGCGTTGCGCACCGCCTTGGCCGAGGAATGCCCGTGCCCCACGATGCACAGTCCCGCAACGCCCAGCAGCGGCGCACCGCCCACCTCGGAGTAGTCCACCCGGCGCTGAAACCGCCGAAACGCCCGGCTCGACAGCAGGTACCCGAACCGCGTCGTGAACGTCCGCTTGAGCTCCTCGCGCAGCAACGCCTCGACCATCTCGACGAGCCCCTCGCTGACCTTGAGCGCAACGTTGCCGGTGAAGCCGTCGCAGACGATGACGTCGGCCAGACCCGTGAACAGGTCGCGCGCCTCGACGTTGCCGATGAATCCCAGGTCGGAAGCCTGCAGGCGGCGGTGGGCGTCGCGGGTCAGCTCGTTGCCCTTCGTCGCTTCCTCGCCGATTGACAGCAGCCCGACCGACGGCTCGGACTTGTCGAGCAGCAGCCGCGCGTACACGCGCCCCATGGCGGCGAACTGCACCAGGTGCTGTGGCCGGCAGGCCACGTTGGCGCCGGCATCGAGCAGAACCGCGGTGCCACGGAGCGTCGGGAAGGCAGTGGCGAGCGCCGGCCGGTGAACGCCGGGCAACAGACCGAAAGCGGCATGCGCCGCGAGCAGCGTCGCGCCGGTATTGCCCGCGCTGAAGAAGGCCTCCGCCTCGCCGCGCGCCACGACCTCGGCCGCCTGCCGCACCGAGGACCTCGGCTTGCGCCGCAAGACCTCGGCCGGCGCCTCGTCCATGCCGACGACATCCTCGGCTTCGACAAGGCGAATGTCCAACCGCGACGCGTCGCCGTGGCGCGCCAGCTCAGCTTCCATCGCGGGCCGGCTGCCGACCAGCGTCAGACCGAAATCGAACCGCCGGGCGGCCACCAACGCGCCGTCGATGATGTTGCGGGGCGCAAAATCCCCGCCCGCCGTGTCGATGGCGATGTGCATGCTGGCTGTGCACCGGGCGCGCCCCGGCGCTAGGCGTCCTCGACCGCCTTGACCTGACGTCCCCGGTAGAAGCCGCAATGCGGGCAGACGTGGTGCGGCAGCTTCGGCTCGTGACACCGCGGGCACTCGCCGGTGCAGGCCGGGGCGAGCGCGTCATGCGCGCGGCGCTTGGCCGTACGGGCCTTTGAATGACGTCGTTTCGGGTTCGCCATGTCGTCGAGTCCTCCGGGATGCGCTAGTGACGCCGCCCGCCGACCAGCGCTTCGAGCGCGGCGAGACGCGGGTCGCGCCACGCCGTCTCGCAGTTGCAGGCGTGTTCGTTCAGGTTCGTGCCGCACACCGGGCAGAGCCCGCGGCAGGCATCCCGGCACAGCGGCTTCATGGGCAGCGCCAACCGGCACTGTTCGTGCACCAGTTGCAGCAGGTCGATCCGGAAGTCGCGATAGAAGGCAATCGAGAGATCCTCTTCCGCGATCTCGCTGTCGGCGGCGCCGCGATTCTCGCTGTCGGGCAGGTACAGCAGATCGATCATGAGTGTCTCGGGCGTCTCGAACCGCTCCAGGCACCGGCTGCACGACAGCGCCAGCGTGGTATGGACATGCCCCGAGATCCGGCACTTTTCGCCATCCTTGCGGACCCGCAGGGCGAGCGTGACGTTATCCGCGACGGCATAGTCGTCGCTGCGGCCGGCGGCAAAGGTCGCCGCCGGATGCGTCTGGTCGACTCGATCCTCAGGCCCGCGCATCTCGCGCAGATCCAATACCAATGGCATCGTTTAGATGGGGCTGCGCGGCATCATCAACCTTGGGGCTGCGCCCCAAACCCCCGCCGGCCACTCGCGGGGACCCCTTCGCCCCACTCCGTGGCCGGCGGGCCGCGCCTTGCGCGGCCTGGGGACGGCTGCGTTACCGTTCGCCTCCCCTTCACCGCGCGCCGCTACAGGCGATCTGCGGAGTATATCACGCGACCTACGAGCCGACCCGGCCCCAGGCGCGCGGGATGAACAGCTCCTCGAACAGGCGGATCGCGTAGCGATCGGTCATGCCGGCCAGGAAGTCGAGCACCGCGACGTCCACGCCGTCCCTTTCGAGCGTCCGGCGGTCGACGTAGCGCTGCGGCTCCTGCCGCACCTTCTCCCACAACCCCCGGAGCAGGCCCCTGGCCTTCCGGAACTCCATGGTGGCGGCGTCGTTCTCGTATACCGCCTGGTAGAGGAACGTCCGCAGTGCGAGCAGGGCCTCGAGAACCGGAGCGCTCATGCGTATCTCCGGCGCCTCATCCTCGCTGCCGGCGGCAGTCCGCTCGACCACGTCGGCAACCAGGCGGCCTATCCGTTCGGAAGACGTGCGCCCGAGCGTCTCGATCGGCTCCGGCGGCAACTCCCCGGGCGCCAGGATGCCGGCGCGAATCGCGTCGTCGATATCGTGGTTCACGTAGGCGATGATGTCGGCCACGCGGGCGACCTGGCCTTCCAGCGTCGCGGCCCGCTTTCCGGGCTCGGCCCCCACCGGCGCGCCGCCCTTGCCCTTGGAGTGCTTGGCGATGCCGTCCCGGACCTCCCAGGTGAGATTGAGACCCAGCCCGTCGCGCTCGAGCACGTCGACTATGCGCAGGCTCTGCTCGTAGTGGTTGAACCCCCCGGGAACCAGCTCCCTGAACACCCGCTCTCCGGCATGGCCGAACGGCGTGTGCCCCAGATCGTGGGCCAGCGCAATCGCCTCGGTCAGCTCCTCGTTGAGCCGCAGGACCTTGGCGATGGTTCGCGCAATCTGCGCCACCTCGAGAGTGTGGGTCAACCGCGTGCGGTAGTGATCGCCCGTGGGCGCCAGGAACACCTGGGTCTTGTGCTTCAGGCGGCGGAACGCCTTCGCGTGCACGATACGGTCGCGGTCACGCTGAAACGCGGGCCGGATGGGGTCGTCCGCCTCGGGCCGCAGGCGGCCTCTGCTGTCCGCGCTCTTCGCGGCCCAGACCGACAGTGCGTCCCGCTCGCGCGCTTCCAGATCGGAGCGGATGGAATCGGTGGCTGAGAGACTCAACGTGGATGTCACGCCGCCACGCGGCTCAGGACTGCATCGACCGCGGCGGGCGTTTCGCCGGTTCCGTCAATCCAATGTAGGTTAGGTTCTTTGCGGAACCAGATCAACTGGCGCCGCGCGTAGCGGCGGTTCTCCTCGACGATGAGCGCGCGTGTCGCCGCCTCGTCCCGCACGCCGGCCAGGTGCTCCATGACCTGCCGGTAGACCAGGCCGGTGAACGGGTGTGCGTCGGCAGGGACGCCGGCCGCCAGCAGCCCGCGCACTTCGTCGAGCAGCCCCGTTTCGAACTGTAGCGCGACGCGCCGCGCAATCCTCTCCGCGGTCACCGCCGGGTCCGGCCGCAGCGCGAACGCCAGCACGTCGTACTCGGCGAGCGGCGGCCTGGTCTCGCGGAAATGCTCGGTCAGCGGGCGGCGGGTGAGCACGTACACTTCGAGTGCCCGGACGAGGCGCTTCTCGTCGTGCGGATGGATGCGGTCCGCCGACTCCGGGTCCACGCGGACCAGCATGCGGTGCAGCCGGTCGACGCCGCGGCGGTTCGCGAGCCGCCCCAGCACGCGGCGGAGCGCCGGGTTGCGGCCCGGCCCTTCGAAGAGCCCGCGCGTCAGCACGCGATAGTACAGGCCCGAGCCGCCGACGACGACCGGCAGCCGGTCCTTGGCCGTGATGCGCCGCACCGCCGCGGCCGCCTCACGCATGTAACGGGCCGCAGAATAAGGCTCGGTCGGATCGACGACATCCACGAGATGATGCGGCACGCCGCCGCGTAGCGCGGCCGGCACCTTGTCGGTGCCGATGTCGAAGCCGCGGTACACGGCGGTCGAGTCGCAACTGATGATTTCTCCGTGGAGCCGCCGGGCAATCGCTATTCCGAGCGCGCTCTTGCCGGACGCCGTGGGGCCGACGACCGCCAGCAGCCGCTTTCCGGGGGCGCTCATCGGCGCACGCTCAACACCGGCGGAAGGAGCGGGTGGAAGATATGGTCGGGATGACTGGATTTGAACCAGCGACCCCCTGACCCCCAGTCAGGTGCGCTACCAGACTGCGCCACATCCCGACGCAAGAAGCTCAAGCAGCAGGGCTTTCGCCACGAGCTGCTAGGCGACCGAATCCTGCTTGCCGCCGGCCGCGGGCGCCTGCGCCGCCGCCGACTCTCCGGGCTCCGAATCCAGCATTTCCAGGAGATCCCGCAGCTCCTGCTCGACAGCGGCCACCCGCCAGCGAATGCCGTCCGCGAACAGATCCTCCGGCACGGCCTCCGCGACCTGTGCTTCCGGGTCGGCCGGCGGTTGCTCGCTCTCGAGCCTCCTGCGCGCGGCGCCCAGGGTCAGCGCCTCGCCGAATACCAGCTCCTTGATCCGTAGAACCAGCTCGACCTGGGAGCGCTCGTAGACCCGCGCACCGCTCTTCGTCCTGGCGCCGTCGAGCGCGCGGAACTCCGCCGCCCACGAGTTCAGCACGTACGGCTGCACGCCCGCGATCGCGCACACGTCGGCGCTCCGGAAGAACCGGCGGTTCGGAATCGCTACCGTAGCGGCCATGGTCCCGGAATGCAAGCAGTATAACAGCCCGTTCATCGCGCACGGGCAGGCGCGCGGCGAGCGCGCGCCCTGAGGCGGATGGGCGTTCCGACGAAGTCGAACGATTCGCGCAGGCGGTTCTTGAGGAAGCGTTCGTAGGAAAAATGCAGCCGGCTGGCGGTGTTCGTGAAGACCACGAACTGCGGCGGCCGGGTGGCCACCTGCGCCCCGTAGTAGATCTTCACCTCACGCTTGCCGGCAACGCGCGGCGGATTGCGGCGCACGGCGCGTTCCAGCACCTGGTTGACGTCGGCAGTGGCGACGTGCGCGGAGTGCGCACGTGCAACCTGCTGCACCGTCTCGACGAGCCTGGAGGCCCGCGCGCCGGTCAGCGCCGATACGTGCACGACAGGTGCGAAGTCGGCGAACTTCAGCGCGTCGCGCAGCTCTTCGTCGAACCGCTTGGCGAAAGCGCCGGTCCGCTCCACCAGGTCCCACTTGTTCGCGGCGATGACGATGCCGCACCCGGCCCGTTCTGCGGCGCCGGCGATCACGGCGTCCTGCCGCGCGACCGGCGCCGACGCATCCACGACCAGTACGGCCACGTCGGCGCGCGCTATCGCGCGCCTCGCGACCGTGACGCTCACCGACTCGACCTGGCCCGCGCGCGCCACCTTGCCCGGCCGCCGGATGCCGGCGGTGTCGACCAGACGCAACTGCCGGCCGTGCCAGCGGACCAGCGTATCGACCGCGTCGCGCGTGGTGCCGGCCACGTCGCTGACCAGCATTCGCTCGGTGCGCGCCAGCAGGTTGACAAGCGACGACTTGCCGACGTTCGGGCGGCCGATGACGGCCACGCCAATCTCATCCGGACCCGCGGAACCTGGCGGCAGGGCGCCGCCGGCGGCGACGCCGGGCAGCCGCGCGGTCACGGCGTCGAGCAACTCGCCGATCCCCAGCCCGTGCTCGGCCGCAATCGGCAGCAACGGCGCGATGCCCAGCGCATGAAACTCCTCGACACGGGCGGCGGCCCGGCGGTCGTCGACCTTGTTAACGGCCAGGATGAGCGGCGCGCCGACTCGCCGCGCGCGGTCCGCGACCTGCCAGTCGGCCGGGACCACACCGTCCCGGCCGTCGACGAGCACCACGACTACGTGTGCGCCTTCGAGCGCCCGCTCGCCCTGCGCCGCCACTGCCGCATGCAGCGGATCGGTGCTCGCACCGAACAGGCCCCCGGTATCGACCAGCTCGAACGGAGTCCCCAGCCATTCGGCCCCGGCGCGGATCACGTCGCGCGTCGTGCCGGCCACCGGCGCGACGATGGCCCGGCGCGACCCGCACACCCGGTTGAACAGGGTGGACTTGCCGACGTTCGGACGGCCGATCAGCACGACCGACCGGCCGCGCCGTGGTGCGCTGGAAGCAGACATGGCGGAACGGAGCAAGAGTGCTTGACAGCCGTAAATTATAGTATCTATGATGCTTAAGTCGAGGTCAGGGGCGCGATGATCAAGGTCGACATCATCAACGAGGTATCGACCGCCGCCGCCATCACCAAGGTCAAGGCGGAAGTGGCGGTGGATGCGGTCTTCGATGCGATGCGCATGTCGATGTGCCGGGGCGATCGGATCGAGCTGCGCGGCTTCGGCGTCTTCCAGGTCAAGCCCCGCAAGCGCGGCATAGGCCGCAACCCGCGCACCGGCAAGGAAGTCCGCATCCCTCCGGGCCGCACCATTCGGTTCAAGCCGGGCAAGGATCTGCAGACCATCGGGGGCTGACCTCCGGGGACACGACACTTGCCGCTCGACACGCCCGGCCGACCACTGCCTCCAGCACCGGTTGAGCCGTATCCACCATCCTACGGGGACAACCGCCCCGCGCGCGAAAGGCCGGAGCCGCCTCCGGCGGTCGCGCGGGCGCGCTCCCGTCCGCTGGTCCACCTGCTGCTCTTCCTGGCGACACTGCTGACGACGACCGTCGCCGGGAGTTGCCACTACGCCGGCTTCGCCGCGGACTTCACCCAGGAATTCCCCGAGTTCTCGTTCATTCAGGGCGCCTGGTTCAGTCTCACGCTGCTAGCCATCCTGGCCGCCCACGAGTTCGGCCACTACTTCGCCTGCCGCTACTACCGCGTCGATGCGTCACTGCCGTATTTCCTGCCGGCGCCGCTGGCGCTGACCGGAACCGTGGGGGCCGTCATCCGCATCCGGCAACCGATCCGGAGCAAGCCGGTGCTGTTCGACGTCGGCGTAGCCGGCCCCATCGCGGGCTTCGTCGTCGCCGTGCCGGCGCTGTTCCTCGGCCTGTACCTGTCGCGCGTGGTGCCGCTGCCCGAGGATTTCGTCGGCATGTCGCTGGGCGAGCCGCTGCTGTTCCAGTGGGCGGCGGGGCTGACCTGGGGCGCCGCCCCGGAAGGCTATACCCTCAACCTGCACCCGGTGGGGCTCGCGGCCTGGCTGGGACTGTTGCTGACGGCGCTCAACCTGTTCCCCATCGGGCAGCTCGACGGCGGACATATCGCCTACGCGGTGCTGGGCAGCCGCTCGACAGTTGTCAGCCTGGGCGCCACCGTCACCGTCGTCGCACTCGTGTTCCTGTCGGCGAGCTGGATCATCTGGGCCGTGCTGATGATTGCAATGCTCGTGTTTCTGGGTCCGCGCCATCCGCGCACTCCCGACGAGCACGTCCCGCTGGACACGCCGCGGCTGCTGCTGGCCGCGGTTGCCGCCGCCATATTCGTGGTCTGCTTCACCCCCGCCCCGTTCAGCCCGCTCGACCTCGTCGCGCAGCCGTGACGGGCGCGTCGTGCGCACGAGCGCGCCACCGCGGTGTGGCAGACGAAAGGAGACGACGGTCATGACGCGCACCCTCCTCGTTGCGGCCCTGTTACTCGCACCCGCTCTGGCGGCGGCGCAGTCGGATGCCGACCTGATTGCGGAAGCCACGCTGCCGCTGCCGGAACAACTGCGTGGCGGCGCCACCGTCGTCGTGGAAGCGGACGGGCAGCGCCGGGTGCTGCGGCAGGGTACGAATCCCTTCGTCTGCCGCCCGGATGGCACAGAACCTGTCGGGTTCTACGTGAGCTGCTCCGACGAGCGGATGGGCCGCAGCACCGCCATGGCGGAGTACGGCCGGCTGCGGCAGCAGGGGCTTCCGGAAGATGAGATTCTCGCGGCTGTAAGTGCGGGCGTGGAGTCCGGGAAGTTGACACCCATCCCGTCGGGGGCCATGTTCTTCGCGCTTTCAGGGCCGGACAAGGATCACGTCGAACTGCTCATCGTGATACGCACCCCGGACGCCACGGCCGAGTCCACCGGGCTGCCGACCGAGCCCAGCGACGACCAGGCCTGGCTGATGTTTCCGGGGACGCACCAGGCGCACATCATGATCGGCTCGCCGCCGTACTGGTGGTCGCCGAACGAGTAGCCCGCAACCGGAGAGACCTCATGGGAAGGGCGATCCCGCTCGCAATCTTGCTGTCGCTCGCGGCGCCGGGCGCAGCGGTCAGCGCACGGAAATCGGATCCACGTCGACGGTTGTCCGCCGGCGCAACGCCGGGCGGCGATCCAGCGCCGCCTGGACGGCGGCGCGCAGCGCGCGGCGGCGGGTGCCCTTCAGGAAGATCTGCGCCCGGTGCTCGCCCTTGAGGCGGGTAAGCGGTGCGGGCGCCGGACCGAGCACCTCGTACCCGTGCCCCGCGCCGCGCATGTCGGCGGCCAACCCGGCCGCCTCCTCCATCGCCCGCGCGAAAGTGCCGGCGCGCACGACGACGTTGACCATCGCCACGAGCGGCGGATAGCGCATGCTGCGGCGAAAGCGCAGCTCCGCCTTGAAGAACGGCTCGTACGCCTGCCGGCAGGCGTGCTCGATGCTGTAGTGCGCGGGATGGAACGTCTGCACGATGGCCTCGCCGGGCACGTCCCCGCGGCCGGCGCGGCCCGCAACCTGCGTCAGCAACTGGAACGTCCGCTCGGCGGCGCGAAAGTCGGCCAGTCCCAACCCCACGTCCGCCGATATGACGCCCACGAGCGTGACCGCCGGAAAGTCGTGCCCCTTGGCGACCATCTGGGTGCCGACCAGGACGTCGATCTCGCGGCGGGCGAAGCGTTGCAGGACGCGCTGCACCGCGCCGCGGCGGCGCGCCGTATCGCGATCGAGCCGCGCCACCGCGGCGGCCGGAAAAAGACCGGCCACCTCGCTCTCGATGCGCTCGGTGCCGACGCCGACGCGCTCGAGGAAGGGCCCGGCGCAGTGCGGACAGGTGGCCGGGCGGCGCGCCCCGTAGCCGCAGTAGTGGCAGCGGACGCGGCCGGCCTGGCGGTGCAGCGTCAACGACACGCTGCAGTTCGGGCAGTCCACCGTCCGGCCGCACTGGCGGCAGAGCACGGCGGCCGCGTAGCCGCGGCGATTCAGCAGCACGAGCGCCTGCTCGCGGCGTTCCAGGCGGGCCGCCAGCGCCGCTTGCAGCGCCGCGCTCAGCACCACCTCGGGTCCGTGCTCGGCGACCTCTTCCCGCATGTCGACGACGGAGACGGCCGGCAGCGGCCGCTCGAAGACGCGCTGGCTGAGCACGACCCGTTCGTAGCGCCCTTTCACGGCGTTGTGATAGCTCTCCATGGACGGCGTCGCCGAGCCCAGCACGACCAGCGCTCGCGCCTGCTTGCCGCGCATCACCGCGACGTCGCGGCCGTGGTAGCGCGGATTCTCCTCCTGCTTGAACGACGCATCGTGCTCTTCGTCGACGATGATCAGGCCGAGCCGGTCCAGCGGCGCGAAGACGGCGGACCGTGTGCCCACCACCACGTCGACGTCGCCGCGCCGGATGCGGTGCCACTGGTCGTGCCGCTCGCCGTCGGACAGCCCGCTGTGCTGGACGGCGACGCGGCCGGCGCACGCGGCGCGAAACGCGCCCACCACGGCCGGCGTCAGGGCGATCTCGGGCACGAGCACGAGCACGCCCCTGCCCTGCCGGCGCACCTGTCCCGCTAGCTGCAGGTAGACGGCGGTCTTCCCGCTCCCGGTCACCCCGTGCAGTAGCGCGACCCGAAACCGCCCGTCCGCCGCCCACGCGGTCAGGCTGCGCAGCGCCGCCTGCTGCTCGCCTGTCATCTCAATCGGCCCGGCGGTGGCGGCGTCCACCCAGTCGGGCGCGGCGAACGGGTCGCGCTCCACCTGCCGGCGCTCGATGCGCACCAGGCCCCTGCCGGCCAGCCGGCGCACGGCGTCGGCGGCGATGCCGTGCTCGGCCAATACCGTGGCGGTGAGCCCGGCCGGGGATGCCGCGAGCAGCGCCAGCGCGCCGCGCTGGCGCGGGCCCAACGCCGCCCGCTGACCGCTCCCGGCGATCCGCTCGCCCTCGGAGGTGAGGTGAACGGTGCGCACGGTGCGGAACCCGGAGCCGGCCACCGCACGCCGCGTCCAGGCGAAAGGCGGCATCGCGGCTGCCACCGCCTCGCCCGCGCCGCATCCGTAGTAGTCGGCGACCCAGCCCGCCAGCTCCAGCACCGCTGCCGGCAGAAACGGCTCGACGTCGAGACACTCCAGCAACTCCCGGACATCGACTGCTCCACCGCTGCCGTCCGCTGCCGCCGCGGGCAGCACGCAGCCGGTGACCTCCCGGCTCCCGAGCGGCACGCGGACCCGCACGCCCGGCGACGGCATGGCCATATCGTCGGGGACGCGGTACGTCAGGGCGCCCAGAAGCGGAACCGGAACGGCGACGGAAACGAGACGGGACATCACCCCGCCTGCAGGATGGAACGGACCTTCTTCATGTCCTCCCAGACGTCGCGCTTGCGGTCGGGGCTCCGCAGCAGGAACGCCGGGTGGAACGTCGGGATCAGACGGGCGCCGCGGAATTCGAAGACGCGTCCGCGCAGCCGGGAGATGGCGTCCTCGGTCCGCAGCAGCGTCCGCGCCGCGAACGATCCCATCGCCACGATGACGCGCGGGCGGATCGCATCAATCTGGGCGAACAGGAACGGCTCGCAGGTACGCACCTCGTCGGGTTGCGGGTTGCGGTTGTCGGGTGGCCGGCACTTGATGACGTTGGCGATGTATACGTCGTCGCGCCGCAGGTCGATGGCCTCGATGATCCTGGTCAGCAACTGCCCCGCGCGCCCCACGAACGGGATGCCCTGGAGATCTTCATCGCGGCCGGGCGCCTCGCCGACGAACATCAACGCCGCGTCGGGATTTCCGACGCCGTACACGAGCGTCTTGCGGCCGCCGTGCAGCCTGCAGCGCGTGCAGTCCCCGAGCTCCTCCCGGATCAGCCGCAGCCGCTCTTCCGCCGTGGCCGCGGACAGCGCCGCCACCTGATCGAACATCGAGAGCTCCACGGGAGCGCCCGCGGCGACCGCCGCGCAGGGCTCGGGCTGCGCCGCCGCAACGGGCTCGGGAGCAGTAGCCGGGGAGGGCTCGGGGTCGGTCGGGCGCAGCCGCCACACGCGGTCCCGGCTCACGCCGGACACGCCCAGCTCCCGGAAGTACGCCACGTGCGCGGCCAGTTGCCCGGAAGGCCGGGTGGCTCCCGGGCCGGGCGCGCGGCGATCAGGACGCGACGGGCGCATGGATCAGCGTCTCCATGCGGTCGAGGAGCACCGCGGCCAGCGCCCGCTTGGTCCCCAGCGGCACGTCTTCCTCGCCTTCCGCCGTGACCAGCGTGGCGGCATTGGTGTCGGCCGCGAATCCGCGGTCCGGCAGGGAAACGTCGTTGGCGACGACGAGGTCCACCTGCTTCTCCCGCAGCTTGTCCCGGGCGCGCTGCACGAGGTCCTGCGTCTCCGCGGCGAAACCGACCAGCACCGGCAGAGCGGCGCCTGCGCGGCGCCGACCCAGCTCCGACAGAATGTCCGGCGTGCGCTCGAAGCGCATCGTGAGCGCTCCGGAACCCTTGCGGATCTTGCCGGGCCGCGCTCCGTCAGCCGGCGCGTAGTCGGCCACTGCCGCGGCCATCACCACCGCGTCCGCACCCTCGGCGCACTCCAGTACGGCCTGGTGCATCTCGCGGGCGCTGCGCACCCGCGTCACTTCGGCTCCCGCGGGAGGCTCCAGCGGCGTCGGCCCCACGACGAGCCGCACGCGCGCGCCGCGGGCGAGCGCCTCCGCCGCCACGGCGAACCCCATGCGCCCGGTCGACCGGTTGCCCAGATACCGCACCGGGTCCAGGTCCTCGCAGGTCGGCCCGGCCGTCACCAGCAGGGTACGGCCCACCAGCCGGCCGTCCGGACTGAGCAACTGGCGGCTGGCGGCCACGATCTCGGCCGGCTCGGCCAGCCGCCCCTTGCCAGTCCAGCCGCACGCGAGGTAGCCCTCGCCCGGCTCCACGAATCGCACGCCCTGCTCGGAGAGCCGCGCCAGGTTCCGCTGCACGGACGGATGCTCCAGCATGTTGCTGTTCATGGCCGGAGCGATGAGCACGGGCGCCCGCGTGGCGAGGTACATGGACGAGAGAAAGTCGTCGGCGATGCCGTTGGCCAGCTTGCCGATCACGTTGGCCGTGGCCGGAGCCACGATCAGCAGCGCGATGCGCGACGCCAGCGAGATGTGCTCGATGTCCGCGTTGGCGCCCGGTGCGAACTGATCGGTGATGACGGGCCGGCGCGTGATGGCCTCGAACGTGAGCGGCCCGACGAAGCGGCAGGCCGCCGCCGTCATCACCGCCGTCACGTCGTGGCCGACCTGCTGCAGGCGGCGCGCCACGTCGACCGACTTGTAGGCCCCTATGCCGCCCGTGACGCCCAGCGCAACAAGTGCCATGAATCAATCATCCGGCGCGGCGAAACCCGCGACGATGCGTCCCACGGCGTCGTCCGCCGCCGCGGTGCGGGAGCGTTCCGCGATCACGATGCTCCGGAGCTGCGCCACGCAGCGCTCGAAGTCGTCGTTGACGACCAGGTAGTCGTAGCGGCCGGCCGCCGCCACCTCCCGGCGGGCGGCCTCGAGGCGGCCCTGCAACTGCGTGCGGTCGGCCGCGGCGCGGCGGCGCAGGCGCTGCTCCAGCGCGGAGTACGACGGCGGCAGCACGAAGATGGAAACCGCGTCCACGCCGCGCTCCCTGACCTTCTGCGCCCCCTGCACGTCGATCACGAGGACGACGTCGCGGCCGGCCTGCCGGAGGCGCTCGGTGTCGTCCGCGCCCGTGCCGTAGCGGTGCCCGAACACCTCCGCCCATTCGAGAAACCCGCCCGCGGCGGCCATCTCCGCGAACCGGCTCTCGTCGACGAAATTATAGTCGACCCCGTCCGCCTCCCCTGGCCGCGGCGGCCGCGAGGTATACGAGCAGGACCGCACGAGGTCGGGCACGAGCTGCACGAGCCGCTCGACGAGCGTGGTCTTGCCGGTGCCCGACGGCGCGGAGACGATGAACAGGAGACCCCGCCGCATGCGCTACTCCACGTTCTGGACCTGCTCGCGAATCCTCTCGAGCTCCGCCTTCACCGTCACCACGAGCGTACCCGTGTCGCGGCCTTCCGCCTTGGACCCGATCGTGTTGATCTCGCGGTTCATCTCCTGGACCAGGAAATCCAGCTTGCGCCCGCAGGGATCCGCGCCGCCGAGCAGTCCGTCCAGGTGCTCGAGGTGACCGTGCAGGCGCGCCACCTCTTCGTGGATGTCGGATCGCGATACCCACTTGACGATCTCCAGGGCGATCGCCGCCGGATCGGCCGGCGCGGCGCTCCCCAGCTCGTCGATCCTGGCCTGCAACTGCTCGCGGAGCGCGGCGCCGCCGGCGTCCGATTCCTTCACGACGCGCCCCACGAGCTCGCGCACGGCCGCGGCGCGCTGGCTCAGGTCCGTGCGGAGGAACTCTCCCTCTCGACGGCGCATGCCGTCGAGCTCGTCGAGCGCCCGGCCGACCGCCGCAGTGACGCGGCTCCGAACCGCCTGCCGGAACTCCTCCCCGGCGGGCAGCTCGCGGACCGTGACCGCCTGCGGAAACCGCAACAGATCGCCGGCCGTGAGCCCCGTATCGGTCCAGCCGCGCCGGCGCGCGCCGGCGGCCGCGTCGGCCAATGCTTCCACCAGCCTCTCGTTCAGAGCCACCTCGACGGACGATTCCGTCCTGAGCTGCACGGCAAGCGCCAGCTCCACCCGGCCCCGCGCGACGTGCTGCTGCACCAGGGCGCGCAGGTCGTGATCGAGCTCGGCGAGCGCAGGCGGCACGCGCAGTTGCACGTCCAGATAGCGGTGATTCACGCTGCGCGCCGTCACGGTCAGGTTCACCAGCTCGTCCTCGTGCGTCAGCGAGGCGAAGCCGGTCATGGACTTGATCATGGTGTCAATCGCCCGCGCCGTCCCGATCGAACAACTGCAGCGCATACAGCTTGGCGTACAGGCTGTCGGTGGCCGCGAGGAGATCGTCGTGGCGCCCGATCTCCCGCACCCGGCCGTGGTCGAGCACAACGATCCGGTCGGCGCGGCGCACGGTGGACAGCCGGTGCGCTATCACGAACGCCGTCCGGTTCAGCATCAGCTTGGCGAGCGCGTCCTGCACCAGCAACTCGGACTCGGCATCGAGCGACGACGTCGCTTCGTCGAGTATCAGGATCGGCGAGTTGCGGAGCAGCGCACGGGCGATTGCAACCCGCTGCCGCTGCCCCCCGGACAGCCGCTGCCCGCGGTCGCCGATCAGCGTATCGTAGCCGGCCGGCAGCGTCGCGATGAACTCGTGCGCGTGCGCCGCGCGCGCCGCGACCTCGACGGCGTCCCGCGAGGCGGACGGCGCTGCGTAGGCGATGTTGTTGCCGATCGTGTCGTCGAACAGCACCGTGTCCTGGGTGACAATCCCGATCTGCGACCGCAACGACTCCACCGTCACGTCGCGGATGTCGACGCCGTCGACGGCGATGGACCCGCCCGTCACCTCGTAGAAGCGCGGCACGAGGTTGACGAGCGTCGTCTTGCCGGCGCCGCTCAGGCCTACAACCGCGACGACCTGTCCGGCGTCCACCTCGAACGACACGCGGTCGAGCACCTGTTCGTCCGGCGCATCGTCGTAGGCGAAGCTGACCTCCCGAAAGGCGATCGACCGCTCCAGCGGCGGCAGCCTCCGGGCGCCCGGCTTGTCCGCCGCCTCGCTGCGGGTGTCGAGCGTCTCGAACACCCGCTCCGCGGCCGCACGGGCCTGCTGGATGTTGGCGTTCACCCGGCTGAGCCGCTTGATCGGGGCGTACATCAGGAGCATGGCCCCCACGAACAACGAGAACCCGCCCGGCGTCAGATCCCCGGCTGCAATCTCCCGGCTGCCGTACCACAAGACGCCGACAACCGCGAATGCGCCGAGCCATTCCATGAGCGGGGGAAGCGCGGACACCGAGCTGGTGACCTTCATGTTCATCCGGTACAGGCGCTCGGACGCCTGGTCGAACCGCTGCTGCTCGTACTGCTCACCGGCGAAAGCCTTGACGATCCGGTGGCCGGCGAAGGCCTCCGCGGATATGTGCGAGAGGTGCTCCAGCTCCTCCTGGCCGCGCCGCGTCGAGCGCCGGACGCGCTGGCCGAGCCGCACGAGCGGGTACACGACGACCGGGGCGCCGGTGAGACACACGAGCGCCAGGCCGGTGTCCTGGTACAGCAACAGGCCGGCCAGGCCCGCCAGCGTGGCCGATTCGCGCAGCAGGTCGCCCATGGTGTGCGCGACAACCTGCTGGATCCGGTTGATGTCGTTCGTGATGCGCGACATCAGCCCCCCGGTGGTGCGGCGCGCGAAGAAACCGGCCGACTGGGCCAGGATGCGGCCGAACAACTGGCTGCGCAGGTCCCGGACCATGCGCTCGCCCACGCCGGTCATCAGATAGACGGAGAAGTACTCGGCGAGCCCCTTGCAGACGCTCAGGCCGATGACCGCCGACACCACCCAGGCGAGCCCGGTGCGCTGGGGCAGCACCTCGTCGAATATCGGCTTGAAGAGGTACGCGCGCCCGGTGTGGGCGGCCGCGTAGATCAGCATCGCGATCACCGCGAGCGCGAACCCGACGCGGTACGGGTAGCCGTAGCGGCACAGCCGCAGTATCGGATTCACGATGCGTACCCGGCCGGATGGGACCGCTGCCAGCGCCACGCCGTCTCGACGATAACGTCCAGCTCCCCGTACTCCGGCTCCCAGCCGAGCTCGGAGCGCGCGCGTGCGCTGGAGGCGAGCAGCTCCGCCGGGTCGCCGGGCCGCCGGCGGCCGGCCGTGGACGGCACCGTCAGCCCCGTGACGCGCTCGACCGCCGCCACCACCTCGCGCACCGAATAACCGCGCCCGCTTCCCAGATTGCACACGCGCAGAGGTGTGTCCGCTTCCAGGGCCGCGAGCGCCAGCACGTGCGCGGCCGCGAGGTCGGAAACATGGACGTAGTCGCGCAGGCAGGTGCCGTCCGGCGTCGGGTAGTCGGCCCCGAAGCAGACCAGCGGCGGACCGCCGCGGGCCGCAGACAGCGCCCGCGGAATGAGATGCTCCTCGGGACGGTGATCCTCGCCGATGCTCCCGTCGGGGGCGGCGCCGGCGGCGTTGAAGTAGCGCAGGCGCACCGCCCGCAGTCCGTACGCGCGCTCGTAGTGTGGCAGCAGGTTCTCGACGGCGAGCTTCGTCTCGCCGTAGGGGTTCGTCGGACGGGTGGGATGATCCTCCGTGATCGGCGTCTCGCGCGGCTCGCCGTACACGGCCGCGGTCGACGAGAACACGAGCCGCTCCACGCCCTCCGCGACAACGGCGTCGAGCAACGCCAGCGTCTTAGTCACGTTCGCGGCGTAGTAGCGGGCCGGCGAGCGGACCGACTCGCCCACCGACAGCAGCGCCGCGAAGTGCATTACCGACGTTACCCGATGGCGCCGAATCGTGTCGCGGACGGCCGCCTGGTCGGAAATGTCCGCGACCACCAGCGGCGCGTCCCGCACCGCCGCGCGATGCCCGGCTTCCAGGCTGTCGAGGACCACCACGTCCCGGCCGGCCGCGCGCAGCGACAATACGGCGTGGCTGCCAACGTAACCAGCCCCGCCGGCCAGTAGAACGGCGCCCATTACCGACCGACCGAGAAGTAGGTGAAGCCCTCGGCCCGCATCTGTTCCACGGCGAACAGATTGCGGCCGTCGAAGATGACCGGCGCGCGCAGCAGCGCCCGCATGCGCGCGAAGTCCGGCTCCCGGAAGGCATTCCACTCGGTCACGATGGCGAGGGCGTCCGCGCCGCGCAACGCGTCGTAGGCGCTGTCTGCGTAGGCAACCCGCGGGTCCATGACCTTGCGGGCCGTCTCGATCGCCTGCGGATCGTACGCCACCACGCGCCCCCCGGCCTCCAGGATGCCCTCGGCGATCGCGATGGACGGCGCCTCGCGCATGTCGTCGGTGCGCGGCTTGAAGGCCAGGCCCCAGAGCGCGATGGTCTTGCCCTGCAGGGACGCGAAGTACGCCTTCATCCTGGCTACCAGCCGCGACTTCTGCGCCTCGTTCACCGCTTCGACGGCGTCGAGGATGCGGCATTCGCTGCCGTTGCGGCGCGCGAGTCCGGCCAGCGCCCGCAGGTCCTTGGGGAAGCAACTGCCGCCGTAACCCACGCCCGGAAAGAGAAACGCCGGTCCGATGCGGCGGTCTGCGGCAATCACCCGCCGCACCTCGTCGACGTCGGCGCCGAACGTCTCGCACACGTTGGCCATCTCGTTCATGAAGGAGACGCGCGTCGCCAGCATGGCGTTCGCCGCGTACTTGCTCAGCTCGGCGCTCGCGCAGTCCATCACCATGATGGGCGCGCCGGTCCGCGTGAACGGTGCGTACAGGGCGCGCATGGTCCGCGCCGCACGCTCGTCGTCCGCGCCGATCACGACGCGGTCGGGCCGCATGAAGTCGTCGATGGCCGCGCCCTGCTTGAGAAACTCGGGGTTGGTGACGATGCTGAACGGCTGCGTCGTCGCTTCGGCCACCACCTCGCGGAGACGCGCCGCGGTACCCGCCGGCACCGTGCTCTTGGTCGCGATGATCGTGTAGCCGTCGAGCGCGCCGGCAATCTCCCGGGCCACCTCGAGGACGTTCGTCAGGTCGGCCGCGCCATCCTCGCCGGACGGTGTGCCTACCGCGATGAACACGATCTGCGACGCCGCCGCAGCTCGTGTGAGCGAAGTGGTGAACGCCAGGCGCTCCTCGCGCCGGTTGCGCGTCACGAGCTCCTCGAGACCCGGTTCGTAGATGGGAATGCGGCCCTGCTCCAGGGCGCGGACCTTGGCCGCGTCATTGTCGACGCAGACTACGGTGTTGCCGTTCTCCGCGAAGCAGGCGCCCACCACCAATCCGACGTATCCGGTTCCGACCACCGCGATTTTCATTGCCGCCGGCTCTCTGCAAGGACGCGCACCCGACGTTCACCGCCGGTGCGCAGGCACAAAACTGCCATGATACCGAATGGAGAGAATACGGGGCGGGCGCCGGGCGGACCCCGCCACGCTATAGTGGAATCGAGATGCGGATCGCCATCGACGCGCGCAAGCTGCACGACTACGGTATCGGCACCTATTTGCGCAACCTGCTGCGCCAGCTCGCACGCATCGATCACGACACGGAATACGTTCTGCTCTGCCGGCGCAGCGATCAACAGCTCGTGGACCGGCTGGGCGGCAACTTCCGGGGCGTCACCGAATCGTCCGGGCTGTACTCCATGAGCGAGCAGCTCTCGATTCCGCTGAGCCTCGCCCGCCTTGCGCCCGATCTGTTCCATACGCCGCACTACGTGCTGCCCCCGCTGGCGCCCTGCCGTTCAATCGTCACCATCCACGATTGCATCCACCTGATATTTCCGCAGTACCTGCGGCACCGGATGGCGTACGCCTACGCCCGGACGATGTTCTGGACGGCCGTCCACCGCGCCAGCCGCATCCTGACGGTTTCGGAAGCATCCAAGAACGACATCCTGCGCTTTTTCGACGTGCCGGCCTCCAAGGTAACGGTCATCTACAACGCCATCGACGACCTCTTCTTCGAGGAACCGCCGGAGTCGGAGATCGTTCGGGTCCGCGAGCGGTACCAGTTGCACGACCGGTTCGTGATGTACGGCGGCAACGTGTCGCCCCACAAGAACGTGGAGCGCCTGATCGAGGCGTTCGTGCTGCTGCGCCGCGACGGGCTCGACGATCTGAAGCTGCTCGTCACCGGCGGCGAGGTTTCCCGCTATTCGTCGCTGCGCCGGGCCGTGCATCGTCACAACCTCCACCAGCACGTCCGGTTTCTCGGCTACCAGTCCGAGACCACGCTGGCGGCGCTGTACCGGCTGGCCGACGTATTCGTCTTTCCCTCGCTGTACGAGGGATTCGGCCTGCCGCCGCTGGAGGCCATGGCCAGCGGCACGCCGGTCGTCGTGTCCAACGTCTCCTCACTCCCGGAGGTGGTCGGGGACGGGGCCATACTCGTCAATCCGTACGAGCCGCGCGCAATCGCCGACGGCATTCACAAGGCGCTCGGGGACGCGGCGCTGCGCGAGCAGCTGCGGGTCCGCGGTCTGGCCCGCGCGCGATCGTTTTCGTGGCCCGAGTCCGTCAAACGGATCCACGCGATCTACCTGCAGATCGCCGCAGGCCAGGCGTGACCAGGAATATGCCGGTGCGGCCTGCCGACCTGCGCGGCGCCCGCGTGGCGCTCGTGCACGACTGGCTCACCGGAATGCGCGGCGGCGAAAAGGTCCTCGAGGCGCTGCTGGATCTCCTTCCGGACGCTTCCCTGTTCACGCTGCTGCACGTCGCGGGCGCGGTTTCGCCACGCCTGGAGGCGTTGCGGCCGAGCGTCTCGTTCGTCCAGTACCTGCCGGACGCCCGGCGCCGGTACCGCTGGTATGTCGGACTCTTTCCGGCTGCCGTCGAGCAGTTCGACCTCGACGAATTCGACCTGGTGCTCAGCACGAGCCACTGCGCGGCCAAATCGGTCGTGCGGGCGGGGCGCGCGCGGCACGTCTGCTACTGCCATACGCCGATGCGCTACGCGTGGGACCAGTTCGACAACTATTTCGGCCCGCAACGGGTGGGTCCACTGCAGAACCGGCTCTTCCGGCTCGCATTCAGCCGTCTGGCCAGGTGGGACGCGGCGACGGCGGGGCGGGTCGATCGGTACGTGGCGAACTCGCACCACGTTGCTGCGAGAATCCGGCGATACTATAATCGTCAGGCCACGGTCGTGCATCCACCAGTCGACACGGCGTTCTTCAGTCCCAACGGGTCACCGCCAGGTTCGTATTTCCTGATCGTCTCGGCGCTGGTACCGTACAAGCGGATCGAGATGGCCATGGATGCGTGCCGTCTGGCGCGGGTGCCGTTGCGGATCGCCGGAGAAGGCCCGGAGCGCGAGCGCCTGCAGGCGCTCGCCGGACCGGACGTGGAGTTCATGGGTTGGCGGTCGGACGAGGAAATCCGGGAGCTCTACCGCGGCGCCAGGGCCTTCCTGCTGCCCGGCGAGGAGGACTTCGGCATCGCACCCGTCGAGGCGCTTGCCTGCGGCCGTCCGGTGGTCGGCCTCGCCCGGGGCGGCGTCACCGAGACGGTTTCTGACGGCGTCACCGGCGTGCTGGTCGACGAGCCGGCCGTGGAGGCGTTCGCCGCGGGCATCGCCCGCGCCGCCGCCCTGCGCTTCGACGCCGAGCGCATCCGCAACCATGCGTTGCGTTTCTCGGTCAGTCGCTTTCACGACGAAATGCGCCCGTTGCTCGAGGCCGCGGCGGTCCAGGCGGGAGGCGCCGCGGCATGATTACGCGGCTGAGCCGGCGGCTCGTCACGCTCCACGCCGTAACCGATTCGCTGCTGTGCATGCTGGCGTTCGCGCTGGCGTACTTCATCCGCTTCGAGCTGCCGCTGTTCGAGGCTCCCAAGGGCCAGCCCCCGTTCGCGCAGTACCTCGTCCTGATTCCGTTCATCGGCATCCTGGTGCCGCTGGCGTTCAACCTGCAGGGCGCCTACCGCCTGCCCCGGATCCGGACGCGCGTGGACGACTTCTTCTCGGCGCTCGTCAGCAACGTAATGGTCGTGGTGGTCGGCCTGCTCGGCACGCTGTACTACCAGGTCTACGTCGCCGGGCCGCAGGCGCAGGCCGCCGGCGCCTACGAGGTTTCGCGGCTGGTCTGGCTGCTGTACCTGGTCCTGGGCATCAGCCTGACGTACGCCTCGCGCGCCGTGGTGCGCATCGAGACGAAACGGCGTTTCGATGTCGGGGTCGGCCTCAAGCGGGTGTTGATCGCCGGCACCGGCAACCTGGCCCGGCACGTTGCCGACAAGCTGCTGGAGCACCGGGAGTTCGGCTTCGAGGTCGCCGGGTTCGTGGACGATTCGGCGGGCGCCGACACCGCGGGCTACCGCGGCCTGCCGCTGCACGGGAGCATCGCCGACACCGGCGAGATCATCCGCCGCGAGCGCGTGGATCAACTGTACGTCGCGCTCCCGCTCGAAGAGCACGTCAAGATGCTCGGATTGATTGAAGTCGCCAACCGGGAGTGCATCGACGTCAAGATAGCGCCCGACATCCTGCACGTCATCGCCCTGCGGGCGCGGCTCGAGGATCTGGACGGCGTCCCGCTCATCAACATCAACGACGTGCCGCTGCAGGGCCTCAACAGCCTGGTCAAGCGCATCATCGACATCTCGGTGTCCGCGGTGGTGCTGGTCGGCCTGACCCTGCCGTGCGCCGCCATCGCCGCCATCATCCGGCTCACGTCGCCCGGACCCGTGTTCTACCGGCAGGAGCGCATGGGACTCGACCGGCATCCGTTCATGGTGCTCAAGTTCCGGTCGATGTACAACGACGCCGAGCGCGAGACCGGGCCGGTGTGGACGCGGGAGAACGATCCGCGCGTCACGCCGGTGGGCCGTGTCCTGCGGCGGTTCAGCATCGACGAGCTGCCGCAGCTCTGGAACGTGCTGATGGGCGACATGTCGCTGGTCGGTCCGCGGCCCGAGCGCCCGTTCTTCGTCGAGCAGTTCCGCGAGCGCGTGCCGCAGTACATGCTTCGCCACAAGGTGAAGTCGGGTCTCACGGGGTGGGCGCAGGTGAACGACTGGCGCGGCAACACCTCGATCGAGAAGCGGATCGAGTGCGACCTGTACTACATCGAGAACTGGTCCTTCGCGCTCGACTTCAAGATCCTGTGGCTCACGGTGGTGCGCGTATTCTTCCACCGCCACGCCTACTAGAAACCGGTCTCCTGGTGCCCCCCGGACCGAGCGACCGCGTGGTCATCACCGGCGCAGCCGGCTTCATCGGCTCGCATCTGAGCGAGGCGCTGCTCGACCGCGGCCACACCGTAATCGGCATCGACAACCTCCTGACCGGCGACCGGAAGAACGTCGAGCATCTGCAACAGCGCGACTTCCACCTCATCCAGCAGGACGTCGCCCGCTACATCGACGTCGACGGCCCCGTGGACCGGGTCCTGCACTGGGCCAGTCCGGCGAGTCCGGCCGACTATCTGGCCTATCCGATCCAGACGCTCAAGGCGGGAGCGCTCGGAACGCACAACGCGCTCGGACTGGCGCGCGCGAAGCGCGCCACCTTCGTGCTGGCATCGACCTCCGAGGTGTACGGGGACCCGGCGGAGCACCCGCAGCCGGAGACCTACTGGGGTCACGTCAACCCGATCGGACCGCGTGGCGTGTACGACGAGGCCAAGCGGTTCGCCGAGGCGATGACGACGGCGTACCACCGGCACCACGGCCTGCAGACGAGGATCGTCCGGATTTTCAACACGTACGGGCCGCGCATGCGGCTGGACGACGGCCGCGCCATACCGAACTTCATCGTCCAGGCCCTGCAGGGCGAGGACATCACCATCTACGGCGACGGCGAACAGACCCGCAGCTTCTGTTACATCAGCGATCTGGTCGAGGGGATCATCCGGCTCATGCACGCGGATACGGCCGAACCGGTCAACATCGGCAACCCGAACGAGATGTCCATCGTGCAGGTCGCCCGGAGGATCGTCGACGCGACAGGATCCCGGTCGCGGGTCGTCCACGAGCCGCTGCCGGCCGACGATCCCAAGGTGCGCAGGCCGGATATCACCCGCGCCCGCAAGCTGCTCGGCTGGGAACCGCGCGTGTCCCTGGAAACGGGGTTGCGCGCCACGATCGACGACGTCCGCCGCAGGCTCGGCTAGCGCCCGGCTCTCGACTAACGGTTCACCAGGCGCGCGGCGTGGACGATGTAGTGGAATCCGGAAGCGAGCGTCACCGCGAGCGCCGCCCAGATGGCCACGTCGACCAGCACGGACGGGCGGCCGAGGTAATTGAACAACAGCGTGAGGCTGCCGGTCAGGATGTAGACGAAGGTGGCGATCTTCCCCAGGTTCGAAGGCGGGAACGTGAACCGCTCCAGCGCCAGGTTCACCACGGCCACCGTCAGCACGATGATCACGTCGCGGCTGATGACCAGCACGGTCAGCCAGATCGGCAGCCGGTTCACCAGGTCGAGCCCCGGCATGGTGAGCACGACGAACGTCGACACCAGCAGCAGCTTGTCGGCCATCGGGTCGAGCAGCGCCCCGAGGCTGGTCGGCCCGCCGGAGCGGCGCGCGATGAGTCCGTCGAGCCCGTCCGTCACGCCCGCGATGATGAAGACGATCAACGCCCAGCCGGGGTACCCGTAGATGACCAGGATGACCAGCACCGGCACGAGCAGCAAGCGCACCAGCGTCAACTGATTGGCCAGGGTGAGCGTCGCCATGGCGACTAGCAGCCTGCCTCTTCCGCCAGCGCCGCCAAGCGATCCGTCACGCGCGCCGCGGCGGCGCCGTCGACCGCCTGCGTGGGCTGGAACGCCTGCCCCTCCAGCACACGCATCACGCCGGCCGTAACGGCCCGCGCGGCGGAGGGATAACGCAGGTGGCCGGCAGGCATGTCGCTGAACACGGGTCGGCCGGAGGACCAGCGGGCCGCGGACGCGGGATCGCCGACTGCCAGCAGGTCCAGCAGGGCGCTCACGATTTCCGCCAGATCGGCACGCCGCACCGTGCGCGACGGATCGAAGCGGTACGCCGCGTCGACGCTCATTACTCCGGCCCGGGTTACGTCCAGGATCCACCGCTGCGCCCAGTGATCGCGGGCGTCCGTTACGATGACTGTCCGTCCCTCGTCCGCCGCAACCGCGAGCAGGTCGGCAAACCGCGATCCGATCAGCGCCGCCAGCTCGCCGCGCGTGACCGCCGCCCGCCCGCGAATCGCCCGGATCTCCGGCGGCAGCGCCGCCAGCCTCAACTGCTCGCGCCATTGCTCCAGTTGCCGTGTGACCTCGTCGCTGGGCGCCAGGCGGTCGACGCGCTCGAAAGCCGCGATGGCAGCCGCCAGATCCCCAGCCGTCGCGTGCAGCTCCCCCTCCAGCCGGAACGCCGCCGGATCCGAAGGATCGAGCTCGATGGCCCGCCGCACGTGTCGGAGCGCGGCCGCGGCGTCCTGGAGATCGCGCTCCACCCGGCCGAGCTCCAGATGCAGGAACGCACTGTCGGGCGACGCCGCGATCAGTTGCTCGTACGCCGCCCTGGCGGCCGGCAGCCGGCCGGCCCCGGCATGCTCGCGCGCCGCCGCGATCCGCTGGCTGACCAGCGTGAAGCGCAGTTGCTCCACGGCGCGCCCGATGTGCGACAGGCCGGCGTCCAGCGCCAGCGCAGCCTCGAACGAGCGCAGCGCCGCCTCCGAATCGTCCAGCGCGAGGAGCGCCTCGCCGCGTCCGACGAGCGCCGGCACGTAGTCCGTCGACGCCGCGACGGCCCGGCCGAAATGGAGCTCCGCGGCACGCGCATCGCCGCGCGCCAGGTGCAGCCAGCCCAGCCCGGTCTCCGCCGGATAGAATCCCGGGCTCGTCTCGACGAGCGCCACGTACCGCCGCTCCGCGGTGGACAGATCACCCGCCTGAAAGAACGCCCATGCATCATCGAGGCGTCGCGCCGCAGGCGAGCCGAGCAGCTCCGCGGGGACGGCAGGGTACAGGTAGTCGGGATAGGCGGGCGACGACACGACCGGCGGCCGGACGCTGCAGCCTGCCGCCAGCAGCGCGGCAATCAGCACTGTCCGCAACGTGGTCCGCGTCACAGCCGGGACGCCTCCTCGCGATCCGTGCCCGCAGCCGGGGAGGACCGCGGCCGCAGGCGCGCGATCAGTCGGCGCGGAACCTCGGCCTCCACCGATATCCGATCGCCATTCGCCACCTGCCGCAGCACCCGGCTGTGGCGATGCAGGGCGGCCAGACGCTGCCGGTCGTCACGGGCGGTGTGGTCGAACTCGAGCGTGACGCGGCTGGTGTCCATCTCGACGGACCGCATCACGCGGCGCACCAGGTCCTCCGTGCCGAATCCGGTACGCGCCGAAATGCACACCGCGTCGCCGGCGGTCCGCGGCAGGCGCGCCACGTCCACGTCGTCCACGCGGTCGCACTTGTTGAACACCAGCAGTTGCGGCAGCTTTGCGCAGCCGACCTCATCGAGCACGCGGTGGACGGCGGCCAGCCTTTCCTCCCGGGCCGGATGGCTGGCGTCGACCACGTGCAGCAGCAGATCCGCCTCGGCCACCTCTTCCAGTGTTGCCCGAAAGGCGGCCACGAGCGTGTGCGGCAAGCGGTCGATGAAGCCGACCGTATCCGACAGCAGCACCGTCTGGCGGTCGGGGAGCCGCATGGGACGCACCAACGGATCGAGCGTCGCGAACAGCTTGCCGGAAGCGAGCGCGTCACTGCGCGTCAGGCGGTTGAACAACGACGTCTTGCCGGCGTTGGTATAGCCGACCAGAGCGACAGTGGGTACGGCGTCCTTCTGCCGGCGGTCGCGCGATCGCGCGCGGCGCCGGCGCACCGCTTCCAGCTCCCGCGTCAGCCGGCTGATGCGGTGGCGGATCCTCCGCCTGTCGCTCTCGAGCTTGGTTTCGCCCGGGCCGCGCGTGCCGATGCCGGCGCCCAACCGCGACAGGGCGACGCCGGCGCCGGTCAATCTCGGCAGCAGGTACTTCAACTGCGCCAGCTCGACCTGCAGGCGCCCCTCCCGCGTGCGGGCGCGCGACGCGAAGATGTCCAGTATCAACTGCGTGCGGTCCACGACGCGGCGATCGAGCGTCTTTTCCAGGTTTCGCAACTGGACCGGCGTCAGCTCCGCGTCCACTACCACCAGATCGATCGCCGTCTCGGCGCAGGCGGCGGCCAGCGCCTCCGCCTTGCCGCGCCCCAGGAAAAGCGCCGGCGAAGGATTTTCGCGCTCCTGGACGGAGCGCAGCGTGACGACGGCGCCGGCCGTGCTTGCCAGTCCGGCCAACTCGTCGAGGGAGGCCTCCACGACGTGACGGCTGCGCACGCCGAAAGCCAGCCCGATTACCGCTGCGCGCTCCTGCGGCCGGGCCTGCCGCTCGCCGGCGTGTGTCCGCGTCACTACGGCGAGTTTAGCAGCATTGTTACTTGGGGCTGCGCCCCAAACCCCCGCCGGCCACTCGCGGGGACCCCTTCGCCCCACTCCGTGGCCGGCGGGCCGCGCCGTGCGCGGCCTGGGCGCCGACATGTGAGGCGCACGTCGGCGCCCTGCCTGTTTCCAGCTTGATCAGTTTGCGTCGGGCTCATTGTGGGGGTTGCCGCAGGCGGCCAGGACGCGGTCCCATTCGACGGCGCCGGGGCGCAGCAGCAGCGGCGCCGAGCCGCGTGCGTCCACGATCGTCGACGGCGCGGTGCCGTCCGACGGACCCGCGTCCAGGACGCAGGCGAGGTCGCGGCCGACCGCTTCGGCGGCGGACGCGGCAGTTGTCGCGGGCGGCGCCCCGGAGCGGTTGGCGCTGGTCGCCGTCACCGGGTGGCCCAGCGCCGCGGCGAGCGCACGCGCCACCGCGTGGTCGGGCACGCGCACGGCGACGGTTGCGCCGCCTCCGAGCAGCCGCGGGCTCAATGCGGCCGAGGCGGCCACCACGAGCGTAAGCGGGCCCGGCCAGAAACGCCGGGCCAGTGCGCGCGCGAGCGGTGTGAGCCGGCCGGCGTCCCGCGCGACCTGCTCCATGCTGGCGGCGATGAGCGGCACCGCCATGGCGGCCGGCCGGCCCTTCGCCCGAAACAACCGATCCACCGCGTCCGGACGCCGTGGATCCACTGCCAGGCCGTACAACGTATCCGTCGGGTACGCCACGAGCCGTCCGTCGGCCAGCAGCCTCGCGGCGCGGCGCACGACAGCGGGGTCCGGAGCCAGACGGTCGACGGGAACAATCCCCGGAGTAGGATCAGGCATGGTGTCAACGTCCGCGGATCGCACCAGAACGACGAAGAAGCCGCGCAGGCCGCGCGCCCCGCTGCCGCGGCAACGGGGCGGACCGCATGAGGACAAGACGAGGCGGCCGTTCCGGCAGCGCAAGCACAGGCGGCCGGTCGACCGCGAAGCCCCGGAATCGGACTCCTAGCAGTCCGTGGTGAAACCCCGCGTCGCACCGAGAGCGGCGAGGCGCGCGGCTGACAAGGCGCGAAGAGCGAGCATATTCGAAGATATGTGAGCGATGAGCAACACAGTCAGGCGTGATGCATCGGCGCTCGAATGCAGCGGGGCTTTTGCCACGGGCTGCTACTAGAAGCGCAGCCCCCGCCGCCGCGCCTGCGCCTTGACGTGAATCGTGTCGATGAACTGCACGCGGTGCGGGTTCGTCTGCATCACCACGGAGCTAGTGCGGCACCCTTCGCCGAAGAACCGCACACCCTTCATCAACGCTCCCTCGGTGACGCCTGTCGCCGCGAACGTAATGTTCTCGCCCGAAGCCAGGTCCTCCGCCCGGTAGACCCGGGACGGATCGTCGATGCCCATGGATTCGGCGCGCGCCCGTTTTTCCGGCGTGTCCAGCACCAGGCGGCCGAATATCTCGCCGCCGAGGCAGCGCATCGCCGCGGCCGCAATCACGCCTTCCGGTGCGCCGCCGCTGCCCATGACCGCGTGCACGCCGCTGCCGACCACCGCCGCACCGATGGCCGCGGTCAGGTCGCCGTCCGTGATGAGCCGAATCCGCGCGCCGGCGTCCCGGATCTCGGCGATCAGCCGCTCGTGCCGCTTGCGGTCGAGCACCACGATCACGAGATCCGACACCTCGCGGTCGAGACAGCGCGCAATCTGGTGCAGGTTGTGGGCTACGGGGGCATCGAGATCGACGGAGCGCTTCGACTGCGCGCCGACGACGAGTTTCTCCATGTAGACGTCGGGCGCGTGCAGCAACCCGCCCCGCTCCGATGCGGCCAGCACGGCTATGGCCCGCGGCGCGCCGGTGGCGCACAGGTTCGTGCCTTCCAGCGGATCGACTGCAATGTCGATCTCCGGCAGTCCGTTTTCGCCGTTCGCCCCGCGGCCGACCCGCTCGCCGATGTACAGCATCGGCGCCTTGTCGCGCTCGCCTTCTCCGATGACCACGCGGCCGTCTATGGGCACGCTGTCGAGCCGCGCGCGCATCGCCTCCACCGCCACCTGATCGGACCGGTGGCGGTCGCCCTGCCCCATCGTATGGGCGCAGGCTATCGCGGCCTGCTCGACGACATCGAGGAATGCGTGTGAAAGTTCCGCCTCCATGGTGCTCCTCTGCGCCCGGGGACCGTGCGCGCCTCCGTCGGCGCTTCACTCCTGCCGCACGACGACCGCTGCGCCGCGTTCGACGCCCAGCCGGTCGACGGCGCTGCTGGAGCTGGCGGCAAACTCCAGGTGTTCCGTGCCGCCGAAAAGCGCGCACACCTCGTCGTCGCCTATCTCCGTGTAGGTCTCGACCAGTCGGCCTATGACGTGCGGTCCCACTTCAATCTGAATCGATCCGCGCTGCGCCACGCTCTCGAACGCCTTCCGGTCGATGTTCGAGACGACGTTGCCGAAACGATCGATGCGCAACACCTGTCCCACGACGCGATCGTCAGCCAGGTCCGGCACCGGTACGTCCAGCACGCGGTAGTCACGCAACGGCCGTCCAAGCGCCGACAGTTGCACGCCCTTGGCGATCCAGGCTGCCGCGGGCGCGAAACGGTCGCGTCCCTCGAATGTGCGGCTCACCGTGGGCCGGGCATAGCGCCGCTCCGTCAGCTCCACCACGCGCCGCGGCGGCTGCTCGCCCAGGACGGCAGTCAGCACGCCGTTGTCCGGAGCAACGAAACGGTAGTCGCCGACGTCGGCCGCAACGCCGCGGCGGTCGGAACCGACGCCGGGATCGACCACGACGAGGAATACGCTGCCAACCGGAAAATAGCGGTAGGCCGCAGCCAGCTCCAATGCCGCGGTGAGCACGTCGTGTGCGGGAATCTCATGGGAGATGTCGACCAGCGTTGCCTCGGGACAAATATTGAGCACGACGCCCTTCATCGCCCCGACGTAGTGATCGCGGAAGCCGAAGTCACTCAACAATGCAACTACGGGCCGTGCCATTCACCTCCCCCTGCGGCTGTCCGCCGCATGCTGCAACATCATGCTGCGGCGGTCGCCGGGTTGGCCTTCCGCAACAACACCTCCCGCGTGCGGCTCTTGAGCAGCACGGTCTTGACTGCTTGCAGCCCCTCGAACAGCACCTCCAGCTCGCGGTGCTTGAGCGGCCGCTCGACGCCCTGCGCGGCATCGTCGCTCCGGTGCACGCAAACCCGGTCCAGGCCGGCGATCTCGTACACCAGACGCCCCGAAAACGCCCGCTGATCCACGCGCTGGTACAGCAGCAGGACGCCGGCCGGACTCAGCACGCGATAGAGCTCGGCCGCCAGCGCCCACCGTGCCGCGTCGTCGAGATGATCGAGAACATCCCAGCACAGTACACCGTCGACGCTCTCGTCCGGCTGCGACAGGCGCGGCCGCCACGTGTCGTCGTTGCCGCTCGGCCCAGCGGGCCGTTTTCCCAGCAGATCCTCGATGAAGACCTTGCACGCGACTTCCTCACCCAGAAATGTGACGTTCGTTCCGACGGCGGGACCCAGGTCGAGAACGACAGGCGCGGGCTTCGCCCTGACCGCGGCCACGAAGTCGGACAATACGTGCGTCGTGCGATAGGTTTCCGGGGGCGGACCCTGTGTTTCGGCGCTCGCGACGGGCGGCGGCCGGCGCCGCAGCCTGGTCGCCAGGGCGCCAAAGTACCCGCTTCGGGTCATTGGCTTCCTCGCATTCGGCGGGCCGAGGCGGCGCGGTATCGAGTACCGGGGGCCTCAGCTACGCCTTGCGGACCGGAGCCACTTGAGCGGATGGGGTCTCCTGCTTGGCACTGCTCCGCGACCGCGCCGCATGCGCCCCGTCGCCGGCGGAGCCGGCTGTGGCTCCCGCACCGGCCGCGCCGGCCGGACTTGCGGAACCGGCCGCACCAGCCGCTGCTGCCGCAGCCGCCGGCTTTGCGCTCTCCGCGCGCCGCATGTCGATGCTGCCCCTGAAGTGGGCGCCCTCCGCAATTGCCACACGCGGCGAGGATATGTCTCCGTCGACCACGCCCTTCTCCTGGATGCTGACCTTCTCGACGGCCGTGACGTTACCCAGAACCTCGCCGATGATGACTACGGTCTTGGCAAATATCTGCGCCTTGACCTTGCCGGACTCGCCCACCGTCAGCAGGTTCTGATTCAAATCGATCTTGCCTTCGACGCGCCCTTCGACCCGGAGATCCTCGTTGCCGCTCAACTCGCCCTTGACGACAATCGACTTGCCGATGCCCACGATGCCGTTGCTATCCTCCATGGCGCCACTCCGATCAGTCTTCCGCACATTGGGCTCGCGCCCGACTGTCTTTGGGCTGGACACCACGTCTTCCACGGAGTGCCCAGGTCGACTCGGCTGAGGACGCACCGGAATCTCCGGTTCCTCCCGCCTCCACATTGCCATTTATACCCCCAACGGAACAGCGAACCGAACCGATAGTATACGAGCACTCCCGCGAAGGTGTCTAGGAACGGTGCGCCTCGGCGCGACGCCGCCAGAGGCCCCGTTGCGGGCGCCGGTGGTAAGATCCCCGGAAGTGCGCACATACCTGGACCACAACGCGACCACGCCGCTCGCACCGGCCGTGCTGGAGACGATGATCCCGGTTCTGCGCGAGCAGTTCGGCAACGCTTCCAGCGTGCACGTGTTCGGCCAGATGGCCAAGGCCCAGGTCGACGGCGCACGCGCGGCGGTCGCCGATCTGATCGGCGCCCGGCCCCAGGAAATCGTCTTCGCCAGCGGCGGCACCGAAGCGGACAACCTGGCCATCCGGGGCGTCGCCGAGGCGGCCGCGCCGGGCCGCAAGCGGCACATCGTGGCGAGCGCCATCGAGCACGAGGCGGTGCTCAAGACCTTGAAGGTGTTGAACCGGCACGGTTGGAAGACGTCGCTGGTTCCTGTCGCGGAGAACGGCATCGTGGCGCCGGACGCGCTCGAGGCAGCGCTGACCGACGAGACGGTGCTCGTCTCCGTCATGCACGCCAACAACGAGATCGGCACGGTGCAACCGATCGCGGAGCTGGCCGCCATGGCCCACCGGCGCGGTGCGCTGTTCCACACGGACGCGGTGCAGTCGGCCGGCAAGCTGCCGCTCGCGGTGGACGAGCTCGGCGTCGACCTGCTGTCGCTTTCCGCGCACAAGCTGAACGGACCGAAGGGCGTCGGGGCGCTGTGGGTGCGTCGCGGCCTGCGGCTGGTCGCCGGCCAGACCGGCGGCGGGCAGGAACGCAATCGGCGCGCCGGGACCGAGAATGTACCGGGCATCGCCGGGTTCGGGGCCGCGGCCCGGCTCGCGGCCGAGGCGGCCGGCGCGGGACGGACGGATATCGCCGCCCTGCGCGACCGGCTCGAAACCGGAATTCTCGACGGCGTGCCGGGCACGGTTGTCAACGGCGACCGCGAGCGGCGGGTCCCGAACACCACGAACATCAGCTTCGAGGGCGTGGAAGCCGAGTCGCTGCTCATTGCGCTCGACCTCGAGGGAGTGGCGGTCTCCACCGGCTCGGCCTGCTCGTCCGGAACGCTCGAGCCGTCTCACGTGCTGCAGGCGATGGGCTGCCCGCCGCACCGCACGCAGAGCTCCATCCGCTTCAGCCTCGGGCTCGGCAACACGACCGGGCAGATCGACCGCGTCGTCGAGATCATGCCGCGCGTAGTCGGCAAGCTGCGCACGCTGGCGCGGCCGCCGCAAACCGTGGGAGCCTAGCAGGACTCCGGGCATGCGTATCGTCGCAGCGATGTCGGGCGGCGTCGATTCGTCCGTCGCCGCGGCGCTCCTCGCCGAGGCGGGCCACGAGGTCGTCGGGCTTTCGATGCAGCTCTACGACCAGCGCGGGGATGAGACGCGCTTCGGTAGCTGCTGCACCCTCGACGACCTGCACGACGCGCGCCGCGTGGCGGCGGTGCTGGACATACCCCACTACATCATGAACTTCGAGCGGCAGTTCGACGACCACGTGGTCTCGAACTTCGTGCGCGACTACATGGCCGCCCGCACGCCGATTCCGTGCGTCCGCTGCAACGGCGACCTGAAGTTCGCCACGCTGCTCGACCGCGCCCGGGGGCTGGATGCGCCCGTGGTGGCGACAGGCCACTACGCCCGTGTCGAGCAGGCGGCCGACGGCACGCATCTGCTCAAGCGCGGCGTCGACGCCGACAAGGATCAGTCGTATTTCCTGTTCACGCTGACCCAGCCGCAACTCGCCGGCGCGCGCTTTCCCCTCGGGGCGCTGCGCAAGCCGGAGGTCCGCGCCTACGCGGCGGCGCGCGCCCTGCCGGTCGCGGACAAGCCCGACAGCCATGAGATTTGCTTCGTGCCCGACGGCGACTACGCGGCCTTCGTCGAGCGGCGCACGCCGCAGGCGGTTTCGCCGGGCCGCATCGTCGACGGCGCCGGGCGCACGCTTGGACACCACGACGGCGTCCACCGGTTCACGGTCGGACAACGCAAGGGACTCGGCCTGTCCAGCCACCTGCCGCTGTACGTCACGGCGCTCGACGCCGCGTCCGGACGCGTAACCGTCGGCCCGCGCCAGGCGCTGGAGCGGTCGACCCTTTCCGCGTCCGCGGTGAACTGGATTGCCGGCTCGCCGCCCGCCGCACCCATCCGCGCGACCGCCCGGATCAGGTACCGGCACCGGGAGGCCGCCGCATGCATTACCCCGTTGGGCGACGACGCGGCGCGGGTGGAATTCGACGAGCCGCAGGCTGCAATTGCTCCCGGTCAGGCCGTCGTCTTCTACCGGGGGGACACCGTGCTGGGCGGCGGCTGGATCGACTAGCCGGGGGTTTGGGGCGCAGCCCCATCTAACGATGCCGCCTCTGTCGCGTCCTCGGCTGCGGCGTCGGTTTCCGGCAGGCTCTCGAGATAGCGCTCGGCGTCGATCGCCGCCATGCAGCCGGACCCGGCCGCGGTGATCGCCTGCCGGTACACGTGATCCTGGACGTCTCCCGCCGCGAACACGCCGGGGACGCTCGTGCGCGCACCGCCGCGCGGAACGATGTAGCCGTTGGCGTCCAGCTCCATCTGTCCCTTGAACAGGCCGGTGTTGGGTGTGTGGCCGATCGCCACGAACACCCCCTCCACGGCCAGCGTCCTGAGCGCGCCCGTCTTCAGGTTCCGCAGCGCAACGCCGGTGACGACGCCCTTCTCCGTGTCGGTTATGTCATCGACGACGGCGTCCCACTCGAACGAGATCTTCGGGTTCCTGAACGCCTTGTCCTGCATGATCTTCGACGCGCGCAGCGTGTCGCGGCGGTGCACCACGGTGACGTGCGAGGCAAACTTGGTGAGGAACGTAGCCTCTTCCATGGCGGAATCGCCGCCGCCGACGACGGCAATCGGCTTGCCGCGGAAAAAATAGCCGTCGCAGGTCGCGCAAGTCGACACGCCGTGCCCCATCAGGGTGCGCTCGGACGGCAGCCCCAGCAGCCTTGCCGACGCACCGGTGGCGATGATGAGGGTGCGGCCGCGATACGCCGTGTCGCTCGTGGTCACGACGAACGGCGGCCGGCCGAGCTTCACCCCGGTGACGTCGCCGGTCACGAACTCCGTGCCGAACCGCTCCGCCTGGGCCCGCATCTCGGCCATCAGATCGGGACCCATGATGCCGTCGCGAAACCCCGGATAGTTCTCGACGGCAGTCGTCAGCATCAGTTGGCCGCCCGACTCCAGGCCCTCGATCAACAGCGGGTTCAGATTGGCGCGGGCGGCGTACAGCGCGGCGGTCAGTCCCGCCGGGCCGGAGCCGATGATGATGACCTGGCGCATCGCGGGCGGGTTAGCAGTCCGTGGCGAAACCCCGCGTCGCACCGAGAGCGGCGAGGCGCGCGGCTGGCAAGGCGCGAGAAGCGAGCATATTCAACCATATGTGAGCGACGAGCAACACAGTCAGGCGTGATGCATCGTCGCTCGAATGCAGCGGGGCCTTCGCCACGGGCTGCTAATCCGCGGGACTGATCGCGGGCGGGTCGAGCGCGGCGCCGTGCTCGGACACCCAGTCGGCCAGCCTGCGGACCTCCCCGAAACGGCGCGCGTTCGACCCTGCGCCCAGGACCACAATGGACAGCGGGTCGCGGTCCGGCAGCTTCACGACCGTGGCCAGACAGTAGCCGGAGGCATTGATGTAGCCGGTCTTGCCGCCGTGGATGAGGAGCCGGCCGCGCAGCAGATCGTTGGTGCTGCGCACCCTCAGGCGGCGGCGGCTGGTCTCCAGGTTGTGCGACCGCTTGCGCATGATCGTCGAAATGACGGGCCGCCGGGTCGCCTCCGCGATCAACCGCGATACGTCGTAGGCCGTCGACACGTTGCCGCTGTCGAGTCCGGACGGCTCGGTGAACGCGGTGCCGCGAAGTCCCATCGCGGCTGCCGTGGCATTCATCTGCTCGACGAACCCGCGGGTGCCCCACGGCGACACCCGCGCCAGGAGGCGGGCGGCGGTGTTGTCCGAGGCCACCAGGGCCAGGTGCAGGACGTCGTACAGCGCTACCCGCTCTCCCCGCCGCAAATAGGTGGTCGACGCGCGGCGCACGTCGCGGCGGGACACCACGACGTCGGCATCCAGGTCGGGCTGCTGCTCCAGGAATACGAGCGCCGTCATCACCTTCGTGATGCTGGCGATCGGGCGAGGGCTGAGGCTGTTCGACTCCCAGAGGATCTCGTGGCTGGCCGGGTCGTAGACAACGGCCGCCTCCGCGCGGAGGCGCGGCGCAGGCAACCCGGCGGTGTCCAGCGTGCGCGGGGGATCATGCGCGGGGTCGGGGCCGACAGCGGGTGGCGGGACGGCCGCGGCCCCGCCGGCGTGCGGGGCAAGGCCGACCGTGCCCGACCACAGCAGCAGGATTCCACAGATCGCGGCGAATCGCGCCATCGCTACTGGAGGTCCGACTGCTCCGGCTCCAATGGAATCGAGTAGTGCGTGCGGTGGCGCAAGGAAGCGCCGTCGCGGTTCACCTCGATCCGCAGCCGCCGCGTCCGGAACGACTGGTCGGGGTTGCTCGAGTAGAACCCGAGCACGTAGTAGTCGCTCGTCTCCGCGTCGATCTCCTCGAACGCGTCCTTGAAGTCGTTCCTGTTCACCACGGCCATGCCGCCGGTCAGCTCGGACAGCAGCCGCAGCGAGTTCTGCGTCTGGAACACGTGGTCGCGCCATTCCCGCAGCGGCACGTCGTAGCCGATGTCCGGCCCCGCCACCAGCCCGCGGGGATCGATCGTGTAGAACGACGCGTTCGCGCGGTTGGCGGCCAATGCGAGCTGCTTCAGCTCGAGCGCGAGATCGGTGTCCGCAAACACCGTGCCCTGACGCTCGTTGACGTTGAACATGTCGATGTCGCGATCGGTGATGCCCCGGTAGAAGGAATCGTTGGCACCGCCCGCCGCTCCCTGGATATCGGCCATCGCCCGACCGACCGGGCTGTTGCGGAACCGCTCGTACTCGAACGGGTTGAAGTCGTAGCCGCTGCTCAGGTAGATGAACGCCTTGCGCCGGTTCTCGACCTCTTCGAGGTTGCGGACGATGTCGCGAGCCAGCTTGAACGCCTTGTGCGTCCGCCACCGCAACTCCGAAGGACCTCCGGGGCCGCCCGCGAGCTGCTGGATCATCTCCTGGTTGGAGAAGCCGTCGCCCGTGATCTTGCTCATCGCCGAGTACAGCAGCGACCGGTCATAGGTCATCTGCACGTTGATGGCCGACGGGCCGCTCGACACGATGCCGAACAGGTCTCCCTCGTGGATCAACGTCTCCGCCAGGGTCTCGAACACCTGGCGCACCTTCGGCGTCAGGCTCGTCTGCAGGTGCAGATCGTCGATGAACAGGATGAAGATGCGGCCGGCGGTATCGTTGACCGGACGGGACGGCGGCAGCACGATCCCTTCCTGCACCGGCGCCGGCGGCAGCAACTGGTTGTACACGCGGCCGCCGTGGACGAGCACCAGCGAAGCGATTTCCTGCGGCTGGTCGTCCTCGAAGACCGCAATTTCATCCAGGGTCAGATCCGGGATGAACTGCCCGTTCTCGTCGCGGGCAATGACGTCCGTCGTCACGAGGGTGACGCCGGACCGGAAGATGGGCGTGTCGACGGCAGGACTGATCCTGCCGACGTCCTCCGGGGTCGGCCCCTGCGGCGGCGGAGGCGCCGGCCGGTCGGCCGGACCCTGCGCCCCGACGCCGGCGACGCCGCTCACGACGAGCGCGAGCGCCGCAACCGCCCCAGCCCACAGCACCGTCACTCTGCCGAAGCGGCTGGCTGTACGCATGATAGCTCTGCATTATATGCAAACAGGCCGCGCGCTACAACGCCCGCCGCAGGAACCGGATCAGCGTGTACCCGTCGAGCCAGCTGAACGGCGCGACGCCCGTGCTGTAGTGGCCGCACGGCAGCACGGCCACCTGCGGATCGAGTCCGGCGCGGTGAAATTCCCCGACAAGCTGCCGTGACAGCCTCACCGGGAACGAGAGGTCGTAGCGCGCATAGACGAGCAGCGTGCGGGTGCCGCGCATCCGCCCGACGAACGGAGCAGGACTGATGGGCATCCAGAGCGCCCGCAGCCGCTCCAGATCGATCGCGCCGTCGAGTCCGGCGCGGACGTGCGCCGTCGACAGGCCTTCCCACACCACGTCCGCAAAGTACACGGAAACGTGGTTGAGCGCCGCCGCGACCAGGCGCTTCTCGTGCGCCGCGGTCAGCAGCGCGAGGCAGGATCCGAGACTCGTACCGAGAATGCCGATACGTTCGTACCCCTGCGACTCCAGCCAGTCGACCGCGCGCCGGGCGTCCAGCACCGCCTGGCGGCAGACCTGCGCCGTACGGCCGACGTTGGCGCTCACGATGTAGTCGGCGCGGTGCAGCTCCGGCGGCATCCGCGCATCGTGGTACGGCAGGCTGAGCCGCAGGGCGCTGATGCCGAAGCGCGCGAGCAGCCGCGCCAGCGCCACGTGGTCCCCGGGGCCGGCATTCCACTGCGGCAGCACGACGACCGCACGGCGCCGCCCGCCGGAAACATCCTCCGCCGGAAAATACCGCGCATGCACGGTGTTGTTTTCCTCGTGCGGAGTCTCGAATGCGCTGGGAAACGTCAGATGCCGGCCGTCGAGGCGGAACTCGCCGGTCCGCGGCACGGCGTAGAACCGGTCGCTGTCGGTCATCACCGCGGCGGCCCAGGCACGCAGCGCCTCGCCGGGCGGCAGCGCGCGGTCGGCCTCGGGCACCCAGTCGACGCCCCACTCGAACGGCCGCACCACCCGGTCGACGGTGCGCGCCGCCAGGCGTCGCTCCCAGTTGTGAAAGAGGCGGGTGAGCACGGCGGGACCAATGCTGAATGCTACTATTCCGGCCCATGAGCGTGAAACACGTGGACGTGAGGCAGGCGCACGCGCTGCAGTCGGACGAGGGCTACACCTACGTCGACGTGCGGTCGACACCGGAATACGACCAGGGACATCCGGCGGGCGCCCACAACGTGCCGCTGCTGCACCTGGACCCGGCGACGCGGCAGATGGTACCCAACCCCGATTTCCTGGCCGTCATGCAGGCGAGCCATGCGCCGGACGCGAAGCTGCTGATCGGCTGCCAGATGGGCGGCCGCTCGGCGCGCGCCGCGGATATCCTGGCTGCGGCCGGTTACACCGACGTCTCCAACGTCGCCGGCGGCTTCGGCGGCGCCCGCAACCGCATGACGGGCGAGGTGATGAACGAGGGCTGGGCCGACGCCGGGCTGCCGGTGGAAGCCTCCGCGACGCCGGGCGGCAGCTACGCCGAGCTGCGCCAGCGCGCCGACAAGTAGCCGGGCTATCCGCGAACCGCCGCTTCCAGCCCCGCCGCCAGGGCCAGCAGCTCGACGGTCCGGCCGCGGCGGCCCACGAGCTGGATGCCGGCGGGCAGCCCCCCGGCCGTGCCGCACGGCAGCGACACGGCCGGATGCCCCGTCACGTCGAACAACTGGGTAAGCCGCAGCATGAGCGGACGGACCGTTTCGGCGTCGGCGCCGAGGCGCGGCGGCACGATGGGCAGGGTCGGCAACAGCAACGCCGCGCGGCCTTCGAGCGCCGCGTCCACCTCGACCGCCAGCCGCCGCCGCGCCTGCTGCGCCCGAACGTAATCCACGGCCGGAATCTCGCGCCCCATCTCGAGGCGCTGCCGCACCCGCGCGCTGAAGTCGTCCGGACGGGTGTCGAGCGCCTCCCGGTGGCACGCCGCCGCTTCCGGCAACTGCGTTCCGCGGTATACCGCGGGCGTCTCGCCCGCGTGCGGAATCTCGACGTCCTCCACGCCACAACCGTCCGCCTCGAGCCGCGCGACGCAGTCCGCGAACGCGGTGTGCACGGCCGGCTCGACCATCTCCAGCAGGTAGCCGCGCGGCACGCCCAGCCGCGCGCCGCGCACCGCCGCCGGCAGGACCTCGTCGCCCCGCCCGCCGGTCAGCACATGATGCAACGTGGCGGCATCGCGCACGGAGCGGGCCAGCGGACCCGCGTGGTCGAGCGACGGCGCGAGCGGCACGACCCCCTCCAGGCTCACCTCGCCATGGGTGGGCTTGAGTCCCACCAGACCGCACGCGGACGCGGGAATGCGGATGGAGCCGCCCGTGTCCGTACCGACCGAGGCGACCGCCATGCCGGCCGCTACCGAGGCCGCCGAACCGCCGCTCGAGCCGCCCGGGGTGCGGTCCGGCGCGTGCGGGTTGCGCGTCGGACCGTACGCCGACTCCTCGCCGGTGGTCCCCAGCCCGAGCTCGTGCAGGTTGCACTTGCCCACGAAGACGGCGCCGGCCCCGCGCAGGCGCGCGACCAGGGGCGAGTCGGCCTCCGCGCGGTGGTCCCGCCGGACGCGCGACGCTGCCGTGGTCGGCCCGCCGGCCACATCGATCAGGTCCTTCAACGAGATCGGCATGCCGTGCAGCGGGCCGCGGTCGCGGCCCGCCGCCAGCTCCGCGTCCGCGGTGCGGGCCTGCCGGCGTGCGTCCTCGGCCAGCAGCGTGATGAACGCGTTGAGCGCCGGGTCGCACTCCTCGACTGCCGCCAGACACTCCTCCAGGAGCTGCACCGCCGTGAGGCGCCCGCGCCGCAGCGCGGTTCCGAGCGTGGCGATGGTGGCGTCCGCCAGCATGGACCGTGCCGTCAGTACAGCAGGTAGCGGCGCCTGATCGGCTCGAACGCCGCGACTGCCGGCTCCCAACCGGCGGCGATGTCGGCTGCAGCGCGGCCCGCGTCGAGGGAGCGTCGCAGCGCTTCCGAACCGGAGAGGATGTCCATGGGCATGCGCTCCTGCTCGTATTCGTAGGGAGGCTCGCGCCAGGCGAAGGCATCCGGCGCGGCCGCCCGGCAGGCGCGGATCACCGCCGTGGCGGTCAGCACCGGCCGGAACGCGCGGCGGTCCGTGACGTGGATCTGGCAGCCGCCGCATGTCCTGCCGGCATGCTTCTGGAACGTCGGCTCGAAACCTGCCGGCCGGAAGTGCACGCCCGGCAGGTCCAGCGCGTTCAGCGCGCCGGCCAGCGCCTCGGGATCGATCCCCGGCGCGCCCGCCAGCTCGAAGGGACGCGTCGTGCCGCGGCCCTCGGACAGCGTCGTCCCCTCCAGCAGCACCATGCCGGGATAGACGAGCGCGCTGTCGAGCGTGGGGAGGTTGGGCGACGGCATGACCCACGGCGCGCATGCCTCGTCCTGGTAGTGCGCCCGCGTCCAGCCGCGCAACTCGCATACCTCCAGCTCGGCGCCGATGCCGAACTCCTCGTTGAAGAGCCGCGCCAGCTCCCCGATCGTCATCCCGTGCCGCAGCGGAATCGGGAACTGTCCCACGAACGAGGCGAACGCGGGGTCGAGCACGGGCCCCTCGACCGTCTCGCCGCCGATCGGGTTCGGACGGTCGCAGACGACCACGCGTACGCCGTGGCTGCGCGCCGCGCGCAGGCAGTTGGCCATCGTATAGACATACGTGTAGACCCGCGTGCCGACGTCCTGGAGGTCGATGACGAGCAGGTCGAGGCCGTCGAGCATGGCCGCCGTCGGTTCCCGCGTGTCGCTGTACAGCGAGTAGAGCGGCACGCCGAGCCGCGGATGCCGCGCGTGCGGCGTCTCCACCATGTTGTCCTGGACGTCGGCATGGAACCCGTGCTGCGGCCCGAACAGCGCCGCCAGGGTGCCCCCCGGCAACCCGGCGATACGGTCCGCCACATGCCTGAAGGCGCGGTCGACCGACGCGGGATTGGAGACCAGGCCGATCCGCGCCCCGTCGAGCAGTCCGGATTCGAGCAGGCGTTCGGAACCGAGGGTTACGGCCACGGTCAGGCTGCCCGCTCCGGCATGTTCGTAATCGCGTACTCCATGATCGCGCCCCGGCGCGCCGCTGCAGAGTTGATGGCCCTGCGGGCCGCGACCTTGTGGGCGCGGATGCCGACGCGCAGGGCCTCCCGATTCTCGTCGTACAACTCCGTGACTTCCGGCGCCGTCGAATTGCTGAGCAAGACGTGACACCCGCGCTCCGCAAGCTCGACGACGACCTGCTGGAGCTGCCGCTGATCGGCGCTGGTGAAGCCGCCCGCGGTGTACGACGTGAAGCGGGCCGTCGCGCTGAGAGGGGCGTACGGCGGATCGAAGTAGATGAAGTCGCCGCGGCCGGCGGAATGCAGCACCTGCCGGTACGGCTGGTAGTCGATCTCCACCGCCAGGTCCGACAACGTCGCCGCCACCCTGCCGAGGTTGTCCGCGTCGCATATGCGCGGATTCACGTAACGCCCCCGCGGAACGTTGAACATGCCCCTGGAATTCAACCTGAACAACCCGTTGTAGCCGGTGCGGTTCAGGTAGATGAGCATCGCGGCGAGGTCCGGTGTGTACGCATCGGCCCTGCGCGGGATGCAACTGCGCGCGGGGTTGAACTCTTCGTCGCGGACGCGGTAGTAGTGCTCGGCGGGCGCCGCGTTGTAGCCGGACTCGAGCGCGCGCAGGCGCTCCATCACGGCCTCCGGCGCGTCGCGCACCTGCAGCCAGCACCCGATCAGGTCGGCGTTGACATCCGTCAGGCGGACCCTGCGCCCGCGGAGCCGGCCGGCGGCGGCCAGGTCGAAGAAGACAGCGCCGCTGCCCAGGAACGGCTCGTGGTAGGCGCCGAACCTCTCCGGGTAGAAGCGGCGCAACTGCGGCAGGAGCTGGCGCTTGCCGCCGGCCCACTTCAGGAACGGGCGCGCCGCGTTACGCGCTGTCGTCATCGGCCGGGTCTGCATCCCCGGGCGGCGGATCGTCCTCGTCGCCTCCCGCATCGCTCCCGGCGGGAGGCCCGTCGAGCAGGGCTCTGATGGCGTCGGATTCCGCCTCGAACCGCTCGATGCCGTGAACGGCGTCCTCCATGGTTTCCCAGCCGTCCGGATTGAGCGCCCCGGCGCGCGCCAGCGCCGCATCGCGCGTACCGGCATCGACGTCCCGCTCGGCGATACCGGCCTGTACCTCCGTGTACAACGCCCTGAGCCGTGCGAGCATCTCCTCGCCCATCAGGGCCACGACGGGATGCTCCCACGGCTCGTCCCGGCCGCGGCCGACATCCGCCTCCGGCTCGGCCTCGGCGAACGCGGTTGCGTCCGTCTCCGGGGGGGCATGGGTCTCCGCTTCCGCGGCAGCGGGCGCCTCCGGGTCCCTTGCGGTGGGAACCGCAGGCTCGGCGGAGGCCGCTTCCCTCTCCGGCGCCGAAGCTGCCGGCGGCTTCTTCCTGGCCGCCCGCTGCCGGCCGCGGCGGTTCTCCGGCGGGCGCGGCGCGGGCCGCTCCTTGAGCATCTCGCCCCAGTCGAACTCCAGGCCCGGATTGCTCGCCTCGATGGCTCGAACCGCCTCGTCGTCGAGCGGGTGCCGGCCCACCCGGGCGCCGGGCGGCGTGCGGAACCAGTACAGCAGCCGCGGCTCCGGGCCGCGCTTGCCGCGGAAGGTGTGCAGGACGTAGGTGTTTTCGTAGCCGCGCTTGTCGCGCGAATACCTCAGATACGGCATCCGACTTGAAAGTATATGGGCGAGGCGGCGAAGTGGCGAAATGGTGAAGTACGGAAGGGGACGGCGAGCAGCGAGCGGCCGTCCCCAAGCCGCGCACAGCGCGGCCCGGCGGCAGCGGCGCGGGGCTATGGGGTCCCCGCTAGCAGCCGCCGGGGGTTTGGGGCGAAGCCCCAAGTAACAGATGTACTATAGGTCGAGTGAACGACACCTTCCTGCGCGCCTGCCGGCGCGAGCCGACCGACACCACGCCCGTCTGGTTCATGCGTCAGGCCGGCCGCTACATGGCGGAATACCGGGCCATCCGCGCGCACCATTCGCTGCTTGAAATCTGCCGGCAGCCGGAGCTGGCCGCGGAGGTCACGTTGCAGCCCGTCAACCGCATCGAGGTCGACGCCGCCATCCTGTTCTCGGACCTGCTGCTGCCGCTCGAGCCATTGGGCATACCGTTCGACTTCGTCAAGGGAGAGGGCCCCGCAATCGAGCGCCCCGTCCGCTGCGCCGCCGACGTGGGCCGGCTGCGGCCGTTCGAGCCGCGCGAGGAGCTGGAGCACGTCCTGCTGACGATACGGCTGGTGCGCCGCGAGCTGGAAGGCCGGGTGCCGCTGATCGGCTTCGCCGGCGCGCCGTTCACCCTGGCGTCGTACGCCATAGAGGGCGGCGCGTCGCGCGCCTTCGCACTGACCAAGGGCCTCATGTACAGCGAGCCGGAGGTGTGGCACGAGTTGTGCGAGCTGCTCGCCGACGTCGTCGCGGACTATCTCCTGGCGCAGATCGAGGCGGGCGCGCAGGCCGTGCAGCTCTTCGATTCCTGGGTCGGCGCACTCTCCGACCGTGACTACCGCGAGTTCGCCCTGCCGCATACGAAGCGGATCATGGACGCCGTGGCGGACGCGGGCGTACCGGTGATTCACTTCGGCACCGGCACGGCCACCCTGCTGGAAGCGATGGCGGAGGCGGGCGGCGATGTGGTAGGCGTCGACTGGCGCGTGCCGCTCGACGAGGCCTGGGAGCGCATCGGCGCGGACAGGGCCGTGCAGGGCAATCTCGATCCGACGCTGCTGCTGGGTCCGGTCCACCGGCTGCTCGACGGGGCCGATGCGGTGCTGCAGCAGGCCGGCGGACGTCCCGGACACATCTTCAATCTCGGGCACGGCATCCTGCCGGAGACACCGGTCGAGCACGTACAGGCGCTGGCCCGCTTCGTCCACGCCCGCAGTGCCTAGCCCTACCGTCGACGTCAGCGTAGCGGTCGTGGGCGGCGGCATCAGCGGACTGGCCGCCGCGTACGAGCTCCAGGCACGGAAAGTCCGGCACGTCGTGCTGGAGCGTGCGCCCCGCGTCGGGGGCGTGATCCGCACCGACCAGGTGGACGGATTCACCCTCGACGGCGGCCCCGACGCCCTCCTCGTGCAGAAACCGGCCGCCGTCGAGCTGTGCCGCGAGCTGGGCCTCGGCGACCGGCTCGTGCCGACGCTGCCGCCGCGCACCGCCTTCGTGCTGCGCGCGGGGCGGCTGCACCCGCTGCCGGCGCACTCGGTGCTGGGCATTCCCACCCGCGTCCGGCCGCTGGCGGCGACGCGGCTGCTCTCCGCGGCCGGCAGGATCCGCATGGCCGCGGACCTGGTGCTGCCGGCCGGCGCGCCGGGAGCGCGGGGCGACGAATCCGTAGCGTCGTTCTTCGCGCGCCGGTTCGGTCAGGAGACGGTCGACTACATCGCGGAGCCGCTGCTCGCGGGCATCCATGCCGGCCACGTCGAGCGGCTTTCCATCCGCGCCCTGTTCCCGCGGCTCGTCGAGGCCGAACGTACGCACGGCAGCATCATCCGTGCGCTGGCGGCGCGGCGGCGCCGGGCGCCGGCGCCCGGCGGCCCGTTCCGCTCGTTGCGGGGCGGCGTCGGGGAGCTGGTCATGGCGCTCGCCGGCAGGCTTGCGCCGGACGTCCTGCGCACCGGCGCCGGCGTGCGCGAAATCCGCGGTCGCGCTCCGTACCGGTTGCTGCTGGATACCGGCGCCAGCGTTACCGCCGGCCAGGTCGTGCTGGCGGTGCCCGGCCCCGCCGTCGCGGCACTGCTGCGCCCGCTCGACCCGGAGCTCGCCGAGCAGTGCGGCAGCATCCCGCACACCTCCACCGCCACCGTGGCGCTCGGCTATCCGCGCGATGCAATCGGCCACGATCTCCGCGGCACGGGATTCGTGGTGCCGCGCGTCGAACGCGGTGTGTCGGTGATGGCCGGGACGTGGGTCTCGTCGAAATGGCCCGGCCGCGCCCCGCCCGGACAGGCGCTGCTGCGCGGGTTCGTGGGCGGCGCGCGCGACGGCTCGGCGCTCGACCGCACCGACGCGGAACTGGTGGCTGCCGTGCACCGCGACTTCACGCAACTGCTCGACATCTCCGGGACGCCTTCACTCGCGCGCGTCTACCGCTGGCCCGGGCTGAATCCACAGTACGAGGTCGGCCACCTCGAGCGGCTGGCCGCCATCGACGCCGGTCTCGAGCGGCTTCCCGGCGTGCAGATCACCGGCGCCGGATTCCGCGGCGTCGGCATCCCCGACTGCATCGCCGCGGGCCGCGCCGCCGGCGCGGCCGCAAGTCGCGCGGCCTGACCGGCACCGTGGTATATTGGCGTTTGCAAGGTTTTTGAATACCGGTTCTCATCACCCTCGATACACACAGGAGTCCCCCATGACGCGCAAGAATCTCTCGTTCCTCACCCTGCTTTCCGGACTGGTATTCCTGGTCGCATGCGGCGGCGGGATGCCGGAGGAAGCGGCTGAAGAACCGATGCCCGAGGCGGCGCCGGCCGAGCCGGAACCGGCTCCGGTGGCGTCGTCGACGCCGGAAATGGTGGGCGGCGGCAAGGCGATGGAAGTCCACCCCGGGCAGGGCGGCAGCCCGCACGTCCAGGTCGACTGGATGGTGAACGACGCCAACATCTCCATCACCTACGGCCGCCCCTACCTCAGGGACCGCGTCGTCGGCGAGAGCGTCGAGCCGATGCCGACGGGCGTGTGGCGGCTGGGTGCGGACGAGGCGACCACGCTCGTCACCGACAAGGACCTGATGCTCGGCGACGCCCACATTCCCGCCGGCGAGTACACCCTCTGGGCCGGGAACATGGGCGGCGAGTTCCACCTGATCGTGAACGGCCAGACCGGCCAGTGGGGCACGCAGTACGACTCCGGCCAGGACGTGGCGCACATCACGATGGAGACCGGGGAGCTGGATCCACCGGCCGACCAGTTGACCCTGTCGGTCACGAGCGACGCGTTCAGCTTCGACTGGGGTCAGATGACGGCGTCCGTGCCCCTCACGGTGCACGACTAGCAGCGTTCCGTGACGACCCGCGCCGCGCTGGTACCGGTCTGGCGCGGGGCCGTGCTCGCCACCGCACTGGTGCTCGGCGCGCCGTCCCCGCAACTGCCCGCGCAGCGCGCATCCGGACCGGCAGTCGACGACGCGGCGCTCGCCGACGAACCGTCCGGCGCGCACTGGCTCGCATTCGGCCGCACCTACAGCGAGCAGCGGTTCAGCCCGCTCGCCCGGATCGACACGTCCACCGTGGGCAATCTTGCGGTGGACTGGTTTCTCGACCTGCCGGGCGAGCGGGGCCTCGTCTCCACTCCTCTCGTCGTTGATGGCGTCCTGTACTTCATCGGCAGCATGAACATCGTGCGCGCGGTGAATGCCGCGTCCGGCGCGCTGCTGTGGGAATACGACCCCGAGGTGGCCGTGCACGCCGGCCGCCGCATGCGCGCCGGCTGGGATCACAGCCGGGGCATCGCATTCTGGAACGACGCGGTCTACGTCGCCACGTGGGACGGCCGCCTGAACGCGGTCGACGCCGCCACCGGTCGCGAGCTGTGGAGCACCATGACGATCGAGCCGGAGGACAACTTCTACATCACCGGCGCGCCCAAGGTGTTCAAGGGCAAGGTGCTGGTGGGCAACGGCGGCACGGAGAACGGCGCGGCGCGCGGCTACGTGACGGCGTACGACGCGGAAACCGGCGAGCAGGCGTGGCGCTTCCACATCGTGCCGGGCAACCCCGCCGACGGGTTCGAGAACGAGGCGATGGCCATGGCGGCCGAGACCTGGACGGGCGAGTGGTGGAAGCATGGCGGCGGGGGCAACGCGTGGCACGGGTTCACCTACGATCCCGAGCTCGACACGCTGTACATCGGCACCGGCAACGGATCGCCCTGGAACCGGAAGATCCGCAGCCCGGGCGGCGGCGACAACCTCTTCCTCTGCTCCATAGTCGCGCTGGATCCCGACACCGGCGAGTACCGCTGGCACTACCAGACCACGCCGGGCGAGACGTGGGACTACAACTCCAACATGGACATCGTGCTGGCCGACCTGAACATCGACGGCCGCGCGGTGAAGGCGCTGATGCACGCGCCGAAGAACGGCTTCTTCTACGTGATCGACCGCGCGAACGGCGAGCTCGTCTCGGCCGCGCCGTTCACGGAGACCACCTGGGCGACGTCCGTCGACCCGGCGAGCGGGCGGCCGGTGGAGGTGCCGGGCGCACGCTACGAGAACGGCCCGGCCTTTGTTTCACCGGGTCCGATCGGCGGCCACAACTGGCATGCCATGTCGTACAACCCGGCCACCGGCCTGGCGTACTTCCCCGCCATACATCTCTCCTACCGCTTTTCCGACGAGAGCATCGATCTCGACGCCTGGCGTTCCCCGCTGCGCGGAACCGGCACGGGCGTCCGCACGACCCGGCTCGGCTCGTCGCGTCCGGACGGTGTGCTCGGATCATTGCAGGCCTGGGATCCGGTGCGCCAGCGGCGCGCATGGGAAGTCCCGCTGGACGGCATGTGGCATGCGGGTACGTTGACGACGGCCGGCAACCTGGTGTTCCAGGGCAGCGCTACCGGCGAGCTCGCCGCCTACGACGCGGAAACCGGTGCGGTGCTCTGGCGCTTCCGCGTGGGATCCGGCATCTCCGCGCCGCCGATCACCTACGCCGTCGACGGCCGCCAGTACCTGGCGCTGCTGGTCGGCTGGGGCGGCGCCTACGCCGGCGTCGGCGGGCGGATCTCGGCGGACCAGGGCTGGGCCTACGGCGTGCATCCGCGGCGGCTGATCGCGTTCTCCCTGGAGGGCGCGGCCAGTCTGCCGCCATCGCCGCCGCCGCGCGTCCCGGCGCCTCTGGAGGCGCCGCACTTCGAGGTCGACGCCGGCCTGGCGCGGCAGGGCGCCCTGGAGTTCGGCGGCGTGTGCAGCTCGTGCCACGGCGGCGGAGCCGTATCGTCGGGCATGGCGCCCGACCTCAGGGCCTCGGGACTGGTCCTGTCGGCAGGCGCGTTCGCCAACATCGTGCGCGACGGACGCACCGAGCGGGGCATGCCCGACTACCCGGAGCTGACGGACCAGCAACTCACCGCGCTACGGCACTACATCCGCCAGCAGGCGGAACTCGAACTGGCCGGCCGCTAGGAACGGGACCGATCGGGACCCCCTACGGCGCGGCGGTGTTGCTCAGCGCAGCCCGGCCGGAGACGTGCCGCCCCAGGAACTCCTGGATGGCCGCATAGCTGCGCACCATTTCCTCCTGGCTGAAGCCGCCGTGACCGCCTCCCGGTATGGTGATCAGCCGGTTCGGCACGCCCTTCCCTTCCAGCCCTTCATGCAGCCGTATGGCCTGCGTGTGGGGAATTCGGGGATCCTCGTCGCCGTGGATCGTGATGATGGCCGGGAGCCCTTCACGCACATAGGTCAATGGCGAGAGGAACTGCGCCAGCTCCCGGCGGTCGGGGTTGCTCCCGAACCAGCGCACCGTGCCCGGCCTGGAGTGCGGTCCTTCCAGGCGCTCCAGCACATCGGTGATGCCGTACCAGTTGACGATGCCGGCCACCTCGATCGGCGCGCCCGGACACTGCCGGTCGAGACCCGTCGAGCTCGGGATCATGCCGGCGGCGAGCGCCAGGTGGCCGCCAGCGGAGTTGCCGGTCAGCACGAGCCGGCTCGTGTCGATGCCGTAGTCCTCGCCGTTCTCGATCACCCAGCGCACTGCGCACAGGCAGTCCTCCACGGCCGCGGGGGCATGCGCCATGGGCGCCAGCCGGTACTCGACGTTGACGACGGCCCAGCCCATCTCCAGGTACGGCAGCAGCGTCAGGAAGCTCGCCTCCTTGCTGCCGAAAACGTGCGCGCCGCCATGGAAGTAGATGAACGCCGGATGCGGACCCTCGCTCCGTGGAACGTAGACGTCCAGCTTGCCTTCCCACCCGTTGGCGGTGAGGTACGTGACATTCGGAACCGACCGGACCGTGCGGCCGACGCCGATCGCCCACTCCGCCGTTTCCGACAACTGGGCGTGGGCGACCGGCGGGACCAGACCTGCGGCGAGGCCCGCAACAACGCTCACCGCCAGCAAACGACTCAGCCGGTTGGCAGCCATGGGATGTCCTTTCTCCATGCGCCCCATCATACGCCTCCCGGGGGCCGGCCGCCAGATCCGCGTCCGCGGGTCGGGACGCCGGGCATCTCGACGCTATAATCGGAACAGCGGAGGAGGTTGCCCGTGTTGAAGATGGTCCTGAAGATTGCCGCCGGCGCCGTTGCGCTCGCCTTGGCGTTCGGCTTCGGCTGGGTGGGCTCAAGCTTGACGGGAATAGGCCGCGAAGCGCCCGTGGAGTCGCTGACGGATCTCGAACGCGACTTCGCCGCGCGGATGGAGAATGTCGTGCTGACCGGCCACTTCACCATCGAAGGCGAGGAACGGCGCGACGGCGTTCCCGAGCGCTACGAGATCGCGCGGGCGACCAAGCTCGACGGCAACCTCTGGCGCTTCGAGGCGCGCGTCAAGTACGGCAACACGGACGTGACGCTGCCGATGGTGCTGCCCGTCGAGTGGGCCGGCGACACCCCGCTGGTCAGCATCACCGACTTCACGATTCCAGGCCTCGGCGACGAGTTCGGCGCGCGGGTGGTCTTCTACGACGAGCGCTACGCCGGCACCTGGGACCACGGGCCGTACGGCGGCATGATGTACGGCACCATCGCGCCGATGGACTGACCGCCGCCCGGCGCCTCCTTCCGGAGGCCGGACTCCTACGACTCCAGAACGGCGTCCAGCGTGATCTCGGCGTTCAGCAGCTTCGAGATCGGGCAGCCCGCCTTCGCGTTGCCGGCCGCCGTATCGAACGCCGCCTGGTCCGCGCCCGGAACCCTGGCCGAGCAGTCGAGGTGCACCTTCGTAACGGCGAAGCCGCCCTCGACCTGCGCCAGCGTTACCGTCGCCGTCGTGCTCACGTGATCCGGCGTGAATCCGGCGCCACCGAGCTGCGCGGAAAGCGCCATCGAGAAGCAGCCCGCGTGCGCCGCGGCGATCAACTCCTCCGGATTCGTCCCCGGACGCCCCTCGAACCGCGTGGCGAACGTGTACGCCGCCGACGAGAGCACGCCGCTCGCGCTCGAGATCTCTCCGCTGCCGTCCTTGAGGCTGCCCTTCCAGACGGCGGATGCCTTGCTGTCCATGTTGCTGAATTCCTCTCGTTGACCGCCGGACCCGGCCGGGGTCCCGCGCCGGCCGCTACCACCAGGACCGCGCCCGGCCGACCGGTGCCGGACGCGCGACAAACTCTAGATCGCCCGGCGGCGGCGTGGCAAATGCGGGCGACGGCGTTCGACGCGCCTGCGCGGCCCGGACCGCGGGAGCTGCGCTTCACCGGCGAGAGGCAGCCGTTGCGCCAGCAGCCCGTGGTGAAAGTCCCGCGTTGCACCGAGACCGTTCAGGCGGGATGCATGGACGGTCGAATGCAGCGGGACTTTTGCCACGGGCTGCTATACTCGCGTGTTCGAGGTCCCCATCGTCCAGAGGCCTAGGATTCAGCCCTTTCAAGGCTGAGACACGGGTTCGAATCCCGTTGGGGACGCCATCCATACCGAACAAGTCCAGAACCTGCGCCGGCGCCAATGGAAACCGCCGGGCACGCCTGCGTCGGTGTCGTCACGACCGATCACCGTGAAGCGGGCAACCGCCGGGTGCCGCCTCCGTGGGACTGACCGCCTCGGCTTCCGGCGCCTGGCGTCCCGGGGCCGCGGTACGCGCTGCGTAGCGGACACGCGCCGGCTCTGCCGGCCAGCGAGTCAAGGCGCCGGCCGCCGGCCGCGGCGGATCGAGCAACTCCATGTCGTAGTGCCGGGCGAGCAGCGCCACGACGACCTTCATTTCCAGGCGCGCGAAATTGACGCCGATGCAACGGTGCACGCCGCCGCCGAATCCGATGAGGCGGTTGGCCTCCAGGCTGGCCGCGGCGCTGCCGCGCTCGAAGCGGCTCGGCCGGTAGGCGAGCGGATCAGGGAATACCTCGGGCATCAGGTGCGACACGCACGGCGCCGCCAGCACATACTCTCCCCGCGGTACCCGGTACGGGCCGAACCGGACGTCCTCGGTGGCCCGACGCAGGGCCATATGGGCGACCGGATGGAGCCGCTCGCTCTCCTTCACCGCGCACTCCACCCTGGCCAGCGCGCTGACCTGCGGCCAACCGATGTCGGCGGACGCCCGGTCCCCCAGCACGCCGTCGACCTCCTTGCGCACCTCCTCCAGGTAGTCGGGATGCTGGAGCAGGTCGATCAGCGTCCACGCCAACTGACCCGCCGTGGTCTCGTGCCCCGCCCATATCAGCATCAGCGTGAAGTTGACCGCCATCTCGTCGGAGATCGGCTCCCCGTCCGCGAACCTGGCGTTGATCAGGTTCTGAAAGAAGTCCGGCGGATCAACCGGACGCTCGCGGCGATGGCGAATCCATTCGCCGAAAATGCGATCGAGCTTGCGGCGCGCCCGGCGGCTTCGCCGAAGGTGCGGGAGCGGCAGCCACTGGGGCCAGGTCACCTGCATGCCTCTCGAGAAGTCGCGGAAGCAGTCGAAGAAGCTGTCATCCAGCCTGCGCCGGAAATCGCGCCCCAGGAACGCGTGCGCCGCGATGTCCATCACCAGCGGGCCGACCTCCGATATCAGGTCGATCTCGCCTGCGTCGCCCAGCCGGGCGATCAGGCCCTCGGTCTCCTCCACCATCGGCGCCACGTACGAACGCATGGCGTCGGCCTTGAATTTCGGCAGGACGACCGCTCGCTGCCGAAGGTACTCCTCCTGGGGCGCCAGGAAAAAGAACTCGCCGCCGAACATGCGCGGGAAGAAGGGATAGCCCTCGCGGATGGACAGGAGTCGGTCGGTCTCGCGGAAGAACACCTTGTTGTGCTCCGGACCCAGCACCACCGTGTACCAGCTGGCGCCGAGCCGGCAGCGGAAGACATCACCATTCTCGCGCCAGCCACGGTGCAGGAATGCCTCGGGACTCCTTACGTACTCCGGGGTGTGCCCCAAAAGCCGGTTGCCACCCGCCAGGATCGGTGCGACAGGCGCCGCCACGCGCTGCAAGGCGATGGTCGTCATGTCCTCTCGCCTCCTGACCAGAAAAACGTCGCCTCGACGCGACCGACGGAAGCGCGTTCACATCGAGGTCACGTATGCCCTCGTACTCGAACGAGAATGAATGCTACCCGCTTGATATGTCGTTCGCGTGACCAAATGGTGGAAAGACGTGTAGTTCTCGTGCACCTACGAAATAGTTCGTGGGAAAGAGGTGTGGCGGCCGCGAGCAGCTTCCGAAGAAGTGGCGGCCGGCGCGGCGACGCCGCGACTACTGCGGTCCGGGCTCGCCGTCCGGACCGGTGGCCCAGCCGTTCACCTTCGTCAAGAGGATCTCGCCGGACCGCTGGCCGCGAGGGGAACGCAGGCGGCGGCGACAGCCGCTGCGCGCGACGCCTCGGTCCGGATAATCCGATCCATGCCGCTGATTCGGAATATATCCTCGACGCGGGCGCTCATCGCACAGACGGCCAGCGTCCGGTTGCTCGCCTTGAGCGTCTTGGCGGCGAGCAGCAGCACCCGCAGGCCCGAGCTGCTGATGAATTCCAGGCGGCCGCAGTCGATGACCATCTGGCGCTCGCCGTTGTTGATGAGCCCCATGACGAGCAACTCGAACGAGCGGGCGTTGCTGCCATCGATCCGTTCGATTGGCAGAAGCACCAGCGCGTCGCCGTCCCGCTCCTGCTCGACCTTGATGTTCATGGATGTGCTCTTTCACAGGCGTCACGATGATCCCGTTCGACGGTTGGCATTGGCATCCTGAATGAAGCCCGCTTCAATCAGCCATGCTCGAATGAGTTGATAGGGATCACCGGGATGGCGGAACTGTATGTCGTGGCGGTCGGTGCTGAGATAGGTGTAGAACAGCAACGCAGCGTTGGCGGACGCCTTGTCGCCGTTCCACTCCTCCCATTCCAGCAGGACGGCGCGCCTGGTGTCCTCTTGTTCCATCGTGCGTTACCCGGGCGCACCGCTGGTGGGTTTCCCTCCCGGAACGACCCGTATCTCCTCGACATCGGTGACGTGCAGCTCCATCACCACGTCTGTCGAGCCCTTGAACCGCAGGCGGGTCCCGTCAGGGGAGAGCGCCAGCTCCGCGGCGTGGATTAGAGTTTCACCACCATCTGTCATGGTAATGACGAATTGAATTGCGTTCATGGCTTGCGCCCCTGCTCGTCCATACCGCAGCGGCGCTTTTGCACACGGCCCATGATACAAGAAATGGGGGGGCACTCATGATCAGGCTGACCTTCATGACCGACGCGCGGCGGGTCATCGGCGCGTCGACCCCCGAAGGCAACGCACGGCGTTTCGCCCTGTTGCCGCCCGCCCTGCCGCAGGTGATGGCGCGGCTGTACGCCGCCGCCGCAGTTGCAGTCGGCGGCCGGTCATTGGCCGGCGCCGCGCAGCCGGTGCTGCGCGAGAGCGCCAAGTACATCCTGGCGACCGAGCCTGACCCTGCGGCGGCGGGCGAGCTCGCGCACGCCGAGCTCTGCACGAATCACATCGAGCTGGTGGAGCGCTTCCGCGACTCGGAAGAAGAGCTCAACGTCATCGGCGGACTGACCGTCTTGCGCATGTTCCTGCACCACGCCGCGCGGCTGGACATTGCCGAGACGTCAGCCGACGTCCCCGGCGACCTCGTCTTCGATGACTGGGTCACCGCGGGCTTCGACGTCACCGTCGTGGACGAATGGGAAGGCGGGCGAACGCTGCGCGCCAGCCGGCCGGAGGGCGCGGCGGCGCGCAACAAGCGCAACGCCATGGCGCTCTACGACGTCATGTTCAACTGGGACCGGCCGCGCGATGCGGCGCGGCTGTTCCTCGGCGACCGCTACACGCAGCACAACCCCCACGTCGCCGACGGTCCGGCCGCATTCGTCGATTACTTCGAGCGCATGGCCGGCGAGTATCCGGGCAAGCGGGTCACGTTCAAGCGCGCCCTCGCCGAGGGCAACATGGTAGTGCTGCACTGCCACCAGCACTGGCCGGGCGACCACGACTACGCCGGCATCGACATCTTTCGCTTCGACGACGCCGGGCGCGTCGTCGAGCACTGGGACGTCCTGCAGGTGATGCCGGAACGGTCCGCCAACCCGAACGGCATGTTCTGAACGCCGTCCGGGCATCCCCCCGCTAGCGGGCCTTTTCCTCCGCCCTGGCGCCGGCCAGGGTGTTGAACATGGCGTAGTTGCCCTCGTGGCAGGCGTACTCGAAGAGCGGGCCGTCGCTCCTGGGGATCGGAACGCGAACGGTCCACGGGCTCGTCCACGTATCCGGATCGGTAATGGTCGCCTCGTAATGGAGGGTCCCGGCATCCGCGCGAGAGAAGCGCTCGACCAGGTGCAACCCCGACCGCGAGCCCTTGAAGTTCGTCTTGTCGCTGAAGTTCGTGGTCTCGACCACCAGCGTGTCGCCGTCCCAGTGCCCGCGCGGATCGCCGTGCCATTGCCGGATGGGGTCAGCGACGTGTGGCCGTCCGTCCAGCGGAATCACGCGCGTCTCGTGGATCATCTCCATGTGGATGACCACGTGGTCGGGCGTCTGCAGCAGCAGCACGATGTTGTTGTAGAAGTCCGGCAGCCGCGGCAGGCCGCGCGTGAGGCAGCGCTCCCACAGGCTGCGCCCCTCGGGCCCGTCGTTGTGGCGCCGCACCTCGGCGACTTGCGCCGGCACGCCCTGGCTCGATTCGAGCGCCAGCGCTTCCCGCCGTGCGCCTTGCGGCGTGAGCGGCGGCACGCGGCCGTCCGGCGGGTCCACAACCAGCGACGTCTGGCGCGAGACGTCCCGTTGCGGCATCCAGAACTGGTTGTAGCCCTGGAGCAGGATCGGATCGCCCGGCCGGGGTCCGCCGTCGTCGAGCCGCCGTTGCTCGTTGGCCGCCGCCGCCGCGGCCAGCTCCTCGTCGGTGAGCTCCAGGCGCTCGCCAAGGCCGGCGGGGCGCTCCAGCGGCGTGACGATGTTGTTGACCCACATGCCCTGCAGGTCCGGATCGCCCCACGGCGTGCGCTCCTGGCCGGCCGCCGGCAGCGGCAGCAGCAACGCCAGCGCCGTCAACGCCGTCAACGCCCGCAACGACCGCTCGCGCTCAGTCATCGGTCCTCTCCAATTCCGCATGGCGCCGTCCGGGCCGCCGCAGCGGCGTTCACGGTATCGCCCCCTCCGCGGTGAGCCGCACGCGGTACAACCCGGTTGAAGCGGTCATGTACAGCGTCCGCCCGTCGTCGCCCCAGGCCACGTTGGCCGTCACCTCGCCGGTCATGATGGTGCCCAGGTGCTCGCCCTCCGGCGACAGCACCCATACCCCGCCCGGACCGGTCGCGTAGACGTTGCCCGCCAGGTCGACCTTCATGCCGTCGGCCACGCCCCGCGCGCCCTGCGGGTCTTCGATCGCGAAGAACACGCGCCGGTCCGTCACGCCGTCGGCGCCCAGCTCGTACGCCATCCAGCGGATGTCGTCGGCGGCCGAGTTGGCCACGTACAGAATCGACTCGTCGGGCGACAGCGCGATGCCGTTCGGGCGCGGATGGTCCTGCACGAGCAGCTCCAGCCCGCCGTCGGGACTCAAGCGATAGATGCCGTTGAAGTCGAGCTCGCGCAAGGGCGACGCGTCGCGCCCTTCGAGGCCGGAGCCGGGGTCGGTGAAGTACAGCGTGCCGTCCGACGAGTACGTCGCGTCGTTCGGGCCGTTCAGCCGGCGGCCTTCGTATTCGCCCACCAGCGTCGTGCGCGTGCCGTCCGCCTCGAGGCGGGAGATGACCCGGTTGCCATGCTCGCACAGGATGAGCCGGCCCTCGGCGTCAATGGTCAGGCCGTTCGAGCTGTACGACCGCAGGCCGGCGAGGTCGCCGGTGTATACCGGGTCGATGTACGCCTGGGCGCCGCCGGCCTCCGTCCATGCAAAGACCTGGTTGCCCCGCACGTCCGAGAACAGCAGCCGCGACTCGCGGCGGTCCCATACCGGTCCCTCGCTGAAGACGAACCCCTCGGCCAGCTTCTCGATCCGCGCGTCCGCCGGCACGATGGCGTCGAGCCGGGGGTCGACCCGCAGCACGCCTCCAATGCTCTCCTGCGCCGGCGCCGCCGGCTCGGCCGGTTCAGGCTCGGGCGCCGGCTCGGGGGCGCCGCACGCCATGGCGCCAGCAAGGAGCAATGCAACGGGGAGGAATGACCTGTTCATTACGTGCCACCGATTCCCTTCCACGCCGAATCAATCCCGGAGCGCGAACGCCGACAGCGATTGTCCGGCCACAATCGTCACGTACTGTTTGCCGTCGACCTCGTAGGTCACCGGGCCGCTCTCGATCTGCCCTCCCAGGTTGACCTTCCAGAGCTGCTCGCCGTTGCGGGCGTCGTGGGCCTGAAAATAACCCGAGCGCGCGCCGCTGAACAGCAGATCCGAAGCGGTGGTCAGCAGCCCGCTGCGGATGACGTCCGTCAGCTCGAAGCGCCAGCGTTCCTCGCCCGTCAGCGCATCGAGCGCCAGCACCGCGCCGTAGCCCGCTGCCGTGGTCCAGTTGTTGATCGGGCCGGGGCCCCGGGTGGGCACGGTCGGGGCGCCGGGCACGGGCTGGACGTTCGTCGGATAGCCGCCGTGAAAGGGCTCGCCCGGCTCGTGCACCTGCGGCAGCGGATTGAATATCGAGGCGCGGTCCTCCCACGCGGAAACGTAGAACAGCTCCGTCCGGGGGCTGTACGACGGCGAGTACCAGTTCGTGGCGCCCGTGAGGGAAGGAAACGTCGGTTCGCCCGGCGCCTGCGGTGTCGCGATCGGCCGCCCGCTGTCGTCGAGGCCCTCCGCCCAGTTGACCTTGACGAACGCGCGGCCGGTCAGGAAGCGCCCGGTCGCGCGATCCAGGACGTAGTATAACCCGTTGCGGTTCGCCCAGAGCATCGCCTTCAGGGTGGTCCCGCCGCGCCGGATGTCGGCCAGCACCGGGATCTGCACCGCGTCGTAGTCGTAGGGATCGCCGGGCGTGAACTGGAAGTGCCAGCGCAACTCGCCGCTGTCGGCGTCGAGCGCCACCACGGAGCTGGTGTACAGGTTGTCGCCGGGCCGCTGGGAAGGGTTCCAGTCGGGACCGGGATTGCCTACCCCCCAGTACGTCAGATTGAGCTCCGGGTCGTACGACCCGGTGATCCAGACCGCCCCCCCGCCGTGCTTCCAGGCCTCGGGATCGCAGTACGTCTCGGGATCCGGCGGACACGGCTCCCAAGTCTCGTGGCCGGGCTCGCCCGGCGCCGGAATGGTGTGGAAGCGCCAGACTTCCTCGCCCGTCGCCGCGTCGAGCGCGGAGATGAAGCCGCGAATGCCGCGGTCCCCACCCGAGGTTCCGACGAGCACCAGGTCGTTGATGGCCAGCGGCGCGAGCGTGAACGAGTACTGCAGCCGGTTGTCGGCCAGCTCCACGTCCCACAGCTCGGCGCCGGTCGCCGCATCGAGCGCCACGACGTGCGCGTCGAGCGTGGCCATGAACACCCGCTCGCCGAGCAGCGCCACGCCGCGATTGTTGTACCCGCAGCAGGACTTGACGTCGGGCGGCGTCGGATAGCTGTAGATCCAGAACACCCGACCCGTCCGCGCGTCCAGCGCCACGACATCGTTGGGCCGCTGCGTGACGTACATGATGCCGTCCACCACCAGCGGCGTCGGCGTCCAGGCCAGGCCGAATGCGGTCGACTGGTACACCCACTGCTGCTCGAGGCTCGAGACGTTCTCGGGGGTGATCTGATCCAGCCTGCTGTAGCGGTCGCTGTTGTAGTTGCCGGAATAGGTGAGCCAGTTGTGGGGTTCCTCGGTGGCCCGCTCGAGCCGGTCGGAGCCGACCTGCGCGCGGCCGGAGGCAAGCGCCGCCGCGGTGAGCAGCGCCGCGATCGACAGCCGGCGCAAGGCGTTTGCCGGCATCATCAACCGGATACAATCCAGACACGTAACCATGGGGCGAGAGCTAATGCTGACACGACCGGACATTCGAGACAACACCGGCTTGACCGGGCGGGCGCGCCGGGTGCAGGCGTACGGTTTCCTCCTCGCCGGCTGTCTGCTGGCGGGCTGCACGGCCCAGGCGCCCGAACCGGCCGCAGAGGTCGACCTCGACGCGCCGCCGCCGGCAGGCGTGCCGGTGTTCCAGCTCGACCCATCCTGGCCGGCCCCGCCGGCCGACGCCGACGCCCGCTGGCCCCATCTGGATCGCAACGCCACGTCGGTCGCCGTGGACCCGCGCGACCACGTGTGGATGATGCAGGTGCCGACCCCCGAAGACTTCGAGGCGGAGATGGCCGGCGGACCCGCGGTGCCGCGGGTGTTCGAGTTCGATCCGGCCGGCAACGTCATCCGCAGTTGGGGCGGCCCGGAAACCAGCGACGTCTGGATGCTGCCCCCGGATCCGGACCTGCCGTATCCGTCCGGCACCCCCGCCGAACATGGCATGTACGTCGACCACGAGAACAACATCTGGGTCACCGGCAACGGCCACGTCGCGCTGAAGTTCTCGCCGGACGGCGAGCTGCTGCTGCAGGTGGGCGAGCCGGGCCGCACGAACGGCAGCAGCGACACGGCGCTGCTGGGCAACTCGTGCGAGCTGACAGTCGACGCGGCGACCAACGAGCTGTACGTCGCCGACGGCTACAACAACCGCCGTGTCATCGTGTTCGACAACGAAACCGGCGAGTACCGCCGGCACTGGGGCGCCTACGGCAACCCGCCGGTCGACTTCGTGTTGACGGAGGCCGGCCTGTACTCGGACGACTCGCAGCTCTACATGCCGGGCGAGCCGCCCCAGGACCAGTTCCTGGCCGTGCACTGCGTGCGGGTCGCCAACGACGGCACGGTGTACGCCTGCGACCGCCAGCGCAACCGGGTGCAGGTGTTCGAGCGCGACGGCACGTTCATCACCGAGTTCCCCGTCGCCCCGGACACGCCGGCCGAGCTCGGGTTTCCGCAGGGGGTGGGCGCCGTCAGGTTCGGGTCCGCGTCAACCATCGGCTTCTCGGTCGACCCGGCGCAGCACTACATGTACGTCGGCGACAACATGAACGCCGCGATCTGGATCTACCGGCGCAGCGACCTGGAGCTGATCGGGTCGATCGCCACCAACCCGTCGGCGAACCACTACCTCACGGTCGACTCGGCCGGCAACATCTACAACAGCGGGCTGCAGAAGTTCACGTTCCTCGGCGTTCAGTAGTCTTCCGCGGCCAGCGACGCCCGCACGATTTCCTGGGCGTTGCGCGTGACGATGTGGCGGTTGGCGTACGCCGGGTGCGCCCAGTTCACGATGCGGTCGTGCCGCTTGCGCGGTCCGAATCCGGCGCTGGTCGTGGCGTCGATCAGCTTCGTTCTGTCGAGCTCCACGTAGCCGGTCGGCGTGAACTGCGCGATCATGAGATCGCCGTCGTCGTTGTTGACGAAGTAGCGCTCGCCGTGCCGCACGATGAACGCCCCGCCCCAGCGCGCCTGCGGGGTCATATCGCCACTCATCCACAGGCGCTCGCCGGTGCGCGCGTCGAGGCCGCGCAGCTCGCCGTAGCTGCCGACGCCGTACAGGTAGTCGTCGATGATCACGGGCGGCGTAATCACCGTGTGCAGGCCGTCGGTCTCGTTCGGCATCTCGCTGCGGCTCGTGCCCTTCCACATCAACGTGGCGTCGGGGCGGTCGCTGCTGAGCTGCATCATCAGCGAGCCGTTGTAGAACTGGCTGACCAGCAGGTAGTTCTCGGACTTGAGCGGGGTGATGACGTTCATGCTCGCCCCGGTCTCCCACGGCTCTTCCCAGTAGACCTCGCCCGTTTCCGGATCGAGCGACGCAAGCCCCGACGTATGCCAGATGATCAACTGGCGCACGCCGCCGGCCTCGTAGATGATCGGCGGGCTCGAGCTGCCGCCGGTCACTTCGAGCGCGCGCCACAGCTCGGCGCCGGTGTACTTGTCGAACGCCACGACGAGGGCGTCCGGCTCGCCGCCCACTATGGTGATCAGCTTGTCGCCGTCGACCAGCGGCGGCGCCGGCGTGCCCCACGGCGGCAAACTGCCGTCGTACTCCGCCTGGAAGTTGCGGTGCCAGACCACGGCGCCCGTATCGACGTTCAGACACCAGAGGAGCCCGGTCGCACCCAGCATGTAGACGCGGTCCTCGTCCACGGTGGGCGTCGCCATCGGTCCGGCGGCATAGGAAGCGAGCAGCGCGCGGTAGGTGGCGCCCCACTCGTAGGTCCACAGCACCTCGCCCGTCCGCTCGTCGAGCGCCAGCGCCCGCTCGGTGCCGTCAATCGTCCGCGACTCGGGATCCTCCAGCCAGTCGGTGACGAACACTCTGCCGCCGGCGACCGCCGGACCCGAGAAACCGCTCCGGATCGGCGTGCGCCACGTGTACTTGAGACCCGACTCCGGAAAGCCCTCGACGATGCCCGTTTCGTGCCACACGCCCAGCCGCTCGCGGCCGCGCCACTGGGTCCAGTCCTCCGCGGCGACCGTCGCCGCCGCACAGACGCCCGCCGCGGCCAGCGCGACGAACCGCCGCGCGCCGGCCGACCTCCGACTACCGATCTGCATCTATTGGTCCCCCGTTACTCGATTCAACGCAGAATGGCGCTGTCCTCGGCTATCCGGATGATTGCGTCGGCGTCCTCCTGCAGCAGGATCCGCCGCGCCACCGAATCCTCCGCCGCCCGCCGTACGGCGTCGACGAAGCCCGCGTGGTCGCCGTAGCGCTCCTCCAGCGACAGGCGCGGGTCGCCGCTCGCCAACCGCTCGTCCCGCGTGCGGGCGAACGGGAAGAACGAGCCGGTCAGGGCGCACAGGTCGCGCCCGCGCGGGCCGGCCGGGTACAGGTTCCAGCCGGTGTTGGTGCCCACCGGCGCCGCGATGTCCACCGTGCGGATGCCCGCGATGTCGTGGCCGTCGCGGTCCGTGGTCGGCACGAGCACCTGGTAGGCGCCGCCGCGGTTCGGCGGCAGCACGGTCTGGCGCCCGCCGTGCGAGGCGAACGTGGGACCGAAGCCGAGCGCGTCGAGGCCGTTCACGGTGGTCGGGAACCGCACCCCCGGGATGGCGGGGAACGTCCGCGCCACCTCGTCCACCGTCGCCAGCGTGCCCCGCCGCACGTCCGGATAGTTGCTCTCGGGCGGCTCGATCCCCTTGTCGGCCCACTCGTCGAGCGCCACCAGCAGCGCGCGCATGAGCGGCGCGGCGCTGCGGTACGAGTTCGTGACGTACTCGCAAGCCCCGCGGTCGGTCGGCACGAAACCCACGCCGGTGCCGCCGCCGTGGGGATGGCTGGCCAGCAGGTAGAACCGCACGTTGTCCGGTATCGGCACCGCGTTGCCGTGGCCGTCGTGGACGTTCAGCGACGCCTTCATCTGCCAGAACTCGTTGCTCGTGTCGACGTGGATCACCAGCGGGTCGGTTGCCGGGCGCTTCAGGATGCCGTCCCGGATGTTCGTCACCGGATCGGTCGTCACGGCGTAGGTCAGCGGCGGGTACGAGGTCGACGTGAAATCGGCCGTGCGGTCCTGGCGCGAGTAGATGTTCGGATCCGAGAACTCCACGTTGGCGAACAGCCGGTGCGAGCCGGGGATGTGGATGCGCACCGCGTCGAAGACCTGCCGGCCCGCCTCGTCCGCGTTGAAGCCCAGGTACAGGTAGTCGCGCATGTACATGCCGGTCGACGAGATGCCGAGCCCGTAGGCGCGCCGGATGCCGGCGGCCGCCGCGCCCGCCGCCAGCGGATTGGGGTTCCCGGCGTCATCCGCGGCCTGGTAGCGCAGGAACGACGCGAGGTCCCGCGTCACGGCGTAGCCCAGTCCCATCACCCACGGATCCCTGGCCGGATAGGTGAGGTCGTACACCTTGTTCGAGTCGAGACCGTCGAACACGCACAGGTCGGTCGTCGAGGGCTGCAGCGACGCGCGGCCGGTCGGGCACTTGCCGAACGCCCACCGGTCGGACGGAATCGTCCGGCGCGGACCGTCGATGGCGTCGCGCACCGTCAGCGTGGAGTGCGCCGTGTTCGTGTCGGCGGTCGCGTAACTGACGAAGCGGTCGTTCCCCTTGAGGGGCGCCGTGTAACCGTCGAGGCCGTCCCCCTCCGGATCGGGCAGCGGCCGGCGCGTCGGGTCCGAGGGATACTCGATCCGGATGCGCGACACGATCGGGCTGCCGTCCGCCTGCACGGCGACGGGGAGGTTCGCTCCCAGGCGGTTGCGGCTGTCCGTCGTGATGACGTCGCCCGCCCAGCCGGCGTCCACGAAGCTGTAGCCGAGCCGGAAGATGAGCCCGTCGGCGGCATCCGGATCCGCGCCGGGCGGCAGCGGCGGGAACGTCTGGAAGCCGAGCTCGATGGGGTTGCCGCGGTTGTTGATGCCGTACAGCAGCTTGCGGTTGCCGCGCGCCGGGTCGACCGGCTTGATGATGAAGAACGGCGCGCTGAACTCCACGAGCCCGCGGTCGTTGCGCGGCGCCCGGTCGAGATTGACGATCACGGCGTTGCGCGGATCATCCGGGTCGACCTCCATGTGCGCCGTGCCGTCGAGCCGCTCGAACGGTCCGGCGTCGCCGAACGCCTTGCCCCCCGCGTAGGGAGTGGTACGCTCCACTTCGATCCGCACTACGCGGGCGTCGGCCGGCTGCGCCCCGAGGGCGCACAGCAGGCCGGCCGCGAGCGCGGCGGCGCCGATTCGCTTCGCCATTTCGATCCTCCCTGGCATGCTGCCGGCCTACTGCTCGGATTCGCGGGCGCCGGACAGGATGTTGTACAGCCCGTAGTTGCCCTCGTGGCAGGCGTACTCGTACAGCACGTCGCCGCGCTTCATCTGCAGCAGCGCCGTGAACGGACGCGTGAACGTCGTCAGGTCGGTGACGGTGTACTCGTAGTGCAGCGTGTCGTCCGCGACGCGGCGGAGGCGCTCGGTGAGCTGGAGCGTAGCGCCGCTGCCGACCGCCCGCTCGATCGTCGGGTTGTAGCTCGCCAGCTTGTCGCTGAAGTTGGTCGTCTCGATCACGAGCGTATCGCCCTCCCAGCGGCCCCGCGAGTTGCCCGCCCACTGCGGTATGTCCGCCGCCAGGTGCTCCCGCCCGTCGAGCGGCACGACGCGCACCTCGTGCACCATTTCGGTGAGGATCGCGACGTGCTCCGCGGTCTGGAAGATCTGGATGTTCTGGTTGTAGCCCGCGGGCATGATCGGCGGCCCGGAGTTGAAACCAACCAGGCAGCGCTCGCCGAGTCCGCGGTCCTCGTAACTGTCGGCGCCGATGCCGGCGGCGCGCACGCGCACCGGCCGGGTGCCCGGCAGATCCTCGTCGAGCGACAGCACCTGCGACTCGACGCCCGGCCGCAGCGCCGGCAGGCGGCCGTCCGGCGGATCGATGATCAGCGACGTGCGCTGGTCGTCCGTCAGCCGCGCCCCCTGGTCGATCCAGAAGTTGTTGTAGGCGCTCACCTCGCCGCCGACCGGCAGGCTGTCCTCCGGCCGGATCGCGGCGGCGGCCTGCGCCTCGAACACCGCCGCCTCCTCGGCGGTCAGCGTCGCCCTGTCGGCCAGCATCTCGGGGCGTTCCAGCGGCGTGACCGTGCGGAAGTCCCAGACGCCCTGCAGGTCGGGCTTGCCGTCCGCCAGGCGCGGCGGTTCGTACGGTGTCTGGCCGGCCGCCGGGAGCGAGCTCCCCGCGATCAGCGCGAGCAAGGCGAGCACGGTGGCGATTCGGCGCATGCGCATCTCATCCTCCTGACAGTTCCGTGGCACGGCGTGCCGACCACGATTGTACGATCACCGGCAGGGAGCCGGGCGGATCGATGCCCGGCGGCGTCCCGCGCCGCGCATGATATCGTCCGGAGGACTCGTCCATGCAGACAGTCAGCGCAGAGCTTCCGCTCGACCTCGACCGCGCCGCGGCCTGGGAGCGCATGCGCGACCTGTCCGTCGCGAACAACTACGTTCCCGGCCTGAGCACCATCACGTTCGTCGGCCCGCGGCGCGAGGGCGTCGGCACGCACCGCCGCGTGCGCATGTACGGACTCATGACGCTGGACGAAACGGTCATTGAATGGCGCGAGGGCGCCGGGCTGACGCTGCAACTGAGCCGCGGCGGCAAGCGTCCGATGCCGGTGCTGCGCGAGCAGTTCTTCGACTACGCCCTGGAGGAGCGCGACGGCGGCATGTGGCTGGTCAACACGATGCGCTACGAGACCGGCCTCGGGGCGCTGGGCGCCCTCATCGACCGCCTGGTGCTGCGGCGGGTCATGGCCCGGCAGCTCGACCACATCACGCTGGCGCAGAAGCTCTACTACGAATCCGGCCGGCGCGCGACGCCCGAGATGCTCAAGGCAGCCGAGTCCCGGCTCGCGGCAGGCGAGTAACGCAACGCCGTTTGCGGCAACTGCAGTTGGCCGGCGGGAACCAAAGCGGCATCACGCGTGCTCCGGCAGAACCATCGCCCCAGCAGCCAGCGCGGCGCCGGCCAGCTTGCGGTCAAGGGTAGCCAGCGGCCGGGCTTCGCGCAGCGCCAACTCCAGGTACATGGAGTCATAAACCGACAAGAAGTGCGCGCGCGCCAAGTGCATTACAGCGTCGCTGCCAGGCGCATGATCCAGCCGCATGCCGAGGGCGTCCAGTGCGGCCAGCGCAACCTCGGTGCCTCCCCGCGTGATGCGGCCGCGGCGCTCGGCCACAATCAGGGCGTTTCGCACCTCCGCCCACCAGACGGCCGGAACCACGCCGCCCGCTTCCCGTGCAACGTCCAGGACGGATTCGACCCCGACCGACGTTTCGTCAGCCATGACCCACGCGACGGCGACGGAACAATCGAATACGGGCGCCCTCACGGACGGCCCTCGTTCCGCATCTCCAGGATTTCTTCTACCGTCGCACCGCCGAACCTGGCTCGCAGGGCGCGTAGCGCCTCACCTGCTTCCTGCGCCCGCTGCCTGTCGGCGGAGGTTCGCCGTTCGCTGGCGTCGACCGGAACGAGCCGCGCTACGGGATTGCCCCGTTTCGTGATGACGACAGTTTCCCCCCCGGCGACGTCTTCCAGCAGCGCCGAGAGATGCGTCTTCGCCTGGAACGCTCCTACTTCCCGCAAAGATCACCCCCTGAACACTACAACTAGTTAGAAAACTAGTTTACCTGGTTCAGGTTGTCAAACCGCGCGTTGCCAGAAACGTGGCTTGAACCTGTCCACTCTCAGGGGCGCACTCCAGACGGCCACAGGTTGCGTTGCGGGAGTCCTTCGGATAGGGTTACATGTAACCGAGGAATCGCCCATGCCGCCACAGACATCAGCGAACGTCGGCGCCCGCGCCAAGGCGCGCGCGTACCGCGAGCGTATGCGTGCTCGCGGGTTCCGGCCGGTCCAGTTCTGGGTGCCCGATACGCGAACGGCCGACTTCCAATCCGAGGCACACCGGCAATCTCTCGCCATAGCCCTTAGTCCCCGCGAACGCGACGACCAGGGCTTCATCGACGCAATCTCGGATCGCTCGTCGGCATGAAGCGCGGGGAGATCTGGACCGTCTCCGCCACCGGCTACTCCGGCAAGCCCCGCCCCGCGGTCATCGTGCAGGATGACCGTTTCGACGCCACCGCCTCCATCACCGTCTGCGTGTTCACGACCGATGCGACCGACGCGCCCCTGCTCAGGCTGCCAATCGAACCCGGGGCGGCCAACGGCCTCCGCCAGGCGTCGCGTCTGATGGTCGACAAGATCACCACGGTCAGCCGGAAGCAACTCGGGACGCGCCTGGGACGCCTGGAGGATGCGGACATGCGGCGCGTCGACCGGGCCATCCTCGTGTTTCTCGGTCTGGCGTGACACCCCAACGTTCGGCTGGTCGCGCGGGCATGGCATAAAATGGCCGCGGAGGTGCCCCGATACATGTGTGTACCGTTCGCCGCGGCGTTCCGCCCGGCCGTTCTCTCCTCCGCCCTGCTGGTCACCGCCGGAGCGGGTGTCTCGACCGCCCAACCGGCGGGTGACTTCACGCCTGTCACCGACGCCATGGTGCGGGATCCCGCCCCGGGCGACTGGCTGAGCTGGCGGCGGACGCTCGACGGCTGGGGCTACAGCCCGCTGAACGAGGTAAATCGCGACAACGTCCGCCAGTTGCGGCTGGTCTGGTCGCGGGCGCTGAGCGCGGGCAGCCAGCAGGGCACGCCCGTGGTGTACGACGGCGTGCTGTACATGCCCAACCCGCGCGACGTCATCCAGGCGATAGACGGCGCCACGGGCGACCTGCTGTGGGAGTACCGCCGGGAACGGCCGGACGATCTCGATGAGTACATTTCGCCCTATCTGTCGGAAGCCAAGCGCAACATCGCCATCTACGGCAACCTGATCATCTCCACCAGCGCCGACGACTACGCCTACGCGCTGGACGCCGCCACCGGCCGGCTGGCGTGGGAGACGCAGATCCTGGACTACAAGGTGCACCCCGCGCACCAGTCGTCCGGCCCCATCATCGCCGGCGGCAAGGCCGTCTCGGGGCGCGGGTGCATGCCCGCCGGCGGGCCCGACGCGTGCGTCATCGTCGCGCACGACGCGCGGACCGGGGCCGAGGTGTGGCGGACGCGGCTGATTCCGGGGCCGGGCGAGCCGGGCGACGAAAGCTGGGGCGACGTCCCGTTCGAGGAGCGCTCGCATGTCGGCTCCTGGGTGGTGCCGAGCTACGACCCGGAGCTCGACCTGATCTACCTGGGTACGTCGGTCACCTCGCCGGCGCCGAAGTTCCTGCTGGGCGGCATCGACAAGGAATACCTGTACCACAACTCGACGCTGGCGCTCGACGCCGACACCGGCGACATCGTGTGGCACTACCAGCACCTGAACGACCACTGGGATCTCGACCATCCGTTCGAACGGCTGCTGGTCGATACCGCCGTCGCGCCGGATCCGTCGGCGGTGAGCTGGATCAACCCCAACCTGCGGCCGGGCGAGATGCGGCGCGTGGTGACCGGCATTCCAGGCAAGACCGGCGTGGTCTACACGCTCGACCGGGCCACCGGGGAGTTCCTGTGGGCCACGCCGACGATCACGCAGAACGTGATCAGCAACATCGACGGCGCCACCGGCGAGGTGTCGGAGAACGCGGAGCTGGTCTTCACCAGCCGCGGCCAGCAGGTGCTGACCTGCCCGACCTACAACGGCGGCAAGGACTGGGAGGCCGGCGCCTACAGCCCGCGGACCAACCTGATGTACATGCCGCTGCGCAACACGTGCGCGCGCATGATGGTGGTGGAGAGCTCCGACACGCTGCCGCTGGAGCTGTACTCGCTCGCGGTGCGCCAGGAGATCGCCCCCGGCACCGACCACGTCGGCGCGGTGCACGCCATCTCGGCGGAGACCGGCGCCATTGCCTGGAAGTACGAGCAGCGCGCGGCCACCGCTTCCCTGTTCGCCACCGGCGGCGGCCTGGTGTTCGTCGGCGACGCCAACGGGCGCTTCCGGGCGCTCGACGACACGACCGGCGCGTCGCTCTGGGAGGTCAACGTCGGCTCCTCGCTGTCCGGCTTCCCCATCAGCTACGCGGTCGACGGCAAGCAGTACATCGTGGCCAGCACCGGCGCCGCGAATCCGATGTCGTTCCTCGCGCTCACGCCCGAGCTGCGGCCCAGCATCGGCAACAACATCTTCGTCTTCGCGCTTCCCTGAGACTGGCGGACCACATTGCGCACCTTGACAACCTGGACACCGGCACGCTGGTTCTCGGTCGGCCTCGTCCTGCTGCTGTTGGCGCCGGGCGTGCGCCCGGCGATCGCGCAGGAGGCGCCGGACGCGTCGCTCCCGGAGAGCTTCGACGAGCCGATGCCGCTGCGCACGTCGTCGCTCGGCAGCTTCAACCGGCCGATCTCGTCGGACAGCGCCGAGGCGCAGGAGTACTTCGACCAGGGCTTCCAGCTCATGTACGCGTTCGCCAAGGTGGACGCCGCCCGTTCGTTCCGCGAGGCGCAGAAGCACGACCCGGACTGCGCCATCTGCTACTGGGGCGAGGCCTGGACCTGGGGCTCGTATCTGAACGGGCCGATGCGCGCCGACGAGGCGCCGCGCGCCTACGCCGCCATCCGGAAGGCGCTGGCGCTCGCGCCGGACCACGCCAGCGAGCGCGAGCGGGCCTTCATCGAAGCGCTGGCCGTGCGCTACGTCGAGAACTTCGATCCCGAGCAGCGCGAAGAGCAGGACCGCGCGTACGCGGAGGCAATGCGCGCGCTGGCGGAGCGCTATCCGGACGACCTGGACGCGGCCACGCTGTACGGCGAAGCGCTGTTCCTGCTGGAGCCGCGGCGCGGGACACGGGACCTGAACGACCCGAACGTCCAGCGGCTGCACGGCGTGCTCGAGCAGGTGCTGGCGGCCGACATCCGGCACCCCGGCGCGTGTCACCTGTACGTGCACGCCACGGAATCGACCGTCCGGCCCGAGCTGGCCGAGCCGTGCACCGAGTTTCTCGGCAACTCCATCCCGGGGGCGAGCCACATCAACCACATGCCGTCGCACACCTGGAACGAGATCGGCCGCTGGGGCGACTCGGTGCGGGCGAACCTGCAGGCCTGGCACTCCGACCAGAAGGCGGAGCGCGGCGAGGGCGGCGCCATCTATCCGTCGCACAACCTGCACATGCTGCTGTTCGCCGCTTCGATGGACGGCCAGGGCGCCGTCGCCATCCAGGCCGGCAAGGACTACGCGAAGCTGACCGGCGACACGCTGTACCACGTCCTCACGCTGCTCCGCTTCGGCCGCTTCGACGAGATTGCCGCAGTGACGCAGCGTCCCGAGACGGAGGTCTCGGGCGGCCTGTGGGACTTCGCGCAGGGCTACGCCCACTTGCGCGCGGGTGAGGCGGACTTCGCGCGCGTCTATCTCGACCGCGTGCGGCGCATCGCCGAAACGACGGACCAGCGTCTGCGGTTCCACCCGGGCGGGGACATCCTGGGCATAGCGGCCGCGATCCTGGAGGGCGAGATCCACCGCGGCGCGGAGGATCTCGAGAGCAGCATTCGCGCCTTCGAGGCGGCCGTCGCCCAGGAGGACGCGCTCATGTACGACGAGCCGGAGCCGCTGCCGTTCGCCGCGCGCCACTGGCTCGGGGCGGCGCTGCTCGAGGCGGGCCGCTACGCCGAGGCCGAGCGTGTGTACCGCGCCGACCTGGAAGACCACCCGCACAACGGCTGGTCGCTGTTCGGCCTCAAGGCCGCCCTCGCGGCGCAGGGCAGGTCCTCGCCGGAAGTCGAACAGGACCTGGCCGCCAGCTGGGCACGCGCCGATACCTGGCTGCAGGCATCGCGCTACTAGGCATTTCCAGCAGACCGGCAGCAGGCATGATCCAGCTCGACCACGTCTGCAAGCAGTACGGGCGGCAGGCCGTCGTGGACGACCTGACGCTCGAGGTCGACGCCGGCGAGGTGCTCATCCTGCTCGGCGGTTCCGGGTGCGGCAAGACTACCACCCTGAAGATGATCAACCGCCTGGTGGAGCCGACGTCCGGCTCCGTCAGTCTCGACGGTACGGATACGTCGACCATTCCGCCCCACGAGCTCAGGCGGCGCATGGGCTACGCGTTCCAGCAGGTAGGTTTGTTCCCGCACATGACGATCGCGGAGAACGTCGCCGTCACGCCGTCGCTGCTCGGCTGGGCGCCAGCCCGCATACACGCCCGCACCGACGAGCTGCTGGAGCTCGTGGAGCTCGATCCTGCGGTCGTCAGGGACCGCCGCCCAAACGAGCTGTCCGGCGGCCAGCAGCAGCGGGTCGGCGTGGCGCGGGCGCTGGCGGCCAGCCCGGACGTGCTGCTGCTCGACGAGCCCTTCGGCGCGCTGGATCCGCTCACGCGGGAGCGCCTGCAGGAATCGTTCCTGCACGTCCGCCGGGAGCTCGGCCTGACCGCCGTGTTTGTTACGCACGACATGGCGGAGGCGCTGCTCCTGGGCGATCGGGTTGCGGTGATGCACGACGGCCGGCTGGAGCAGATCGGCGCGCCGCGCGACCTGCTGAACCGGCCGGGTTCTCCCTATGTCCGCGAACTGATGGACACGCCGCGGCGGCAGGCGGCGGCGGTCTCGCGCCTGTCCGGTGAGCAGACTGCGTGAGTGAGCAGCTCGCCCTCCTGCCGGAGTACCTCACTGCCCATCTGCAGTTGACCCTCGTCGCGCTGCTGCTGAGCGCGGCCACCGCGCTGCCGCTCGGCATCGCCGCAACACGCTCGCGGTGGCTGGAACCGGTGGCGCTGGGCGTGGCGGGCGTGATCCAGACGGTGCCCGGCCTGGCCCTGCTGGCCCTCATGGTGCCCCTGCTCGCCGCCGCGGATCTGCAGAGCATCGGTTTCCTGCCGGCGATCTGCGGCCTCACGCTGTACGGCGTGTTTCCCATCCTGCGCAACACCGTCACCGGCATCAGCGGCGTGAGCCCCGTGTACAAGGAGGCGGCCCGCGGCGTGGGCATGACCCCGCGGCAGCAGCTCGTGCGCGTGGAGCTGCCCCTGGCCATGCCGGTCATCGTGGCCGGACTGCGCACGGCAACGGTCTGGCTGGTGGGCATCACGACCCTGTCGACGCCGGTAGGCGCCACGAGCCTCGGCAACTACATCTTCAGCGGTCTGCAGATACGCAACTACACGGCGGTGGTCGTCGGCTGCGTGGCCGCCGGGGGGCTGGCGCTGATCCTGGACGGACTGGTGCGCGCGGTCGAGGACGGGCTGGTGCGGCGGCGGCGGCGGCAGGTGGCGGCGGCGCTGGGCATCGCCGTGCTGCTGTACGGCTATGCCGGCGCCACGCTGGCGGCGCGCTGGAGCGACCCGGAACGGCCGGTCGTCGTCGGCTCGAAGACATTCACCGAGCAATACGTCCTGAGCGCCGTCATCGCGAACCTGATCGAGCGCGAGACCGGGCGCCGGACAACGCTCGTGCAATCGCTGGGATCGACCGTTGCATTCGACGCGCTCACCGCCGACGAGATCGACATCTACGTCGACTACTCGGGCACGGTCTGGGTGAACCACATGGAGAGCGGCAACGAGCTCCCCGACCGCGCGGTGGTGACGGATCGCGTCCGCCGCTTCCTGCGCGACCGGCACGGCGTGACGCTGGCGGCGATGCTCGGATTCGAGAACACGTACGCGCTGTCCGTCCGCGGCGCCGACTTCGATCGGCTCGGCCTGAGGACCATCAGCGACCTCGCGCCGGTGGCCGGACAGTTCGTCTTCGGCGGCGACTACGAGTTCTTCGCGCGGCCGGAGTGGCCGTCCATCCGCGACGCGTACGGCCTTGCCTTTCGGGAACGCCGCACGATGGACCCGTCGCTGATGTACCAGGCCGTCGCCACGGGCGAGGTGGACGTGATCAGCGGCTTCGGCACCGACGGACGGATCGACGCCTTCGGCCTGCGGGTGCTGCAGGACGACCGGCGCGTCGTGCCACCATATGACGCCATCGTCCTGGCCGGAGCACGGCTCGCGCGGACGGCCCCCGACGTGGTCGCGGCGCTCGCGCGGCTCGACGGCGCGATCGACAGCGATCGGATGCGCGCGATGAACTTCGAGGTCGACGTGCGGGGTGCGGACCCGGCCGCGGTCGCCGCCCGCTTCGTCGACGCTCTCGTCCCGCGCTGAACGGAGCAAACCGAGATGTCGATTCTGGAATTTCTGGGCCTGTCCGGGCGCGCCGGCGCCGCAACCGGCGGCGGCGCCGCGCCCGAAGCGGACGCCGTCCGCCGCATCGTGGGCGAGCTGGAGGCGATCCCGGAGGACCGGGCGCGCTACCTGGCCGGCTTCGCCTACATCCTGGGCCGCGCCGCGCACGCCGACGCGCATATCAGCGACGAGGAAACGCGCAAGATGGAAGAGATCGTGCAGGTGCTGGGCCACGTGCCGGAAGCACAGGCCGTGCTCGTCGTCGAGATCGCCAAGAACCAGGTCCGCCTGTTCGGCGGCACCGAGGATTTCCTGGTCACGCGCCAGTTCCGGGAGCTGTCGGACAAGGTGCAGCGCACGGAGCTGCTCGAATGCGTCTTCGCCGTCTCGGCCGCGGACGAGTCGATCACCGTGGCGGAGGAGGGTCAGGCGCGCCAGATTTCCAGGGAGCTCGGCCTGACGCACCGGGAGTTCGTGGCCGCCCGCGCCGCGTTCACCGAGCACATCGAGGCGTTGAAGAGCTTTCGGCAGCGGCGCTAGCGGCGGGCGGCGGCCGCGCGCAGGGCGCGCGGGTTGGCGTCGAGCATGACCGCCACCCAGCGGAAGTCGCGCGTGTTCTCCAGCGCGATCTTGATGGACATGGTGAGCGGCACGGAGAACAACATGCCGACCGGTCCCCACACCCAGCCCCAGAACACCAGCGACACGAACACGACCAGCGCGGACAGGCCGAGCCGCCGGCCCAGAAGGAGCGGTTCCACGACGTTGCCGAAGATGACGTTGATGCCGACGTAGCCCAGGGCGATCAGGCCGGCGCGCGCGAGGTCGAACTGCACAATCGCGAGCAGCACGGCCGGCACCGCCGCGATGATCGACCCGAGCGTCGGGATGAAGTTCAGGATGAAGGCGACGAGCCCCCACAACAGCGCGAAGTCGAGTCCGAACGCCGCGACCCACAGGCCCAGCAGCACGCCCGTCGCGGCGCTGACGGCCGACTTGATCGCCAGGTAGCGCTGCACCTGGAGCATCATCTGCTCGAGCTGCCCGAACTGCACGTGCTCGCCGAACGCCTCCCGCAGCTTGGCGCTGAAGCCGGCCGCCTCGATCAGGATGAACGACACGGTCAGCAGGACCAGGAACGTGTTGGAAGCGAACGAGGTAATCGCCCCCAGCGTGCCGCCCAGGAGGTCGAAAACGCTTCCGAACGGCACGAGCTCCAGCGTGCTCCAGTCCTCGATCGGCAGCCCGAGATCGCCGCCCAGCACCAGACCGGAATCGAGCAGCGCCTGCAGGCGCGCCTGGTAGCGGGGCGCGGCGGCCCCGAAATCGTTGACCGAGCGCCCCACCACCAGCGCCAGCACGCCGATGGCGGCCACGGCAAGCAGCACCGCGCCGAGCACCGCCAGCGGCCGCGGCACGCGCCAGCGCTGAAGCTGGCCGATGAGCGGCACGCTGACGACCGCCAGAAACACGGCGACGAGAAACGGCAGCACGAGCGGGGCGGCCGCGCGCAGGCCGGCAACGATGACTACCAGGCAGGCGGCGGCCACGAGATACTGCAGGCCGCCGCCGGTGAATCCGCTGCGTCTGTCGCTCATGATTCGCTTTCGAACAGCGTCAGGGCGAAGCGGGACTCGGGCTCGATCCACTGCTCGCGGACCGTGAAGCCGGCCCGCGCGCCCATCTCCGCAATGCCCGCCGGCTCGTACTTGTACGAGCTCTCGGTCCAGATTCGCTCGCCCTCGTCGATGCTGGTGCAGCAACCGGCGCCGCGGATGCATACGAGCTGATCGGCGCGGCTGACGAGGTACACCTCGATGCGCGAAGCCGCGGGGTTCCACTCCACGCAGTGATCGAATGCAAGCAGGTCGAAGTCGGCGTCCAGCTCCCGGTTCAGCCGCGCCAGCACGTTCTTGTTGAATGCCGCCGTCAGGCCGAGCGGATCGTCGTACGCCAGCAGCAGCTCCGCCTCCGGCTTGACCAGGTCCGCACCCAGCAGCAGCCGGTCACCCGGCCGGCACGCCCGCCGCAGCTCCTGCAGGAAGTGGCCCGCCTGGTCCGGCGACAGATTGCCGATGTTGGAGCCGAGGAACAGTACGAGCGCGCGGCCGTCCGTCCGCCGGCGGCGCAGCGCTTCGCGCACACCCGTTTCGTAGTCGGCCTCGTGGGCGTGCAGCGTGACGGAAAGGTGCGCCGCCAGGTTCCGCTCCGACTGCGCGAGCGCGGCCGGGGAGATGTCGACGAGATGCACGTCGAGCTCGCGGCCGCCGGCGGCCGCGAGCAGCACGGACAGCTTCTCGCCGCTGCCGCCGCCCAGCTCCACCACGGTGTCGCAGCCGCCGGACGCCGACATGATGGCGCCGGCGTGCGCCGCCAGCAGGCTGTGCTCGCCGCGCGTGATCCGGTACCAGGGAAGCTCGCAGATCGCCTCGAACAGCTTCGACCCGAGCGCGTCGTACAGGTACTTGGCCGGGATCTCCTTCGGCCGGCGCGCGAAGCCTTCCGCGATCTCGCGGGCCATCTCGATCGTCGGGTCGGCGTCGAGCGTTGCCGCCGCGCTTTGCACTTGCTGCATCCGCGTGGTCACAAGATGTCGCGCACGCACCTGAACGCCGCGTACACGTACGGATAGTGCGGCCGGAACCAGTTCCTGAAGCTGCGGCGGATCAAGCCGCGGCCGGTGGCTGACGACGCCCCCTTGACCACGTAGTGGTCCCCGTCGAAGAAGTCCGCGGAATATTCCGGATAGGATGCCATCGGCTCGAAGCCGGGAAAACCCTCGAAGACGGTGGCCGTCCACTCCCAGCCGTTCCCCACCAGGTCGTGCACGCCCCAGGCGCTGGCGCCGGCGGGATACGAGCCGACCGGCAGCGGATCCCAGTGGCGGAAATCGAAGTTGCCGCGCGTCCCGTCCGGCTCGGCCGCACCCCAGGGGTGCGGCCGCTCCACGCCGTCCGGCGCGCCGTAGGCCGCGCGGTGGAACTCCGGCTCGCTCGGCAGCCGCAGTCCGCGCCAGGCCGCGTAGGCGGCCGCCTCGTCGTGCGTCACGTAGACGGGCCAGGCCGCGGGCAGCGGTATCGGCTCGAACATGCCGCGCCACGTCCAGGCGCCGTCGCGCCGCTCCCAGAACAGCGGATGTGCGCGCCCCGCGGCCTCCCGCCGCCGCCATGCGGCCGGCGTCCAGAGGCTGCGCTCGGCGTACCCGCCGGCCTCGACGAACGCCAGGTAGTCCTGGTTCGTCACGTTGTAGCGATCGATCCCGAACGCGGCCACCTCCACCTCGAGCGCCGGAAACTCGTTGTCCCAGCCGAACGGGATGGCATCGCGCGTGCTGCCGAGGGTGGCGCGTCCGGCCGGCACGTGCACCACGGCGTGCGCCGGCGGCGGTCCGCCGGTCACCGGCTCCGTCCCGGCAGGCGGCCGCTTCAACTCGAAATCCAGCCGGTGGTACATGTACAGCAGCGTCTCCTGGTGCATCATCTCGTGCTCCAGCAGCGTGTGCACACCCTGCGCCCGCCGCAGGACCGCGTTGGCGTCGCCCGCGACGTCGGCCGTTTCCAGCGCGTCCAGAATCGCGCGATCGGCCCGATCCACGTACTGCCGGACGGCGTCGCGCGCCGGCCAGCGATCGATGGCGGACGCCGCGGCGGCCCGCCCGTCGTGCGGGTCGATCCCGCGGGCGAACAGCATGTCCAGCTCCGGATCCAGACCGGCCGCGCCCAACCCCTTCCTGAGCAGGCAGTTGACGGCGAACGCCGGAATGTGACCGTCGTAGAACACCAGCGGGTGGCGCAGCGGGATCGGCTGCGCGTAGTACGCGGGCGGCTCGACGAGCGCGAACAGCGCCGCGGTGCGCGTGCGGTTGGCGCGGTAGGCGCGCATGGCCGCTTCGCGGTCGAATCCGTTGTCGGGGACTGCGCGTGGCGTGGGCATCCGCAGGGAACGAACTGTAGCGGGACTTCGCAACTATGGTACCAAGAAGCGGCGGGCGATGGATATGCTAACGTTGTCCTGACCACGTCACTGCTCGTTGCGAAAGTGGCGGAACTGGCAGACGCGCCGGATTTAGGATCCGGTGGCCGCAAGGCCTTGGGGGTTCAAGTCCCCCCTTTCGCACCAGCCCCCGCGTCGTACCGAGACCGGTCAAGCGCAACGCCCCCTTACGGTTGAAGACGAAGGGGACGACGAGTACATGGACAGTCGTCCCCAAGCCGCGCAGGTCGCGGCTCGGCAAGCCCGGCGCGGGGCAAGGGGGCCCCGCTAGGGCGTGCCGGGGGTTCGGGGCGCAGCCCCGAGTTATGGAATGCTGAAAGCTGAATTCACGGACATAAGCGGCATCCGCAAGCGGGTCGCGGTCGAGGTGCCGTCCGCCGCCGTCGAGCAGGAGATCGACCGGCTTGCGCAACGCTACCGGCGCTCCGTTCGCATCCCCGGGTTCCGGCCGGGCAAGGCGCCGGCCAGGCTGGTCCGCCAGCGGCTGGGGGACCAGATTCTCGAGGAGGCCGCGCAGAACCTCGTGCCGCGCGTCGTCGGCGACCTGCTCAGGGAGCGCGACATCGAGCCGGTGGCGGCGCCGGACATTCAGGACGTCGAGATCGACGAAGGCCGGCCGCTGACGTTCACGGCCACGTTCGAGACCATGCCGGAGGTCGACGCCGGCGACTACCACGAGCTCACGCTGCGGCGCACGCCGGTCGATGTGACCGAAGCGAACGTCGGCGAGGCGCTCGAGCAGCTCCGCCAGCGCGCCGCCCGCGAGGCGCCTGTCGAAGGGCGCGGCGTGGAGCGCGGCGATGTCGTCACCGTCGACCTGGAGCGGCGCGTGCTGCGGCCGGCCGGCAGTGAACCGGGACCGCCGCCCGCGCCCGAACAGCGTTCCGGCGCCCGGGCGGAGATTGGCGCGGCCGACAATCCGCCCGGGTTCGACGAGCACCTCACCGGACTCGAGGTGGACCGAACGGCGCGCTTCACGGTGACCGAACCTTCCGGCGCCGAGGTCGAGTACGACGTGCGCGTCACGGGCATCCACGAACGCATACTGCCCGAGCTGAATGACGAGTTCGCGCAGGCCGTGGGCACGCACGAATCGCTCGACGATCTCCGCGCGCAGGCCGAGGCGGACCTGCGCGCCCACGCCGAGCGGGAAGCCGACCGCAAGTTGCGCGACGGGCTGCTGACCCAGCTTGCCGGCCGCATGCCGGGGGACGTGCCCGAGGCGCTGGTGAACCGCGAGCTCGACCGGCGGCTGGAGCGGCTGGCGCGCGAGCTGCTCGCGCAGCGGATCGATCCCGGAAGCACGAACATCGACTGGAACGCCCTGCGGGAGAGCCAGCGCCCGGCCGCCGTCGATACGGTGAAGAGCGCGCTGGTGCTCGACGCCATCGCCGGCCGCGAGGAGATAGAGGCGACGACGGCTGAGGTCGATAAGGAGATAGAGCGGCTGGCCGAGCGGGCCAACCGGGGCGCGCAGGCGATGCGCGCCCTGCTGGAGAAGGAGGACGGGATCGCGTCACTCGCCCTGGGGATGCGGCGGGAGAAGACGATTCAGCACCTGTTGTCGCATGCTACGATCGTCGAGGCCTGATCGCGCACGGAGCTCGACAGCCGGGCGGCACCCTTCCTCGAACCCCAGCTCTTGCGACCGGAACGGAGAGTCATGCCCCACTCGCAGATGCAACTGATTCCCATGGTCGTGGAGCAGACGAATCGGGGCGAGCGCGCCTACGACATCTACTCGCGTCTGCTCAAGGACAGCATCATCTTCGTGGGCTCGCCGATCGACGACGCACTGGCCAACCTGGTGATTGCGCAAATGCTGTTCCTGGAGGCGGAAGACCCGGACCGGGACATCCTGCTGTACCTGAACAGTCCGGGCGGCTCCATCTCCGCCGGATTCGCCATTTACGACACCATGCAGTTCATCCGCCCCGACGTGCAGACCTACTGCATCGGGCAGGCGGCGTCGATGGCGGCCGTGCTGCTGAGCGCGGGCGCATCCGGCAAGCGCTTCTCGCTGCCGAACTCGCGCATCATCATCCATCAACCGCTGATGACCGGCCTCGGCGGGCAGGCTACCGACATCGACATCCACGCGCGGGAGATCCTGCGCATGCGCAAGCGGCTGAACGAAATCCTGTGCAATCACACCGGCCAGCCGATCGACCGCATCGCCGAGGACACCGAGCGCGACTACATCATGAGCGCCGAGCAGAGCCGCGAATACGGTATCATTGACGCTGTGATCGAGAAGCGCGGCTAGCGTTTATGCCCAAGAAAACCAGCGACGGCGACGTGCTGCGATGCTCGTTCTGCAACAAGGATCAGAACGACGTACGCAAGCTGATCGCCGGTCCGACCGTGTTCATCTGCGACGAGTGCGTCGATGTCTGCAACGACATCATCGCGGACGACAACCGGTCGGAGGCCAAGACGGGCCCGCGCTCGGCGCTGCCCGTGCCGCAGGACGTCAAGAAGTTCCTCGACCAGTACGTCATCGGCCAGGAACGGACCAAGAAGAAGCTGGCGGTCGCGGTCTACAACCACTACAAGCGCATCGAGATCCAGAAGCAGTCGCGCAACCGCAGCGAGCCCGAGCTCACCAAGTCCAACATTCTCCTGATCGGTCCGACCGGCACCGGCAAGACGCTCCTGGCCCAGACCCTGGCCCGGCTGCTCGCCGTGCCCTTCACGATCGTCGACGCCACCACCCTCACCGAGGCGGGCTACGTCGGCGAGGACGTCGAGAACATCATTCTCAAGCTCCTGCAGGCGGCCGGCGGCGATGTCGAGAAGTGCCAGCAGGGCATCATCTACATCGACGAGATCGACAAGATCTGCCGCAAGGACGAGAATCCTTCAATCACCCGCGACGTGTCGGGAGAGGGCGTGCAGCAGGCGCTGCTGAAGATCCTCGAGGGGACCGTGGCCAACGTGCCGCCGCAGGGCGGGCGCAAGCATCCCCACCAGGAGTTCTTCCAGATCGACACGACCAACGTGCTGTTCATCTGCGGCGGGGCGTTCGTCGGACTCGACAAGGTCATCCAGCGCCGCCGCGGCAAGAAGACCCTGGGCTTCAGGGCCGACATCCGGTCGCGCGCGGCGGACGGCGTCGGAGAGCTGCTCGAGCACGTCGAGCCGGAGGATCTGATCCAGTACGGCCTGATTCCGGAGTTCGTCGGCCGGTTGCCGGTGGTCGGCACGCTGCACGAGCTCGACAAGCCGGCGCTCATCCGGATTCTCACCACGCCGCGCAACGCCATCACGCGCCAGTACCAGAAGCTCTTCGAGTACGAGGGCGTGACGCTGCGCTTCACCGATGACGGCCTCGAGGCGATTGCCGAATGCGCGCTGGAACGCAAGATTGGCGCCCGCGGCCTGCGCATGATCATCGAAGACCTGATGCTTGACCTGATGTACGCGCTTCCGGGCCAGAAACAGGTCAAGGAATGCGTGATTACGCGCGAGGTCGTGCTGGCGAAGGATGCGCCGCTCGCACTCGTCGAAAAGGCGGGATAACGTGGAAGCCTACGATACGCTACCGATTGTTCCCCTCCGTGACGTCGTCGTCTTTCCGCACATGATGATGCCGTTCGTCATCGGGCGACCCTCGTCCACGCGCGCGCTGGAGCACGCGCTGGGGAAGGACAAGCGGATCTTCCTCGCGGCCCAGAAGGATGCCGCCAAGGACGACCCGCATCCGAACGACATCTACACGATGGGCTGCGTGGCCAACATCGTGCAGAGCCTCAAGCTGCCGGACGGCAACGTCAAGGTGCTGGTGGAAGGCGTCGACCGCGCGCGGGCGGTGGAGTGGAAAGAGGACAAGGGCTTCTACCGCGTGGTGGCCAAGGTGCTGGAACGGCCCGACGACACCGAGGGGGACGTCGAGGGCACGATGAGCCGCGTCGTGTCGCTGTTCGAGCAGTACGTCAAGCTCTCCAATACGTTGCAGTACGACGCCATGATTGCCGCCGTGCGCGTCGACGATCCCAGCAAGCTGGCCGACACGATTGCCGCGCACCTGGTGGTGGGTGTCGAGGAAAAGCAGAATCTCCTCGAGATCATCGCGCCGGTCGAGCGCCTCGTCCGCATCGCCAGCATCCTGGAGACCGAGGTCGACAAGCTGCAGGTGGACCGCCGCATCCAGTCGCGCGTGAAGAAGCAGATGGAGAAGGCGCAGAAGGAGTACTACCTCAACGAGAAGATGAAGGCGATCCAGAAGGAGCTGGGTCGCAAGGAGGACCGCGGCAACGAAGCCGACGAGCTGCGCAAGAAGATCGAAGAGAGCCGCATGCCCCGCGACGTCGAGGAAAAGGCGGTGCAGGAGCTGAAGCGGCTCGAGGCCATGCCGCCGATGTCGGCCGAGGCGACCGTTTCGCGCAACTACCTCGACTGGCTGATTGCGGTGCCCTGGCACAAGCGCAGCCGCGAGGCGCGCGACCTGGTCCGCGCGGAGCGGATCCTCAACGAGGACCACTACGGCCTGAAGAAGATCAAGGACCGCATTCTCGAATTCCTCGCCGTCCGCACGCTGGTCCGCAAGCCGCGCAGCACCATCCTGACGTTCACCGGCCCGCCCGGAGTCGGCAAGACCTCGCTCGCCAAGTCCATCGCACGGGCCACGAACCGCAAGTTCGTGCGGCTGTCGCTGGGCGGGGTGCGCGACGAGGCGGAGATCCGCGGCCACCGCCGCACTTACATCGGCGCGTTTCCCGGACAGCTCATCCAGATGATGAAGAAGGCCGGCACCCTCAACCCGGTCTTCCTGCTGGACGAGGTCGACAAGATGTCGATGGACTTCCGCGGGGACCCGTCCGCGGCGCTGCTGGAAGTGCTCGATCCCGAGCAGAACCACACGTTCCTCGACCACTACCTGGACGTGGAGTACGACCTGTCGCACGTGATGTTCATCTGCACGGCCAACGTGCTGCACACCGTGCCGCAGGCGCTGCGCGACCGCATGGAGGTGCTCCAGCTCGCCGGCTACACCGAGCTGGAGAAGATCGAGATCGCCAAGCGGTTCCTGCTGCAGAAGACGCTGAAGGCGACCGGGCTCACGGCGAAGAACATCGAGTTCACCGACGACGCCTACGAGACGATCATCCGGCGCTACACGCGCGAGGCCGGAGTCCGCAACCTGGAGCGCGAGATCGCGTCGATCTGCCGCAAGGTGGCCCGCAAGGTCGTGACCGAGGGCAGGAGCTTCAGCGAAACCATCGCAGCCGAGCAGATCACCGAGTACCTGGGCGTCCCCAAGTACCGGCCGATGCTTGCCGAGCAGCAGAACGAGGTGGGCATCGCCACGGGGCTCGCCTGGACGGAGGCCGGGGGCGAGCTGCTCCTCACCGAGGCCACGCTCATGCCGGGCAAGGGCCAGCTCACGCTGACCGGAAAGCTGGGCGACGTGATGCAGGAGTCGGCGCAGGCGGCGATGAGCTACGTGCGCACCAAGGCCGAGGAGTTCGGCATCCCGAAGCAGTTCAACCGCCGCACCGACGTGCACGTGCACGTCCCGGAGGGGGCGATCCCGAAGGACGGCCCGTCGGCCGGCATCACGATCACCACGGCCCTGGTCTCCGCGCTCGCCGGGATCCCGACGCGGCGCGACGTGGCGATGACCGGCGAGATCACGCTGCGGGGCAAGGTGCTGCCGATTGGCGGCGTGAAGGACAAGGTGCTCGCCGCGCACCGGGCCGGCCTGAAGACGATCATCCTCCCGAAGGACAACGAGAAGGACCTGGCCGAGATTCCCAAGGACGTGCTGGACACGCTGGACACGTACATGGTCGACACCATGGACGAGGTGCTGGGAATCGCCCTGGCCGAGCCGATGCGCCCCAACCTGCCGGCCGAGAGCGAGTCGGTGCAGATCAAGCCGCCCGAGGATCGGATCACCCACTAACGCGACCGCCAAGCCGCGCACGGCGCGGCTCGGCAAGCCCTAGCGGGGCTATGGGGTCCCCGCTAGGGCTTGCCGGGGGTTTGGGGCACAGCCCCAAGTGGTGATGGTGAAAATCCTCGCCGCCGAATTCGTCACCAGCGTGGCGGCCGGCGGTGCGTTGCCCGCCGGCACGCGGGCCGTCATCGCGCTCGTCGGACGCTCCAACGTCGGCAAGTCGACGCTGGTCAACACGCTCGCGCACCGGCGCATCGCACGCGCCGGCGCCAAACCCGGCACGACGCGCCTGCTAAACGTCTACGGCCTCCGCGCGTCGCTCCCCGGCAGGCAGACCGTCGGCCTGAGCCTGGTGGACCTGCCGGGATACGGCTATGCCCGCGGGCCGCGGGAAACCGCGCAGGACTTCGAAACGCTCACGACCCGGTTCTTCGATGCAATGGTGGATTCGTCTGCTCCGCGGGCTGCGGGACGCGCCGGACGCGCCTGGCTGGCCGGCGCCGTGCTGGTCGTCGACGTGCGGCATCCGGGTCTGGCGGCCGACAAGGCGGCGCACGACTGGCTGACGCGCCGCGACTGCCCGGTGGTGGTGGTGGCCACCAAGGGCGACCGTCTCTCGCGCACTGCGTGCCGGCGGGCGGTAAGCGCTCACGAGACCGCGCTGGACCACCCCGTCATCCCGGTGTCGCGCGGCGCGGACGGGGCCGCCGTCAGACCGCTGTGGCGCGCGCTGGCCGACATGGCGGGAGGCGGCGCGGCGTGAAGCTGGTATACTTTGTAGTTCTGGCGGGGAGGAACAGCGAGTGAAACAGGGCATCCATCCGGAGTACCACGAAGTCGAGGTCAGGTGCGGTTGCGGAGCCACGTGGCGCACGCGATCCACCAAGAAGGAGCTGACCCTGGAGATCTGCTCGAGCTGCCACCCCTTCTTCACCGGCCGCCAGAAGCTGGTCGACACCGAGGGCCGCGTCGAGCGGTTCATGAAGAAGTACGGCGAGGTCACCGTGGCCGGACGCCGCCAGCAGGAAGCGGACCGGCGGCGGCGGGCCGCCCGCCGCGCCGCGACTTCCTGAGCGGGGCGGCGCAGCTCCGCGCCGCCTCGTGCGGCCGGCCGCACGACACATCTTTCGAGGCGAAATGCGCATGACAAGACCATTCCTCGCACTCATCGTCGTCGCGGCAGCCAGCCTCGCGGGCACCACGGGATGCGCACCGGCGGAGACGGACAGCGCGACCGCGGCGCAGGAAGCCACGTCGTCAACGCCGGCGCTCGGCGACCTGTACGCGGGCTCCCCGTATATGCGTGAGCTGCGGGACTCGCTGGTGTACGGGGAAGTCTGGGAGCGGCCCTACCTGTCGAAGCGCGACCGCAGCCTGATCACCATCGGCGTGCTGCAGGCGCTGGTGCGCGAGGAGCTGGCGATCCATGTTCGGCGGGGGCTGGACAACGGCCTGACGCCGGAGGAGATCTCGGAGATCATTCTCCACGTGACGTTCTACGCGGGTTGGCCGACAGGGGTCCAGGCGTCGCTGACGGCGGCCGCCGCGTTCGAGGAGCGCGGACTGGCGCTGGGCGACCTGCCGCGTGCGCCGGCACTGGACGCGGCGGTCACCACGCCGGGCGGCCTCAGCGATGCGTACGCCGCGGTGCCGCGGCTCGGGGCCCTGAGAAACAGCCTGCTCTACGGCGACATCTGGGAGCGCCCGCTGCTCTCCAAGCGCGACCGAAGCCTGCTCACGGTGGCGGTGAACCAGGCGCTGTACGTCACCAACGAGCTGCGGCTGCACATCGACCGCGCGCTCGACCAGAACGGCGTCACCCCGCAGGAGCTCTCGGACGTGGTCCTGCACGTCACGTTCTACGCGGGCTGGCCCGCCGCCGTGAACGCCGGCCGGTTGCTCACCGCCGCCTTCGAGGCGCGCGGCGTGGCGTTCGACGAGCTGCAGTAGGGACGTCAGAACAGCGACCGCGACTGGCAGCCGTCGACCGTAATCGACGCGCCGCTGATCCAGCCGGCCCTGGGCGAGGCGAGAAACGCCACGACGTCACCCACCTCTTCGGCCCGGCCGAAGCGGCCGAACGGCAGGTTGTCGCGCACGAACGCCGCCATACCCTCCGGATCTTCCTGCTGGCGGCGGTGCCAGGAGCCTCCGGGAAACGAAATGGAACCCGGAGCCACGCTGTTCACCCGGATGTTGTCCCCGGCAAGCTGTTGCGCCAGGGCCTTGGCAAGGCTGATCTCCGCGGCCTTCACGGCGTTGTAGGTCATCCGGCCGCCGGATTCGCGGCCCCAGATCGACGCGATCATGATTATCGCGCCGCCGCCGCCGCGCTGCATGTGCGGCACCGCCAGCCGCGATGCCCGGATGGCGGGATAGAGCGTGTCGTCGAACGCGCTGCGCCAGTCCTCGTCGGTCGCCTCCAGCAGCCCGCCGCCTCCGGCGCGCCCGACGTTGTTCACCAGGATGTCGAGACCGCCGAACGTCTCTGCGGTCCGGCGCACGACCATGGCGATGTCGTCGGCGCTGGTCAGGTCGGCCTGCACGGCCAGGATCCGGTCGGCGGCGCCGGCGCGCTGCCGCAGCGCGTCGGCCGCACGCGCAAGCCGCTCCTCGCCCCGCGCGCAGATGCAGACGCGGCAGCCTTCGCCCGCCAGCGCCATGGCGCTGGCCAGCCCCAGACCGCGGCTGGAGCCGGTCACCAGTGCGGCCTTGCCCTCGAGTTGCAGGTCCATCGGGTCGTTGAAAAAATGTTACAACAAGGCATGCTGCCCGCTGCCGCGCTCGGAATGCTGCTCTATGGCCTGCACGACATCGTGGCGGGCGCGGCCGATCTGCTGGCCGGCACCGTCCCGGAATGGTGGGCCGCCGCCTGGCGGATGCTGGCGGGCGCCGTGCTTGCGCTGGCGGCGCTGTTCGTGCGGGCCTCGCTGCCGGGCGGTCTGGCGCTCGCGGTCGCCGGCCTGCTGGCGCTGCAGTCCATCAGCCTGCACAACGACCCGCACATCTACGGCGAGCTGCTGCTGTGGCCCCAGGCGTCGCGGGCGGTCTTCTCGGCCGCCCTGGTGGCGCTCGCCTGGTTCGGCTGGGAATCCGCCGGCGAAGACGGCGGGACCGACAGCGACGAGCCCGGCAGCCCGGAATGGGGCGCGGACGGGCAAACCTGAGCCGTTCAATTCCCGCGCGCTTCAGGCGCAGCCGCTGGTCGCGCCGCAGTTGACGCACTTGTAGCAGGCGCCGCTGCGGATCATGATGGCCCCGCAGGTCGCGCAGGGCGGCGCGTCCTGGTCGTTCTGTATGGCGAACGACGCTCCGGAGGCAGGCTTGTCGGCCGCGTCCGGAGGGGCGGCCTCGCTCAGCTTCAGTTGTTCACCGCCGTCGTGTCCGTTCGTCTCGACGGGCGGCTGCACGTTGACGCCGGCGTGGTATTGCGCCTCGCTGGAGAGGAACTTCGTCGCCAGCCAGCGGAAGACGTAGTCGACGATCGACTTCGCAACGCGCACGTCGGGGTTCTTCGTCATGCCGGCCGGCTCGAAGCGCGCGTGGCTGAACTTGTCGACGAGCACCTGCAGCGGCACGCCGTACTGCAGCGAGTACGAGATTGCCTGCGCGAATGCGTCCGCAAAGCCCGAGATGGTCGATCCCTCCTTGGCCATCACCAGGAAGATCTCGCCCGGCGTCCCGTCGTCGAACAGACCGACGGTGACGTAGCCTTCGTGCCCCGCGATGTCGAACTTGTGGGTGATTGCCTGCCTTTCGTCCGGCAGCCGCCGGCGCACCGGCCGATCCGGCGCCCCTGAAGCCTCCTGCGACGCGTCGCCGCGCGTCGTGTTGAGCGGCTGCGTGCGCTTGCTGCCGTCGCGGTAGATCGACACGGCTTTCGTGCCGAGGCGCCAGGCGTCGATGTACGCCTGCTCGATGTCCTCGACGGTCGCGTCGGCCGGAACGTTGATCGTCTTCGAGATCGCTCCGGAGATGAACGGTTGCGTCGCGCCGATCATCTTGAGGTGCCCGCTGTAATGGATGGAGCGCTGGCCGTTCGCGGGCTTGAACGCGCAGTCGAACACCGGCAGGTGCTCGTCCTTCACGTGCGGCGCCCCCTCGATGGTGTCGTGCTCGTCGATGTAGTCGACGATCTCGCTCACCTGCTCGTCGCTGTAGCCGAGGCGCTCCAGCGCCACCGGCACGGTGCGGTTGACGATCTTCATCAGGCCGTCGCCGACCAGCCGCTTGTACTTGACCAGCGCGATGTCCGGCTCGACGCCGGTCGTGTCGCAGTCCATCATGAAGCCGATCGTGCCGGTCGGCGCCAGCACGGTCGCCTGGGCGTTCCGGTAGCCGTGCTCTTCGCCGAGTGCGACGGCGTCGTCCCAGGCCGCGGCGGCACCGGCGTAGAGGTCCGCGGGCACGCGCGCCTGCGACACGTCCTTCATCGCCGCGCGGTGCTTGCGCATGACGCGCAGGAACGGCGCCTCGTTCTGCGAGTAGCCGCTGAACGGTCCGCCGCAGTCGCGGGCTATCCGCGCCGACTGGGCGTACGCCTCGCCCGTCATCAGCGCCGTGATGGCCGCGGCGTAGTCGCGTCCCTCGTCGCTGTCGTACGGTATGCCGCGCGACATCAGCAGCGACCCGATGTTGGCGTAGCCGAGCCCGAGCGGACGGTAGTCGTGGCTGTTCCGCCCGATGGCCTCGGTCGGATAGCTCGCGTTCTCGACGATGATCTCCTGCGCCGTGATCAGCGTGCGCACGGCGGCGCGGAACGTCTCGACGTCGAACTCGCCCGGCCCGCCGTCGGGCGGCGTGAACCGCATCAGGTTCAGCGACGCGAGGTTGCACGCGGAGTCATCGAGGAACATGTACTCCGAGCAGGGATTCGACGCGTTGATCCGCGCGGTGTTCGGGCACGTGTGCCAGTCGTTGACGGTGGTGTCGAACTGCATCCCCGGGTCGCCGCACACGTGCGTCCCCTCGGCGATGGCGCGCATCAGGTCGCGCGCCCGGAGCGTCTCCATCACCCGGCCGCCGTTGACGGCGCGCGTCTGCCACTCGCCGTCGTCGAGCGCCGCGCGCATGAACTCGTCCGGCACGCGGACGCTGTTGTTGGAGTTCTGGAAGAACACGGAGGAGTAGGCCGGCCCCGTGAACGACCCGTCGTAGCCGGCGTCGATCAGCGCCCACGCCTTGCGCTCCTCTTCGACCTTGCAGTTGATGAACTCCAGGATGTCGGGGTGCTCGGCGTTCAGGATGACCATCTTGGCGGCGCGGCGGGTCTTGCCGCCCGACTTGATCACGCCCGCGAACGCGTCGTACCCCTTCATGAACGACACGGGACCCGACGCGGTGCCGCCGCCCGCCAGCGGCTCGCGCTGGGAGCGGATGGGCGACAGGTTCGTCCCGGTCCCGGAGCCGAACTTGAACAGCATCCCCTCGGTGCGGGCCAGCGTCAGGATCGAGTCCATGGTGTCGTCGACCGAGTTGATGAAGCAGGCCGAGCACTGCGGCGCCGGCTCGAAGCCGCAGTTGAACCACACCGGGCTGTTGAACGCCGCCTTCTGCTCCACCAGCAGGTGCTTCAGGTCATCGCTGAACGCACTCAGATCCTCGGCGCTCGCGAAGTACTGCTGCTCGCCGGCCCAGCGCGTGATGGTGTCGACCACGCGGCCGATCAACTGCCTGACGCTGCGCTCCCGCTCGGGCGTGCCCAACTGGCCGCGGAAGTACTTCGAGACCACGATGTTGGTGGCCTGCTGCGACCAGGCCTTCGGAATGTCCACGTCGCGCTGCTCGAACACCACGTCGCCCCGCTCGTTGCGAATCACCGCCGCACGGGTCTCCCATTCGATCTCGTCGAACGGATCCACCCCCGCCCGGCTGAACACGCGGGGAAATTCCAGGCCCTGGGCGCGTGGAGCCGCCGGCTCCGTGGACGGCTGGAACATCGGCATGTCGGATTCGTGAGACGTCGTTTCAGGCATGCTCCCCCTCTGGGAAATCAACGGACTCCGGGACAAGACAGACTCTAGGACAAGACAGGCTCTGGGAACGCGGCGACCTCTCGAACGACGGCATGCACCGGGAGAGCGCCGGATGTAGGCACGCTCGGGAAGGACATCGACGAAGGCAACTTCCTCTGTACACGACGATACAACAACATGAAGGCCTTCACGCTCGATTCACCACAACATATGGTGGTAGAAGGTAGCAGGAACGTTACAAGGAAAGCAATAACTCTTTACTTGAAAAAGCCCTTGCCTGTTGGCTGGCGGCTTCCGGCTGGTTGTTTTTCTCGAGAAAAATGCCAGCCACGGAAAAATCACGGAAAATACGAGGACCATAGTGGCCCCGCTCGAATTCCCGGAAGGAAATCCGCCCGACCTCGGCCCGGGTCCGGCCGCACCGGCGCCGCAACCGCCCGGACCCGGGCGTGCCGCCGCACTCCTGGAGGTCGGCCTCTGCTCCGGATTCCCGACGCAACTGGCCGTCGCCGCGGGGCTGGTGCTGGCCGGCATCACGTCGGCCGGCGGCAGCGCCGGCGCGCTCAGCCTGGAGTACGTAGTCGCGCTCTCGCTCGCGGATACCGTATTGCTGGTCGGCCTGATCGTCTTCTTCCTGCGGCGCCACGGAGAGCAGCCGGCAGCCGTGTTGCTGGGCGGGCGGCTGCATCTCCCGGAGCTGCGGCTCGGGCTGCTGCTGGTGCCGGCGGTCTTCGTGTTCGCGACGGCCACGCTGTGGCTGCTCCACACGGTCTGGCCCGCCGTCGCCAACGTGCCCGACAATCCGATCGAGGCGCTCATCCGCTCGCCGCGCGACGCGCTCATCCTGCTCGTCGTGGCGGTCGTCGCGGGCGGGATCCGCGAGGAAGTGCAGCGGGCCTTCATCCTGCGCCGCTTCGAGCAACGGCTGGGAGGCGGATGGTTCGGCCTGGCCGTATTCAGCATCGCCTTCGGTCTGGGACACTACGTTCAGGGCTGGGACGCGGCGATCGTGACAGCGTTGCTCGGCGCGCTCTGGGGCGCGCTGTTCCTGCTGCGGCGCAGCGTCGTGGCGGCCATGGTCAGCCACGCGGGATTCAACGCGACCGAGATCATGATCGCGTTCGCCGCCGCCGCTACCGTCTAGGCGACCCCAGCCGGCTCACCTGTCCGCGCTGGACGAGCCCGGCCACCCACTCGCCGACCAGCTCGGCGCGGCGCTGCTCCGCGATGCGGAGGATCACGAATGGACGCGCCTCGTCGTACGGCAGTTGACGGCCTGCCTCCGTGAATTCGGCGTGGCGTGCCTCGTAGAACGCGCGGAGCTGGTCGTCGGTCGGCGCCGGGACGGCGCCGAACCGGTTCGCTACGTAGGCCTCGCGCCGCATGTCGTCCCGCAGCACCTGCCGCAGGTCGTCAGCCGCATAGCCCACGCGCGCCAGTGCCGCCTCGAACGCCGTCTCCGTGGGGAAGCGGTCCGCCAGCGCGGCCATGCGGCGCTCCACGTCGGCGGGCGGCGGGTCGGCGCCGACGTAGCGGTCCACTTCGTCGAGCACCAGCCGGCGCTCGATCAGGTAGGTCAGCACGTCGTCCTCGGAGCCCTTTCCCGCGCCGTTGTCCGCCGCCACCAGGCCCAGCTCCACGAAGGCCCGGACGTCCGACTGCAGGATGACGTGACCGGCCACGATCGCAAGGATCCGATCCAGCGTCTCGGCCTGGGCAGCGTACGCGTGTCCGGCGCCGAGTCCGGTGGCCCACGCCAGGCAGCCGCCGATTGCCGCGAGATGCCGCAGGGTGGTCCGGCTGCTAGAACGCCTGTCCGATGCTGATGTGCAGCGCGGTGAGCCGTTCTCTCTCGCGGTTGGGACCACTGCCGAGCTCCTGCCGGTCGAGCTTGAATCCGAGGTCGACGCGGATCGGCCCGACGGGCGACGCGTAACGGACGCCGAAGCCGACGCCACCGCGAATCTGACCGAGGCGTATGTTGCTCACGTGATCGTACACGTTGCCGCCGTCGAGAAAGCCCACCACGCCGAGATCCCGCGTGACCGGCACGCGGACCTCGCTGTTGAGAATGACGACGGCGTTCCCGCCCCGCGGGAACCCGTCGTGGTCGATGGTCGCCCCGGGTTGCCCGGCCGGAATGCCGAGCCGGTCGAAGGCATAGCCGCGCACCGTGGTGTCGCCGCCGGCGAAGAAGCGCTCGCTGATCGGCAGCAGTGGATGCGATCCCACGTCCCCGCGGGGAAAGCCGACCGCGAGGCCCAGGCGCACGCCGGCGGCGAGCACGATGCGCCGCGCGCCGGGCATCCGCCGGTAGATGAACGCCTGCGTGAACGCCTTCGCGAACCCGACCTCGGAACCGATGGCGCGCGCCGCCACCCGGGCGTCCACGCTAAGCACCTCGCCGTCGGTTGGATCCACCAGGTCGTCGCGCGTATCGCGCACCAGGCTGCCGCTGAACGACGACAGCCGCACCTTCTCGAACAGCCGGTCGACGAGCGGCACGTCCTCCGGGTTCAACTGCACGTTCGACGTATCGTTCTTGCCCCACGAGTAGGCGACGCTGGTGCTGAGGCTGGGCGTCATCCGCCCGCGCGTCTCGGCATTGAACCCGCGGCTGAAGAGGTCGAAGCCCGGCCGGATAGCCTCCTCGACGAACCCGGTCACGTACAGATCCCAGGCCAGGCCGAACGCCCGCGGCTCCGTGTAGGTGCCGAGGACGCGGTACTCGTTGAAGCCGAATCCGGAGTCCCGCTCCGCGGGTGCGAACAGCACGGGATCGTTCTGGCGGCGCACGCTGACGCGGGTGAACAGGTCGATCGAGCGGTTCTTGCCCCACAGGTTGCGCCGGCCGATCTGCACGAAGCCGCGCGGGGCGAACTCGAGCTGCTCGACCGCCTGGCTCACGCCCCGTCCGGCGTCCGTCTCGCGCCGCAGGCGCTGCGACACCTCGAATCCGCCGCCGTACGCGAGACGGGTGGCGGCAGCCTCCTCCACGACGACCACCACGTCACGCCGATCCCGCCGGCCGTGGCTGAACTCGCGGATGTCGATCCGGCGGAACAGGCCGAGCGCGTTGAGGCGCCGGCGTGTCTCCGCCACCGCCGCGAGGCCGAGCGGCCGGCCCTCCTCGAGCGTGATCTCCTGTCGAATGCTGGCCGACCCGATCGACTCGTTGCCGACGATCAGGATGTGCTCGACGAGCGTCTGCGGCCCCTCCGCGATCCGGTACAGCAGGTCGACGGCGGTCAGGCTGTCGTCGAAGCGCGGTTCCACCGCCACCACCGCGCGGTCGTAGCCGGCATCCAGGTACAGCGCATGGATCCGGTCGCGGTCCGCCGCCACCTCGCGCGCGAAGAACGCGCCCCCGACCCGCGACTCCATGGTTGCGATCAGCTCCTCGCTGCCGCGAAAGGCGCTGCCCTCCACGGTCACCGACCGCACCGTTGCCTGCGGCCCTTCGACGATGGCGATGGTGCAGAGCACCCGCACGGCGGGTCCGGCCGGCGCCCCGGCCGGCGCCAGCTCCGCGATGCGCGGCTCGACGCGCACCGTCGGGTAACCGAGTCGGCGGTAGTGCTCCGCGACCAGATCGGCGGAGACCTCGAGCTCGCGCATCACCAGCGGCGAATCGGGCTCGACCGTCAACAGCGGGGCCAGCTCCGACTCGGGAATGGCGGTGTTGCCCTCGAACGCCACGCGATCGATCCGATACAGGCGGCCCCGCGCGGCGGTGAACACGAGCGACAAGCCCTCGCCGTCCGCCTCGCGCGCGTGCTCCACGACGGCATCCCGGTAGCCGCGGTCGTGCAGCAGGGTCGCGATCCGTCGGTCGGCGTCCTCCAGCAGGTCCTCCTCGACGGAGCGCTCGCGCTCGATCGGCACCAGCGCATCGAGGTCGGCGTCCGGCAGCGGGTCGCCGGCCAGCTCGACGGTGATGCGCGGGCCCTGCCGCACGTCGAGCACCAGGTCCGCCAGCCCGCCGCCGTCCAGCACCTCGATCTCGTGGTCGAGACTGGCCTCGTAGAAGCGGCGGCGGTGCAGCTCCGTCTCGTAGTCGCGCAGGCGGCGCTCGATGTCCCGGCCGTCGTACGGCATGCCCCGCTCGAGCCCGAGTCGATTCAGGATCAGCGGATACATGGTTGCGGACACGCCGCGCACGGTGAAGCGGTCGATCCGCACGCGGCTGCCGGGCCGCGCCGCCACGCGCAATACCAGCCGGGCGCCGCGGCGCTCGACGCGCGTCTCGACGGCGGCCGCCAGGAATCCGCGCTCGCGGTAGTAGCGCCGCAGCGTCTCGGCGACGGCCGGCGCCTGATCGACGCCGAACGCGGGACCGTGGGCATCCGTGACGGCGCGGCGCAGCTCGACGGCGGACACGCCCGGCCGCCCGTCCACCTCGATGCGCTCGACGAGCTGCAGCGGCGCCAGGACGTACTGCAGCACGACGCCGCCGTCGCGCACGCTGCCGCCCACCTCGATGTTCTCGAACCGGCCGAGGCTGAACAGGTGCGCCACGCTCTCGCGCACCTGCCGCATGGACAGCGGGTCGCCGACGCGCGTCTCGACCAGCGCCAGGACCGCGTCGTCGGTCAGCGGGCGGCCGTCGCTAACGAGGTCGACGCCGACGACCGGCTTGCCCACGAACTCGTCGAGCCCGGCGGCCGGCGCAGGCGCCGCGGCCCACAGTACAACAAGGAATCCAAGCGCAACCGTCCGCCACGGCAGGGCCCGCCGGAGTGCACAACTGCGGCGATCCGCGGTGCGCATCAGAATGCGTGTCTCACACGGAAGTCGAGAGCGTAGGTACGGTCCTCGTTCTGCGAAAGGACCCACGACAGGCGGTCGTTCTGGTCGTACTCGAGCACGACGATGATGCTCTGGTTGGCGCCCGTCAGCGTGCGGGACAACGTCACGTGCGCCCGGTCGGAGATGCGCTTGCCGATGAGCAGCCGCGCGGTGGGCAGCAACTGCGCCGACTGCTGTGTCGACGGGTCCACCAGCGACGGCGTGATCTGGAACGTGTCGATGCCGAACGAGTCCCGGACGACCCGTCCGACACCCGACGAGAGCGGGGTGGTCAGCAGCCGCGCGGCGCCCGCCTGGAACAGCTCCTGCCGCGATGCGTCCTGCGCGCGCAACGTGCGCAGCTCGGCCGCCTGCGGGTCGCGGATGTTGCCCAGCAACAGCGACATGATCTCGAACTCCGGCAACGGGGGGTCGGACGAAAGCTCGAAGTCGAGGCGGTCCATCGTCCCCGCCACCCCCAGCGTCACGCGGTACGTCTGACCGGGCGTGCGCACGTCGGTTTCCGCCTCGACGTCGAATACCGGATCGATCGCATTGGGGTCGGCGAAAGCGAGGGCGCCGCGCGTCACGCGGTAGCGGTTCCCCTCGAAGAACACCTCGCCGCTCTCGATCTCGGCATTGCCGAACAGCAGCGGCCGCGAGTACGTCCCGCCCAGCGTCAGCTCCGCGCTCGAAACCACGCGGGCGGCGTTGCCGCTGATGCGCAGGCTGGACGGCGCACTGATGCGGACGTCGAGCTGGAGCGGGAACGCCGGCTCGATCGGCTCGGGCGCGGACACGCCCTCCTCCGCGCCGAAATTGAGCAGATCCGGAGTCGAGCCGAACAGCTCCAGCAGAATGGCGTCGCGCACGTTCACGGTGCCGCCGAGCACGGGCGCGTCGAGCCCGCCGCCGAGCGTCAGCTCGGCGTCCACCAGCGACCGTATGCCCTCCGGGAACCGCAGGCGCATGCCCGTCCCGACCGCGGTGACGTTCATGCCCGCCACTTCGTATCCCTGCAGGTCAACGCGCCCGCCGAAGCGCATCGTCCCGGTTCCCACCTCCGCCGTCAGCTCGTCGAGCCGGATGGCGGACGGCTCGAAGACGATCGTGCCGTCGAGGTTCTCGAACGAGTGGGGAAACGACAGGTGGCGCAACCGGCCGCCGGCCAGCACGGCCTCGCCGGTCACCAGCGGCTGCTGGAGCGTACCGCCGATCTCCGCCCGCAGGGACGCGCGCCCGGAGCTGCGGATGTCCGGGAAGAACTCCTCGAGAATCACGAGCCCTGCATCGCCGCTGACGCCCAGAGCGAGCCGCCGGCCGTCCAGACCGATCTCGCCGGTCAGGTCGAGCGCGGTGCCGTCGCCCGCCAGGCGCATCTGCTCGATGGCGACGACGTTGCGATCGAGCGCGAAACGCACCGTGCCGTCGTTGCGGACGGCATAGCCGAACAGGTCGAGGCCGAGCTGCTCGACGGTCGCGACGACCTGCAGTTGCTCCATGTCGCGCAGCGCGCCCGCCACCTCCAGCGTGCCGCTCAGCTCGGCGGCGAGGCCCTCCGACACGTCGGGCCGGAAGGCGCGGATGTACGGGTCGATGGTCGTGTTGGTGAAGCGCAACAGCAGGTCGGACTGTGACGTCGCCAGCTCGACGCGGCCGGAGCCCGACAATGCACCGCGCGGCGAGGCCGCTTCCGCTTCCAGGGCCAGCACGCCGCCGCGCACGTCGAGCCGGCCCGTGACCTGACCCACCTCTTCGCCGTCGATGGTGAGGTCGCGGACCAGCCCGCGCACCTCGTACCGCGGATCCGCGAACGCACCGGCGCCGTCCACCGTGAACTGTGCGGCGCCGCCGAGCGGCGCCTGCTCGACCCGGGCCGCGTCGATGTCCGCAACCGCGATGTCGCGACCGTCGGCGTTGAAGGAGTACGTGCCGTCCCAACTGATGAATGCCGCACCGGTTACGTAACCGCCGCCCTTCTCGACCTCCAGGCCGTCGATCCGCACGCCGCTGCCTTCGAACCGCAGGCCGGCGGTTGCCGCTGCGAACGACTCGCCGTACGCCACCGGTCCGTCCAGCGTCAGGCGCCCTACCCCGTAGGGGCTGCGATACCGGCCGAACAGCCGGATCTCGCCGGTCAGCGGACCGCTGATGTCGTAGCCCGCCAGGCCGAATGCCCGGCGCACCCGTTCGGCCGGGAACGCGTCCAGCTCGAAGCTCGCGTCGATCTCGTCGCCGCCGTCGTCGCGTCTGCCGAGGGTGAACCGGCCGTCGACCAGCAGCGCCGCGGCGTCCCGATCGAACCGCCCACCGGCGACGTCGAGGTAGGAATTCTCGACCGTGATGTCACCCCGCCCGGCGCCCCACGACACGTTCCAGGCGCGAATGTCGCTGCCCTCGAAGGACGCTTCGATCCGCGGCGACGCGAACGTGCCCAGCATCACGCCGTCGAGCCGGCCGCGGCCCCCGACCGCTATCTCGCCGGTCGGCACGCCGAAGGCGGTCAGCATCGAGGCCATCAGCCGGTCGCTCTCCTGCCAGTCGGCGCTCGCGACGTTGAACGGAATGCGCGACTCTCCGCCGTACGCGGTCCAGCCCTGGAAGCGGATCTCCGTGTACGGCGTGGCCAGCCGGCCGGGCTCGATCTCTATCCCGTCCGGCGTGATCGCGTAGGTAACGGCGCCGCCGACCGGAAACGACCAGGGCGCTCCCTCCGGCGCAAACGGCGCGGCGGCGTACTCCGCGCGGGAACCGGACGGCGGCGCGGCGTCAGCCGTCATCAGCTCCACGCCGCCCGCCGGCGCCGCCGTCATCCGGCCCCGGCCGCTGCGCTCGGCGAAGTTGTCGCTCGGCCACTCCAGCAGGTTGTGCCCGCTGACACGGGCGGCAGGCCTGACGCCCGCCAGCGCGAGCTCGTCCAGCAACGGCGCCACGTCCACGTCCTGGTAGCTGACGTCGAAGGCCGCCAGGGCGGGCGTCGGCTTCCCTAGCGGCTGCATCGAATAGGCGAGCTGCAGATCGCCGCCGTAGAAGCCGGAACGCACGTCGAACACCTCGAAACGGTTGGAAGCCCAGACGACCGCGCCCTCGATCCCGGGAAACCGGAGCCCGTTGAAGGTCGTCTCCGCGCCGCGGAACGTCCCGGTCAGCTCGTGTCCGCCGTCGAAGATGTGCCATTGGCCGGTGAACGCGGCCTGGCCGCCGACCTCGAAGTTGTCGCCGGCGAAGAAGATGTCCTTCATCGGCGGCAGCTCGATGTCCGATTCGAGGATCCGGTACTTCTGCTCGGGCCAGTTGAGCAGGTCGACCTCGCCGGTCAGCCGGGAGGTGAACCCGTCCATGGTCAGCTCGATCCGCGTCAGATCCACCCGCCCGCCGTCGAGCGTGTAGGCGGCGTCCATGTTGGCGGTCATGGGCTCGAACGCTCCGATCTGGATCGTGCCGCCGCTGAACGACACTTCGCCGCCGTACTCGTCCCGCTTGGAGATCGTCAGATCGATGTCGCGCGCCGTGACGTCCCAGGGCGCGTTGTGATCGCGGAAGACGAATTCGCCGTCGTCCGCCACCAGATGCCGCAGGGTGGTGACGATCCTGCGCCCGGACTCCTCCGCGTCGGGGGCGGCGTCCCGGGCAGCCGTCTCTTCGGCGGAGCGGCGCGGGGCGAACGGCGGGAAGCTCTGGCGGCCGTCCGGCAAGCTCTCCGCGACCATGCGCCAGTTGCGCATCTCGGCCCCGTCAATCAGGATCTCTCCGCCCAGCAGGGCGCCCCACGACATCGTGACGATGATCCGCTCGGTGACGAGGAACGGATCGTGCTCCGGCTCGAGGCCTTCAATGACGAGGTCTTCCACGAGGAAGCGGCCCGGCACGAGGTAGGTGCCCAGCCGGCCGATGTGCACCGGACGCTCCAGTTGCGCGGACGCCGCGCGCTCGGCCTGGGCGCGGACGGCGGGACCGAGATCGATCGTCACGAACGAGACCAGCGCCGCGGCCATGAGCGCCAGGCAGACCAGGATGGCGCGGCGGGTGTAGCGGGGGACGCGCCCCGCCAGCCGCGACCAGCGGCCGGGCGGCGGCGTCTCGTCTACCGGCGCGTCCGCCGCGGCGGCGGGTGGGGGGTCACCGGCGGGCGCGACGGGCGCGTCACCATCCGGCGCCGCCTCCGGCCCCTCGGCCGTCTCTCCGGTCGGCTCGTCGACTGGCTCGTCCGGCATCAGCAGGAGTCCGCGGTGAAACCCCGCGTCGCACCGAGACCGGCCAGGCGCCGGGCTGACAAGGCGTGACGAGGGAGCATATTCAACATATGTGACCGAGGAACAACGCAGTTCAGGACGGATGCATGGTCGGTCGAATGCAGCGGGGCTTTCGCCGCGGGCTCCTAGACCTGCTCGATGACAATCAGCACCGCACCGGAATCGACAGGGTCCCCTTCCGCGACCGCCACGTCGGCCACCCGGCCGGCGATGGGGGCGCCCAGCTCATTCTCCATCTTCATCGCTTCGACGACTACCACGCCCTGGCCGGCGGCCACGTCCTCGCCGGGCCGCACCAGGATGCGGGTGACCTTGCCCGGCATCGGCGCCGTCACCTGCCCGCCGGCGGCGGCGCCCGCGGCGCCCTGGCCGGCGAGCCACGTGCGGCCGTCGTCGACGCGGGCATGCAGCACGGCGCCGCTCACGTGCACGTCGACGGCGTCGGGGCAGCCGCCCGGCACGCAGCGAACCTGGTGACTGCCGAAGCCGCCCTCCACCAGCACGAGCGACAACG
>JAJEEU010000019.1 GCA_022820825.1 Vicinamibacteria bacterium
TTCCAATCGATCCACTTCCTTCATGCTCAGTCCCTCCTCTCCTTGCCCGCTTTCCATGTCCCCCCTTTCTTTTCCGGCTCTCCCGGCAAGGGGACATTTTAGCTTTGGAGATTTGGGGGACATTACTGCGTTGCGCTAACACATGAGTCTTGACTTCCCGCTGACGCCGCCGTACACTTCCTTGTGAGACGCAATCTCGTATTGCCCTCTTTCCGAGGCCCGCGCTCCGGCGCGGGCTTTCGCGTATCTGGAGACCGGGGTTGACATACTTCGCCTATCTCGACGAATTCGGACACATAGGTCCTTACATCAGTCGTACAGATTCGAAGCACAACGACAGTCCTGTCTTCGGCCTCGCCGGATACGTCCTGCCGTCGGCTCAAGTCCGGGGATTCGGAACGTGGTTCTTCCAGCGCAAATGTGAGCTTCTGGACTTCGAGATCAGACGTTCGGGGGCACACCCTGCCGTGTGGGAGAAAAAGGGGTCCAGTCTCTATACGGTGAGTAACGTCACCAAGTATCGCGAACTCCGACAGTTCACAAACCGTATGTTCAATAGGGTCAGGGCGCTCCACGGTTTTGTATTCTACGTCGGGATCAGGAAGACTGCCCCTCCGGACCGACACAACCCGAATCGTCTCTATGCGAAGGTCCTTCTCGAAGCCATCAAGCGGATCAATACCTTCTGTGCCGAGGACTGTCATCCACGTGGTAATTTCGTGCTGGCCCTCGACGAACACGATCAGCGCTCCAATCTAGTTGCGGAGGCAGCGCGAAGCATGTATGGGACGAGTGAGCCGCGTCGGCAACTGATCGAACCCCCGTTCCATCTTGAAAGCCACCGCTACCAAACAATACAAGCAGCCGATTGGGTCGCCGGGCTGGTAGGTCGTCTCGGCGCGATCTGGGAAGATCCTGTCGGGTATCCTGAAAACAATGTGTTCCGCCGACTATTTGAGCAGCGGCTCAGTCAAGTCAGCCGTCGGAGTGGCATCCGAGGTTGAGTTCCTGTGCACAAAGTATAGCCGACCGAGTTTGTCTCCACGGTCTCAAAACTCGATCCCAATCTCCCGCGAGCTCGCCAGGTCGAAGATCCGGCTGGCGATGGCGATGTCCGCCACACCCTGCCCGGCGTTGTTCTTGAACAGGGTGATCTGCTCTGGCGAGGTGCGTCCGGGGATGCGGCCGGTCAGCAGGTCACTCAAGTCTCCGACCTGGTCCCACTTGAGGATGCCTTTCTCCACCGGTTCGTAGAAGTCTCCCTGCTGGTCCTGGATGGCCTGCTCGCGAGAGTTGGCGACGATGACGTCGGCGCGTCGCACGGTGGCGTCGTCGATCTCGCGGCGCCGTTGCTTGATGAGGCCGGCGTTCATGAGGCCGACGTTGCCGCCGACGATGGAGGTGACGTGCATGCCGGGATCGAGCCAGTCGCCGTCGAACACCGGGACGTTGGAGTTGGTGGCGGTGAGCACCACGTCGGCGCCCTGGATGGCTTCCTTGGCGCTGTCCACCGGGACGATCTCGCACGGCACCAGCGGCTGCATCTCCTCACAAAAGACGACGCGGCCCTCGGGGGTGCGGCAGAAGAGCCGCACCTGCTTGAAAGGGCGGACGGCGGCGAAGGCCAGCAGGTGGTACTTGGCTTCGGCACCGGCGCCCAGGAGGGCGAGCACGGCGGCGTCCTCGCGCGCCAGGTGGCGGGTGCCCACGGCGCTCGTGGCGGAGGTGCGCAGTTGCGTGGCGCGGGTGGCGGGCACGCCCGCGACGCCGAAGCGGCCCACCAGCACTCCTTTGAGGGAAGAGTCCCGGGTGTCGAAGAGCACCACGCACGGGCGCCCAGCGTGGTCGTAGGTCTGGTTCTCGCTGGACGCGGCCACGAACTCCGAATGGGCCAGCACGCCGATGCCGCCCAGGCTGGGGACGCCGCCGGGATGCACGCTTACCCGCGCGCCTTCCCGGGTCATGACCCTGCGGCGCGGCGCGTTGAGCTCCGCGTTGTCTCCCAGTTCCCGGAAGCCCGCCTCCACGGCGTCGATGGCTTCCTCCATGGTGATGACTTCGGCCGCGTCCTCGGCCCGTATCAGTAGCGCCACGTTGTTCCGGTCCTTTCAGGGGTTGCCGCGCGTGGACGCGCGGGTCCAGGTCGCGGGTAGGGGCGACCGGCCGGTCGCCCCCTACGGGTGATCACCCGGCCACGGCTTCTACGGGGCGGAGGCGCCAGCGGCCGTGGCCGGGACCGTCCGGGAAATGGCCTTTTCGTCGATGGGGTAATGGATGATGGCGGCGGCGACGCCCAGGCCGACCGCGGTCCACCAGACGATGTCGTAGGAGCCGGTGTAGTCGAACAGCACGCCGCCCAGCCAGATGCCGATGAAGCTGCCGATCTGGTGGTCCAGGAAGACGATGCCGTAGAGCATGGCCATGTAGCGGGTGCCGAAGACCTGCGCGACGATGCCGCTGGTGAGCGGGATGGTGCTCAGGAAGAGCAGCCCCATGACCGACGAGAACACGATCACGCTGGTGTCGGTCATCGGGAACAGGAAGAACCCCGTCATGACCACCGCGCGCATGAAGTAGATGAAGCTCAGCAGGTTCTTCTTGCTGTAGCGGTTGCCCAGGGCGCCGGCCGCCAGGCAGCCGAAGACGTTGAAGAACCCCAGGAGCGAGATGGCGGTGGCGCCGAGCCCCGGGGACAGTCCGTTGTCCACCAGGAGCGCCGGCAGGTGCTGGGCGATGAACAGGGTCTGGAACCCGCACACGAAGAACCCCGCGGTCAGCAGCAGGTAGCCCGAGTGGCGCCGGGCCTCGCCCAGGGCCTGCCACAAGGTCTGGTCGCGCTGCACCGCGGCGGGCGTGTTCTCGGCCAGCGCCGCCGACAGGGGGACGATGAGGCCGGCCACCAGCGCCAGCAGCACCAGGGTCTCGACCCAGCCGTGGGATGACAGGAACACCTGGGTGAACGGCACCACCAGGAACTGCCCGGACGAGCCGCCGGCGCTGCCGATGCCGAGGTAGAGGCCGCGCCACTTGGCCGGCGCGCTGCGGCCGATGACCGCGAGCACGAGCGAGAAGCTGGTGCCGCTCATGGCCACGCCCGTGAGCAGTGCGGTGCTCAGGGTCATGCTCAACGGGTCCGTGGACACGGACATGAGGTAGAGTCCGGCCATGTAGGCGACGGCGCTCAGGGCCACCACCTTGGCCGAGCCGTAGCGGTCGGCGAGGCCCCCGAGGAACGGCTGCGCCAGGCCCCAGATCAGGCTCTGGAGCGCCACTGCCAGGGAGAAGACGCCCCGGGGCCAGCCCAGCGTGTCGCTGATAGGGGTGAGGAACAGGCCGTAGGTCTGGCGGACGCCGAAGGACAGCAGCATCACCAGGGTGCCGCAGATGAGCACCACGACCGGGGTGCGCCAGGAACGTTGCATGGGTGTGATGAGTCATAGAGGGTGCGGGGTTGCGGGTCAAGCGCGGCGGACCCGCCCCCACCCCTGGATTCCCGCCTTCCAGGCTGTGTCAAAAGGTCTCTTCGGACGAAAAATGGCGCCAGCTTTCCGAACCGTCATTCCCGCGGAAGCGGGAATCCAGGGGTGGAGCGGGGCAAAAACGGCGTATTTCCCCGCCTTACCCCGCCTGGATTCCCGCTTCCGCGGGAATGACGACTCGAGGGGTCTCTGCCTGATGAGTTTTGACACAGCTTGTTCCGCGGGAATGACGGTTCGGAGGGCTGGCGCCATATCGTATCCGAGCCGGGTTTCGACACAGCCTGTTTCGCGGGAATGACGGAGAGGAGGGCGGGAATGACGTTCCGGGACGACGGCATCTCGGGTGTTCGGGCTCTTGGGGCGGGGGTGACAAGGTTGCCGGCATCGTGCATAAAACTCGACAGTACGGGGGACGCGCTACGGGCGGGTTCCTTTGACGTTCGCCAGGGGATTCTTTTCACGGGGAGGTAAGGCGATGGTTTTCAGGATCGGCACGGCGGATGAGGGCGGCACGTTCGACACCCAGGGCGTGGCGGTGGCCCGGGTGTTCAACGAGTCCCGCCCGCCCGAGGAGCACTGCGAGCTCACCCGCAGCTTCGCGAGCATCGACAACGCCAACCGGCTTGACCGGGGCGAGATCGAGTTCGGCTTCATGGCGTCCAACTGGGCGCCGCGGGCGGCGCGGGGGACGGCGCCCTTCGACCACTCCATCGGCCTGCGCATGGTCTCGCCGGCCAACGCCGGCCCGATCTTCTTCATCGTCCTGGCGGACGCGCCCGTCGGGAACATCACCGATCTCGCCGGCAAGCGGGTGGCGGTGGGGGCCCGCGACAGCGGCATGACCCAGCACGTCCACACCATCTGCGACGCGCTGGGCATTCCCTTCTCGGACTTCGACCCGGTCTACATGACCTTCCCGGAGGGAGCGGACGCCCTGGTGGCGGGGGAGGTGGACGTCCAGTTCCAGTGCCCGATCCCCAATGCGGTGATGACCGACCTAAGCGAACGGGCCCGGGTCAAGGTGGTGCCGTACCGCGAGGAACAGATCGAGGAGGTGCTCTCCAAGGTCCCGTTCTACCGGCGGGTGGTCATGCGCCGGGGCGCCTTCCGCGGCGTGGACGAGGACATCCCCCAGCTTGCGGTGCTCAACATCCTGGTGAGCCACGAGCGGGTGGACGAGGACCTCGTTTGCGAGTTCGCCTCGACGCTGGTGCGGAACGCCGAAGCGTTGGCCCGGATCAATCCCCTGTTCGACGGACTGGCCGAGCTGTACGAACCGCTTCGGACCCGGGGGACCGCCGCGCTGGAGTTGGACGGGGTGCCGCTGCATCCCGGAGCGGTGAGGGCTTATCGGGAGGCGGGCTATCTTTGATGCGGAGTTGGGCGCGGCCTCGGATACGGAGGGCTTCCATGAAGAATCCCATCGACGCGGCGGACCGCCTCAAATCACGAGCCGAGGACGACAGCGACTTTCGCGAAAGACTTCTGGCCCAGCCCAGAGAGACCATCGAACAGGAACTCGGCGTGACGCTGGCCGGGGACCATGAGATCCACGTGCACGAGGAAACCTATGGCGCAACGCACGTGGTGCTTCCGCCGCGCGGCAAATACACCGAGGCCGAACGGGAGGAGGCCAGAGCTGGCGCGGCATCACTCGAATTCCTGCGCAAGACCATGTATGATCCCGCGCCGCCCGCGCGTCCCCCGGCCGCTGAACGGCCGCGGGCTCGAGAGGACGCCGCGACCTCCGAGGCACTTGCAGAAGCGGGCAGGGAAAGCATCCGCCGCGGTCTCGCCTTCGTGGAATCCACCCTCGACGAACAGGGGGCCTGGCACTGCATCCGCTTCAATACCGCCGACCCGAACGTTCCGCGGCATTTCGAAAGGCCTCCCTTTGTGTCGGCCCTCTGCGTGCTCGCCCTGGAGAGCAGCGCTGAAGCGCGCGCCAGGGCCATGTGCGCCGCCACCAGGGCGTACCTTGTCAAGACCATCGAGTACCCCGGACTGTGGCGCTACTACCGTCACCTGCCCCAGGATCTCGACAGCACCTCGCTTTGCTCGCTTGTCATCGGCACTCACCCCTGGATCGCGCTGGGAAGGAACGTGCCGCCCCTACTGGCGAACCGCGACAGGGAAGGCCGTTTCATGACCTGGGTGCTCGATGAAGACGAGCCCAATGTCGTGGCGACCTTTCGCATCGAGGCCGATCCGGTCGTCAATGCCAATGTCATTGCCTACCTGGGCGACCATGCCGAGACCAAGGCCGCCCAACGATGGTTGGAAGCGTTGATTGCGGAGGGCCGCCTCGAGGGGTCGTCCAAATGGTATCCCGACGCGGTCGCCATCTACTACGCCGCCACACGCGCCATGATCCGGGCGCGGCCTGCCCTTGATGGACTACGCCCGATACTCGCGGACCGTATCCTGGGCCTGCGCGACGACAACGGAGACTTCGGCGACATCCTCCGGACCGCGCAGGCCGTGTCTGCGCTCTACAACGTCGGCAGCCTCGAACGCATCAACGCGAAGCGCCAAGTGGAAAGGTTCATCGGTTCGCAGCGCGAGGACGGTAGTTGGCCGGAGCTTCTCGCGTTCGGCGATCAATCGTTGAAGTGGGGCACGTTCGGGCAGATCGGGCACGGCTCCGAAGCCGTGACCTCAGCGTTCTGCATCGAAGCGTTGGAGCGTCTCGTGGAGGTTCTGAGGGGCTGACGTGTTTGTGGGTCACGGTGCCGGGTGATAAAATCGGATCGTTGCCGGGGAGGTATGGTCCGTTATGTCGCAGGATACAGCCGTAGGTAGTGGCTTGGGTCCGGACAAGGCTGACATCACGCGGCAGATCGAGCCGTCGCTCCGTAACGCCCTTCCGCATTACCTGCCACTGGGCATTTTCCCGCTCCTTCTTGCCGCCGCGATGTACGGCGGCTGGTGGCTGTTGCCGCCCTTTCTCTTCATGAGCGTCGTGGGGCCGCTTGACCGGGCGCTCGGTCCCGACGGCCGCAACATGGACCCGGAGAACACGCCGGAACGCCGGCTCCTCTGGCACAATCTGCCGGTCTGGACCTGGGCGTTTCTGTGGCCGCCGATACTCATTTTCGGCATGTGGCAGCTTCTTGTCGCGAATCAGTTCGCGATCTGGGAAGCCGTGATCCTGGTGATCCTACTGACCATGGAAGCGCAGGCTGTCTTCGTGGTCGGTCACGAGCTGGTTCACCGGCGCTCTGCCTGGGAACGTCGGCTGGGAGAATTCCTGCTGGCCTCGGCCTCGTATCCGCAATATTCCACGGAGCACGTCTACATCCACCATGCCAAGGTCGGCACGCCGCTCGACGTGGGCTCCGCTCCAAAGGGGGAAAGTTTCTGGCGATATTTCCCCCGGGAAGTCGTGAGCAACATCACCAACTCCTGGGAATTCGCCGGCGAACGCCTGGCGCGGCGCGGCCTGCCGCGCTGGCATTACAGCAATCAGTTCTGGCGCTACGGCATCGCCGTACTGTTCTGGTATGGGCTGGTGTGGTGGATGAGCGGGATCCTGGCGGTTCTGGTCTTCGCCTTCCTCGGCCTGAGCTGCGTCTTTTCGATGAAGATCAGCAACTACTTTCAACACTACGGTCTGCGCCGGGTGCGTCAACCTCACGGCCGTTGGGAAAAGGTGATGCCGCGCCACTCCTGGAACGCCGACTGGAAGTACAGCAACTGGATGTTCTTCAACATGCAGCGTCATGCGGACCATCATGCGGCGGCGGCACGCCACTACCCGCTGCTGCAGGTTCACGGCGCCGATGAAGCGCCGGTATTGCCGGGCACCTACGCCGACATGATGAACATCGTGCTGCGGCCGAAGCGCTGGTTCGAGAAGATGGATCCGCTGGTGGACCAGTGGCGCGCGCATTTCTATCCGGAGATCGATGACTGGAGCGCCTACGACAGTCCGATTGCCGCGACGCGGCCGGAAGCCTTCGAAGCGATCGTCGAAATCTTCGGCGCCGCCCCGCGGCTCGCCAAGTGGATCGAACGCAATCCGGAGCTTCTGGACAGCCTGCAGGACCGGGAATTCACCGATCTCGATCTGCCCAAGGGTTTCGGGCCGGATCGGCAGACCGAGGCGATCGCGCGGCGCGGGCTCGCGAGGCTCTACTGGACGCTCGAAATGGGCGTCCAGGAGATGAAGGACCTGATCGCCGAAATCCCCACGGCGGACGCCAGGGAAACCGCGGAGATCGTCCGCAACTGGTCGAACGACAAGGCGTTTCAGATCGCCATGCACGTGGTGCGCGGAAACCTGTCGCCGGCCGAGGCGAAGACCGCGCTGTCCACCCTCGCCGAAGCGTCGATCTCGACCTTGCTCGGAGCCGTGGTGGCGGACGTGGTCGAGCGGGCCGGGCCACTTGGCGCGGGCGGGGTCGCCGCGATATTCCTGGGCGATCTCGCCAGCAGGGAAGTTCATCCCGGCGTGGCCATCGATATGCTGTTGGTACACGACGGCGGGATGGGTGGCGAAGATGAACGCCTGTGTCGGGGTTTTCGGGAGACCCTCACCGACTTGGCGCGGGACAGTCTGTTGTTCTCCCCGATCGCGCCCGACTCGAATGCCCTTCTTGCGCTGCCGCTTTCCGAACTGGCCGGGCATGGCGGGAATCCCGTTTCCGGGGCAATCCCCGTGCTCACCAGGGCGCGCTGCGTGTTCGAGTGCGGCGACTCGGACATCGGCCGCCGCTTCGATGAAGCACGGCGCGAAGCCCTGGCAGAATGCGGTGCGAACGAGTCCTTGATCGGCCGGCTGCGCGAGCCGCGGGAGGACGCCGCCGACGCCGGCGTGTCCACATACGCCCGTATGCGCGGTGGGCTGGACGATGTCGAGAGGGCCGCGCGGTACCTGCAGTTGACGAATGGCGGCGCGGGCCTGGACGATCCGGCTCCGCCCGCCTCGGCGGTGCTTCATGGCGCGGGCGTGGAGCCGCTGGCGCAAGCCGCGTCCCTGTGGCGTGACCTGCAGGGTATTACGCGCCTCATTGGAGAGGAGGGACTTGACGTGGCGACGGCGAAGCCGAAGGTCCAGTCTCTTGTCGCGAACGCTTGCGGGCACGAGGATCTCGATGCGCTGGAGGCGGCCGTCACCGAAACCGCGTCCCGCGCCGCCGCCGAGATCGATACGCTTCTTTCCCGCGCGTGAAGGTGCGTTATCGCGCGTTGCCGACGACAGAGTCCACCGCATGTCATCATGCGAATGGGCCGGACAGGACGCTAGCCGATCCGGCGCGGAAACCTGGATGCCAGCGCAGATGGACGCGAATCCCCGGCGCGGAATCTTGCTCAAGACGACCCCCGCGGACGAGGGCCTCGTCAAGCTTCCCGCGCTTGCCCCGCACCTGCAATTTCACGATATCGGCGAACGGCAGACGCTGCTGGTTTCCGAGACGTTCAACACCCTGCTGCACGGCAAGCTGCATTGCGATCTGCTGCCGCTGCTCGATGGCCGGCGCGCGCTTGACGAGATTGTCGCGGCCCTCGACGGCGCCCATGCCGGCGCGGATGTTCTTGCGGCCATTGCGGCGCTCTCCGCCAAGGGCTACGTCGTTTCCGCCGATCACGGCATGGACCGGGACCGGGCGGCCTACTGGTCGTCGCTCGGGGCATCGCCAAGCTGGGCCGAACAACGGCTGGCGCGGTCGCGCATGGCGGTGGAAGGTGACGACGGCCAGCTGACCCGGCGTCTGGAAGAAAGCGGCGCCCGTGTGGAGACCGGCGACGCCGAGATCACCGCCGTCGTCTGCGACGACTATCTCGACCCACCCCTCGCGGAAGTGAATCGGCGCCGGCTCGAGGCGAGGGCGCCGTGGACGCTGGTGCGGCCGCGGGGCATGGAGGCGCTGTTCGGCCCCGTCTTTCCCGCCGACAAGCAAGGACCCTGCTGGGACTGCCTGGCGTACCGCTTGCGCAACCACCAGGAGGTCCACGGCTTTCTGCGCAACGTTGCCGGCGAGGAGGCTGCCTTCAAGCCGTTTGCGGCCCAGCCCGCGGTACTGGAGGCGCTGTATGGGCTGATCGCGGCGAAGATCGTCAAATGGCTGGTTCTGGATGAGGCCGCGCCGGTTCACCGGCACGCCATCGCCATGAACGTCGGCACCTTCGCAAGCTCTCGGCATCGGGTCATGCGCCGGCCGCAGTGCCTGGCCTGCGGCGACGAGGCGTTGCATCGGCCGGATCGACCGCCGGTGCCGCTGCGCCTGAACGCGAGTCCCAAGGCCCATCGCAACAGCGGCGGCGCGCGCACCGTGGCGCCGGAGGTCACCCTGGCGCAGTACCGCCACCTGGTGAGCCGGATCAGCGGCGTCGTGACCTGGCTTTCACGCACCACCGACGAGGCCGATACCTGGCTGCACGTCCATTGGGCCGGAAGCAATCTCGGCATGAGAAGCCGGAGCCTGAGCTCGCTCAGGCGCAGCCTGCGCAGCAAGAGCGCGGGCAAGGGCAGCACGCGCGAGCAATCCGAGGTCAGCGCGCTGTGCGAGGCGGTGGAGCGCTACTCGGGCGCCTTTCACGGTGACGAGATCCGCGTGCGCAAGCGATTCGTCGAATTCGCCGGCGGAGAAGAGGCCATCCACCCCAACGATGTGCAGCTCTTCAGCGACCATCAGCTCGACGACGCCAAGAGCATCAACGCGCGGGGCCACCCCTACAACGTCGTCCCGCCGCGCTTCGACCCCGCCGCCGCAATCGACTGGACCCCGGTGTGGTCGCTGACGCGGCAGCGGCATCGCTGGCTGCCGACGTCGATGCTCTACAGCATGCCGGCCGAACAGCGCGGCCCTTCGGACCTGATCGCCGATTCCAACGGCTGCGCGGCGGGCAACACGCTGGAAGAGGCCGTTTTGCAAGGCTTCTATGAACTGGCGGAGCGCGATGCGTTCGCCATCTGGTGGTACAACCACCTGCGAGTGCCCGCGGTCGATCTTGCGAGCTTCGACGACGCGTACCTCGCCTCGGCCGCGGACCATTACGCCCGCTACGAGCGCGACCTGTGGATGCTGGACGTCACCTCGGATATCGCCGTTCCCGCGTTCGTGGCGATCTCGCGCAGGCCGGGCGCCAAGACCGAGGACATCATCTACGGCGCCGGCGCCCACGCCGACCCGCGCATCGCCGCCCTGCGCGCGGTTTGCGAATTGAACCAGTGCCTCACCTGGCTGCCGCGCCCCGGAAGCGGCGACGGCCGCCCCATGATCGATGACCCGCTGGCGCTGTGGTGGTGGCGGACGGCGCGACTGTCCGAGTGCTACTGGCTGGCGCCCGCGGACGGTGCTCCCGCGCGCAAGGCTTCGAGCTATCCCGTGGTCGAATCGATGGATGCGCGCGACGACGTGGAGCATTGCCGCCGGCTCGTGGAAGCCAAGGGGATGGAGTTCCTGGTCCTGGACCAGACCCGGCCCGACATCGGCATGCCCGTGGTGCGGGTCATCGTGCCGGGCATGCGCCATTTTTGGGCACGATTCGCGCCCGGGCGCCTTTACGAAGTGCCGGTGCGCATGGGCCGCCGCGAGCTCGCTCTCGCCGAGGCCGACTTGAATCCGGCGCCTGTCATCGCTTGAGGAGACGAGATGGAAATTGACGAGGCCGTCACGCTGACCCAGGAGCGTCTCGCCCAAGAGGGCGCCACCATGGCGGACTTGCTCAAGCACTTCCGCAACAGGGTTGCGCCGGTCCTGGTCGGCGACCCGCAGTGGGAGCGCATACTCGAATGCGCGGGGCAACTCCCCATCACCATGGGTGCCTTGCCGTTCGGCTTCGAACTGCCGCTGCATGATCTCGCGCCGGAGGCGGATTTCGGGGCCTCCCTGGCGAGCGGCACCCGAACGGCGGCGTTCTTCCGGGAGCGCGCGCGAACCGACGAGACGGATGGGACCGCGCAAGCCATCACGCGGTTGTTCAGCGAAATGGATGCCGAAGTGTCGCCGCTTCGGGACATTGTCGGCCGCAAGTTGATGCTGGAATACGATATCGGTTCGGCCGGGGACAGTGAGGGTGCCCGCCCGGGAATGTTCCTGCGCCCCGGCGAACGCCCGATCGTCGGCGCCGGCGGTCAGGTGGACGACGTCGGTACGGTAGTGGACGCGCTCGTATCCTGTGTCGGTTGGGAGAAGAACGACGCCGAGCGGGAGAACGTGGAACGGGCTTACCTGGCGCAGCCGGGAGACACGCGCCTGGATTCGTTCGGTGTATTCCCGTCGCGCGAGCGGTCGATCCGCCTGGCGGTCATGGGCTTCAAGGCGGGGGAGGAGACACGCGCCTGGCTCGAGAACACGGGTTGGCCCGGGCAGTTCTCGGCTGTCGACGCCGTGATCGCGCGCTTCAAGGAGCGTGCGAACATTGTCAGGACCGGTGTGAACGTGGACGTGCGGGAAAGCGGTCTCGGTCCGACGCTGGGCCTGACGCTCATCGTCAAGCAGCGATACACGAAGGATTCACGCTATTGGCTCGACGGCCTGACCGACTGGGATCCGTTCCTGGAGGCCTTGGGGCATGAGGAGGAGGTGGTTCCGGAGAAGCTTGCGGAGTTGGCTCGCTGGGTTTCCAAACCCACGCCGCTGTTCGGGAAGGCCGGGCGTTACGTCATGATGCGCGGCATTCACCACATCAAGCTGGTCATGTCCGAGGACGGGCTCAAGGAAGCCAAGGCCTACGTGTTCATGGTGCTCTCGGCCGGGGTCTCCCCCTGACGTCGGCGGGAAACGAGTACACCCCCGCCGGCCTCCCTGGCGGGGGCGACGGGGGATCAAACGGCGTCTTGACCGGCTGCGCGCCGGCCGTTCGGGTCTACCAGCAGCAGCAGAGGCCGGCCGAGATCGCTTCGAGTTGTTCCTCGGTGATGTTGGGGTCCGGCGGCAACGCGAGGTGCACCGTCTGCATGTCGCTCTCATGCACCTGGATCGTCATCGAATCGGGAATCGTAATGCCCAACTCCTGACTGATGGTGGCCTTCGGATCGGCGAGAAGCTGTTGCCTGAACTCCGTGTCCAGGGCGGACTTCTCAACAATGTGCTGCAGCATTTCGTCGCCGCTTCTCATGACGACTCCTCCTTTGTCGCACAAGTTCTGCGAATGCTTGGGAGGATACTACCACGTACCTACCGTTCCCACAAGTACCCTGCCGCCTCCATTGGAGTTATTTAGAACTTTTAAGAACTTTTTGGGAACTACCGTCCACCAAGGTCAACAGCGCCGGAAGAAGCGTCAGGTCGGCCACGAGCGCGAAGCCTATGATCATCGCCGTCAGAACCCCCACTTGCGCGGTGGGCACGAACGGTGAAAACACCAAGATCAGGAAGCCGGCCACCAGCACGACGGTGGTCGTGAACATGGCTTCACCGGCCGTGTCGAAGGCGTGGCGCACCGCCTCTTCCGGGCTCAGGCCGTCTTCACGCCGCGCGCGGCGATACTTGCCGAGGAAATGCACGGTATCGTCCACGACGATGCCGACGGTCATGGCCACCACGACGGACAACGAGAGTCCCACCTGCGCGACCGTCAAACCCCACACGCCGAAGCCGAGGATCGCGGGAACCAGGTTGGGAACGATGCTCACGACCCCCAGCCGAAGGGATCGCAGGGCGAAGAGGAGAACGGCGGAAATGGCCAGGAGCACGACCATCGTCCCGACCACCATGGCGCGGATGTTGCGTTGCCCGATGTAGGCGAACAGCGCCGCCGGCCCGGTGGTGTTGACGACCGCCACGTGGGGTGCGTTTTCCTTGAGCCAAGCCTCGGCGCGCGCGTTCAGTTCGAGCACCTCTCGCGAAGAGAGGGTCTCCGCCGAGATCGTGACTCGCGTGGCGGTCCTGGAGCGGTCGAGCTGGTTGTTCAGGTTCAGCCCCTCGGGAAGCGACAGCTCGTAAAGCACCAGGTATTGTGCCGCCAATTCCTTGCTTTCCGGAATCCGGTAGGCGGCCGGGTCGTCGCCGTGCAGGCTCTTGTTGAGCTGCCGGAAGGTATCGGTGATGACCGCCACGTGGCGTACGGGGGGCTGTTGACGGTACCAGCCGGCGAAGTCGGCCACGTCGGCGAGGAAACGGGGGTCGGTGACGCCGCCCTCGACGGATGCGTGCAGCGAGTATTCGAGCAGGGTATTGCCGCTCAAGCGCTCGTCCATGAAATCCGTGTCCTGCCGGAACTCCACGCTCTCGTCGAAGAAATGAACCAGGACGTCATTGAGCTCGTTGCGCGGGACGGCCAGAATCATCGCGGCCACGACTACCAGCCATCCCCAGATGATCGCCTTTCTGTAGCGCAGCACGGCATTCGCCAGGAGGTTCATCATGGGCGCGCGGAGCCGGCGGTCCTTCACGGCACGGACCGGGAGAAGCGAGAGCAGGGCCGGCAGAAAGGTGACGGAGAGAAGGAAGGAGGCGCCGACGCCGAAAGCGACGAAGTTGCCCAGGTGACGGTAGGGCGGCACTTCGGAAAAATTCATGCTCAGGAAGCCGAGCGCCGTGGTGAGGCTTGCGAGAAACACCGGATGCAGGTTGAGGCCGATGGATTCGACGATGGCGTCGTGCCTGGAATGCCCGTCACGCAGATGCCGCCGCAAACCCACCAGCAGGTGCACACAGTTCGCCACGACGATCATCAGCACGATGGTCGGCGCCGGGGCGATGGGCGGGGAAAAGGGCATGCCGGCCCATACCCCCAGGCCCATCGACGCGAGGATGGAAAAGATCATGACCGTTCCAGTGGCCGCCACCCCCGCCCAGCCGCGGGTGAGGATGCCGAGGATCAAGCCCATGAGCAGCAGGCTTGCGGGCAGGAAGATCATCTGGCTCCGGATGGAGGCCTCCACGAAGGTCTGGTTGACCATGACCGTGCCGACGACGCGAAGGTCGATGCCGGGGAACCGCTCTTCCGCCTTCCCGGCGGTGGCTCGGGCGAATCCGGCAACTTCCGCCACGGCCTCCAGCAGGCCTTCCTCCGGCAGCTCAATGGTGACGCTGACGACGCTGACATCGCCGTTGCGGGCCAGGATGCTGCCCGCGATACGTGGATCGGACAATGCAATGGCGCGGATTCGCGACCGCGCCTCGGCCTGGGCCAGTTCCCGCGGGTCCACAAGGTCCCGGACATACAGGTCATCGCCTTCGGCGGTCGTGTATTGAAAGTTTGCGAGGGAGTCGACGCGCCTCGCGTAGGGTGTCCGCCAGGCGGCTTCCGTGAGCCAGACGGCGGCCGAGAGCGCCTTTTGCGACGTGGCGTCGCCATCGTCCGGAACGATCAGGAAGGCGACGTTCTCGTTCTTCCCGTAGGTATTCTCCAGTTCTTCCAGTGCCAGGAGCTGCGGATTGTGCTCGTCGAAGAAGATGCGGTAGTTGGCGGAGAATTCCAGCCGGGCAATGCCGCTTGACGCGGCCGCCACCCACAGCAAGGTGATCCCGATGACCAGCCAGCGGTGGCTGAGCACCCATTCGGCGAATCGGGTCGCGGACGACTCAGTTGCTGTGGGCGGCATCCGTACGAGTCTCTACTGCCCTGTTCCATCACCAACATGGAGCAGGATTTTCCGGCCCGTCTGCATTGTCCGAATCAAGCGAGCTGCCTCTCGACGAGGTCTCGGAATACTCCATCGACCTCCACGAGTTCCTCGAAGGAGCCGCTTTGCACGACTCTTCCGGCTTGCAGCACGTAGATGCGGTCGGCCTGTTCCAGCGTGGACAGGCGGTGAGCGATGACGATCCGGGTCGAGGTCAGCAAGGCCAGGTTCTGCATGACCTCGGCCTGGCTCTCGTTGTCGAGCCAGTTGGTCGCCTCGTCGAGCAGCATGATGCGCGGGTTGCCGATCAGCGAGCGGGCGATGGTGACGCGCTGGCTCTCCCCGCCCGACAGGACGGACCCGCTGGCGCCGACCATCGTCATCATGCCCATGGGCATGGCCTTGATCTCGCGTTCGATGCCGGCGGTGCGGGCTGTCTTCCACACTTCGTCGGTGGTCGCGCCCTCGTGGTGCGCGACGATGTTGTCCCAGAGATCCTGGGGATGGAGGCGCACCGACTGCGGCACCGCGCCGATCTTGCGGCGCACCTGCTTCAGGTTGAGGTGCTTCAGATCGCGTCCGTCGTAATACACCGCGCCGGCCGACGGCCGGTCGATGCCGAGCGCCAGCCGGAAGAGGGTGCTCTTGCCGGCGCCGGACTCGCCGGCTATGGCGATGAATTCGCCGGGGTCGGCGTGAATCGTGACGTTGTCGAGAATCAACGGGCCGTCGGGGTCGTAGCGGAAGGAAACGTGGTCGAACAGCACTTCGCCGCCCAGACCCTCGACAGGCGCTCCCTCGATCTCGGATTCCGGAACCGCGGCGAGTATCGGGCGCATCTGATCGAAGGCCGGCAGCATGGCGGCGACGGCGCCGAACGACTCGCCGAGCCGGGCTATGGCGGATTGGAAAATGATGAAGACGGTGTAGACGACGAGGAAATCGCCGACCGGGATGTTCCGGTCGCCCTCCGCCACCGCGAACAGCAGTACGCCGGCGGCCAGGAACGGCAGCGCGGCGCCGAACGCCCGCGAGTGTCCCTCGAGCGCGCCCAGCTCCAGCTCCGCGCGTTTCTGCTCGCGATAGTCCCGCGCCCAGATGGCGAAAGCCGACCCCTCCGCGTTTTCCACCCGCAGCTTGGCGATGCCCTGCACGATCTGGAACAGCCGGCCGGTCACGCTGCGCGCCGCTCTGATCATCCGCCCGTACGGCGCCATCTGGCGCCACCCGAGGCCGGCGGTCACCAGCAGCGAGGCCAGGCTGAAGACGAGCGCGACGACGCCGAGCGCCCCTCGACCCGCATCATCGCCGCGCTCTGCAGCAGGTGCAGCAACGCGCCCGCCAGGCCGAAGGCAGCCAGCGTCACGGCCACGGCGTAGGGCACTCCGGCGTCGCCGCCCGCCGCGACATGGTTCGCGACGTAGCCCAGCGCGAGCGCCGGCAGCAGCTTGATCAGGCCTCCCGGAATGCCGGCAAGCACCAGCCGCGCCACTTCCGGGGCCGATCCGTGCCGGGCGACCTTGAGCAGGTCCGCCGGCGTGACGTTCCCCGCGGGCAACGGCGGATAGAACATCCAGGCTTCCTGCTGCAGCGCCGCGGCGCGGTCCGCCGTAATCCGCACGCTGCGCCCGGTGGCGGGGTCGACCTCGCGGTAGCGCCCGAACATGCCCGGCAGCAGCGCCACGGGCCGGCCGTCCGCGGCGCGAAACGCCAGCAGCGCGTTGCTGTCGCCCCGCCACCAGCCGCCCTCGCCCTTGAAGCGCACGCGCCGGGCGCGCACGCCGGACGCATCGAGAATGTCGACCAGGCCGACCGCAGCATCGGAAGGCCCCGAGCGCACCGGAATCCTGAATTCGATGTCCTGATGGCCGCCGACTATCTTCAGGGCATCGGCCAGCGCCGTGTCCTCGACGCCGGCATCCCGCTCGAGCGGCACGTCGTAGATGTTGAACAGCCGCTGCCGGGCGGTCCTTTCGGCCGTGCGGTGGCTGGTTGTCCGCTCGCGATCGAGATTCGCGTCGTCGACGACGCCCAGCCGGCGGTTGAGGCGCTCCAGCGCGAAAGCAGCCGCGTGAAAGGAGGCGAGCGCCGGCAGCAGCGCGCCTTCCCGCGCCAGCGTTTCGGTCGACTTGCCCGCGACCGTCACCTCGTCGAACAGGGTGAGCCAGCTCGTCCGCGTCAGCGGGATCACGGCCGCGTGCGGACCGCCGGCCTCGCCCAGCTCCGCCATGTCGAGCATGTCCATGAACAGGCTTGCGCCGAGCGGCGGTTCGGACACCCATACGACACCGCGCCGCGCGGACAGCGTGCTGGGGCCCAAGGTCCGGTTCAGACCGGGTTCGGCCAGCGCGTTCGGGCGCGGAAAACGGCTCACGAAGCGTGCGAGCGCGGCAGTGATGTCGGTCAGCCAGGTATCGGTCTGTTCGGCCAGATCCGCCGGACGAACCCCGGACAGCAGGGCCGCCGGCACGCGTTGCAGCAGCGTGCCCGGCAGTCCCTTGGCGACCAGGCGGAGCGTCGTGCCCTTGTCTGCAGCGTCCTGTTCGTCCGGCGCGACGCCCGGCAGCAGCGTGCCCGCCTCGCGCCGCAGCACGTGCTGCGGCGCCGCCTGCTCCACCCCGTCCTTGTACTCGACCAGGAACAGATCGACGGTGCCCCGATCGATGAACCAGGCGCTGTCCGGGTCGTCGAGCCGCACCGGCAGGTTGCCGGCGCAGGGCACGGATACGCCCGAGCGGGCCGCAAGCTCGGCCAACGACCTGTGTTCCGCCCTGTCCTGCATCAACCTGTCCTGACCAGCTTGAAGTACGTGCCGTCTTCGTCCGCGATCAACTCGTAGTGGGTGCCGCGCTGCACTTCGACGCCCTTGTCGAGCACGATGATCTCGTCGCAATCCCGCACGGTGCTGAGCCGGTGCGCCACGATCAGGCAGGTGACGCCGCGGCGGCGCAAGGCATCGTCGACACGTTCCTCCATCGCGGCATCGAGGGCGCTGGTCGCCTCGTCCAGAACGAGCACCGTCGGATTGCTCACCAGCGCGCGGGCGATTTCCAGCCGTTGCCGCTGTCCGCCGCTGAAGTTCGCCCCGCCTTCCTCCACGTGGGTCGCGTAGCCGTGCGGCCTGAGGAGGATGTCGTCATGGATGCCGGCGTCGCGCGCCGCGGCGATGATGACTTCATCCGGAACCGCCGGGTTCCACATGGTGATGTTGTCGCGCACGGACGCCGAAAAGAGCACGACTTCCTGATCGACCATGGAAATGGAGCGCCGCAGCACTGCGTCGGGAACCTCGTCGCGCGGACGGCCGTCGAACACGATGTCGCCCGACCAGGGCTGGTAGATTCCGGACACCAGGTGCGCCAGGGTCGACTTGCCAGAACCGCTGGGACCTACCACCGCCACGCGCTGTCCCGGCTTGATCACGAGATTGAAGTCCTTGATCAGGGGCGGCCGGCTGCGGTTGTAGCCGAAGGTGACGTCGCGCAGCTCGAGCTGGCCCACGAGCTGGAGCCGGCCGTTGAACGTGGGGATCGCATCCGTTTCCGCGCTGCGGCGGCTGAAGACGGGGTCTTCCGCCGTCTTCGAGATATCTTCCAGCCGCTGCAGATCGGTTTCGAGCGCCTGGCGCTTGTCGGCGAGCTCCAGGAAGCGCCCCACGGGCGCCAGGAACATCTCCGCCAGGATGTAGAACCCGACCAGCGCGCCCAGCGTCATTTCTCCGGCCATGACCATGCCGGCCCCGATGCCCAGGACCGCCGCGCTGCGCAGTGCCGCAACCAGGCCCGGCAGCGCGGTGTTGACATGGCTGAGCTCCGCATGGAGCTGCCGCGCGTGCAGCTCGCGCGCCTGCTGGCCGCTCCAGCGCGCGTAGAACCGGTCGTCCGCGCCCGTCATGCGCAGGTTGTCCCCATGACTCAACATCTGCATGCCGACGCCGATCAGCAAGCCCTGCTCGCGCCGCATCGCCTGGACGCGAACGGCCCGGGCGGCGTTGAGGAAATGGGCGAGCACGCCGTGCAGAACGCCGAGCAGGAGCACGATCAGCGCGAGCGTGACGTCGTACGCCAGCAGCGCGGCGAGCAGCACCGCGCTCATCGCCATGTCGATGACGAGCACGAGAAACTGGTCCGTCAGGTTCTTCGCGATCCTGTCGATGGACGCGACCCGATCGGTCAGGTCGCCGACCAGCCGGTGGGCAAAGAACTCCACCGGCAGCCGCAGCAGCCGCGACAGACCCTGGTCGTAGCCGATGACCGAGATGCGAATCGCCAGCCGCTGCAGGAAGCGGTGCCTGAGCAGGGACAGGAGATACACGAGGACGCCGCCGCCGAGCAGGGCCGCCACCAGCGCGCCCCAACGCCCCCGGTCTTCCAGAACGTCGTCCACGAAGACGCCCAGGGATACGGGAACGACGAGCGCCAGCAAGGTCAGCATGAGCGCGCAGGCGACCGCCCCCGTCAGCACGCTCCATTCGCCGGCGAGCAGGGCGCTCAATTGCGCCAGCAGGCCGGGCCGCTCGCCGCCGGGCCTGAAGCCGTCGCCGCGCTCGAATCGCAGCGCAATTCCGCTGTAGCTCCTGGCGAACTCCGCGGCGGAAACCCTGCGGCGCCCCGTGGCCGGGTCGTTCAGATAGACGAAGTCGCCCTCGAACCCTTCGACGACGAGGAAATGGCTGAATTGCCAGAACACGATCAGCGGCAACTGCAGCCTGTGGAGCAACTGGGCCCGGACGCTCAGTCCGCTGGACTCGAGGCCGTAGTGCCGGGCGGCGCGCACGATGCTCGCGGCGCTGCTGCCGTCCCGGCTCACCTCGCACCGTTCCCGCAACTCGGTGAGCGGAACCCAGCGCCCGAAGTAGCCCAGCACCATGCCGAGGCAGGCGGCGCCGCATTCCGTCGCATGCATCTGCAACAGAATCGGCGTGGTTACCCTCTGCGCCGGAGTTTGCGGCGCAGCCTTGCGGTTTGCCCGATTGAAGATGCCGGACAGCATCCTAGGACTGCGTGATTCCGAAGAACGCGGCGGGAGACTGCCTGCCGAGCTCGATGACGATCCGGCATTCCCTGCCCGCGAGTGAAGCGAGGTCGACGCCTTCCTCGAGCGCGATGGCGACGCGGTGCACGGACACCGGCGCCGCGGACTCGACCTCCGCCAGCTCCCCGGCCAGGCGGACGGCGGCAATCGTCACGACCTCGCCGCCGAGCGTGTCGGGTTCGCCGTCCGTCATGGTGAGCTCGATCTCCGTCGGCATGCCGGCCGCGATGCGCGGCGCGACGTCGCTGTCGAGCCATACGAGCGCCTGCACCGACCGGCTGCCCCCGCCCGGGTTTCCGGCGGACTCGACGAGCAGGCCGTCCGCGGAAACGCTGCGGGCCACGTCGCCCAGGACGAGCCATGCCGCGAGGACGATCAACAACGCGGCGGCGCCGGCGACGAGCAGACGCTCCCGCGGCGTGGAAATCGTCAGCAACCGGTCGAGCTGCTCGCGCTCGTCCTTCGCTTCGGCGACCGTATCGTGAAACGAGTCGAACGGATTGTTGAACATGCTGATGGCCGGGGAGTCCAGAAGATTATAGGCGCTCTTATGGTAACTTGCTGCGAACATGGCGCATAGCAGCATGGCGATACAGCCGGGCGCGAAGTCCCTGCGGAAGATCGCGGTCGTCGGCCGGGGCACCGCCGGGGCCCTCGCGGCGGCCGGCGTAACGCGGCTGCACCCCGACGCCGACCACGAGCTGCACCACATCTACGACTCGCGCATTCCGGTCATCGGCGTGGGCGAAGGCAGTTGGCCGAGCCTGGTCCAGCACCTGCAGGAACTGACGAATCTGCCCCATGCAGCGGTTCAGCAGCGCCTGAAGGGCACCCGCAAGTACGGCGTGGCGTTCGACGGGTGGGGCCGGCGCGACCGGGACTTCATCCACTACTTCGCGCCGCAGCAGGTGTCCTACGCCTACCACCTGTCCGCCGACTTCATGGCGGAGCTGCTGCACGAGAGCACGCGCGCGCGCCACATCGACGCGAAAGTGGTCGACATCGCCAGGGTCGAGGGCGGCGCCAGGGTCGAATTCGAAGGCCGGCCGCCGGAACGCTACGACCTGGTCTTCGATGCCCGCGGGTTTCCGGCGGAGCTGCATCCTGAGCGGCACATCGAGCTCCCCTTCGTCCCCACCAACACGGCCGTCATCCGCCGCTGCCCGGCGCTGTTCGCGGAAGGGCGGGACGGGCCGATCCTGCAACATACCTATACGCGCGCCGTTGCCCGCCCGCACGGCTGGATATTCGTCATTCCGCTCACGGTGCACACCTCGTACGGCTACATCTTCAACCGCGACGTGTCGAGCATCGGCGAGGTCGAAGCGGACTTCGACGCGTTCCTCGAAACCGACGGCGTAGCGGAATTCGAGCAGCGCGCCGTCATCCCGTTCCCGAACTTCGTCCAGCGCCGCATGTACGACGGCGCGATAGCCCGCGTCGGCAACGCGGCGGCCTTCATGGAGCCCCTGGAGGCGACGGCGATCGTGGCCGCGCAGTTGCAGATCGGGATGGTCCTCCACATGCGGCTCAACCGTGCGCCGGAGCACCTGGAGCGCGACGCTCCGGTGGTCAACCGGTTTCTCGTCAACAACATGCTGTGCTACGGCCTGTTCGTCGGCTGGCACTATTCCTGCGGCTCGAAGCACGACAGCGAATTCTGGCGCTACGCCCGCGACGACGCCTGGCCGCGGCACCGCACCGCGGCGGACCCCGAGGCGGTGGATTGCGCCGCGCTGCGGAGATTCGACGAGATGCTCGCGCTGATGAAGCAACCCGTCATCGACAAGGCGGACTGGGACCGGATGTGCGCGGTCCCGCTCACCAGCTACTGCCAGTTGTCGCAGGGACTCGGCTGCTAGTCCGGCAGCGCGAAGACGAAGACGCTGTTGCCCGTGGGCGGGTGGCGTTTCTCGGGGGTCAGGTCGGACGGGACGAGGTTGTTCCAGCTCGCGCCGCCGATGCCGGCCGGCACGGCCAGGTACTGCCGCCCGCCCGCCTCGTAGCTGATCGGGTAGCCCTGCACGGACGTCGGCAGCCGCGTCTGCCACAGCACGTCGCCGGTGCGGGCGTCGTACACGTAGAGGTGGCGGTCCCAGTCGCCGGCCACGGCGATGCCGCCGCTGGTGGTGAGCGCGGCGGTGTTCATCGGCGTGCGCGTGCGGTGGCGCCACAGCACCTTGCCGTCGCGCATGCTCATGGCCAGGAACTCGCCGATGTGCTCCGGGCTGTGCGGGTGGAAGTGGTTGGTGCGCCGCACCGGGCCGGCGCCGCCGCCGCCCTCGACCTTCTCCACCGGCCCGAAGATGCCGGTCTCGCAGTTGAGGTTGAGCGGGATGTAGAACGCCTCGGTGTCGGGGTTGTACGACATGGCGCGCCAGCTCTTGAAGCCGGCGGTGCTGGGGCACCAGTGGATTTCCTCGCCGATCTCCTGGACCATGCCCTCGCGGTAGGTGGCCCGCCCGGTCTCCGGGTGGATGTCGAACAGCGTCTGGTAGCCCAGGTCGTGCGCGGCGCGGAACTCGCCGTTCCCGCGGTCGAGCTCCCACAGCACGGCGATCTTGCCCATGGTGAAGACCGACTGCCGGCCGTCGTAGTCCACCAGGATCCGCTCGAACGTCTCGTCCATGTCGTGCGACTCGCCGGGCAGGTGCTGGAAGTACCACTTCAGCTCGCCGGTGGCCGGGTCGAGCGCCAGCGTCGAGTTGGTGTAGAGGGCGTCGCCGTCCGTGCCGCGCACGGAGCGCGCCCACGGCTTGGCCTGCGCCGTGCCGAAGTACACCGTGCCGTGCCCCGCGTCGTAGCTGCCGGGGATCCAGGCGTCGGAGCCGGCGCGGAACATCACCGGCAGGTCGCCCCACGAGTCGCCGCCGCGCTCGCCCGGGCGGGCAACGGTGGAGGTGCGCCACAGCTCGCGGCCGGTCGCGGCGTCGAGCCCGATGATGTAGCAGGTGTCGTCGCGGTAGCGGTCGCAGCCGGTGAGCCCCGAGAACACCTTGCCGTCGGCGATGATCGACCCGCTGGTGTAGCGGTAGCCGGCGCCCCCGCCGATGTCGGTGTCCCACACCTCCTCGCCGGTGCGGGCGTCGAGCGCCACGATGTGCGCGTCCGACGTGTTCAGGTAGATCTTGTCCTGGTAGATGGCCAGGTTGCGGTGCTGGCGGTTGGCCGGCCGCGTGCCGTCCTCGCGCGGCTGGCGCACCCGCTGGTACTCCCACAGCAGTTCGCCGGTCTCGCCGTCGAGCGCCTGCACCCGCTCGCCGGGGTTGGCGATGTACATGACGCCGTCGTACACCATCGGCGTGGTCTGCTGCGAGCCCTCGGTCAGCGCCCAGCTCCAGACGAGCCGCAGCTCGCCGGCGTTCTCGGGGGTGATCTCGTCGAGCGGGCTGTGGCCGTGGGCGTCGAGGGTGCGCCGCCAGTGGATCCAGTCGCCCGCATCGGGATCCTGCAGCACGGCGTCGGTCACCGGCCGGAAGTCGCCCGGCGCCTGCGCCAGCGCCGTCTCCGCCCCGCCCGCCGCCACGGCCAACGCAGCGCACAACAGCCATCCGCCCGCCAGGCGCAGGTGCGCCGGGCGTGTTTCCGCACGTCTCGTCATGCCTGTCTCCTCCGCATCTGCGGCCCCACTATACCACCGCCCCCCCGACCGGTCCGCGGGACCCGGACTGCTATACTGCACGCCTTGTAGCGCGCGGCGGACGAAGGGAGCGCGGCAATGAAGGCAACGACGGGGATCCTGCTGGCGGCGGCGCTGCTGGCGGCCGGCGCCGGCGAGGCGCGGGCGCAGTCGTGGGCGGCCGAGGGCCGCATCGTGCACGGGCACCACCACCTGTACACGACGGACCGCGCGGCGCAGGAGCACTTCTGGCGCGACACGCTGGGCGGCGTCCCGGTGCCGTGGCGCGACGTCCACATCTTCAAGTTCCCGCACGCACTGGTGTTCCTGTCCGACCGCGAGCCCACGGGCGGCACCATCGGCTCGGCGCTCAACCACATCGGCATGTGGGTGCCCGACACGCGCGCCATGCTCGACAAGGTGGTCGCCGCCGGCTACGAGGTGATCACGGCGCAGGAGCTGCCGCAGCGCGACGTGCAGGACGGCATGGTCTGCTCCGAGGAACAGAACACCTGCATCGCCTACGTGCTGGCGCCCGACGACGTCAAGGTGGAGCTGGTCGAGAACCGCGGCCAGACCGAGCCGATCAGGAACCACCACCTGCACTTCCACACCGACGACGTCGACGCCATGCGCGACTGGTACGCGGAGACGTTCGGCGCGGTGAAGGGCATGAACGGCTTCTTCAAGGTGGTCGACCTGCCGGGCGTCAACATCCGCTTCACGGAGGCCGACGGACCGGTGGCTCCCATCCGGGGCCGCAGCTACGACCACATCGGCTTCGAGGTGGACGGGCTCGAGGAGTTCTGCAGGGAGCTCGAGGCGAAGGGCATCACGCTCGATCGGCCGTACACGGTGCTCGACGAGCTGAACATCGCCATCGCCTTCGTCACCGACCCGTGGGGCATCACCATCGAGCTGACGGAAGGCCTCGACAACTACTAGCGGCCGGCGCTGCCGGCCGCATGAGGGGGATCACATGGGACGCACCGGAGGAGTCCTGGCCGTTGTCGCCGCCGGCGCACTGCTGCTGCTCGCGGCCGCCCCGGCGGCGGCCCAGGGGCGGCCGATTGCCAACGTCAACGACGGCAACGCGCTGGCGCGGGAGTGCGGCGCGGCCATCAACCAGGCCGACGGCGGCCCGGTGGACCCCGAGCGCGACGAGATGGAGCGCGGCAGCGACATGGGGCAGTGCCTGGGCCTGGTGACCGGCGTCTGGCACACCCACATGATCATGGTGGACGACTTCGGCGGCCGCGAGGCCTTCTGCGCCACCGAGGTGATCAGCGCGGGCCGCATGGCCCGCATCGTCGACGCCTACCTGAAGGACAACCCCGGCGAGCTGGCGCTCTGGGACACCGTGCTGATCATGCGCGCCTTCGTCGACGCCTTCCCCTGCCGCTAGCGGGCAACCGGGGGGCGGCCCGGTCTCAACTGCCGGGAATGCGGAGCCGCTGGCCAATCTGGATGACCGTGCGGCGGCCCATGTCGTTGGCCTGCTGAATGGCCCGCACCGTGGTGCCGTAACGCCGCGCCAGATCGGTCAGGTTGTCGCCCCGCACGACCCGGTGCGTGGCAGCGGTCCGCCTGCCCGCCGAAGCCTCTCTATCCAGTGGCGAAGGCGAGGTAGCCGCTCGATCCGGTGGCGAAGGCGTGTCCGCCGCGCTCCCTCGTCCCGTCGGCACCCGCAGGCGCTGGCCGATGGAGATGACGGTGCGCCGGCCCATGTTGTTCGCGGCCTGGATGGCCCGCACGCTCGTGCCGTAGCGTGTGGCGAGCGCGCCCAGCGTATCGCCGCTCTGCACGCGGTGCGTGGCGTGCGCCGGCCGCGGCGGCTCGCGCTCGATCCGCAGCACCGTCCCGGGCGTCAACTGCTCGTCCCACAGGCCGTTGTCGCGGATGACGCGCCAGGCCGACGTGTTGTAGCGGCCGGCGATGGAGCCGATGTCGTCCCCTGCCTGGACGCGGTAGCTCTGCTGCGCCCGCGCGCGGCGCTCGCGCTCCAGCGGGATGCGCAGCACCTGCCCGGACGGCAGCGTCTGCAGCCGCCAGAGCCGGTTCTCCTCGCGGTACCTTTCGCGGTCGACCTCCAGGACGCGCGCGATGTGGAGGATGTTGTCGCCCTGCCGGGTGCGGTACTCGAGGTAGTCCGCGCTGCGCGCCGGGAGCAGGTCGGTGCGCGGCTCCGGCGGGTAGGCGACGAGCTGTCCCTCCCGCAGGGCGCGCGACGCGAGGAACGGATTGTGCATCCGGAGCTGCACCAGCGGCACGCCGACGCGCTGCGCGATCGTCCACCAGTCGTCGCCGGCGCGCACGGTCTCCAGGCCGATCTGCTGCGCGTGGCGGCGGATCGACCGCTCGTGCAGCATCAGCGTGTTGCGGTACTGCCCGACCGACAGGATGTACTGCAGCGTCTCCAGCGGCGGCCGCCCGCGGCGCACGCGGCCGGGTCCGGCGTTGTAGCCGCCCAGCGCATAATCCTCGCGGCCGAACTGGCGGATCATCTGCGACAGGTACTTGATGCCCGCCTCGATGTTGGTCTCGACGCGTAGCCCGCGGAACGTGGCCGGCATCACCTGGAAGTAGCCGCGGGCGCCGGCGACCGAGCGCAGGTTGGCGTTGCCGCCCGACTCCTGCAGGCAGACCGCGCGGGCGAGGTCGAGATCGACGCCGTACTGCTCCGTGAAGCGGCGCATCTCGGGCTCGATCTCCATCGTCTTGCGGTACATGCCGAGCAACTGGGGCGACAGCTCGCTGAGCGGCAGCAGGGGCTCGCCCCGCGGATCGTCGTCCGACTGCGCGGTCGCGGAGAGCGACGGGGCGGTGAGCAGGAACAGCGGCGCCAGGAGCGCACCGCAGAGGAAGGCGGTCAGGGTGATCCACGAACGACGCATCCGCACCTCTCCAGTGAGTTTCCACATTATGCACCAAACTGGTGCAGCCCTGCGCGCTGCCGCGCAGTTTTGCGCAGCGGCCCATATAATTCAGGGCTGTTTCTCCCCGTCGCAGATCCCGCATGCGCTTACCTTTGAATCCGGCGGCCTGGAGGCTGCTGCCGTACGTCGCCCGCTACCGCGCGCGCTTCGCGGCGGGATCCGTCTTCCTGCTGCTGGCCACCGCCATCCAGCTCGTGTCCCCATGGGTGCTCAAGCTCGCGATCGACGACCTGACGGCCGGCGTCACCCAGGCGAAGCTGGGGCTGTACGCCGGGGCGCTCGTCGCCATCGCCGCGCTCGGCGGCGTCTGCCGTTTCTGGATGCGGCGCATCATCATCGGCGCCTCGCGGCTGATCGAGTACGACCTCCGCGGCCACTTCTTCGCGCGGCTGCAGCGGCTCGACCTGGCGTACTTCCAGCGCAACCGCACCGGCGATCTGATGTCGCGCGCCACGAACGACCTGAGCGCGGTGCGGATGATGGTGGGGCCGGCGCTGATGTACTCCGCCAGCACCAGCATCGTGTTCGTCGTCGCCGTCGCGCTGATGCTGTCCATCTCCGCCTGGCTCACCCTGATCGTGCTGCTGCCGCTGCCGCTGGTCTCGGTCGCGGTGCGGCGCTTCGGCGACGCCATCTACCACCGCTCGGAGCGGATCCAGGCGCAGCTCGCCAGGCTGAGCGCCATCGCGCAGGAGGCGCTGGCCGGCGTGCGCGTCGTCCGCGCGTACGGCCGCGAGCCGGCGGAGCTGGAGCGCTTCGAGGCGGCCAACCGCGAGTATGTCGCGCGCAGCCGCGCGGTCATCATGATCCAGGGCCTGTTCTTCCCGAGCCTGGCGTTCTGCCTCGGGCTGTCGGCGCTGGTGGTGCTGTGGGCCGGCACGCGCGAGGTGGTGGCGGGCCGCATGACCGCCGGCGACTTCGTCGCCTTCAACGCGTATCTCACCATGCTGGCCTGGCCGATGATCGCGTTCGGCTGGGTCACCAGCATGCTTCAGCGCGGCATGGCCGCCTGGCAGCGGATGCTCGCCGTCAGCGACGCCGAGCCCGGCGTGCGCGACCCGCCGCCGCACGCCGCGCGGTTGCCGGTCGGCGGCGTGCGGGGCCGCGTGGAGCTGCGCGACCTGTCGTTCGCCTACAACGGCGAGCCGGTGCTGCAGGGCGTGTCGGCCGTCGTGGAGCCGGGCCAGATGCTGGCGCTCGTCGGCCCCACCGGCTCCGGCAAGTCGACGCTCGTCAACCTGCTGCCGCGGCTGTTCGATCCGCCGCCCGGCGCCGTCTTCGTGGACGGCGTGGACGTCCGCCAACTGCCGCTGGCGGTGCTGCGCGGCGCCATCGGCTACGTGCCGCAGGAGCCGCTGCTGTTCTCGGCGACGGTGGCGGAGAACGTGGCGTTCGGCGCGGCCGAAAACGGTCGCCGGGACGATGAGGCCGGCGGAGACAACGGGGACGGCGCGGCCGGGGCGGTCGAGTCCGCGGTGGCGCTGGCCTGCCTGGACGCCGACGTCGCGCGCTTTCCCGACGGGCTCGCAACGACGGTCGGCGAGCGCGGGCTGACGCTGTCGGGTGGACAGCAGCAGCGGGTGGCGCTGGCGCGCGCCCTGCTGGCCGACCCGCGCATCCTGATCCTCGACGACGCCCTCTCGGCCGTGGACACCCGCACCGAGGAGGCGATCCTGGCGCGGCTGCGCGGCGTCATGCGCGAGCGCACGTCCATCGTCGTGTCGCACCGCATCTCCACCGTGCGCGGCGCCGACCAGATCCTGGTGCTCGACCGCGGCCGCGTGGTCGAGCGCGGCACCCACGACGAGCTGCTCGCGCGCGGCGGGCTGTACGCCGACCTCGACCGCCAGCAGCGGCTCGAGGCGGAGCTGGAGGAAGCGTAGGCGCCGTGGCCACAGCCCCGTTGCACGACGAGCCGCTGGCGGCGGCCTACGACGCCCGCCTGCTGCGGCGCCTGCTGCGCTACCTGGTCCCGCACAAGGCGAGCGTGGCGGTGGCGCTGGCGGCCATCGTCGGCCACGCGCTGCTGCGGCTCGCCGAGCCGTACCTCGTGAAGCTGGCCATCGACCGCCACATCCTGACCGGCGAGCTGGCCGGCCTGGAGCTGATCGCCGCGGCCATGCTCGTCATCCTGACCGGCTCGTTCCTGCTGGAGTACCTGGAGACGTACTCCATGGGGATGATCGGCCAGCGCATCATGTACGACCTGCGGATGGAGATCTACGGCCACCTGCAGCGCATCGACGTGGCCTACTACGACCGCCACCCGGTCGGCCGCCTCATGACCCGCGTCACGACCGACGTCGACGCCCTGAACGACCTGTTCGCCTCCGGCGTCATCTCGGTCTTCCGCGACATCGTGATGCTGGCGGGCATCATGGCGGTCCTGCTCTGGATGGACTGGCGGCTGGCGCTGGTGGCGTTCGCGGTGCTGCCGTTCATCGCGCTCGTCACGCAGTGGTTCCGGCGCAACGCGCGCGCCGCCTACCGCGCGGTGCGCGGCTGGATCGCGAAGATCAACGCCGCGCTGCAGGAGAACATCACCGGCATGTCGACCGTGCAACTGTTCCGCCGCGAGGCGCGCAGCTACGCGGACTTCGACCGCCTGAACCGCGGCCACGCGCAGGCCAACCTCGACTCGATCTTCTACTACGCCACCTTCTATCCCGCCGTCGAGCTGATCGGGGCGGTGGCCACGGCGGCCATCATCTGGTACGGCGGCGCCTGGACGCTGGAGGGCACGCTGACGCTCGGCTCCCTGGTGGCGTTCATCCAGTACTCGCAGCGCTTCTTCCGGCCCATCAGCGACCTGTCGGAGAAGTTCAACATCCTGCAGGCGGCCATGGCGTCCTCGGAGCGGATCTTCGGTCTGCTGGACACGCCGCCCAGCCTGGTCTCGCCAGCCGTAGCCCCGAGCCCCCCGGGCAGGGGCGAAGGCCGGATCACGTTCGAGCACGTCTGGTTCGCCTACCGCGGCGACGACTACGTGTTGCGCGACGTCTCGTTCACGGTCGAGCCGGGCGAGCGGATCGGCATTGCCGGCCATACCGGCGCGGGCAAGACCACGCTGATCAACCTGCTGCTGCGGTTCTACGACGTCAACCGCGGACGCATCGCCATCGACGGCGTCGACATCCGCGAGATTCCGCTGGACGCGCTGCGGCGCCGCTTCGGCCTGGTGCTGCAGGACGTGTTCCTGTTCTCGGGCACCATCCGCGACAACATCGCCTTCGGCCCGGCCGCGGGCAGCGACGCGGCGGTGCGCGCGGCGGCCGACGCCGCGCACGCGAGCCCGTTCATCGACCGCCTGCCGGGCGGGCTCGACGCCGAGGTGGCCGAGCGCGGCGCCACGCTCTCGGCGGGCCAGAAGCAGCTCCTCTCGTTCGCCCGCGCCCTGGCGTTCGACCCGCAGGTGCTGGTGCTCGACGAGGCGACGTCCAACGTGGACACCGCCACCGAGACGCTGATCCGCGACGCCCTGCACCGCCTCATTGCCGGCCGCACGACGCTGGCCATCGCCCACCGCCTGTCGACGGTGCGCGACATGGACCGCATCCTCGTGTTCCACAAGGGCGAGCTGCGCGAGTCCGGCCCCCACCGCGACCTCCTGGCGCAGCGCGGCCTCTACCACACCCTGTACGAATTGCAGTATCGCGACCAGGAGGCAAAGTCCGCCAAAGCCTCAGCCTCGCTGAGGCTCGCGGATTCACCTCAGCGAGGCTGAGGCGACGGCGGAAAAGTGCTCGTAGCCGCCCCGCAGCGGGGTGTCCGCGCCGCCGCGCCGCAGCACGACGCCGGGCTCGCGGGTGATGACGCCGATGCGGGTGAGCGGCACGCCCCTGGCCATGCGCCGCAGGGCGGCCAGCCGCCGCCCGGAGCGGGCCGGCGCGGTGAACAACAGCTCGTAGTCCTCGCACGCCAGGCTGGCTTCGAGCGGGTCGCGTCCCAGCTCCTCGAACCAGCGCCGCGCGCCCGGCTCCAGGGGCACCGCCGCCGCGTCCACGACCGCCCCGACGCCGCTTGCTTCCGCGAGCTGGCCGACCGCGTCCGCCAGGCCGTCGCTCAGGTCGACGCACGCGCGCGCCGTGCGCGTGCGGCCCAGCAGGCGCCCCAGCCGCACCCGCG
>JAJEEU010000082.1 GCA_022820825.1 Vicinamibacteria bacterium
GGGCAGACCGACCCGGCGCCGCAGTAGCCCGCATTACTCACCAGCCTTCTGCTGCGGCCGCCGGTGAGTAATGCGGGCTGGCCGCTATTGCCCCAGCAGCGCCCCGGTCACCTTGACGAACGACAGCACGATGCCGGCGGCGGTCGCCGCAATCAGCAGCAGCGAGGCGATGAGCATCGCCGAGCTCTCCCGCTGCTCGTCGATGAACCCCATGAGCTGCGCCGCGATCCATCCCCCGGCGAAGCCGGCGCCGTGCGCCCAGTTGTTGACGCCGCGCATGATGAAGCCGAAGACGAACAGCAGGATGGCCCACTGCCAGAGCTGCCGCTCCATCATGCTGCTGCCCCGCTTGCGCCCATAGACGATCAGCGCCGCGAGCAGTCCGAAGATCCCGCCCGACGCGCCGATGGTCGGGGTGGCGAACGCGAACGGGTCGCTCAGCGAAGTCATCACGTTGGAGACGAGGAACCCGCACGCTCCCGCGATGTTGAAGAGCACGAACGTGCGCGCCGGGCCGTACACCTCGGTCGCCGCCGGCCCGAGGTTCCGGATCCACATCATGTTGAACACGATGTGCAGCAGGCTGCCGTGCAGGTAGTTGGCGGTCAGGACCGTCCACCACCAGCCCTGGTCCCAGGCGACGCCGCCGGTCATTCCCAGTTGGTACAACGCCCGGCCGCCGGGCGAGAGGAGGGAGAAGAAGCCGCCGCCGGAGAACGCGGCCTCCGGCTCCAGCAGCAGCGCCACGGCGTACAGCGTGACGCACGCCATGAGGATCAGCGAGATCAGGTCGAGCCGGTTGCCGACGACGCTGCGGATGACCGGCGCCCAGCCGAACAGGCCCGGCCGCCACGCGTTGCAATACGGACAGGTCTGCTCGTTGATGCCGACCAGCTTGCCGCAGTTGGCGCAGACGACCGACCCTTGCGTTTGCCGCACTGACTACAGCGTACAGGGCGCGCTGGGCATCCGTCAGTAGTACTGCCGAATGTAGCCGTAGGCCCGGTCGAACAGCTCTTTGTCCTGGTGCAGGCGGTACTTGAACAAGGTATACCGCAGCGCCTGCTTCACTTCGCGCTCCCCGGCGTGGGTGTTCTGCCAACCCTCGAAGCGGACGTGCCGGACGATCTCGTCGATGTCGTTGACGACACGCTCGACCATGATGGGCGTGCGGTCGTTGCGGGCCTCCTCGAACAGCTCGGTCAGGGCCGCCTTGCCGCGCTCCTCCGGCGTGGCGGGCGGGGTGGTCCGCTCGGCCTCGACCACGTCGCGGGCCAGGTCGAGCAATGACTTCAGGAACTCGATGCTGACGAGCAGGCCCTGCTCGTGCTTCTGCCGCAGCGCTTCGAGCCGCTCGCCGAGGGCCTTGAAGCGCGGGTCATGCAGGTGCCTGCGGAGGCGGTTGACGACCTTGATCTCGATCTCCTTGGATTTCCTGCCGGGGTCGGGCGCGCCGAGCACCGCGTCCAGCACCTCGGCGTCGAGCACCAGCGTCTCCAGGTCGTCGCGGACCGCAGCGACGTGAACGTTACGCTGGATGAGGTCGACGGTCTGCGGGCCGAGCGTGTGCCAGAGGAGCTTGCCCGTTCCCGTGGAGGGCTTCACCGATTCGTAGACCTGGCTCAGCCAGCGGTAGTCGGCCTCGTGCGGCTCCAGGCTCGCATCGGGGGAAACCGCTTCCCACAGGCGGGCCAGATAGCTGAAGTCGACGGCGAAGCCGTCGCGCGTCGCGTCGTCCGGCAGGCGCTCCTGGGCGGCGATCAGCCCTTCGTAGCCGCCGACGGAGCGGTCCACGCCCGGAAACCACGCCAGACACTTCCGGACCGCCGCGGGCAGCGCGGCGGCCAACTCGTTGAGGTTGGTGACGACGCCGGCGATGCCCTCCTCGTCGAACTGGATCGCCTGGGCCACGTCGTCGAAGACGCCGAGGTAGTCGACTATCAGCCCGTGCGTCTTGGTGTCGCCGTACGGCCGGTTGGTGCGGCAGATCGCCTGCAGCAGCGTGTGGTCGCGCAGCGGCTTGTCGAGATACATGGCCTGCAGGATCGGCGCATCGAAGCCGGTGAGCAGCTTCGACGTGACGACCAGGATCTTGAGCGGGTCGTTGGGGTCGCGGAAACGGTCGAGCAGCCGCTCCTCGCCGTCCCGGTCGCGGCGCCAGGCGGAGTACTCCGCCTCGCCGGACTTCACGTCCATGACGACGTCGGACATCTCGGCCGGCAGCACCCGGTCGAGCGCCTGCTTGTAGAGCACGCACGCCTCCCGATCGTAGGCAACGACCTGCGCGCCGAAGCCGTTGGGGGCCACCTTTTCCTGGAAGTGCCGCGCGATGTCGGCGCAGATACGCTCGACGCGCTCCGGCGTCTTCAGCAACACCGCCGTGCGGGCCGCCGTCTTCGAGAGACGGTCGCGGTCCAAGTCGCTCAGGCCGCCGGTGAGATCGTTGTACTCCGCGTCAATCGCCGCCCGGTCGATGTGCAGCTCCGGCAGGCGCGGCTCGAAGTGGAGCGGCTTGGTCGCGCCGTCGCGGACCGACTCCTCGAACCCGTAGCGGCTCAGGTAGCCGAACTCGTCCTCCTCGGCGCCGAAGGCGTAGAACGTGTTGCGGTCGGCGCGGTTGATCGGCGTCCCGGTCAGGCCGAACAGGAACGCGTTGGGCAGCGCCCGCCGCATCTTGCGCCCCAGGTTGACCTCCTGGCTGCGGTGCGCTTCGTCCGCCAGCACGATGATGTTGCCGCGGTCGTTCAGCACGCCCTGCGCCTCGCCGAAGCGGAAGATGGTGGTGATGATGATCTTGCGGGCGTCCTGCGCCAGCAGCCGTTCCAGTTCCTCGCAGGTGCCGGCCTGCTCCAGGTTCGGCGCCCCGGCCGCGTGGAAGGTGCCGGATATCTGCGCGTCGAGGTCAACCCGGTCGACCACGATGATCACCGTCGGGTTGCCGAGCGCCGGGTGCAGCCGCAGCTTGCGCGCCGCGAACAGCATCAGCAGCGACTTGCCCGAGCCCTGGAAGTGCCAGATGAGGCCCTTCCGCGGATGACCGGCCACCACCCGCTCCACGATGCGGTTGGCCGCCTCCACCTGCTGGTAGCGCGCGACGACCTTTGCGCGCCGCCTGCCCTTCCCGGTGGCGTACGCGGTATAGCTCCCGAGCAGGTCCAGAACCATCGACGGCCGCAGCATCGACGAGACGGTCCGTTCGATCCACCGCAGCGCCGGCGCATCCGGGTCGTCGTCGGTCCGCCATGGTCCCCAGCTTTCCACCGGCAGGCCGATCGACCCGTAGCGCAATTCCTTCCCCTCGGTGGCGACCGAGCAGAGGTTCGGCACGAACAGCTCCGGCACGTTGCGCTCGTAGTCGTCGTGGACCTGCGCCGCCCCGTCGAACCAGCTCTGGCTCGCCCGCACCGGCGTCTTGGCCTCGATGACCACCAGCGGCAGGCCGTTCACCAACAGCACAAGATCCGCCCGCCGTTCTTCCGCGCCCGCGCGCACCGTGTACTGGGTGGTCACGACGTACTGGTTCCGCTCGACGTCGTCGAAGTCGATCAGGCGCACGGTGACGTGCTCGCCGTCCGCGCCGAACGGCATCGACCGTTCGCCGCACAGCCACGCCACGAACTCCTCGTTCGCCTTCACCAGGCCGTCCGCCCGGACGCCCATCAGGATGGCGCGCAGCCGGTAGAGCACGTCGTCGGCCCGGTCGGGCTGCGCCGCTATTTCCGGGTTCAGGCGGACCAGCGCCTCGCGCACATGGTCCTCAACCAACACCTCGTGCGCCTGCCGCGGGAGGTGTTGCGGCGCCAGGTAGTGCCAGCCGAGACCCGCCAGCGAGCCGCGCCGCCGCGCCAAGCCGGGCCCGACCGCGGTGTGGTGGGTGACGCCGCCGCAGAAAAGGTCGCGGACGAACGCCTCGACCGTGTTGGATTCGGTGAAGGTCACGGAGGCTAACGGGAGGAGAGGCCGGCAACCCCTTCTTCTCGGTGAGGAAACCCGCCCCATATCTCCTGCCGCGCAGTCACGATGTCCTCCTCGGACACGTCCACGCCGAAGCCGGACCAGATCCCCTTCAATGTGCGCCACGGCGGAGGGAGCGTCTCCTCCGCATGCAGATGCTCGACGAAGGCGGGCACACGCCGCTGTTTCTCCACTGGCAGCGTTCTCAGCTTTCTGACGATCTCTTCTTCTGTAGTCACGCCGGTCTCCGGTCAGAGTGCTGCGCCTGACGAATCAACCGTGCCAGTATACGCCTGCCGTCGCCCCACACCAGCCGATGGCCTGCCTGACGTCCCGCCAGATCCACATCGACCGTGAGGTCGCCACACAGCGCCAGAGTGGAACAAGTCACCGTCAAGTGCGTCGACGGCATTCAGTCGGTAAGATGATCCCGTAGCGCGTTCGAGAGGAGTGTCGATGGCCATCATCCGAAATCCCGCGTGGCTGGGTCCCGCCGTTCCGCCCGGCGAGATTCTGCTTGAGGAACTCTTCAAGCCGCTCGGCCTCACCGGCCGCGAATGGCCTTTAGTCTGAATCGTTCTAGGACAAATCAATCGCGAACCAAGTGCCATGTATAAGCTGCTGTCATACGTCGTCCATCCCCCCGCCAAAGCGTCACGCCGCATTCATATGTGGGCCGGCGTCGGATATTCGACCAGAGAGGAAATTGAACCAATCGAACGCAAAGTTCTTCGCGGCACTCCGCACGCAGAGTTGGAAACCATGTGTTGGACTGATGGAGAAAAAGCCGTAGAAACGGCCGTTTCTGATGCACTACGTAACGACGACGTCGAGCTCGTTCCTCACTACGACCGTGTCGACCAATCTCTCTACGTAATGCTGTTGCTCTCGCGTGTATCCATCACCAAGTACCTTCGATTGCGCCGTACCGTTCTCCGCGAGCTTCAGCGGGCGTTTCCGAACCGACGGGTACGCTTCCGTCGCGTGATGGACTTCAAAGTTGCGTTGTGGGCCCTATTCCTTGCGTGCTCTCTCGTGGCAAGTGCCTGCGTGTCCGCACCGGGCGGAGCTTCGTCCATGTTTTCCGTTTGTGGACTCGTACTTGACATCATCGGCGTGCTCCTTTTGTATCGGTACGGCCTTTCTACAGATCATAGTAGAACGTCATCCCTCGTAATTGGCGGCGGCGGATACGACTACTGCCAGCAGCGGCAACACGCCATCTTGTCGCTCAGTGGTCTTGCTATCGTCGTCCTTGGCTTCATGTTGCAGGCGTTGGCTTCGATGCACTGGCTGGAATCAGCATTCTCCCTGAAGCAGTGATAGCACGGTCGCAGGATCCGATTCAGCCTCGCGGCGGATTCAGCCTGTGTGACGACCGGCCGTTAGTACGTAACATTCGGAACCGGACTATTGCCCGTTCCACCTATGCAACCCCCGCTTCAACGACTGGCACCGGCTTTCGGAACGGACGCGTCTTATGCGAAAGTCGGTGTATCGTCGACCTCCCCGGTGGGACCCGCTTGTGGCTTCGCGGCAAACGGTACGCTAATGCGGACCTTAAGAATTCGCAGGCGTCGCTCTCTGTCCGCAGTTACTGGCACCGCTGAATCAATCATCGACAGGCACCCGGAGAGTTCGAGCTGTCGGTTCTTGTCGGGGAGAGGAATAAGCAGATTGGATAGGCCCTGCGCGCCCAGATGCGCGATGGATGTCTGCTTGGCAATAGCCGCAAATGTCCCAGTGTACACGCAGTAACGAAAGTACTGATGTGCATACAGGCTCAGTACTTCAGGCCCTGGACGAAATCGAAGGAGCGTATTCTGAAAACACGCGTCCGGCATTTCGCGGCGAAAAATTGCGCTTCGCCCGACAACCTCACGGGAGCTGTTGCCCTCGTTCAGGAGAATATCGCCATCGCGGAGTCTGTACCGCCGGTACTCGTCGGGGGAGAAGTTCATGCTCTTGACGTCGGCCGTATCGATGTATCCGTCGAATACGTTGGCGGCCCGCAAGTATCGACGCATGGACGGACCGTCCTCGTGTTGCGGTGCGCGCTGTCGTCCGAGCAGCACGTCACCGACTTGTCCCAATGGGACTCTCGGAAGGGCACGATCCGCCAGCAGTTGTCCAAAACTGTGTACGAGCGTGCTCTTGCGGAGCTTTGCCAAGGCTGCGCGAGCATCGTTTAGTGCGCGCGACGTCGCTTCGATGCGAACCAGCAGGTTGGACATCCGACGCTGTTCGTCCAGCGGCGGCAGGGCGAACCCCTCACTTGAGAGAGTTCGCCAGTTGATCGTTGGGGATAGCGAGCCAACGGAGATCGCCTTGGCGCGCTCCATGAACAAATCACTCTGCATGAAGAAAGGCAGGAACTCTGGAAGGACGACCCCGGATTTCACCCGAAGGACCAATGCGTGTGCCGAGCAGATGCCGTCGAAATCCGCGACTGCCAACTTGCGCTGGTACACGCGACGTCTGCCGAAGATGATGTCGCCCTTTCGGAAGCGGAGTTTCGTTGCGGTCACGGCAGTCGGTGGAGCCCATCGCCGGATCACGAGCGAATCGGAATCGAGGTGCTCAAGGCCAACATAGCGGTCAACTCCGGCGTCGGCCGGGTTATCTATTCGGTCGTTGACGCACGTCGCCATTTCGCCGAACGCCACACTCGTCCATCCGGGCTTGAGCTTTCCGCTAGCCATCGAACTTACTCTCGGCGACTACCCCGTCGAGCATCTTGACCACATCGTCCATCTGCCGCCAGAAAACCCCGCTCCCGGCGTCGAATTCCTCCCAGGCGCTCCGCAGGTCGTCAGTCGGGCGTTCGCGTGCGTCCATCGCGCCGCCGGCCGGGCGCTGGACGTAGCGGGGGATGGACAGGTTCCCCTCGTTGGCGAGCACCTGCTCCGTGGTTGCCACGGCGGAGAGACCCGGCTCGTCAGCGAACGCGCGGTACGCCTTCAGGATCCGCCGCTGGTGCTGCGGCGCCAGGAAGCTTTGCGCGCGCTCCCGAGCCACCTCGCGCACAGCGTCGATGAACAGTACCTTCCCGCGCCGCGTCGGTAGCTTCCGGGTGCGGCAGACGACGACGCACGCCTCCATCGGCGAGTTGTAGAACAGGTTCGCGCCAAGACCGAGCACGCACTCGACGAGGTCCCGCTCGATCAGGGCGTGGCGCATCGCGGCTTCCTCGTTGCGGAAGAGGACGCCGTGCGGGAAGAGGATGGCGCAGCGGCCGGTCTTCCGATCCAGGCTCTTAAGGATGTGCTGGAAGAAGGCGTAGTCGGCCCGTCCCTGCGGCGGGGTGCCGAGGAAATTGCGGCCCCACGGGTCGTTGCGCCACGCGTCGCGGTTCCAGGTCTTGATGGAGTACGGCGGGTTGGCAAGGACGATGTCGAACGTCATCAGGCGGTCGCGCTCGATGAAGGCGGGGTCGCTCAGGGCGTTGCCGACCGCGATGCGGAAGTCCTCGACGCCGTGCAGCACGAGGTTCATGCGCGCGATCGACGCCGTCGTGCCGATGATCTCCTGGCCGTGGAGACCGAGCGTCCGAGCGTCGCCGCTGGTGCGCCGCACCTCGGCCAGCGCCGAGATGAGCATGCCGCCGGTGCCGGCGGTCGGGTCGTAGATGCGCTCGCCGGGGCGCGGCTGGAGCATCTGCGTCATCAGGTGCACCAGCGTGCGGTTGGTGTAGAACTCCTGCGCGGTGTGGCCGCTGTCGTCCGCGAACTGCTTGATGAGGTACTCGTAAGCGTTGCCCAGCTCGTCCTCGGGCACGGCGGCTAGGCTCAGCGTGTGCTTCGAGAAGTGCTCGATCAGGTTCTTGAGCGTCGCGTCCGGCATCTGCGCCTTGTCAGTCCACGGCGCGTTGCCGAACACGCCGGCCAAGCGCTCGGGATTCGCCGCCTCAATGGCGCGGAACGCGCCCCGTAGCGCACGGCCGACGTCGCGCGCGACGGTGCGGACGTCGGACCAGTGGGCGCCGGCCGGGATGACGAACCGGTCGTCGGCGGTCGCCTGCGCGTAGCCCTCGTCACCGGTCTCGCCCAGGGCGCTCTGGTACTCCTCCTCCCAGACGTCGGATAGCCGCTTGAAGAAGAGCAGCGGGAAGACGTACTGCTTGTAGTCGCCGGCGTCGATCAGGCCGCGCAGGAGGTTGGCCGCGCCCCAGAGGTACGACTCCAGCGCCTGCTGGCCTAAGTGCTCGGAAGACGCGCTCACGCGAGCTGGTCTCCACCGCCGTCCTGACCATAGCGCCGGGGCGCATCCATCCGTGCGTGCAGCACCCGCGCGATGCTCACGCCGGCACTGTCCTGCACGTAGAAGACGACGTGAGATTGGCACTCATGGCGTCTCACTCCGGGCGCAATCTGGTCAGCCCGCCGGCCGAGCAGCGGGTGCTCGGCAAGATGTTCGAAGCAGGCATGCAGGCCGGTCAGGTATTTCCTCGCCGACCCCAGCCCATGCTGCTCTATCGTGTAGGTGTAGATGCCGTCGAGATCAGCCGCCGCTTTTCGCGACAACCTATAGACGCCCATCGGTCCGAAGTCGCGCCTCGACTTCTGCCATGATGGAGGGGACGGTCTTCTCGCTCAGACCACTGTCGAGACCTTCCTTGACCGAGGCCTTGAGCGCCTCGAACTCGGCGTTTTGTTCTCGATCACGCCGAATGAGATCCCGAATGTACTCGCTGTCGTTGGTGAAATGGCCAGCGGCGATCTGCGCCTTGATCCACTGATCATGCAGATCGGTCAGTGTGATGGTCTTGCGCACCGTCCTCATGGCGACCTCCGGGAGGCAGAAATCATACTATTGGTGCATCCTAGCATGGCGCGTCGTTCGCCAGCATCGGCGCCGGACCGCGTGCGCACTCACTCCAGCCAGCCGTCGTCCTCCAGCACGCGCCGCAGGCGGTCCTCGGCGGCCTTGGCCTCGGCGAGCGCCTGCTTGAATGCATCCACCGCATCGGGCAGCGGCGGGATGTCCTCGCCGATGGGCGGCAGCACGTAGCGGGAGATGTTGAGCGTCCAGTCCTCGCGTTCGATCTCCCCGGTCGAGACCACCTTCGCCCGGTCCTTCACGTCCCGGAAGCGGCGCACCCATCCGACGATCTGCCCGACATGGGCCGGGTCGAGGAAGTTCTGCGCCCGGCCCTTGCGGAAGAGGCTCGACGCGTCGATCACGATGAGCTTGCCGCGCCGCCCGCGCGGCTTCGCGCGGCGGAGCGTCACCACGGCCGGGGCGAGGCCGGTACCGTAGAAGACATTGGGCGCGAGACCAATCACCGCCTCGATCAGGTCCTCTTCGAGCAACGCCCGCCGGATGCGCCCCTCCGCGCCCTTGCGGAACAGCGCCCCCTGCGGCAGCACGACCGCCATGCGGCCGGACCCCTCCGCCATGGACGCGACCATCTGCTGCACCCAGGCGTAGTCGCCGTAGCTCGCCGGCGGCAAGCCGAAGGCGGCGCGGCCCCACGGGTCGGCCTCCCACACCTCGCGGCCCCATTCCTTGAGCGAGAACGGCGGGTTCGCGATGACGCAGTCGAAGGCGGCCAGGGCGCCCGCCGCGTCGGTGAACGCCGGGTTGCGCAGCGTGTCGTTCTGCTCGATCCGGAAGTCCTCAATGCCGTGCAGCACGAGGTTCATGCGCGCGATGGACGAGGTAGTGAGGTTCTTCTCCTCGCCGAAGATGCGCCCGAAGAAGGTCCGCGGGTCGCCGCCGGCCCGCTCGACGTGCTCGATCGCCCCGAGCAGCATGCCGCCGGTACCGCAGGCGGGGTCGTAGATGCTCTCGCCTTCTCGCGGATCGAGCAGCTCGACCAGCATCCGCACCACGCTGCGCGGCGTGTAGAACTCCCCCGCTTTCTTGCGCCGCGTGATGTCGGCGAACTTGCCGATCAGGTACTCGTAGGCGTCGCCCAGGATGTCGGAACCGACGGCCGTGTTGCCCAGCGGCACGGCCGACAGCCCCTCGATGAGGTCCTTGAGCAGCTCGTCGGCGAGCATCTCGCGGTTGCCCCAGTCGGCCGCGCCGAACACGCGCGCCAGGGTCTCGGGGTTGGCCCGCTCGATCTCGCGCATGGCGCGCGCGAGCGCGGCGCCGACGTTGGCCGGCGTCTCGCGGACGTCACGCCAATGAGCACCGGCAGGCAGGCTGAAGCGATGCAGCTCCGGAAAATCTGCAGGACCGACGTCGCCGTAGGTCTCCCTGGCCTCGGCAACCTCCTCGTCCCAGACGTCGCTGATGCGCTTGAAGAACAGCAGCGGGAGGATGTAGCCCTTCCAGTCCGTGCGGTCGATGGCGCTGCCGCGCAGTATCTGTGCGCAGTTCCACAGGTCGGACTTGAGATTTCGAAGCGTCAGGGGGTTCCCGGACATCGCCAACGCGCAATCCTATAGCCGCGCGAGTTGGAGGCGGAAACGAAGGGTGCGCCAGCGGCTGCAGGGCCGCCGGGGGTTCGAGGCGTAAACCCAATTGGAGATGATGAAGCTGAGTAACGCTACCAACGGTGAAGTACGCGAGGGGACGACGAGCACTTGAGCAGGAGTCCCCAGGCCGCGCACGGCGCGGCCCGGCGGCAGCGGCGCGGGGCAACGGGGTCCCCGCTAGCAGCCGCCGGGGGTTTGGGGCGCAGCCCCAAGGAACTATGACGCTTCCTGCGCCTCGGCGATGGTGCGGTACGGCTTGGCGAGCTTGAGCTTCGTCAGCAGCCAGATGACCGGCCAGGCCGGGTCGAACTCGCTCGCCCTGAAGCTGAACTTCGGGCTGCGCGGGAAGCCGTGGTGGTTGTTGTGGAGCCCCTCACCGCCGGTGATGAGCGCCAGCAGGCGGATGTTGGTAGCGGTGTTCTCGAAGTTCTTGTAGCCGTGGTAGTGGCACAGGCCGTTGATGGAGGACGACAGGATGAAAACGTACACGACGCCGTGAATAACGGCGGCCAGCAGCCCCCACCCGATGCCGAGGATCGCGCACAGCGCCGTCAGGCCCAGCGCCGGACCGATCAGGTTGTGCCGGAACAGCGCGCGCTCCCACCAGTCGTTCTCTATGTCGCGGGCGTACTTCTCCTGCACTTCCTGCTTGCGCGCCTCGCGCACGTAGTGGAACACGTTGCCGAGCTGAACGGACCAGAAACCGGCCAGCAGCGGGCTGTGCGGATCGCCTTCCTCGTCGGTGAACTGGTGGTGCTTGCGGTGCACGGCCACCCATTCGCGGGTGTTGATGCCGGTGGTGAGCCACAGCATGGCGCGGAACATCACGGCGACGGCCGGATGCAGCACCAGCGCCCGGTGGGTCGCCGTGCGGTGCAGGAAGATCGTGGTCGAGAAGACGGCGATCTGTATAAGACCGGCGGCCACCAGCAATGTGATGATGAGGGAAATCAGCACTCGGTACCTCCACCTGGGCCACGAACGGACGCCGGCCTCGGTGGGTCCGTGCTGGATGGCCGAAACGAAACGCCACACTCTAACACGAATCGATCAGCCATGAGTCCGTTCGAATTCCGACATGAACGCGGCCAGCGCGCCGGCGGCCGCCTCGGGCAACGCGTTGTACAGCGACGCCCGGATGCCGCCCACCGAGCGGTGTCCCTTGAGACCGGCCAGGCCCGCTTCCTTCGCCGTGGCGACGAAGCGTCGCTCCAGCTCTGCATCCGGCAGCCTGAACGTGACGTTCATCAGCGAGCGGCTGCCGGGCTCCGCCGTGCCGCGGTAGAAGCCGCTGCGGTCGATCGCCTCGTAAACGATTGCCGCCTTGCGTTCGTTGCGCCGCGCCAGCGCCTCCAGGCCGCCGGCGGCGAGCAGCCACCTGACGACCAGGCCGACCATGTAGATCGCGAAGACCGGCGGCGTGTTCGGCCGCGAGCCCTGGTCGGCATAGGCCGCGTAGCGCAGCATCGTGGGGACGGCGGCGCGCGGCGGCGCACGCCGGATCAGGTCGTCGCGGACGATGACGAGCGTGACGCCGGCGGGGCCGAGGTTCTTCTGGGCGCCCGCGTACACCAGGCCCAGGCGGTCGAACGCCAGCGGCCGGCTGAAGATGTCGGACGAAGCGTCGACCACCAGCGGCACCTCCCCCGCGTCCGGCAGGTCGCGCCACTGGGTACCGCAGATCGTGTTGTTGGACGTCACGTGCAGGTACGCCGCCGCATCGGAGATATCCAGCTCCGCAGCTTCCGGAATCCTCGCGTACCGCTCGCCCTCCGTCGAGCCGGCCACGCGCGCGGCGCCGAGCAACTGCGCCTCTTCGTAGGCCTTGGCGGCCCAGACGCCGGTCAGGACATAGTCGGCCGCGCCGCCGGGCGGCAGCAGGTTCAGCGGCACCATGGCGAACTGCTGCGTGGCGCCGCCCTGCAGGAACAGCACGTGATAGTCGTCCGGCAGGCCGGCGAGCTGCCGTATGCCGGCGACGGCGGACTCGATGATCCCGTCCATCACCGCCGAGCGGTGGCTGACCTCCAGCACCGACATCCCGGCGCCCGGCAGCGCGGGCAGGTCGCGCCGCGCCTCCTCCAGGACCGTCTCGGGCAGTACCGCGGGACCCGCGCCGAAGTTGAACACCCGATCAGCGGACATGGTTCAACCTAGATGCGGTGCACCAGCAGGCCGTCCCGCAGCTTGGGCTCGAACCACGTGGACTTGGGCGGCATCATGCCGCCCGTATCGGACACGGCGAACAACTCCGCCGTGGTCACGGGCGCCAGGGAGAACGCCACGGCCGCCGCGCCCGAGTCGACCCGCCGCTCCAGCTCCGCCGTGCCGCGCGCGCCGCCGACGAACGCCACCCGCGGGTCGGTCCGGATATCGGCCACGCCGAGCAGCGGCGCGAGCAGGTGGTCCTGCAGCACGGCCACGTCGAGCCGCGCCGCCGGACCGCCGGCCGCGCCCGCAGGCCGCGCCGCCGACAGGTCCGCCGAGTACCACGTTCCGCCGCCCACGTAGACGGCGACCTCGCCTTTCGGCGGCGATGGCGCGGCGCGCCGACGCAGCGGAAACCGCTCGCCGAGCGCGGCGAGGAACTGCTCCGGCGTCCGTCCCGCCAGATCCGCGACGGTGCGATTGTACGCCTGCACCTGCGTGGCCGTGTCGGGGAACGCCACGCCCAGGACGAAGCGCGCGGCGGCGTCCGCCGTTGCGCGTCCCGTCCGCACCAGCTCGTCGCGCGCGCGCGCGGCGCTCGCGACGCGGTGATGTCCGTCGGCAATGTAGAGCGCCGGCACCGCGGCGAACGCGTCCACCGCCGCGTCCCGGTCCTCGCGGTCCAGGCGCCAGACCGCATGGCGCACGCCGTCCGCAGCTTCCAGATCGAGCAGCGGCGCGCCGGCCGACCCGCGGCCCATCAGCGCCGCCGTCTCCGGCGTGGCGCGGTAGGTCAGGAACACGATCCCGGTCTGGGCCCGCAGCGCCAGCATGTGGCGGGTCCGGTCGTTCTCCTTGTCCGGACGGGTCCCTTCGTGCTTGCGGATGGCGCCGTTGTCGTACTCGTCGAGCGCGAAACAGGCCGCGAGACCGGTCTGCTCGTGCCCGACCGCCAGCAACCGGTACACGTAGAGGGACGGCTCATCCTCCATGACCAGCGGCGCGGTGCGTACGAGCCGCTCCAGGTTGCTTGCCGCCGTGTCGTACACACGGTCGCCGTACGGATCGGCATCCGCCGGCAGGTCGATTTCGGCCCGCGAGACATGCAGAAAGCTCAGGGGGTTGCCTGCCGCGAGCGCCCTGGCCTCGGCGCTGGAGACGACGTCGTACGGCACGGCCGCCACGGCGGCGGCCGCTTCCGGTACAGGACGCAGGGCGCGAAACGGACGGACGAGAGCCACGCGGGGAAGTGCCTTGTAGTGTCTACTGCGCCAGCACGCCGGAAGGCGACTCCAGGCCGAGCCTGACCAGCGCCTGGTCACGGACCCGCTGGAACGCCTCCGCGTGCTGTGCCGGGACGGGCTCTCCGGGCGGCATCCGCCGGAGCTCGAGCAGCGGGTTCACGAACGCGCCGTTCTTGCGCATGCGGTAGTCCAGATGCGGTCCGGTCGACAGGCCCGTCGAGCCGACGCGGCCGATCACCTGTCCCTGCACGACGCGGGCGCCCTTGCGGATGCCCGCCGCGAATTTCGACAGGTGCAGGTAGTAGGTTTCGTAGCCGTTGGTGTGACGCAGGCGCACCATGTTGCCGGATGCGCCGCTGCGCCCGGCCGACACCACGGTGCCGGTCGCCACCGCAATGACCGGCGTGCCGGTCGGGGCCCCGTAGTCGACGCCCAGATGCGGGCGGTGCACGCCCAGTATCGGATGCAGCCGGCGGTGCGAGAAGCGCGACGTGACGCGCGGCTCGAAGTTGAACGGCGAGCGCAGGAACTGCCGCTTGAGAGAGCGCCCCTCGCCGTCGAAGTACTGCGGCTCGGTGTCGCCGGGAACGGTAAAGCGGAAGGCGCGCACCTCGCGGCCCTCGTTGACGAACTGCACGGCCACCACGTCGCCGTAGGCCGAGAACTCGCCTTCCCGGTACTGCTCCTCGAACAGCACGTCGAAGCGATCGCCGCGCTGGACCTCGGTGTTGAAGTCGATCTCGCCGGCCAGCACCTCGGCCATCCTGATGGCGAGCATCACGTTCTCGCCGCTGGCGTTCAGCGCCGCAACGAGCGACGACTGCTCGCGGTTGATGAACCCGCGCGCCACCGACTCCAGATGCTGTTTCTCGTACGGCACGAGCGCGGCGCGGTACTCCCCGCCGGCGGAGGCGCGCCGCACCTCCAGGAATCGATCCTCGTCCACGTGGTACTCGAGCCGGCGCAGGGACCCGTCGCGGGCGACCTCGACCTCGTATTCGTTGCCCGCGCGGAACCGGCGCGGGTCGAACACCGTACGGGCCGCGGCAATCACGTTCCGCGCCGCCGGGCCGTCGAGCTCGTGAGCGGCCAGGAGTTGCGCCAGGGTGGACCGCCGCGGAAAGACCCCCTCGATGGTCCGGCCCTCGAACGGCAGATGGATGTCGGCGCCGGGCGATACCGGCACGTCCGCGGGGAAGGCCGCGGGGTGGGCGCAGCCGGCGACCACGGCCATGCCGGCCCAAACCAGTGGCAGAAACCTAAGCATACAAACTGCGCAGTTTAGCACAGGCTGGCGCGCTGTCAGCTTGCGGGGCGCAGCGCTTCCAGCTTCTCCCGCACCTTGCCGGCGTGGCCCGCGGCCCGCACGGTGCGCCAGTGGTGGACCACCGTGCCGCTGTCGTCGATCAGCACGGTGGAGCGGATGACGCCGACCGTGGTCCTGCCGTACAGCTTCTTTTCACCCCAGGCGCCGTACTTCTGCATTACCGTGCGTTCGGGATCCGACAGCAGCGTCAGGCGCAGCCCGTGCTTCGCGATGAACGCGCGGTGCCGCTCCGGGGTGTCCGGACTGCAGCCCAGGACCACGGCGTCGAGCTCGCCGAAGCGCTGCAGGTCGGCGGAGAACTCGCAGGCCTCCTTGGTGCACCCGGGCGTGTCGTCCCGGGGATAGAAGTAGAGGACCACCCAGCGGCCGCCGTACTGCGACAGGCTCACCGTCTCGCCGCTCTGGTTCAGCAATTCGAAGGCCGGCGCCTTCTCACCAACCGTCACCATGCGTTCTTTCCCCCTCGGGGCTGCGCCCCGAACCCCCGCCGGCCACTCGCGGGGACCCCTTCGCCCCACTCCGTGGCCGGCGGGCCGCGCCGTGCGCGGCCTGGGGACGACGGCTTGAGTGCTTGTCGTCCCCCTTGCTGACGGCGCTGTTCCTGTACAGATCATCGGCCGTTCACGGGTCGACATGCACGTGCGGGTCTCCCTGCACGCGCGGCTCCACCGATCCGACGTCGGCGGCGTGATCGTATCCCAGGGCGCGCAGCTCCTGCAGGCATGCGCCGGCACGCTCGCCGGGCACGCTCGCGAGCAATCCGCCGGCAGTCTGGGGGTCGAAGACGATCGGGTAGATCGGATTCCCGGCAACGCCGTCGTTGGCGGCCGCGTCCCGTCCCAGCCGCGCGTTGTGCGGATGCAGCGAGCTCAGATAACCCCGGGCCACCGTCTCGCGGGCGCCTTCGAGGATTGGAATGGCGGACAGCGTCAGGCGGGCGTCGACGTCCGAGGCCCGCGCCATCCCCAGCAGGTGGCCCAGCAGCCCGAATCCCGTGACGTCGGTGCACGCCGTCGCGCCGTGCGCCGCCAGGCAGCCGGCGGCGCCCCTGCTCGACTGCAGCATGGACTGCACGGCCCCCGCGATCCAGCGGCCCTTGCTCCTGCGCCGCATCCGCGCGGCGAACAGCGTCCCGGTCCCGACCGGGGCCGTGAGCAACAGGCGGTTGCCCGGCTGCATGCCGCGCTTGCGCAGCACGCGGGCCGGGTCGGCCACGCCGCTGAGCGCCAGTCCCAGCGTCAGCTCGGCGCCCTCCGTGGTATGTCCGCCGACGAGCGCGGTCTCCGCCTCGCGCAACGCCTCGACGACGCCCGCGAGCAGGTCCCGCAGCAGCGCTTCCGTCTTCTCCTCGGGACCGACCGGAACCGTGACGATCGCCAGGGCCGAGCGCGGCTCCGCCCCCATGGCATGGATGTCGCCCAGGCAGTGGTTCGCCGTGATCCGCCCGAACAGGTACGGATCGTCCACGAGCGCCGGAAACGCGTCGACGGTGCGCACGGCCAGCATCCCGTCGGGCACTCGCTCGATCGCGGCGTCGTCGAGCGCGTCCAGCCCGGCGACGACGTCGCTGCGCTGATACGGCGACAGCCGCGACAGCACGCGGTCGAGGATTGTCGCGCCCACCTTCGATCCGCACCCCGCGCAGCGCATGCCGGCGCCGGCGAGCTCCTGCACCTGCTCGGGCGGCGCCAGCCGCACCAGCTCGGGGTCGGCCGCGTCCTCCGCCGGCATGTCCGGCAGGCGGCTGAAGCGGTGCATGAAGCGGCGGTCGATCCAGTCCTTCCACTTCCAGACCCAGCGCCCTTCGACCGACCACGCACCGCGCGACGCCACCGCGTAGCGGTCGCCGGTAGTGATCAGGCTCAGGAACGCCCGTTGCGGGCGGAACGGCGCGAGCGGCTCGCCCCGGACCGCGCGGCGGAGATTCGCATGCAGGGGCCGGCCCTGCCGGACGGCGAACACGCCCGCCTTCTCGCGCGGATGGTTCACGACCGCCGCAACGTCGCCGGCGGCGAACACGCCCGGGTGCGACGTCGACTCGAGCGTATCCGCCACCGCGATGAAGCCGTCGCCGTCCACGGCAAGCCCCGCTGCGGCGGGCCAGGCGGGCGCGCCCGCCTCGGTCGCCCAGATCACCTCGTCCACCGCGCAGGTCTCGCCGCCCTCGATCCTGACCTCGCCCGGCGTCACCTCGCAGACCCGCGCGCCGGCATGCACCTGGACGCCGCGGGCGCGCAGCACCCGCATGAACTTGGCGGCCACCCGCCGGTTGTGCGTCGGCAGGATGCGGGCCGTCGCGCCGAACAGGTGGAACGCCGGCGTATCGTCCGCCCGGCCGGCCTCCGCCAGCAGCCGGCGCAGCGCGTGCTGCATGGCCAGGGTCAGCTCGATGCCGGCCGCCCCGGCGCCCACGACGGCTACCTGCAGCGGGCGCGACGCGGCGAGCACGCGCGCCTGCAATTGCTCCCAGCGCGCGACGAGGGCGCCGATCGGCTTGACGGGTACGCCCTGGGCCTGCGCGCCAGCGACCGCCAGCGACGGCCGCGCGCCGACGTTGATGGACAGTACGTCGTACGGCACCGGCGGGCGGTTCCGGCACAGCACCGCGCGGCCGGCCAGGTCGAGACCCACCGCTTCGTCGTGGAACAGGCGGGCTCCGGCGAACCCCGCCAGCGGCTCCAGATCGATATGCGCGTCGTCGAAGCTGTAGTGCCCGGCAATCAGCCCCGGCAGCATGCCGGAGTACGGCGTATGGACGTCGCGGGCCACGACGGTCACGCGGAGGCCCGGAATGAGATCCATGCCCAGCATCCTGAGCACGATGGCGTGGCTGTGGCCTCCGCCGATCAGGACGAGGTCCTTGAGCACGGGCGCAGGCTGCCGGTTCATCGGCCGCTCTCCAGTCCTTCCTGCACTGCCGCACGCTCCAGCATGCGTGCGGCGCCCGCGCCGAACAGGTGCGGCTCGGGCAGCAAGCTCACGACCAGGTAAGCCTCTCGGGAGAAGTCGTAGAAGTAGCCGGGGTGCACGAGCACCCGCTCGCGTTCGAGCAGGTCGAGCACCACCTCCTCCTCGGAACGCGTGGCCGGAATCTGCACGACAGCGTACCACCCTCCCTCGACCGGCAGCAGCCGGGCCGCCGGATGGCGCTCCACCAGCCGCTGCAACGCGGCGTGGTTGCCGCGCACGCGCTCCGCGATCCGGGCCGTTACCGCCGCGCCGTCCGCCAAGAGCCGCCCGGCCGCCAACTGCACGGGCGTGGCCACCGACAGGTACGTGTCGCAGATCAGCTCCAGCCCCGCCAGCGCGCGGTCCACGGCCGGCCGGGGGCCGGCGGCGACAAGCCACCCGAGCTTGAGTTGCGGCAGGCCGACCGCCTTCGACAACCCGCCCAGGCAGAAGGCGAGCACGTCCCGATCGCCGTCGAGAACGCTCGGTCCGGCGGCGCCCGGCGCCAGCGGATACGGCGCGAACACCTCGTCCGCGATCAGCGCCAGATCGTGCGCCGCGCACAGCGCCCCCACCGCATCGAGCTCGGCTTCCGTCAGGTACGACCCGGTCGGGTTGTTCGGACTGACGAGCAGCACGGCGCGGGTGCGCCGGCCGACGCCCCGCCGCAGGCTGTCCAGGTCGAGCTCCCAGCGCGCGTGGCATTCGAGCGCGTACGGCACGGCGCGGACGCCTTCGAGCCGCGTCAGGTGCTCGAACAGCGGATAGCTCGGCCGCGGCGTCAGCACCTCGTCACCCGGATCGCACAGCAGCTTGAACAGGTGCCCGTACGCCTCGCTCGTGCCGGTTGTCAGCACCACGCGCTCCGGCGGCACGGCGCGGCCGGCGCGCGACACGTGCGCCGCCACCGCGCGGCGGGCGGCCGGCAGGCCCAGCGGTTGCGGTTCGTAGAGCCGCGGCTCGATCGCGGCGGTGCCGCGCACCAGCCCCTCCGGCGCCGCGATCCCGACCCGCGTGGGGTTCGATTCCGTCAGGTCGACGAGCTCCGCGCCCTGGCTGCGGAGGCGGGCGATGGCGCGCCCAATCGGGTTCGGCGCGAGGTCCGGGGGCAGGCGGGACGAGAGCATGCTGAGCAAGGAATCCGTTCGAATCGTGTTACATTCTCTCCTCACGTACAACGTTCCGGCAGGTGCAGCGCGAGGAAACAGGTATGAAACGGGGCACCCAGATTGTACTGACAGCGCCATTCACCGAGATGATCGACCACGCCGGCTACTTCATCCAGATGGGCATGGCGTCCATCCCGATCTGGATGGAATGGGTCATGGACCGGAAGTATCCGGAGTGGCGGAACGTCAAGCGTTTCGAGGACGGCTCGGCGCAGTCGGCGCCCGCCGGGCTGCGTGTGCTCGAGCGGGTCATGGCGGCGGAGTTCGGCCGCGAGAACGTCGCGGTCTGCTACCCGGACGACATCGACCGGTTCATCGGCCCCGACACGCGCGTGGTGGCGCTGTCCACGCACAACCCGCTGGGCGTGACGTTCGCCGCCGGCGTCTACACGTCCATTTTCGGCAGCTCGCGGGAGCCGATCAATTCGCACTACGCGAAGAAGCTGTTCGACGCGATCAAGGGCAGCCCGCACCGCGAGTCGTTCCGCGTGCTCCTGGGCGGTTCCGGAAGCTGGCAGATCACCCAGACGAAGTCCATGGAGCGGCTCGGGATCGACTGCGTCATCGACGGCCGGAGCGAGTCGGCGGAGACCATCGCGCTGTTCCGGCAGGCAATCGAGGGCACCGAGCTGCCCCTGCACGTGGAGGTCGACCATCCCACGGACCCGCAAACGCTGCTGTTTCCGGATCGGCCGACGACGTTCGGCGTTGTCGAGATGACCACCGGCTGCGGCCGCCGCTGCCAGTTCTGCGTGCCCGACCTCAATCCGCAGATCGATCTGCCCAAGGACGGGATCCTCGAAGCCGTGCGGGCCAACGTGGCAAACGGCAACAAGCAGATCTCGCTGGCCACCGAGGACATGTTCATCTGGGGCCAGGTGCGCACGAAGACGCCGTTCTTCTTTCCCAACCGGGAAGCGCTGGTGGACCTGTACCGCAGCATCGTCGAGACGCCGGGCGTGGAGCAGCACGTGCTGAGCCATTCGACGATGGCGCCGGCGGTCGTCGACCCGGTGCTGATCGAACAGTTGACCGACATCCTGCTGCCGCGCAGCCCGATTCACCTCAAGCGCCTGAGCACGCATCCGGAGGGCAAGGCGCTCGTGCCGCTGATCGGCCTGGAAACAGGCTCGGTGCGCATGGCCAAACAGGTGATGCCGAGCAAGGGCGTGCCGTTCAACATCGAGGACTGGCAGAGCGTGGTCATCCGCGGCCTCGAGGTGCTGAACCGCAACAACTGGTTCCCGATGCTGACGTTGATGGTCGGCAACCCCGGCGAGACCGACGAGGACGTGAAGGGGACGCTCGACCTGATCTACGAGATGGAGCGCCGCGGGTTGTTCGGCTTCCTGGTGCCGTCGGTGTTCACGCCGCTGGAAGGCACCCGCATGGAGCACGGCAAGGGCGTCACCGAGACGCGCAACCTCACCCGGCTGCAGTGGCAGCTCATCCTCCGCTGCTGGAAGATGAACATGCGGCCGGGCCTGTACAGTTGGTGGGGACCGACCTCGTTCAAGATCGGCGGCGTGGGCCTGTGGGCGCTGCGCCTGCGCAAGACGAACGGCCCGAACTTCACCTGGCCGATGATGATGTTCTGCAGCGCGCTGCCGGAGAGCCTGCTGTACTCCATCGGCAAGCTGTACAAGGGCAAGCCGATCAAGGTGAAGACCCGGGCCGAGCTGCTCGCCTCGATCAAGCCGAACTACTGGAAGTACCTCCGCGAGGACGCGGGCGACATCCCCTCCGCGCCGCCGCCAGCGGCGCAGTCCGCGCCCGCGCCCGAGCTGCAGACTGCCTAGCGGGCCGCGACCTGCAGGTCCCAACGTTCCACCATGCACCGCGTCTCCACGGCAGGCTGCGGACCGCTCGCCGTTTGTGCGGCGGCGTTGTGGTGTGCCGCCGCCGGCGCGCAGGATCGCGCACGCGAGGCCGCGGCGGCGCTCGTCAGCGGATCCGGCAACGCCGCGGCGTTCACCGAGCGCCTGGCCGATCCGCCGGCCGTACCGGAGGAGCGCCGGCGGGAGATCGGCGGCATCGCGATCAACGCCCGCAACAACGCGCCGTGGCCGGCGCCCGATATCGGCGGCATCACGGTCGCGCGCCTCGACGCGCCCGACGCCGGCGAATTCCGGATCCTGGCGCCGTTCGACACCACGCTGGGCTGGCTGCGCTTCTCGCCCGACGGCGCCTGGCTCTCGTACGTGGTCATACGCGACACGGGCGTCGAGCAGTGGGTGGCCGAGATCGCCAGCGGCATTCCGCGGCCGCTCACCTCCGCCTCGCTCAACGCCGCGTGGGGCGAGCCGTGCCGCTGGCTGGCCGACAGCAGCGGCATGCTGTGCCGTTTCCTGATGTCGGCGCGCGGATCACCGCCCGACGACGAGAGCGCCCTCGTCGACTACTACTTCCCGAGCCAGCTCGGGACCGTCCTACTGGCCACCGGGCGCCGCAGCGATCTGGGCGCGCCCGGCCTGTTCGTGCACGCGGAGCCCGTTCCCGGCGGCGCGCAACTGCTTGTCGTGCGGCTCCGGGAGCAGTCCGGCGCGGACGCCGCCGCGCGCCAACTGCAGCGGACGGTCGAGATCCTCGACATGGAAGGCAACCCGGTGCGCCGGCTCGCCGACCTGCCGGCCGGCGGCGGCGCCGCGCGCTGAACCCACGTGCCGTCGAGCCGGCCCTCAAGTACAATGGACTGATCGATCCTGAATCAGGAGACCAGCGAGAACGGCCATGGGAGAACACACTCAAACGCTTAGCGACAGCAATTTCGACGAGTCGGTCATCAAGTCCAGTACGCCCGTGCTCGTGGATTTCTGGGCCGAGTGGTGCGGCCCCTGCCGCATGATCGCGCCGACGGTCGAAGCGCTGGCGGCGGACTACGCCGGCAAGGTCACCGTAGGCAAGGTGAACGTCGACGACAACCCGAACACGGCCATGCGGTTCGGGATCCGGTCGATACCGACGCTGCTGCTGTTCAAGGACGGCGAGGTGGTCGACTCCATCGTCGGCCTCGCCGACAAGGCGCGGCTGCAGGCCGTCATCGAGCAGCACCTGCCGGCCGCCGCCGGATCCGCGTAGCCAGCCGGCCGGCGGCTACCCCGCCAGCGACGTCAGGAGGGCGTCGATGCCGGCCTGGGCGACTTCCTCGTCCTGATCCGGATGGCCCGAGCTGCACCCGACGCCGCCGACTATCTGCTCGTCCACGAAGATCGGCAACCCGCCGGCCACGATCATGAAGCGGCCCTGGTTGCTGACGTGTATCCCGAACGCCGGCCCGCCCGACTGGCTCACCTCACCGTACGACCGCGTGGAACGGCGCGCGGCGGCCGCGGTGAACGCCTTGCTGATGGCGACGTCGATGCTGGTGATGCGCGCGTTGTCCATGCGGTGGAACATCAGCAGGCTGCCGCTGTCGTCCGTGATGGCGATATCCATGTCGACGCCGATCTCGCGCGCCTTCTCCTCGGCGGCCGCCATGATGATCCGCGCGTCGGAGAGCGTCAGTTTCGGAGCTGTTCTCATTACCTGTAGTCCTCGGTTATCAGGGCTGGACGGCCTCGAACATGATCTGTTCCAGCATGTTCGTGCGGTCGGCCAGCTCGTGCTCTCCGGCCGGGAACTCGTTGACGTACAGCATGAACGCCAGGATGTCGGCCTTTTCCGCGCGTGTGACGTTCGAGGGGTTCTCCTGGGGCATCGATATCCGGAGGCGCTCGAACAGTTGCCCGACAGTGATGCCGCTCCAGTTCCAGACGAACTCGCCGCCCACGAGCCCCGGCGCCAGGTCGCCGCCCGACAGATCCGGCGCATGGCAACTGGCGCACCATTCCTGATACAACGGCTCGCCGCGCGCCGCCTGCTCCTCGGTATAGATGCCGTCCCAGGTGGTCCGCGCCTGCCCGGCCGTCGCGGGCAGGCCCGCTATGGCCGGCAGGCCGGCCGCCGCGATCCCGCCTGATCCGGTTGCCATGCCGGCCGCAAGCGCGGCGGCGGCAACTGCCGTTACGAAGCTGCTCTTCATTCGTATCTGACCCCGACAGCTCACTGCGACTCGCCGAACACGCCGAGATCGATGGCGCGCCCCATGGCAGCATAGCCGAACACGTTCGGGTGAATGCCGTCGCAGTCGTACGGCGGGTAGATGAAGTCCGGATCGTCCGGATCCTGCGTGACGGCGTCGAAATCGATCAGCGCATCGAGCTCCATGTTGTTGCGCGCCCACTCGTTGATCGCGTGCCGGCGCGCGTTCCGCTCGGGGCCGAACCCCAGCTCGGGCGGCAGCCCGCCGCGCGGCTTGGGATTGCGCGGAATGATGGTGGTGCCGATCACCTTCAGACCCTGCGCCTTGATGCGGCCGACAATCTCCTCGAGGCCGGCGATGACCTGCTCCGCCGTCGCCTCCCGGCGCAGGTCGTTCGTGCCCAGGAAGATGATGACGTGGGTGATCCCGGCCAGGCTCAGCACGTCGCGGTCCAGGCGCTCGACGCCCGGGACGCTGCCCACCGGCGGCACCCGGATCACGGTGTTGCCGCCGATCCCGGCGTTGATCATCCCCAGCCGCGCGCCGGCGGCGGCGAGGCGGGCGTAGAGCACGTCCTCCCAGCGGTCGTGACCGTCCGGCGTCGCGCACGACCCGTCGGTGATGGAGTCGCCGAAGGCGACGACGGCGCCGCGCGCCGTTGACGAATGGACCTCGACCGCCGACAGCCAGTGCATCCAGGGCGTCGTGGCGGTGAACGCGTCGCCGGCGGCGTCCGTCGTCCGATCCCCCACGCCGGAATCGGTCAGGTACGACGTGGTGAGTGCGTTGCGGTGGATGCTGCTGCGCACGTCCGCACCCGGGATGTACAGGCTGACCGCCAGCTCCTGCTCTGCCTGCACCGCCAGGTCGACCGGATCGCTGACGACGTACTCGCCGGCCGGAACGGTCACGGCGGCCGCTCCGCCGAACCGCAGCACGCGGCTGGACCCGATCACGAGAGTCGGCCCGTTGTTCCGCAGGCCGACCGCCGCCGCGCCGATGGACAGCGGCTGCTCGCCGAAGGTGTTCTCCAGCCGCACGCGCACCCGGTCGCCGGCGATCGTGGAACGCGCGATCAGCCGGATGGAGGCGCTCGAGATCGTCCAGTCCTCCGGCGCCGGTCCCTGCAACGACGACCCCCACGACGCCACCCACTGCTGCGCGCCGGCGTCCGCCGCCAGACCGACCGCGAGCGCGGCCTGCACGACGATCCCGACCAGCACGCGTTGCTTCATTGTTAGCTTGGGGCTGCGCCCCAAACCCCCGCCGGCCACTCGCGGGGACCCCTGCGCCCCACTCCGTGGCCGGCGAGCCGCGCCGTGCGCGGCTGGGGGACGGCCGCGTTCATGCCAGCCGTCCCCTCCATCTTTCGCCGACGGGAGAGGCCGCGCTGCATCGTCGCTGACGGGGCTGCGCTCCGAACCCGTTGCCGTAATGTTCATTGTCCCTCCTGCGTGCAGGGACGCGCGGGTTGGCGCCCCCCGGCCGGTGTGGCCTTGCGCGGCAGCCGTTCGTCGAGCATCGCCGTGTTGTAGGCGAAGACGGCCGCCACGACCGCCATCTGCGTCAGATCCTCGGGCTGGATCCGGTCCATGAAGTCCATGTTCGAATGGTGCGTGCGCGAGTTGTATTCCAGGCGGTCCTGCATGAACTGGAACGCCGGCAAGCCGACCTCGTCGAACGACACGTGATCCGTGCCGCGCGTCGAGCGCCGGCCGAGCGTGGACACGCCCAGGTCGGCCAGATCCTCGATCCACGGCTCGAAGATGGGCGCCACGGCGTCGTTGCCCTGCAGCCAGATGCCGCGGATGCGCCCGGGGCCGTTGTCGAGATTGTAGTACGCCGAGAGCTTCTCGTACTCCGCTCCCGGCGCCAGCGTGCGCCGGTCGGCCAGGTGCCGGCAGACATAGTCGCGCGAGCCGATCAGTCCCTGTTCCTCGGCTCCCCACAGCGCGATCCGGATCGTGCGGCGGGGCGCGGCGCCCACCGCCTGCAGGATGCGCAGCGCCTCCATCATGGCGGCCGTCCCGCCCGCGTTGTCCGTGGCCCCGGTCGCGGCGTGCGTCGAGTCGAAGTGCGCCCCGAGCATGACCACCTCGTCGCGCAGGTCGCTCCCCGGAATCTCGCCGAGTATGTTGAAGCCGTTGAGCTGTCCATCCTCCGGGTGAAAGCGGGTCCGGATGTCAATTTCCACACGCACGGGGAGGCCGCGCTCCAGGAGCCGCACCATGCGGTTGTAGTGCTCGACGGCAATGGTGGCGGACGGCGCCACGTCGCCCGCCCGCTCGTCCCACGGACCGCCGCGGCCGAGGAAGATGGTGCCGCCGTCGGTCCGCTGCGCCGGCCACGCGAGACGGCTGCCGCTGGGCGCGGCATTCACCATGAAGGCGTCGCTGCCGCGGTCGAGCACGGCGGCCACGCCTTCCTCGAGAAAGAACCGCTCCAGCGCCCCGGCGGGCACGCGCGCCGGGGCCGGCCGGCGGACCGCTGCGCGCGGCGGCGGACCGGCGGCCTCCGCCAGCAGCGCGTCGTCCATGCGCAGCACCAGGTTGCCTTCGAGCATCCGCACGGGACGCGCAGGCTGCGGCAGGACGATGACGCCGCGCAGCTTGCCGCGGTAGGCGTCGAAGTCGGCCTCCGAGCGGATGTCGACGCGCACGACGTCGGCCGTCACGCGGCCGGGCGTGCTGCTGGTCCAGGCCTGCGGATGGCCGATGATGGGCATCACGCCGGGCTCGATCATCTGCGCGTGGAACCGCTCCAGCGACCACCCCGCGCCGAAGGGGAAGCGCTCGTCGCGGACGTTGGCGACGCCCCATTCGCGCAACTGCCGCATCGCCCAGCGCCCGGCCTCCTCGATCGTCGGCGACCCGGTCAGGCGCGGACCGTAGACGTCGCCGAGCCAGCCCGCCAGCTCCATGACCTGCGAACGATGGAGCCCCTCGTCCCGGATGGCCGCCACCGTGGCGTGGTCGACCTCGCGCGCCGACACGGCGACAACGGACGCGGCTAGCGCGCCCGCGAGCAGGAGCGTGCGTGGCATGGGGAAAGGCCTATTGGGAAACGACGCCGTCCGTCCCGACCACCAGCAGCAGCGCGTCGGCCCCGACCACGCGCCTGAGCGGCGTGCCGTTGGCGGAGACGCCGGTGGTCACGCGGCCGTCGGCGAGCCTGCCCGGCTCGTCCGGCGTGCCGGGAATCACCGGCCGCCGAAAGCACTCGTTCTCGTCGTGCACCGTCAGCGTGAGCTGCGTATTCGCCGGCACGTCGTTGAATGACGCGGCGTAACGGTTCGGCGCGGTTTGCACGAGCGGCACGCGGTCAGGATCGAACTGGGACGTGAAGTAGTTGTCCCGCCAGCTTGGCCGGACGTGCTTGCCGGCGGAGCCCAGCCGTTCGAGGCAGGCGTTGACGGCCGGGGTGCGTGCGCCCGATGCGGGCTGGCTCTCCAGCACAATCTCGACGGCGGTGACGGTGGTGGGCGCCGTGGCGCGCGACGCATCCTGGCAGTCGGTCGCCAGCGAGGCGAGGACGGGAAGCAGGATCCAGCAGCGGCGCATCATGGACTGTTCCTAGCTTACCGTGATCCGGACGCGGCCGGCGCCAGCGCGCGGATCATCTTGACGACATCGAGGTACACCGGCTCGACGGCCGCGACCTCGAATCCCGCGCGCGCCACGTTCGCCACCGTATCCCGGTTCATCTCCGGGCCGAACCGCCGCGACAGCGGCGTCATCAGGTTCAGCATCAGGTTGAACGGGAAATAGCGGCTTCCCGTGTGCTCGAACATGAAGAGCTCCCCGCCCGGCCGCAGCACGCGGCGCAGCATCCGCAGCCCGTCGACGGGCCGCGGGACGGAGCAGAACGTGCACGCCGTGAACGCCTGGTCGAACCAGCCGTCCGGATAGTCGAGCTCGTGCACGTCGATCTGCCGCAGCTCGAGGCGGCCCGGATACCCCGCGGCGCGCGGTCGGGCGCGCTCCAGCATGCCGGCGCTGATGTCGATACCGGTGATGTCGCGGTCGGGCGGAAAGAACTGGATGTCCTGGCCGGTGCCGATCGAGGCGAAGATGATCCGGCCGCGCATCCGGTCGAACAGCCGCCGCTTGGACGGCGCCCAGCGCAGCTCCTGTCCGTAGCCGTTCATCAGGTCGTAGCTGCCCGCGGCGCGGTCCCACTTCTGCCTAGTCAGTACGTCCACTTGCTTCCCCGGCGCTGGAAATACGCGTTCATGAGGTAGGTCGCCGCCAGCACCAGGACCCCGACGACCGCGCCGCGGGCGGCGGCGGCGCCCGCCTGCAGCGTTCCGGACGACGCCGACATGCCGGCCAGCATGCCGGCCGCCATCCCCGACACCATCATCGGCAGCATCACCTCGAGCACACCGAAGAGCAGCCCCGCGACCGGGGCGAGCAGCATGGCGGCCACTCCACCCGCCGCCATCCCGGCGACCATGCCGAGCGCCGGCGGCCAGCCGCCGGCAACCAGGGCGACGACGACCCCCGCCACGGCGCCCGCCGCCGCGTTGCACAGCAGGTCCCCCAGCACGAAATAGACGCGCCGCTCCATCAGCTCACCCGCGCCCGGCCGCCGGGCGCGAGAACCGAGCATATTCGAAATGCGCGAGCGGCGTGGTGCAGCCGATGTGGTATGCTGCCCGCTTGACTCGCTGCGGGCCCGCCCACTTCACCAGCGTTCGAGAGCTGACGAGCACTGCCTCGCCCCTCCATTCCCATGCGGCAACGCAACACGGATACCGGGCGTCCCGTTCAGCGACGTAATCCATAAGGAGTCTGTTCATGGGTCGGAGGTTGTACGTCGGAAACATCCCGTATTCTTCGGGGGAAGACGATCTGCGGGATCTGTTCGGCAAGATCGGACAGGTCGAGTCGATAAGCATCCCCACGGACATGGCAACGGGCCGGCCGCGGGGATTCGCGTTCGTCGAGATGTCCAGCGACGACGACGCCGCCCGTGCGATCACGGAGCTGAACCAGGCGGATTTCCAGGGCCGGCGGCTGACAGTGAACGAGGCCCGGCCCAGGGCCCCGCGGGCCGGGCACGATCCGGGCTTCGACGGCGGACGCCGCGAGCCGCGCTGGTAGCAGGGCTCGCCGTTCCGACACGGCGGGGAGGTGCACCCTGTAACAAGGAGGTGTCTAGGACGTGGCCAATCGGGGACGACCGACCCAAACCAAGCGACAGCGCGAGCGTGCCCGCCTCGAGCGCTCGAAGATGAAGGACCTGCGGCGCGCCGAGGCCCGCGCCCGCCGCGAGGCCGCACCACCGCGGCCGACCGATCACGACCCGGACATCGCCGGCATCGTGCCGGGACCGCAGGAACTGCCGGACTGGCAGCGCGAGTTCTTCGAGGAAGAGCAGAAAGCCAAGGAAGCGGCCGAGCTCGAAGAAGGCAAGGCCGAATAGCCCCCCGTGCACTCCGTTTCCGGAGTTGCGCCCGATCACCAACCGTTCGCCGGCACGGCTGATCCGAATTCGTCGGCGACCGCCTCCAGCGTATCCGCGATGGCGGAGCGCGACTCCCGGTTGACGATCGGCGCAATGAACCAGCGCATGAGGAAGGGAATGGACCGGCTCAGCGTCAGCGCCTCGCATTCGACCAGCACGCCGCCGTCGACCTGCACGTAACGCCAGTGCAGGTTCATCCGCCACAGGAAGCCGCGGTCATTGCCGATCGGCTTCTCGCGCTCGCGCGGGGAGCCGGGATCGTCGAGCTCGGCAATCCTCGTCGCCGTGCTCCGGCTCCAGGCGCGGCCGGCGCCGGGACGCACGTATTCCACGGCGTGCTCGGTGTTGTACTGCGCCGACACCACCGCCACCTCGCGCTTTACCTTCAGGTATAGCTGCAGCGTGTCGCCGTCGCGGGCGAGGACCCGCGAGTCGAGGACGTCCTCCTGCATCTCGTGCGGCAGGATGTCGTACTGCAGGCCGTCGAGGACATCGTCCAGTGCGGCGTTCGGCACCAGGATGGCGCCTACCCAGTGGTGGATGGCGCCCTTCGGCACCTGGAACCGCTCGCCGCGCGCGTCGAGCGTGCGCAACCGTTCGATGACCAGGCGGCCGGCCAGCGCCTCGCGGCGCAGGCGCGCGCCCTCCTCGTGGAAATCCAGGACCAGGAACCGTTCCGCGTCGTCGAGCTCCGCGGCGATCCGCTGCTCGGTGGCCGCGACGTACAGATCCCATGCCGCAACCGTTTCGTCGTGCAGCTCCGCGGCGAACACACCCGCCACCGCGCCGGCGCCAGCCAGGGCGACTGCGAGCGCGGCGCGGCGCGACGCCATTCCACCGCTGGAGTGTGAGGGTGGGTCCGCGCTCATCCGCCGTCCGTCGGCGCCGGAGCACCCAGGTGCTCGGCGACCGACCGCAGCGTCTTCTCCAGGGCGTCGCGCGGCGCCCCGTTGATGATCGGCGCCAGGAAGAAGCGCGCAAGGGCGGGAATACCCCGACTCAGCGTCAACTGCTCGCACTCGACGAGCACGCCGCTGTCGACCTGCTGGTAGCGGTAGAACAGGTTCATCCGCCACAGGTAACCGCTGTCGTTGCCGATCGGCTTCTCGCGCTCGTTCGGAGTGCCGGGCTCCTCGAGCTCGGCGATCCGCGTCGCCTCGATCCGGCTCCAGGCCAGGTCGCCTCCCGGACGCACATATTCCACGCGCTGCTCGATGTTGAACTGCGCCGAGGCCATCGGCGCATTGAGGTCCACCCTCACATAGAGCTCGAACGTGTCGCCGTCGCGCGACAGGATGCGCGAGTCGAGGACATCTTCCTGCAGCTCGTGCGGCGGAATGTCGTACTGCAGGCCGTCGAGCACGTCGTTCAGCGCCGCGTCCGGCACCAGGATGAGGCCCACCAGGTGATTGATCGAGCCCTTCGGCACCCTGATCCGCTCGCCCCGCTCGTCGTGGGTCCGCATGCCTTCGACGATCACATCGCCGGCCAGCGCCTCCCGGCGGAACCGCGCGCCGTCCTCGTGGAAATCCACGGCCAGGAAACGTTCACCGTCGTCGAGCTCCGCGGCCACGCGCTCCCGGGTGGCCGCGAGATAGCGCTCCCACGCCGCGAGGGTCTCCTCCTGCAGCTCCGCCGCGAGCAGGCCGGCCCCGGCGAAGCCGGTCGCCAATGCGACCGCCGCCGCTGCGCGGCGCAGCGCCCGTCCGCCGTCGGAATCCGCGTGGCGGTCTGCCATGGTCCGGAGCCTCCTTGAACGGGTGTATTGTACGGCCCCTATGTTACCGCTGTTTCCCGGTATGCAGCCGGCCGGGGCGCCGGGGCGACGCGCATGCCGGACGACGTGACGCTGCGCCCGCTGACCTCGCGCGCCGACTACGACGCGTGCGTGCGGCTGCAGCGCGAAATCTGGGGCACCGGCTTCGCGGACGTCGTCTCGCCGACCCTCCTCATGGTGAGCCAGCGCGTCGGCGGCGTTGCCGCCGGGGCGTTCGTCGGCGGCGGCCGACTGCTCGGCTTCGTCTTCGGCATCAGCGGCGTGCGCGCCGGTCGGCCCGCCCACTGGTCCGACATGCTCGCCGTGCGCCCCGAGGCGCGCCGGCGGGGACTGGGCCGGCGGCTGAAGCTCTACCAGCGCGAGCGCCTGTTGGCGGACGGCATCGAGATTGCGTTCTGGAGCTTCGATCCGCTCGTGGCCGCCAACGCCAACATCAACATCAACGTGCTCGGCGCGCTGCCCGTCGAGTACGTTCCCGACATGTACGGCGATACCGGCAGCACGCTGCACCGCGGTCTGGCGACGGACCGCCTGGTGGTCGAGTGGCGCCTGCGGGACGCACGGGTCGAGCGGTTGCTGGCCGGACGGGCGGACCCGTGGCCGGCGCCAGTGCGCATGGCGCCGGCCGTCGCCCCCGGCCGGTCGGACGCCGACGGCGCGCTACCGGGCGATCCGTGGGTCCGCGTCGCCGCGCCGGCCGACATCGACGCGCTCAAGGCGACCGACCCGGACTGGGCGCGGCGCTGGCAGGAGACGCACCGCAGCGCGTTCGGCTGGTACCTGTCGCGCGGCTACCGCGTGGCCGGCTTTCAGCATGCGCCGGCGCCGGCCGACTCGCACTATCTGCTCACCAACGTTGCGGAATCCACCTCATGAGCCTCCGCCTGGCACGCATCACGCTGCGCGAAATACGGATGCCGCTGCGCGAGCCGTTCGAGATCTCGTCGGGCCGCACGACCGGCCGGCGCATCCTGCTCCTGGAGCTGGCGGACACCGACGGCGCGACCGCCTGGAGTGAATGCGTCGCCGGCGAGCAGCCGAGCTATTCGGCGGAAACGGTCGACACCGCGTGGCACGCCGTCACCGAATGGATCGCGCCGCGCGTGCTGGCGGCCGGCATCAGCCACCCGCGGACGCTGGACGGCGCGCTGCGGCGCGCCATCCGCGGCCACCCGATGGCAAGGGCGGCGGTCGAGATGGGCGCCTGGACGCTGCAGGCCGAGCGGGACGGCGTCAGCCTCTCGCGGCTGCTGGGCGGGACGCGCGCTGAAATCGCGACCGGCATCTCGATCGGCATCCAGGCCAGCCCGGCAGTGCTCGCGGAAAAGGCCGGCGCCGCGCTGGCGCAGGGCTACCGGCGCATCAAGATGAAGATCCGGCCGGGGGCGGACATCGAGTTCATTGCCGCCGCGCGCGAGTCGCTCGGCCCCGAGGCGCCGCTGATGGCTGACGCCAACAGCGCCTACACGCTCGCCCACGCCGACCACCTGGCCGACCTGGACGCCTACCGCCTGCAGATGCTCGAGCAGCCGCTGGCGCAGGACGACCTGCGGCGGCACGCGCAGCTCCAGGACCGCCTGGCGACGCCGATCTGCCTCGACGAGTCGATCCCGCACGCGGACGCCGCGGAGGACATGCTCGCGCTGCGGGCCGGGCGGATCGTGAACGTCAAGGCGGGCCGCGTGGGCGGCTTCACGCAGGCCCTCGCGATTCACGACCTGTGCCGGCGGCACGCCGTGCCGGTGTGGTGCGGCGGGATGCTGGAGAGCGGCATCGGCCGCGCCGCCAACGTGGCGCTCGCCTCGCTCCCCAACTTCACGCTGCCGGGCGACGTCAGCCCGAGCGCCCGCTACTGGGAGCGCGACGTCGTGACGCCCGAGTGGACGATGGACGCGGCCGGCATGGTCGCCGTCCCGGCGGACCGCCCGGGCCTCGGCGTGACCGTCGACGTAGACCGCGTTGACGACCTGACGGTACGGCGGCGCGTGCTCGCGGCGTGCTGACGCGGTGCGGGCTCGACTCCGCGCGCCGGTGCGGCGTCAGCCCCGGCGGCCGCTACACGGCATCCCGTACCCCGGCCTTCATGATTTCAGCGGGTGGCGCCACCGCAGACCCGGAAACCGGGCGAAATCGCGATCGGTAGTGATCCATTCACACCCGTGCTCGATGGCCATGGCCGCGAAAAAGGCGTCGGGCATCAGGTTGCCCTTTACGCCGGCGGCGTCGCACAGACGACGAAAGATCCGCCAGTGGTCGGATCCGGGCACGACGGCGACATGGTTCGGCCGGCTTCGAAGCTGCTCGGTAAACCGCATGGCGTCCGCCAGCGAACTGGGAGGCACAAAGATGCGCGGGTGCGTGACGATGCGCAAGAAGCCGCTGACAACGAGATCGCTCAGTCCGAAGGCAGAGTCGGCATTGACAGACGCTTCCAGCCAGTCTCTGTATGCGCGATGGTCAGGCGCATCCTCGCGATACGCGTAAACGAGCACGTTTACGTCGGGAAGGATCAATCCACTCCGTCCATCACATCGAGCAACGCAGCCGAATCATCCAGGTCGATACCTGGACGCAGGCCCCTGCCACCGCTGGTCGCAAGCCGCGTGTACGACCGCGGTTCGGCGCTTGCCGCGCTGCGCGCCAGCCGTTCGCGCAGCGACTCCTCGATGATCGCCGTGAGCGTCATGCCGCACTTGGCCGCCTCGCGCTTGGCTTCCTGCAGGAGTACGTCGCCGAGTCGAATCGTTGTCCGCATGATGCATGAGCATATGAATGAAGCATCAATATGTCAAAACAACTGACAGCGGCGGCGCACTTTCGCGGCGTGCTGACGCGGCGCGGGTACGCATCATGCACTTGTTCCTCGTGTGGCGCACGGCGGCGGCCGGTACGCCGCGGCCGCAACAGCGCCGAACGATCTGCATCGCAGATTCCGCACGAGGAAACCCGTCATGCGCCGACTCATTGTCCCTTTCTCATTCTTCGCGCTGATGCTGCTCGCACCGGCCGGCATCCGCAGCCAGCCGCAACCGCTGGCGTTGTCGCTGGCCGGCACCTATCGCGGCGGCATCGACCTCACGCAGTACTGGGTGAGCGAGAAGCTCGACGGCGTACGCGCCCGCTGGGACGGCTCTGCACTCCTCTCGCGCAACGGCAACCGCTTCAACGCCCCGCCCTGGTTCGTGGCCGGGTTTCCTCGCGTGCCGCTCGACGGCGAGTTGTGGATCGGCCGCGGCACGTTCGAAACCGTGTCGGGCATCGTGCGCCGTGCGCGAGCGGCGGGCGACGACTGGGGCCGCGTCCGGTTCATGGTGTTCGACCTGCCGGCCGAGCCCGCCGACTTCACGGGACGGCTGCGCCGCTTGCGCGAGATATTTGCCGGCGTTGAATCGCCCCATATCGGCCTGATCGAACAGTTCCGGGTGGCCAGCCACGAGGAACTGATGGCGGAGCTCGACCGCGTGGTGTCGGCCGACGGCGAAGGCCTGATGCTGCACCGCGGCAGCGCGCGCTATCGCGCCGGACGCACCGACGACCTGCTCAAGGTGAAGCGGCACGAGGACGCCGAGGCCGTAGTGGTCGGCCACCTGCCCGGCCGGGGCCGGCTGGCCGGCATGCTCGGCGCACTGCTCGTGGAGACGCCGGACGGCCGCCGCTTCCGGCTCGGCACCGGCCTGTCGGACGCGGAACGCCGCCAGCCGCCGCCGATCGGCGCGACGGTGACGTACCGCTACTACGGCCTCACCGGCAACGGCATTCCGCGCTTCGCCAGCTTCCTGCGCGTGCGCCGGCCGGAATGACGTCTGCCGCAGGCTTCACGGTGCGCCGGTCGCCTCGTGCTACCATGGCGTGCCAGCCTGCCCGACGGACTCATGTCCAGAACATGCCGTTCGAAATCGAACAGAAGCTTGTGGTCGCGGTCGCGTCGAGCGCACTGTTCGACCTCGGCGAAGCCGACCGCGTATATCGGACCCGCGGGCAAGCGGCCTACCGAGCGTACCAGCGTGAGCACGAGAATGACGCGCTGGCGCCGGGTGTGGCGTTCGCGTTCATCAAGCGACTTCTGTCGTTCAACGTCGGGGTGGATGACTCGCCCGTCGAAGTCATTCTTCTGTCCCGTAACGATCCGGATACCGGCCTCCGCGTGTTCAACTCCATCGAAACCCACGGCCTGGACATCACGCGCGCCGCGTTCCTCAACGGTGGCGCGCCGTTTCGATATATTCCTGGCTTCAACGCCAGCCTTTTTCTTTCCGCCAATGAAAACGACGTGGAGGAGGCGATCATGGCCGGATATCCAGCGGGCCTAGTGCTTGACAGCGTGATTAACGACGACACCGATGATGTCGAGTTGCGTGTCGCCTTCGATTTCGATGGCGTTCTGGCTGACGACGCAGCCGAACAGGTATTCCAGGCGAAGGGAATCGAGGCGTTCCATAAATCCGAAACCGAGCACGCGCAAACCCCACATCAGGCCGGACCGTTGCAGGAGCTGTTCGTCAAGATCGCACGGCTCCAGGAGCTGGAGCAGACCAGGGCTGAATCAACGCCCGCCTATGAATCACGACTCAAGGTCGCAATCATCACTAGCCGGAACGCTCCAGCGCACAAGCGCGTCGTCACGTCGCTTCGCGCATGGGGCATCACGGTAGACCAGACCTTCTTCCTGGGAGGTATGGACAAGTCCCGCATCCTCGAGATCTTCCGCCCGCACATCTTTTTCGATGACCAGAAGCTGCACCTGGACGGTGCGGCTGCCGTGGCGCCTTGCGTTCACGTTCCCGTCGGACGCTGAGCGCGCTGCTGCACTTCGAACGCCGCCGCAAAAGGGCGCCAGTCCGTCGATTCATGTCGGCGATCTACCCTTCAGCCGTCAATGGATCGTGTGGATATTGGCGATAATTCAAGGCAGTGATCGAACGAGTCCCGCCGGCCAACGAATGTCAGTCGTGCGAGTTCCGATCGATTCCGACCGATCGGTTTCGACGGCTATCCGGCGAGTCTCCACCACGACTTCGCGCCGCCACGAGTGCAATGAAGCAAGACTCAACCCCCTTCTCGGGGCGCCGGAAGCAGCCGGATCTGCGGTGTCCACAAATGGCCAGTTTTCAACTGTCCACTGAGGCACACACGAGACGGCGAGTCGAAGTTCATCTCAACTTGGTCATGACATTCCGCGTCGCGGCCGGTAGGTTCCCGCGTACGAGAAGTTCATTTTCGAGGATGACCGGGATTTCCCCGGACGCGCCTAGAACGGCGACGGAGGAGTCCGCGGGATGATGGGGCGTCAGAGGAGCTGAGAGGGCGATAACGAACCGTCGGCCGCCCCTCGTCGTCGCCAAAATCGGTGCCGCGACAGCGGCGCCGTCCAACTGCAGGAAGGCATCCATGTCAAATCTCGTCGCGTCCACTGCCTGGCGTTCGAGATCATTGCAGAGCAAAGCGGTCGAGGAAGCCAGTCGGCTTGGGCTGAATTCGCCAAGCTGTCCGTTGATTAAGTAGCGAAGGAGTTGGGCGCCGACATGGCGATCGAGGAGACGGTGCTCGAATTTGTTCTTGAAGCTGCGCAGGCAGCGGTAGCACGACGCATCGCAGCCTTCCTCGCAACTTGTGAGAATGCCGAGTGCTGTCTGGAACAGATCAACGGGTGATTCGGTGAGTTGCGTCGAAAACCCGGCGCCACCTGGAAGGGTGTCGTACAAAAAGACCTCGGCCTCAAGTCCAGTCGCGCCGGCGGGTGTGAGTGCAGGGCGGAACTCGGCCATCACTTCGCCCGGTTCGAGTTCGAGCAGTTGGCAACCAGCGGCGGCTAGCGCTTCGCTCACGGTTCGCAACGCGACGAGTGTGGAAGTGTGGCCGGGCTTGAGGCTCATCGGCGGGTCCACCCGCAAGGAAAAGAGCGCGATATCGGTGATGAAGTCGGTGCCTAGGACGAGGTGACGCGTCGGATTGATTCCGTCGCAGTTGCGCTTGTCGTTGTCGTCCGGGTAGGGCTTCCGATGCGAGCCATGCAGTTCGTGGGAATGGGCTGCGGTTGCCTCTATGCGACCGCACTTGGTGCAGTAGGTGTACCCTTCTTTTTTCGGACCTGTGTTGGACACCAGAAGGTGCTTTCTCAACGGCAGCACGCGGAGCCGGTCGTTGATGACGCTCCAGGCGTCCGTCTCCTCGGGGGTATCCATCGTCAGCTTGGCACGGGTGGCGTAGCTTGTCTCCGGAATGTCATCCGGCGAAGTAGCCTCTTCGATGTCGATCGGATGCGCGAAACCGGGTGGACGGAGCCAGTAGCGCCCTGGCCCAAACGTCTGTACACCGCCGCAGGCCGGGCAGTCCCGGACCTCCTGCCGCTCCGCTTCACCCACGGCGTAGGTGTTCGCGAATCCGCAAATGTCGCACTCCATGTAGATGCGTTTGGAATCCCATGCGGCGAATCGCTCGTTGGGGTCGACGGAGTAGATGGCGCTTGACGTGTAGCACTTGCCGGATATCCACACCTGTTTCCCCGGGGCGTACTGCGAGAGCGCAACCGAGAGTCCCTGCTGGGGTGCGAACCGCATGATCGGCCGGAATCGCGTGGAGCGGTCGGTGTCGAATACATGGAAGGTTGCCACATCGGTCGGGAAGGCGTACCGTGGCAGTTTGCCGCAGTAGAGGAGGCGGTCGAGGAGCTTGTCGGTATTCGCAGCCTGCTGCGGTTGGTTCTCCTCGCCCTGTTCCGGCTGGTATTCGCCTTCGACCGCCTCGGCGGACTGGTCAGTGCCGCTCGGTCCTGAACCTATGGCGTCGTCGATTGCATCGAGGCAATCTTGGACAAATTCGCTCAACAGCACGTCGCGGTCTTGCGTGTTGATCTCCTGCGGAATCCATGAGGATACGCGGTTTCGGAGCTCGACTTCCTGTTGCGCGAGCCATGCGGCGAAGTCATTGCGGTTAAGGACCGAAGCCGGATCACGGAACTCGGCTACGGTGCCGAGCACGGAGAAGAGATCGTGCTTCTGATCGGGGTCTATACCTGGGATGCGATCTTGATGGTACGACTGCAACAGAAAAGCACGAATATGCCGCCGGACGATGTCCGGGTTGTCGAGCGTGAGCTTCGGGTCCACGACTTTCCCACGGATCATGCCGTCCGGGTTGGTGAAGTAGTGCTCGTCGTGGCTGTCGGCGCTACCGAAGGCCACTACAGTGGCGACAGCGTTGCCGCGGCGACCGGCCCGGCCGGAGCGTTGTTGATAGTTGGCGCGGCCCGGCGGCATGTTGCGCAGGGCGACACCGGAAAGCGCGCCAATGTCGATGCCGACCTCCATGGTCGTAGTGCTCGACAATACATCGACGGCAGTGGACGAGTTGGCACGCTCTCCTAGAGCGATGTCTTGAAACAGCAGCTCGTTCTCCTCCGCCTTGGAGAACACGTCCTCGTTCTGGGGGGCGTTCAATTGGGCGGTGTGCTCGGCCGCGATAAGCGCGAGCGGCGGTTTGGGCGGATTGATCAGCGACAATTATTTTTGCCGGTAGGCGAGGCCGCGGTCGGCCGCTTCGTTTCCCCGCCCCGAGCCGTGTGAGACTGCCCGTTTTCCTTGTGGAGGACGGGTTGGTCACGGACGCGCAGGTGCGGCGATTGCGCGAGCACCGGATGAGCGGGAAGACTCTGGCG
>JAJEEU010000085.1 GCA_022820825.1 Vicinamibacteria bacterium
TCGCCACACGCCGCCTTGCGGGCCGCGCGGTACGCCGCGCGCCGGGACCTGGCCACGGTTTCGTCGCCCACCCCGTCCCGCCGGCAGAGCCGCAGCGTCACCCTGCCGCGCGCCGGGCGCGGGCGCCGGATCACCCGCGCCTCCGCCGGCAACCCCGCGCCGCGCACCCCCACGACGTATGCATACTTCTCGTCCTCGTAGCCCTGCGTGCCGCCCTTGAGACGCCGCTGCAGGGAGGTGCGGTTCAGCCGCGCGCCGAAGTGGCACCAGTCGCCGGGCGGCAGCGGGCAGGCGGCGGCATGCGGGCAGGGCGCGACGATGCGGGCGCCGCGGGCGATGAGCTGCTCGCGCGCGTCGAGAATGCGGTGGTAGCCGGCGTCCGAACCCGGCTCGATGACGGCCAGGGCGCCGGCGGTTGCTGCCCAGGCATCCTCCACCGCCTGCCGCCTCCCGTCCGCGTCGAGCTCCGCGAGCACGTAGCCCGCCACGACCAGGTCGTGCGGCTCGGCGGCGGCGAGGCGCCCGGCGTACGCCTCCCACCAGGTGGCGGCGACCAGTGTCTCCAGCGACGATCCCCGCAGGAGCCGCCTCCCGAGCGCGGCCAGCCGCGCGTCCGGCTCCAGCAGCGTCGCGCGGTCGAGGCCGTCGAGCTCCGTCCAGGCGGCCCACAGCGCGGTGCCGGGGCCCGACCCGACGTCGAGCAGGCTGCGCAGCGGCAGGGACGGACAGCGGGCGCGCAGTTCGCCGAGCACCGCGGCCGTCGCCCGCCACGTCGCCGGCATGCGCGCCGCGGCGTACGCCAGCCGGTCGAGGTCGGTCCAGGCGCGGTCGCCGCGGGCGGGCGCCCCGCCGCCGCCGCGGTATTCCCCGGACAGGCGCTCGGCTGCCGCGCGCAGATCCCGCAGGGGGACCTCCGCCGCCGCCGCGTCGATCGCGCGGCGCAGGTCGGGCGGAGGCAGGTTGTCACGAACGCCGGCGCCTCCCGCGGCTACGGCAGGCTGAACGCCACCCACTGGGCCGGCTCGTCGATCCCCTCGATCGCCACCACGACGTACTGCTTGCCCTCGTGCATGTAGGACATCGGCGCGCCGGTCGTGCCGCCCGGCAGCTCCATCTCCCACAGCACGTCGCCGGTCGCCTTGTCGTACGCCCGGAACCACGGCTCGCCGTAGTTGGTCACGATGCGCAGCGGCATGCCGTCGGGAATGCGGTCGCGCCCGCGCTCGGCGCGCGCCCGCGAGCCTTCGCCGATGAACAGCAGCGTGGAGGTGAGCAGCGGCGACGGCCGGCCCGGCCAGCCGAGGCGGCCCAGGTTGAGGTGCGCGATGGCCGGGTGGTCGCGCGGGCCGTGCCCGTTCGGCACCATCCAGACGATCTCCCCGCGCTTCATGTCCATCGCCGTGATGCGCCCGTAGGGCGGCTTGAAGAGCGGCAACCCGCGCGGCCCGCCAATCCACATGCGCGTGCCCTTGACGTAGCTCAGGTTGGTGCGGTCGGGATTCCCTTCGAGGATGTCGGCCACGAACGGCGAGGTGATCGACGGGATGTACAGGATGCCGGTCTCCGGGTCGTACGCCCCGCCCTGCACGTCCGAGCCGCCCTGCGACCCCGGAAGCTGGATGGTGCCCAGGTTCGAACCGCTCTTGATGCTGGGCGGCGTGAACATCGGGCCCATCGTGTAGCGGCTCACGATCTCCAGCGCCTCCTCGCGCAGCTCGGGCGTGAAGTCGATCAGGTTCTCCACGGTCGCGCCCTGGCGGTCGAACGCCGGCGGCTTCGTCGGAAACGGCTGCGTCGGCGAGGTCACCTCGCCCGGCGTCTCCGACTGCGGCACCGGGCGCTCCTCGATCGGCAACAGCGGCTCGCCGGTGGCGCGGTCGAAGGCGAACGCGAACGCCTGCTTCGTGAGCTGGACCACCGCCTTCGTGACGCCCGGCCGTCCCTCGACCTCCAGGTCCATCAGGATGGGCGCCGTCGGCAGGTCGTAGTCCCACAGCCCGTGGTGGATGGTCTGGAAGTGCCACACCCGCTCGCCGGTCGCCGCGTCGACGCAGACGATGCTCTGGCCGTACAGGTTGTCGCCGACCCGGTGGCCGCCGTACATGTCGCTCGTCGGGGACGTGACCGGCAGGTAGACCAGGCCGAGCTCGGGGTCGGCGCTCATCAGCGACCAGACCGGGGCGTGCCCCGAGTACTCCCACGAACCGTCCTCCCACGTGTCGGTGCCGTACTCCCCCGCCTGCGGGACCGTGTTGAACATCCAGCGCAGCTCGCCGGTGCGCACGTCGAACGCCCTGACCGGGGCCCGCACCGCCTCCTTGGTGATGAACGTGTCGGTCATCGACTGGCCCATCACGACGACGTCGCCCACGACCAGCGGCGCGCCGGTCCAGCGGTAGCGGGCGTCCGGCTCGAGTCCCATCGTGAGCAGCACGCGGCCGCCGTCGCCGAAGTCCGGATACGGCTCGCCGGTCTTCGCGTTGAGCGCGGTGAGGTACTGGCCGCGCTGCACGAGGATGCGCTCGTCGCTGCCGTCGGTCCAGTAGCCGACGCCGCGGGTCTCCGCCCCGCGGTATCCCTGCGGCGCGGGATCCATCGGCTCCTGGATCCAGATGGTCTCCCCGGTGGCCGGGTCCCACGCCTCGGCCAGCCCGACGGCGTTGGAGCCGTACAGGATGCCGTCGACCATCAGCGGCGTGTTCGTCAGGTTGTTCGTGAAGGTGAGGTTCGGCACCTGGTCGAGGATGCTCTGATCCACGGCCGGCCGGGTCCACGCAATGCGCAGGTTGCCGACGTTGCCGGCGTCGATCTGGTCGAGCGGCGCGTACTTCGTCGCCCCGATGTCGCCGGCATAGTGCCGCCACTCGCCGGCCTCCGCGCCGTGCTGCGCGGCGGCCGACGGCGCGGGCAGCCACGCGAGCAGCGCGGCCAGGGCGGCGGCCGATACGACGCGAACCGTGTGATCGCGCATCCCTTGCCTCCGTGAATTCTCCAGGATCCGGATTATAGCCGCCGCCCGCCTCCCTGCTATGTGGCGAGCGCCGGGAGCCCGATCAGTCCGATGACGTAGAGCGCGTAGAGCAGGAGCAGGGCGATGCCGGCGGCGCGGCGAATCAGGCCGAAGCGCAACACCGCGCCGACGACCGTCACGAAGAAGATGCCGAGCCAGGGAAACCCGTACAACTGGCTGAACGCATCGAGCTGCAGCGGCTGAATGGTCCCGGAGAGGCCGACGATGAGCAGCAGGTTCAGCACGTTGGCGCCGATGATGTTGCCGAGCGAGAGGTCGGGCACCCCCTTGCGCGCCGCCGTCACGCCGGTGACCAGCTCCGGCACCGAGGTGCCGATGGCGATGATCGAGAAGCCGATGATGGCCGACGGCACGCCAAGCGCGGCCGCCAGGTCCTGACCCGAGATGACGAGCAGGCGGCTGCCGGCCACGACGCACAGCGCCCCGACCGCGAACCAGCCGAGCGCGCCGCCCAGCCCCTCGCGGGCCTCCGGGTCCGCTTCATCCGCGCCGGCCCGCCGCCGGGAGCGCACGATGCCGGCCAGGTCCCAGGCCAGGTACGCGACGGCGCCCGCCAGCAGCAGCAGGCCGTAGACGCGATCCATCGATCGGTCCCACGAGAACGCCACCACCAGCACCCCGCCGCCGACCATCCACGCCGCGCGGCGGATGAAGTCGGGCCGGTCCACCTCCACCGGCATGATGATCGCCACCAGCCCCACGATCAGCCCGATGTTGGCGATGCAGGAGCCGACCGCGTTGCCCAGCGCGATGCCCGAGTCGCCCAGCGAGGCGGCCGTCACCGAGACGACCAGCTCGGGCGCCGTCGTCGCCAGGCTCACCAGCGTGCCGCCGATGACGAAGCGCGGGATGCGCAGCGCCCGCCCGATGTGGATGCTGGAGTCGACGAACAGGTCGCCCCCCTTGGCCACGAGGGCGAACCCCACCGCGATCAGCAGGATGTCGGTGAGCAATATCCGATCCCCAGGAACGGCAACAGTACACCTTTTCCGAACCGGCAGGTCCCAGGTACTGTCGCGGTGTGCTGCCCGCTCTTCCCGTAGATCGCTGCACACCTCCACCCCTACTACCGGTAAGCGCCGATCCTCCGCTCGGATAGAATGGGACGGTGAACGAGCACGCTGCGTGCGTCGAACACACGACCGGCGTGGCGGCTAAACTCGGTAGCCTGCTTGATGGCGGTTCGGCATGCCCGGACTAGTTTGGAATCTGACCTCTTGATGTAGGCGTTCTTCCATGCTCACCTCCCTTCGCCTCGTCGACTTCAAGAACTTCGGCGACGAAACGCTGCACATGGGCCCACTGACAGTGATCGTGGGAGCCAATGCCAGCGGCAAGAGCAACCTGCGTGACGCATTCAGGTTCCTGCACGGCATCGGCCGCGGCTACACGTTGGGCGAAACCATCGGCGGTAAGTACGGCGCTGGCGGGCAACCGGAATGGGCACCTATTCGCGGTGCCGCCGGCGAGATCATTCGCTTCGGGCAGCCCGCCTTCAGGTTGCAGGTCCGGGCGCCGGGCATCGACTACTCCATCCAAGTCGCCCGCAGCGAAGACGACAACGGTGCATTTCGGGTGACCAGGGAAGAACTTAAGGAGCCGCCGTGGACGACAACCTACACGAGCCATCCAGGCAGTGGCGATCTCGTCCACGAACAGCCTGACGAGACGCATCTGCTCCTGCGCCTGGGCAAGACGGGCAACCAGAGAAAACTCGGCGACCGGATCGCGGTCCGGCCGGACCAGCCTGCGCTGACGCAAATTCGGGAGCATCGCCGAGTCGCCAAGATCCACAAGGAACACGCGCGGCGCGTCATTGACCTCCTCGCCGGCATGCGCTTCTTGGACCTGGAGCCGAACCGCATGCGCGAAGCGGCATTCCCCGGCCAGACTCGACTGGGGGACGGTGGCGAGAACCTGCCGACCGTGCTACGGGCGATATGCGACGATCCGCAGCGCAAGGACGCCCTAGCGGAGTGGACTCGGGAACTGACGCCGATGGACGTTCGCGACTTCGAGTTTCCGATCGACCCGACAACGGGACGCGTACAGCTCGTCTTCAGGGAAGCGAGCGACCGGCGCGTATCGGCATACGCGGCGTCCGACGGGACGCTCCGCTTCATCGCAATGCTGGCAGGGCTGATCGGCGCGGATGGAGATCGGCTTTACGTATTTGAAGAGATCGACAATGGCATACATCCGTCACGGATGAGGCTGTTGCTCGATTTGATCGAAGGGCAAACAGCAAAGGGACGTATCCAGATAGTGACGACGACGCATTCGCCGGATCTCCTCTCCATCGTCGGCGACAAGACGTTTGAGAATACGTCCGTCGTTTGCCGCAGAGAGCAAACCGACGACGCTGTAATCCGCCCCGTAAACTCACTACCGAGGGCCAGCAAGATTCGACGGACGCAGGGACTCGGACGCCTGCACGCCTCCGGTTGGATGGAAGATGCGATTGCCTTCTCCGACACCGAGCCTGCCAGCGAGACCGGGGGCGCATGAACGTCCTCGTCATCCCGGAAGATTTCCGCAAGGATCAGTACATCCTGAAGCCGATCTTCGGCCGGCTCTTGCGAGCCGTCGGAAGGCCACGGGCGAAGATCCGAGTTTGCCAGGATCCATTGCTCGGAGGGGTGGATGAGGCAACAAAATCAGAACGTATTGCCGAGATCGTGGAACGTTACGACGGCATGATCGACATGTTCGTCCTTTGCGTCGATCGCGACGGTGACGCTAACCGCCGTCAAAGACTGGACCGACTTGAGCGAGAGTTTCGAAGCGGCCGGGTGTTCCTCGCAACAAACGCCTGGGAAGAACTGGAGACGTGGGTCCTGGCGGGTCTCGACCTTCCAAGAGACTGGCCTTGGACGGAAGTACGCGCCGAGGTACAAGTCAAGGAACGATACTTCGCTCCCCTTGCGCTTGAACGCGGGGTAGACGATCATCCGGGTGGCGGTCGCAAGCCCTTGGCTGAAGAAGCGGCACGCCGCATTGGCGCCATCCGCCAGAAGTGTCCTGACGACTTCGATTCCCTCGTGAAGCGCATCGAATCCCGTACCGAGCAGAACTGACGGCCGCAGGACGCGGCTCCCAACGTCCAGCCGCGGGCGCGACCGAGCGCCACGAACGGCAGCGAGTGGTCGACGCCGAGCAGCGCGTGTACGACCGCCAGCAAGGCGGTCGCTCCCAGCAGCAACGTCGCCCTCTGAAAGGGCACGAACATGGGCGGCGCGCGGACCGTTCGCGCAAGAGTGAGAAGTTACACTAAACAGCTAAAGCACCACGCCGATGATGCCCCTGGACCGCAAAGTGGAACGCCTGCGGGCGGTGCTCGCCGGCCTGGAGCGGGCCGTCGTCTGCTTCTCCGGCGGCGTGGACTCCACGTACCTCCTGGCGGAGGCGGTGGGCGCGCTGGGCGACCGCGCCACGGCGCTGACGGCAGTATCCCCGAGCCTCGCGCCCGAGGAAGGCGCGGACGCGCGGCGCCTGGCGCGCGAGATCGGCGCGCAGCACGTCCTCGTCGAGACGTACGAGCTCGACGACCCGCGCTACGCGGCCAACCCGGCGAACCGCTGCTACTTCTGCAAGCAGGAAGTGTACGGCCGCGCCGTGGCCGAGGCGCGTGGGCTGGGCGCCGCGCACGTCCTGGACGGCTTCAACGCCGACGACCGCGCCGACTGGCGCCCGGGCCGGCAGGCGGCGCGCGAGCTGGGGGTGCGCTCGCCGCTCGACGAGCTGGGCTTCACGAAAGCGGACATCCGCGCGGCGGCCCGGCAGTTGGACCTGCCGGTCTGGGACAAGCCGGCGCTCGCCTGCCTGTCCAGCCGCTTCCCCTACGGCACCGCCGTGACGCCGGAACGGCTGACCCGGGTGGCGACCTGCGAGCGGGTGCTGCGGGGGCACGGCTTCCGCGTCTGCCGCGTGCGCTACTTCGGGCCGCGGGCGCGGATAGAGGTGGCGCCGGAGGAAGTGGCCCGCCTGCGCGAGCCGGCGCTGCTGGCCGCCGTGACCGCCCGCTTCCGCGAGGCCGGCTTCGCCGACGTGGAAGTCGACCCCGACGGCTACCGCCAGGGCGCCCTGAACGTGCTCCCCGCGTAATCCGCGGCTAGTTGGCGGCGATGTCGCGGAACATCTCGCGGACGGGGACGATCTGCACCCGGTCCATGTTGAACGGGATGTGGTAGTCGACGATCTCGGCGTCCTCGGCGAGGATGTCCTCCCCCACCTGGGTGTTGTAGGTCGGCGGCGACGGCTCGCCCGCCAGCAGGCGCTCGACGAACTCCCCGGCGTTCGACGTGACCGCGGCCACGCCCAGGTCGTCGAAGCGCAGGTGGCGGCGGACCGCGCTGTTCACGTCGTCCACGGTGAGCGCGGGCAGGCGCGCGCGGATCTCGTCCACCAGGAAGCCGGTGTCGTAGAAGCGGGCGTCCATCAGGTAGCCGAGGCGGCGGCCCGTCGTCTGCACGTAGAGCTGCGAGTAGTTGAGCAGGAAGTCGCGCGTCGCCTCGAAGTCCTCCCGGCTCAGCCCCTCCTCCACCAGCCGCTGCAGCTCGCGCAGCGCCTGGCGCAGCGCGAAGTGGGCGTTGTGGTGCGGCACCGGACGGATCCAGATGCTGAAGAACTGCTGCCGCCGCGGGATGTTCGGCACGGGCATGCGCGAGCCGCCCGCCTGGATGAAGTTCTCGATGTAGGAGTAGTCCCCGTAGTTGAGGCCGCGCTGGCCGCGCATCACGTTCATCAGCAGGCCGTTGAACGTGCGGTGCTCGCCGAAGTACGAGTTGGCCACCAGCAGCGGATAGAAGTCGTCGTCCGCGCGCGTCACGCCGATCGGGAAGCCTATGGAGATGGCCGTGGCGATCGCCTCCTTCTCCACGACCAGCAGCTCCACGCCCTCCAGCACCCGCGGCGCCGGCAGCTCGACCTGCTCCGCGGCGGCCTCCGGCAGGCTGTCGCGCAGGTCGGCCTCGACGCGCGCGAGGAAGCCCTCCGGATAGCCCCCGCCGGCGCCCGCCAGGAAGTTGCCGCGCGTGTAGCGCCGCGCGTGGAACTCGCGCACGTCGTCGAGCGTGATCGCCTCCAGGCCCAGCTCGGTCCCCATGGTGGGCGCCTCGTACGGGTGCCCGCGGTACAGCAGCGCGTTCAGCGCCTCCTTGCCCAGCTCCTCGTCGTCGTTGCCGCGCAGCGTGGACACGACGGCGTTGCGCAGCCGGTCGCGGTTGCGCTCGAAGTCGGCCGGATCGAAGCGCGGCGCGACGATCAGGTCGCGGAAGATCGCGTAGAACGGCTCCAGGTGGTCGCGGTGGACGCGGCCGGTGACGGTGGTCACCTCCTTGTCGGACTGCGCGGAGATGGAGGCCGACCAGGGGTACAGCGTCTCCGCGAGCTCGTCGTAGCCGAGCGTCTCCGTGCCGCCCGCGCCGATCATCAGCGCCGTCAGGGCGTTCAGCCCGTGCAGCCCGGGCGGATCGTCGATCGAGCCGGTACGGAAGACGATGCGCAGGTTGACGATCGGCGAGTCGGGTGCTTGGAAGCCCACCGCCGCCGCCGACGCCGTGGATTCGTCGGTTGGCTTTGGCGGCTCTGGCGGCGATGCGCAGGCCGTGGCCATCAGCACCACCGCCGCCAGAAGCGCGGCGAGCAGTCCGCGCGGCCTCATTGCCCCGCCTCCTCGCCGTCCGCATCGGGAGCGGCCTGCGTCAGCGTGACGTCCGTGCGGTTCGTCTCCGGGAAGTACGTCACGGCGACGTGCTGGATGTCGTCCGGCGTCACCGCGTCGTACAGCCGGTACACCCGGTTGACCGTCTCCGGGTCGGCGGTAAGCTGCAGGTAGTGGGCCAGCGTGCGCGCCACTCCCCCGGGGTTGTCGAGCCCGAGCGCGAACTGGTAGCGCATGTGGGACTTCGTGGCGGCCAGCACCTGCGCGTCGACCGGCTCCGCCTTGAAGCGGTCGATGCCGGCGATGATGGCGTCGCGCACGTAGTCGATCCGGCCGGGGTCGGTGATGCGCGCGATGATGCTGAACAACCCGCCGTCGCGGCTGTCGAGCGCGCCGCCCGAGAGCACGTCGACCACCTGCTCCTCCAGGTAGAGCTGGCGGTAGAGCGGCGCGGTCTCCCCGAACAGCAGTTGCGACAGCACGTCGAGCGCCGGCATGTCGATCGTCTGGTCGGAGAACGCCGGCGAGTGGTAGCCGATCATGAGGAACGGCAGGGTCGGGTTCGGCCAGGTGACGCTGTCGCTGCGCGGGCGCGTCTGCGGCGGCTCCACCGGGATCAGCGGCTCGTAGTCGCCCGGCTCCCAGGCGCCGTAGTACTGCTCCGCGAGCCGCTGCAGCTCCACGGGATCCACGTCGCCCACCACGACGATGATGCTGTTGTTCGGCCGGTAGTAGCGGTCGTAGAACTCCAGGCTGTAGTCGTAGTTGTCCGGCATGGCCTGGATGTCCTCCAGCAGGCCGAGCGTCGTGTGGCCGTACGGATGGAAGCGGAAGGCCCGCGCGCGCAGGCGCTCCTGGAGCAGCGCCACCGGGTTCGAGAAGTTGAGGTTGTACTCGCCGAGAATGGCGCCGGCCTCGGTCCGGAAGTCTTCCTCCGTGTACTGCAGGTTGAGGAAGCGGTCCGACTCTATCTCCATGATGGTTTCGAGCGCGTCGGCGCTGGCCACGAAGTGATAGGCGGTCCAGTCGTTGGTGGTGAAGGCGTTCGAGTCGGCCCCCATGCGCTTGATGACCGCGTTGTAGGCGTCGGTCGAATAGCGCTCGGTGCCGCGGAACATCATGTGCTCGAAGAAGTGGGCGTAGCCCGAGAAGCCTGGCTCCACCTCGTTGCGCGAGCCGGCCCGCACCACCGTGTAGTAGGCCACGATGCCGGGGCTGTCGTACTCCACGGCCACCACCTTCAGGCCGTTGTCGAGCTCGAACACGGAAACCGGGAACGGGAAGACGTCGTCGCCCTGCCCGCCGGCGCACGCCCCGGCCAGCAGGGCCAGCAGGACGGCCGCCGTGCTCCGCAAGGGACACCGCCGACCACTTCCGGCTACAACAGGTCTGCCGCGCAGCACGTTCATGTCCTTATTGTTACATGCGGCCGCACGGCAAACCCCTGGCACGCGGCTTGCTTCCTAGAATGGCGACCTGCCCCGAGCGCGGGCAGGCGCATGCAAGGAGTTGATCATGCGGAGAGCGATCTTGCTGGCAAGCGTGGTCCTGGGGATGGCGGCGGTTGGCGTCCCCGACGTCGCGTTCGGCGAGCCGCAGCGGGCGCGCGCACGGGCGCGGGGCGGAGACGGCGGGCGGACGGCGAGTGCGCCACGGTCGGTCAGGCCGCCCGTGCG
>JAJEEU010000077.1 GCA_022820825.1 Vicinamibacteria bacterium
GCCGCGCCGGCTGCCGCGCCGGCCGGCGTCCGGTGGGTGCCGCTGTCGCTCGCGGCGACCGTGCTGCTCGCCGCGGGCGCGCTCTTCATGGCCGGCCAGAACCCGGCCGTCGGCGCGCTCGTCGCGCAGCTTGCAATCGACCACGACAAGTGCTTCCTGGCCGACCCCGCCGCGCGGCCCGAATTCGGCGATCGGGAGGCGCGCGTGCAACTGGCCGGCATCATCGGGTCGGACGTGGCGCTGCCCGTGGAGTCTTCCGACTTCGACGTGCTGGACGTGCGCGAATGCAGCTACGAGCACGGCGGCATAGGCCATGTCCTCTGCCACTGGCGCGGCCATCCGGTGTCGCTGTTCATCGTGCCGGACGGGGCGCACGGCGAGCAGTTGCTTGAGATCATCAATCATGACGCGGTAGTCTGGCCCGGCGACGACCACGGCTACGTGCTGGTCGCCGAGCGCGGGCCGGTCGACATCGGACAGGTCGCGCGTTACGTCCGGCAGGCGGTGGACTGACGGCCCGGAACGGAATTTCAGCGAGGAACGATCATGGGAAGGCAGTGGATACTCGCGGCGGTCGCCTGCGCGGCGCTCGCCCTGCTCACGTTGCCGGCGGTGCGTAGCCTGAACGTGGCGGCGCCGGCGGAGGAGCCGTCCGGCGCAGCGGCCGGGGGGGAGGCCGTCGCGGAAGCCGGCGCTGGCGCCGCGGAGTGTGACGACGACGCCCGTCCGGCGCCGCTGGACTACACGCTCGCCGACATGAACGGCGACGAGCTCGACCTTGCGTCGCTGAAGGGCAAGGTGATTCTGCTCAACTTCTGGGCGACGTGGTGCGGGCCGTGCAAGATCGAGATTCCGGCGTTCATCGAGCTGCAGGACGAGTACGGCGACCAGGGGTTCCAGGTGCTCGGCCTGTCGGTCGACGACACCCCGGAGCAGATGCGTCCCTTCGCCGAGGACCTCGGCGTCAACTACCCGTTTCTCGTCGGGCTGGGGGAGGACGAGTTCCAGGAGGCGTACGGTCCCATCTGGGGACTCCCCGTCAGCTTCTGGATCGATCGCGAGGGCACGCTCTGCAAGACCCACATGGGCATCGCCAGCAAGGACGAGCTGGAGCTGGCGCTCGAGTCCCTCCTGTAGCATCCGCGCCGGTCCGGCCGGTTACGCCGCCGGACGCGGTGTAGTATGATGCCCTCGTCATGAAGGGCTTCTCCCGCGCGCGTCTTTCCTGCGGCTGCCAGCTCCGGTTCCGCGATGGAGTCGAGGGCAGTCCGGTCGCCGTGATCATCGACCGCAAGGCTTCGGGCTGCCGCCTCTCGCTGCACGTGCAGGGCCTGCCCGTGTACGACTACCGCGAGGCGTTGCGGCCGTCGACGCGCGTCCTTCCGCCCGCCGAAGGGGAGTACGAAGAAGAGGGCTAGGAGCCCCGGGGCAGGCCCCAAGCCATGTCCACGCTCTCTTCCGAGATCGAGCTGGAATGCCCCTGCTGCGGGGCGGCGCTCGTTTTCGACCTGAACCTGCGGCGGATCGTCTCGCACCGCGAGCCGGAGCGCGAGGACAAGCCGCAGATCGACCACGCGCAGCGCATCCTGGCGGAGGAAGCCGCCCGCCGCGAAGCCATCTTCAAGCAGTCGGTCGCCGACGAGAAGGGGCGCGGCGCCGCGTTGTCGAAGCGCTTCGAGGAGGCGCTCAAGCAGGCGCGCAAGGAACCGGTCGTTCGCCCGACCCGCGATTTCGATCTCGATTAAACCGCGCAGTGGCGGGCGGCGAAGGCCACGGCCGTCCGCTCCGCCCAGAATCCGTCGAACCCGCCCTCCGGCTCGGCGAAGAAGCCGCAGTGGCCGCCGCCGCGCGTGATTACCACCCGTACGCGCGGGTTGGCGGCAAGCGCGGGGTCGCGGAACTGCGCCGCCGGGACGAACGGGTCGTCGTCGGCGCTGATGACGAGCGTCGGGACCGCGATGCGCTCGGCCACGCGCAGGCTGCTGGCGCGGTAGTAGTAGTCGCCGGCGTCGCGGAAGCCGTGGTGCGGGGCCGTGAACGCCTCGTCGAACGCGCGCACGGTGCGCACGGCGGGCAGCGGGCGCAGGTCGAAGCGGCCCGGGAGCAGCCGCGCCTTGCGCCGCATGCGCCGCTTGAGATTGCGGACGAAGTTCCATTCGTACAGCACGTTGCCGCGCCGCTCCAGCGCCTCCACGCAGCGCGCCAGATCCATCGTGGGCGAGACGGCGCAGATCGAGCGCAGCGCGGGCGGCGCGCCGGCGCCGTAGTCGCCCGCCAGCTTCAGCGCGACGTTGCCGCCGAGCGAGTAGCCCACCACCGCGATGGAGGAGAGACGGTCGAGGCCGGTGAGCTCGCGGATGACCGCCCGGGGATCGCCGGTCAGCCCCGAATGGTAGAGGCCGGTGGAGAGATGCTCGGTCCCGCCGCAGTTGCGCTGGTTCAGCAGCACCACGTTGAAGCCGTGTGCGAACGCCTTGTCCGCCAGCCCGCGCATGTAGTGGGCCTCGCTCGAGCCTTCGAGGCCGTGCAGGGCGAGCAGCGTCGGGTGCGCCGGCGGGTCGGGCTGCCAGTGGCAGCGGGCCAGCACCCGCGCGTCGGAGGCGACGTCGAAGTAGCGCGGCAGCGGCGGCGGCAGCGACGGAAACGAGCGCGCGCTGGCCCACGTGAACAGCGTCATGCGGTGGCCGCCCGCGGCGCGCCGGGCGGGCACGAAGTCGTCCATCGCGGCATTCTAGCCCGCGTTTCCCACCGCGCCTCTGCCGCGGCCGCCGGCACGGCGCGGCGCGCTATCATTAGGCGCCCCCATGGCAGCTACCGTTCCGCAGTCGACCGGCGCCGAGTGGTTCGGGCATCCGCGCGGCCTGTCGACGCTGTTCTTCACGGAACTGTGGGAGCGGTTCAGCTACTACGGGATGCGGGCGCTGCTCGTCCTCTTCATGACGGAGCTCGCCGTGCGCGGCGGGCTCGGCATGACCGACACGACCGCCACGGCCATATACGGGCTCTACACGTTCTCGGTCTACGCGGTGGCCCTGCCCGGCGGCTGGATCGCCGACCGGCTGATGGGCCAGCGCAACGCGGTGCTGTACGGCGGCATCGTCATCGCCGCCGGACACTTCGCGCTGGCCGTGCCGACGCTGCCCGCGTTCTATCTCGGCCTGGCGCTGATCGTGATCGGCACGGGACTGCTCAAGCCGAACATCAGCGCCATCGTCGCCGACCTGTACCCCGAGGGCGGCGCCCGCCGCGACGCCGGGTTCTCCATCTACTACATGGGGATCAACATCGGCGCCTTCGGCGGCCCCGTCATCTGCGGCTACCTGGGCGAGGGGATCGACTGGCACCTCGGTTTCGGCGCGGCCGGCGTGGGCATGCTGCTGGGCGTGGCGCAGTACGTCTGGGGCTGGCGGCACCTCGGTGACGCCGGGCGCCTGCACGGGCGCGAGGCCGCCGGGCGCGCCCAGGCGCTGCGCGCGTTGTGGATCGGCACGGCGGTGTTGGCGGGGCTGGCGCTGCTGCTGCTCGCGCTGCAGGCCGCCGGCCTGCTGGCGCTGTCCATAGTGGGCGTCGCCCGGGCGGCGGGCGTCATCATCACCGTCCTCGTGATCCTGTACTTCGCGTACGTGTTCCTGCTGGGGGGACTGGACCAGGAGGAGCGGCGGCGCGTGGCCGTCATCCCGGTGCTGTTCGTGGCGGCGGCGGTCTTCTGGTCCGGCTTCGAGCAGGCCGGCTCGTCGATGAACCTGTTCGCCGAGCGGCTCACGGATCGCAACGTGCTCGGCTGGGAGGCGCCGGCCAGTTGGCTGCAGTCCGTCAACCCGCTGTTCATCGTGCTGCTGGCGCCGCTGTTCGGATCCCTGTGGCTGGCGCTGGGCGCGCGCAATCCGTCCATCCCGGTCAAGTTCGCGCTGGGGCTCGCACAGCTCGGCGTCGGCTTCCTGGTGCTCGCCTGGGGCAGCACGTACGCCGCGGCGGGCGGCGGCGTCAGTCCGATGTGGCTGGTCGTGACCTATTTCTTCCACACGACCGGGGAGTTGTGCCTCAGCCCCGTCGGCCTGAGCAGCATTACGAAGCTCTCGCCGAAGCGCCTGGTGGGCCAGATGATGGGGATCTGGTTCATGGCGTCGGCGCTCGGCAGCTTGCTCGCCGGGCTGGTGGCGGGACTGATCGAGAGCCTGCCGTTGCCGCAACTGTTCGGCACCGTCGGACTCATCGCCGTGGGGGCCGGCCTTCTGCTGGGGGTCCTGAGCGGCCCGGTGCGGCGTCTCGCGGCCGGCGTCGACTAAGCAGCCCATGGCGCAACCCCACTGCATTCGAGCGGCGATGCATCGCGCCTGGACTGCGTTGTTCATCGCTCACATATTTTCGAATATGCTCGCTCTTCACGCCTTGCCAGCCACGCGCCTCACCGCTCTCTGTGCGACGCGGGGTTGCGCCAAGGGCTGCTAGAACTCCCGGGGAGCAAGACCTGTGCGGGTGCTCCTGATCTCCACCTACGATCTCGGACGCCAGCCCTTCGGCCTCGCGTCGCCCGCCGCGTGGCTGCGCGACGCGGGTCTGGATGTCGCCTGCCTCGACCTGTCGCGTCAGCCGTTCGACGCCGCGGGCGTCCCGCCCGCCCTCGTGGCGTTTCATCTCCCCATGCACACGGCAACGCGCCTGGCCGTGCCGGTGCTGGAGCAGGTGCGGCGAACCTGGCCGGACGCCGAGGTTTGCTGCTACGGGCTGTACGCGCCGCTCAACGCGGCGTGGCTGCGGTCGCTCGGCGTGGGGCACATCCTGGGCGCCGAGTTCGAGCCCGCGCTCGCGGAGCTCGCCGCGGACATCGCGTCCGGCCGGCCGCCCCCGGCGGCGCAGGCGACGCCGCACGAGCTGCCGCTCACCGCGTTCTTCACTCCGGACAGCAGAGTCCTGCCGCCGCTCTCGCGCTACGCGCCGCTGCAGGTG
>JAJEEU010000009.1 GCA_022820825.1 Vicinamibacteria bacterium
GCCGCGCCGCCGGCCGAAGAGGGCCCGGAGGGCGTGGTCAACTACACGCGCGTGGACGCGACCGTCGCCTGCGCGGGCGCGACGCCGCCGGAGGCGATGGCCGAGATCAGGGCCCGCGGATTCGCGTCGATCATCAACTTCCGCACCACCGGCGAACGGGGCGCGACGGTCGATGCGGGACAGGCGGCCGCCGAGGCGGCGGGGCTGCGCTACCACCACATCCCGTTCCGCGAGCCGAGCGCGGAAGTGGCGGAAACGTTCCTCGCGACCATCGGCGATCCGGCCAATCAGCCGGCGTTCATCCACTGCGGCTCGGCCAACCGCGTCGGGGCGATGTGGCTGATCAAGCGCGTGAAGCAGGACGGCTGGAACGTGGACGACGCGCTCGCCGAGGCCGAGACGATCGGGCTCCGCTCGGAAGGCCTCAGGGAGTTCGCGCTCGCCTACGTGCGGGATGGCGCCTGAGCGGCCGGATCCCCTCGGCGACATGACGCCGGACGAGTTCCGGCGCCACGGCCGCGACCTCGTCGACTGGATCGCGGCCTATCTCAATCAGGACGACCGCTACCCCGTGCTCTCCCGCTCCCGGCCGGGGGAGATCCGCGCGCAACTGCCGCAGGGACCGCCGGCGTCCGGCGCGCCGTTCGACGCGATCTTCGCCGACTTCGAACGGATCCTGCTGCCCGGAATCACGCACTGGAACCATCCCGGCTTCTTCGCCTACTTCGCCATTTCCGGCAGTGCGCCCGGGGTGCTGGCGGAGTTGCTGATCGGCGCGCTGAACGTCCAGGCGATGCTCTGGCGCACGTCGCCGGCGGCCACCGAGCTGGAGGAGGTGGCGCTCGGCTGGCTGCGGCAACTGCTCGGGTTGCCGCCGGCATTCGAAGGCGTGATCTACGACACCGCCTCCGTCGCCAGCCTCCACGCGCTGGCGGCCGCCCGCGAGGCGGCCGTGCCGGACGTCCGCGTCGAGGGGCTCGCGGGCCGCGACCTGCCGCCGTGCCGCGTGTACGCGTCCGAGCAGGCCCATTCGTCGATCGACAAGGCGGTGATGACCCTCGGCCTGGGCCAGCGCGCCCTGCGCCGCATAGCTGTGGACGACAAGTTCCGCATGCGGCCGGACGCGCTGCGCGCGGCCGTCGCCGAGGACCGCGCCGCAGGCCGGAAACCGGTGGCCGTAGTGGCGACCGTCGGCACGACCTCGACGACCAGCATCGATCCCGTGGGACACATCGCCGACGTGTGCGAGGCCGAGCGGATCTGGCTGCACGTAGACGCGGCGTACGCCGGGGCCGCAGCCCTCGTCCCGGAGACCGCCGGCGTCATGGACGGCAGCGCCCGCGCCGATTCCGTGGTCACGAACCCGCACAAGTGGCTGTTCACACCGTTCGACCTGAGCGCGTTCTACTCGCGCCGCATGGACCTGGTGCGCGCGGCGTTCGCGCTGACGCCCGACTACCTGAGCACGCCCGAGGCCGGGCAGGTGAAGAACCTTATGGACACCGGCGTGCAGCTCGGCCGGCGCTTCCGGGCGCTCAAGCTGTGGGCGGTGCTGCGCTATTTCGGGTCCGCCGGCCTGCAGGCCCGCCTGGCGGAGCACATGCGCCTGGCGCGGTTGTTCGCGGAGTGGGTGGACGCGAGCGGGCAGTTCGAGCGGCTGGCGCCCGTGCCGCTGAGCGTGGTCTGCTTCCGGGCGCGCCCTCCCGGTTACGCGGATGGTGCTGGCGGCGGGAACGACGACCGCCTGGACGAGTTGAACGCGCGCGTGCTCGAGAAGGTCAACGCGTCAGGCGAGGTGTTCCTGTCGCATACGCGGATAGACGGCCGCTACGCGCTGCGGCTGGCGGTGGGCCACATCCGGACGCGGGAGCGCCACGTGGCGAGAGCGTGGGAGTTGCTGCAGGCTGCGGCCACCGAGCCGAGGCGCAACTCCATCTGACGACGCGGAACGACCGCACCCACCCTCACAGGTGGAATACGGAGGGGACTGCCAGCGACCAACGCAGCAGTCCCCAAGCCGCGCACGGCGCGGCCCGGCGGCGCGGCGCGGGGCAACGGGGTCCCCGCTAGCAGCCGCCGGGGGTTTGGGGCGAAGCCCCATCTAACGTTAGTCGGCGGAGATGTGCTTCACCGCGTCGGTGGTGATGGTCTTCACCCCGCCGGACTCGGTGACGTCGCCGGTGATCTCCACCGTGTGGCTCATGTGGTTCGCCAGCGCGGCGTTGTTGTCCGCGGTGACCCCACCGGCCAGCATGTAGATATCGCCGTCCGCCGTGACGAGCGCGACCGGCTGTCCGCCCATGGCGCACTTCTTCGCGCACGCGGCATGGCCCGAACCCGATCCGTCCTCCGCGCCCCGCTTCGTGTAGCAGGCATGGTCGACGAGCTCGCCCGTGACGGTCATCTCTGCCGCCAGCGCCGGCGCCGCCGCAACAACCGCCATCGCCGTCAAAACCAACATCAAACGCCGCATCGCTACCTCCAAGGCAAATACCCGCGCCCGTAACCGGACGCGGTCCGTCAACTCTGTCACCGCTCGCGGGTGTTGTCAAGTACAGCCTTGCCAAATCGGGGCTGCGCCCCGAACCCCCGGCAAGCCCTGGCGGGGCCCCATAGCCCCGCGCCGGGCTTGCCGAGCCGCGCTGTGCGCGGCTTGGGGACCCGGACGCTCAGCATGAACGGGCGATGTCCCGGACCGCGGAGAGCACCCGGTCGATGCCCGCCTCCGACACGTCGAGGTGCGTCACCGCCCGGAGCCAGCCGCCGACGGCGCTGACGCGGACACCGGACCCCGCCAGCCGCGCCGCCATTGCCGCGGTGTCCAACCCGAGTCCGCCGGCGTCGAAGAACACGATGTTGGTCTCCGGAACCGGCGTCCCGAGACGAATGCCGTCGATCTGCGCGAGTCCGCGCGCCAGCCGCCGCGCCAGCTCGTGATCGGCCGCCAGCCGCTCGACGTGGTGGTCGAGGGCGTGCAGGCAGCCGGCGGCGGCAATCCCGGCCTGGCGCATCCCGCCGCCGAACAACTGCTTGTAGCGCCGGGCCCGGGCGAGAAACTCGCGGCTTCCGGCCATTACGGCCCCGATGGGGGCGCCGAGGCCCTTGGTGAAATCCAGCCAGACGCTGTCCGCGCGCGCCGCGAACGCCGCGGCGGGCACGCCCGAGGCCGCGCTCGCGTTCAGCAGCCGCGCGCCGTCCATGTGGACCGGCACGCCGTGCCGCGCCGCGCCGGCCGCGACCGCATCCAGCGCATCGAGCGGCCAGACCGATCCGCCGCCCAGGTTGTGCGTCTGCTCCACGCACACCAGCCCTGCCGGCGCCCCCCACGGCGCCGGCACCGTGTTGATGCGTGCGAACGCCGCCGCGAGCTCTTCCGCCGTGAAGATGCCGCGCTCCGTGCGGATCGGCTCCACCAGCACGCCGGACGCCAGCGCCGCGCCGCCCGACTCCGCCCGCACGACGTGCGCCCGGGCCTCGGCGACCACGACGTCGCCCGGCTGCGTGTGCGCCTTCACCGCCACCAGGTTGCACATGGTGCCGCTTGGAAACCAGAGCGCCGCCTCCTTGCCGAGCAACGAGGCCACCCGTTCCTGCAGCCGGTTGACCGTGGGGTCCTGGCCCTCCTGCTCGTCGCCCACGTCGGCCGCCGCCATCGCCGCCCGCATCGCGGCCGTCGGCCTGGTCCCGGTATCGCTGAACAGCGACACCACGTCATCCGGCATGCGGCCAGTGTACCCGAGCCCGTGAGATATACTCGCCGCGCATGGATGCGGCCGTCGCCTCGCTCGGCGCCCTGGCAGTCGCCATCCTCGTCAGTTGCACCATCCGGCTGCACGTGGGGTTCCTCGCCATCGCCCTCGCCTGGGTGGTCGGCGTGTACGTGGCCGGGATGTCGCCCCGCGAGGTGATGTCCGGCTTTCCGACCAGCCTGTTCCTGACGCTGGCCGGCGTGACCCTGCTCTTCTCGCAGGCGCAGGCGAACGGCACGCTGGAGCGGATCGCGCGCAACGCGGTGGTGTTGTGCCGCGGCAACGTCGGCGTGATGCCGATGATGTTCTTCGCCCTCTCGTTCGTGATCGCGTCCATCGGCCCCGGCAACATCGCGACCGTGGCGCTGATTGCGCCGATGGGGATGGCCGTGGCGGGGCAGGTCGGCGTGCCCGCGTTCCTGATGGCAATCATGGTGGGCAACGGCGCGAACGCCGGCTCGCTGTCGCCGATCGCGCCGACCGGCGTGATCGTCAACGGCGTGATGGCCGACATCGGGCTCGGCGGGTTCGAGACGCTGACCTACCTGAACAACATGATGGCGCACGTCGTGATCGCATTCACGGCGTACTTCCTGTTCGGCGGCTGGCGGCTGCTGCGCCGGTATCACGCCGGCGCCGTAGAGGTCCCCTCGGGCACGGGAGACGACAGCGGCGAGGATCAGGCCGGTGACGGCTTCAACCGCTCGCAACTGATCACGTTGGCCGTCATCGGCACGCTGGTGACGAGCGTCGTGTTCTTCGACGTGCACGTAGGGCTGGGCGCGTTCGGCGGCGCCGTGCTGCTCTCGCTGCTGAGGGCGGGGGACGAGCTCGAGGCCGTGAAGATCATGCCGTGGCGCGTGATCATGATGGTGTGCGGGGTGACCGTCCTGATCTCGGTCCTGCAGGTGACCGGCGGCCTCGACCTGTTCACGCGGCTGCTGGCCGGCATGTCGACGCCCGAGACGGTGACCGGCATCATCGCCTTCTCCACCGGCTTCGTGTCCATCTACAGCAGCACTTCCGGCGTCGTGCTGCCCGCCTTCCTGCCGACGGTGCCGGGGCTCTCCGAGCAGCTCGGCGGCGTGGCGCCGCTGGCCATCGCGTCCTCCATGAACGTGGGCGGACACCTGGTGGACGTGTCGCCGCTCTCCACGCTCGGCGCGCTGTGCATGGCGGCCGCGCCGGCGAAGGAGGACAGCCGGGCGCTGTTCAACAAGCTGATGGCGTGGGGCTTCTCGATGACGGTGGTCGGAGGCCTGACCTGCTACCTGCTGTTCACCGTGATCGGGGTCGGCATCCGCTAGCGGTCACTGTTCCTGGAACGTGGCCGGCAGTATCGACTGCAGCGTCAGCCCCCACTCGCCGTCCTGCTTCGTCATCACGAACAGTCCGGGCACGGTGCGGTAGGCGGCGCCGTCGACCTTGCGCCGGCTGAACACGACCTTGAAGTGCACCGCGTCCGGCGACGCCTGCACGGCCTCCACGAGATCGAGCGTGCTGTGGTCCCAGCCCTCGACCTGCCGCAGCAGCAGGAAGTCGGTCTCGATGGCGGCCGGCTCCTCGCGCACCACGACCTGGCCGTTGCGCCCGATGCTGACGCGCGGGAAGTTGCTGATCGCCGCCAGCGCGTCGTTGTCCTCGGCGTTGAAGGCGCGGAAGTACTCGTCCAGCGCCGCCCGCGCGTCCGCCAGATCGTCCTGGGCCGACAGCGGCGCGCCCAGCGCCATCGTCATCGCCAGCACCGCGCCGAACAGGTGCTTCTGCATCTTCAAGGCCTCCCTGTCCGAGTATATGCGAGCAACGAGGAAGGAGTCGGTTGACAGCATTTCGGCGGCTGCGCTAGGGTACGCCCATCATGCAGCTCGCCGGCCACCATGCGCGCCATCATCATCTGCCGCGGCAGGGCGGACGCGGGCGGCTTGCGTGACATAGACACGACACCGAGCACGTCAGGCGCAAGACTCCGCCTCGCCGATCTTCCGGCGGGGCTTTTTTGTTGAAGGCGGCAAAATGGATATGAATTTCGACAAGCTCGACGGCCTGATCCCGGCCGTGGTGCAGGACGACGAGAGCGACGAGGTGTTGATGGTCGGCTTCATGAACGAGGAGGCGCTCCGCCGCACGTTCGCGTCGGGCTTCGCCACTTTCTTCAGCCGCACGCGCAACACGCTCTGGATGAAGGGCGAGACCTCCGGCAACCGGCTGCAGGTGGTCAGGATGCTGACCGACTGCGACGACGACACCGTGCTGGTGCGCGTGCGGCGCCTCGGCGCGGGCAACGTGTGCCACACCGGCACCCGCTCCTGCTTCTCCCGGGAACTGGAAGACGCGGGGTAAGGCCGCCATGAAGCTGAGACTGGGACTGCCGAAAGGCTCGCTGCAGGACTCGACAATCGAGCTGTTCGCGCGGGCCGGATTCAACATATACGCCAGCCCGCGGTCGTACTTCCCCGCCATCGACGACCCGGAGATCGAGTGCACCCTGATCCGGGCGCAGGAGATGGCGCGCTACGTCGCGGACGAGGCGGTCGATGCCGGCCTGACCGGGCAGGACTGGATAGCGGAGCACCTGGCGGCGACCGGCGACGGGGTGACGCCCATCGCCGACCTGGTCTATTCCAAGCAGAGCTTCCGCAAGGTGCGCTGGGTGCTGGCCGTGCCCGAGGAGTCGCGCTTCCGGACCGTCGAGGACCTGGAGGGCGGCACCGTCGCCACCGAGCTGGTCCGCGTGACCGAGGCGTACTTCGCGCAGCGCAACATGAACGTCAACGTGGAGTTCTCGTGGGGCGCGACGGAGGTGAAGCCGCCGCAACTCGCGGACGCCATCGTCGAAGCCACCGAGACCGGATCGACGCTGCGCGCCAACCACCTGCGCATCATCGACACCGTCATGACCTCGAATCCGCAGTTGATCGCCAACGAGCGCACCCTCGCGGACGAGTGGAAGCGCGGCAAGCTGGACAACATCGCGCTGCTCCTGAGGGCCGGCATCGAGGCGCAGGACCGCGTCGGCCTGATGCTCAACGCCCGGCGCGACGAGGTGGACGCCGTGGTGGCGCTGCTGCCGGCGCTGCAGCGGCCGACGGTGGCGCCGCTGAGCGACGGCGAATGGGTTTCGATTACGACGGTGCTCGAAGAGCGCGAGGTGCGCGAGTTGATCCCGAAGCTGAAGGCGGCCGGCGGCCACGGCATCGTGGAGTACCCGCTGAACAAGGTCGTGTTGTAGGTAACGGCGATGAAGGTCGTTTCCGCTACCAACGCACGTGCGCGCCGGCAGTTGCTCGACCGCAGCCAGACTGCCGACCCGGCGGTTGCCGCGCAGGCCGCGGGAATCGTCGAGGACGTCAGGCAGCGCGGCGACCGCGCGCTGCGCGAATACGCCCGCCGCTTCGACAAGCTGCGCGGATCGCTGGAGCTGACCCGCGAGGAGATCAGCGACAGCGCCGCCGAGGAGCCGGCCGCGGTGCGGCGCGCGGTCGCGCGCGCCGCGGTGCACATCCGGCGCATCGCCAGGCGGCAGGTGCCGAAGCAGTGGCGGGCCGCCACCGTGCCGGGCGTGGTCGTCGAGCAGCGCGTGACGCCGCTTGCGCGCGTCGGCTGCTACGTGCCTGGCGGACGCTACCCGCTGCCGTCGTCGCTGCTGATGACGGCGGTCCCTGCCCGCGTGGCCGGCGTGGAGGAGGTGGTCGCCGTCTGCCCGCGGCCGGATCCGTCCGTCTGCGCCGCGGCGCTCGAGGCGGGCGTCTCGCGCCTGTTCCGGATCGGCGGCGCGCACGCGGTCGCCGCTCTGGCTTACGGCACGCGGACCGTGCCGCACGTCGACAAGATCGTCGGCCCCGGCAACGCCTACGTCGCGGCGGCCAAGGCGCACGTCGCCGCCGACTGCCCGATCGACTTCTTCGCGGGGCCCACCGAGATCGTGATCGTGGCGGAGGGCGGCAACGCGAGCTGGATTGCGGCCGACCTCGTGGCGCAGGCCGAGCACGACCCCGACGCGCGGGCCCTGCTGCTGACGCCGAGCCGCGAGCTGGCGCGCGCGGTGGCGCGGGAGGTGGACCGCCAGTTGGAATACCACCCGGCGGCGCGGCAGTCGATCGAGCAGCACGGCGGCGCCGTCGTGACGCGCGACCTCGCGCAGGCGGTCGAGCTGGCCAACGCCGTCGCGCCGGAGCACGCCGTATGCGACGACGAGCGCACGGCGCACGCGCTGACGCGCGCCGGTACCGTCTTCGTCGGTCCGTACGGGGCGCAGGCGGCCGGGGACTACGCGACCGGCTCGAACCATGTCCTGCCGACCGGCGGCGCGGCCCGCTTCCGGGGCGGCCTGAGCGCCGCCGACTTCGTGCGCGTCAGCAGCGTGCAGCACCTGAGCGGCGACGGACTGCGGCGCCTGGCGCCGACCGCCATTTCGCTGGCCAACGCCGAGGGGCTGGTGGCCCACGCCGCGTCGATCGCGGTCAGGCTGCGGTGAGGAAATCGTGCGCGAAGGACTGATCGACAGGCGCACGCGCGAGACGGCCATCAAGCTCCGGCTCGATCTGGACGGGCAGGGGCGCTACGACGTGCGGACCGGCATCCGCTTCCTGGATCACATGCTGGAGCTGGCCGCGCGGCACGGCGTCATGGACCTCAGGCTGGCGGCCGAGGGCGATCTGGACGTCGACCAGCACCACACCGTGGAGGACGTCGGCATCGCGCTGGGCGAGGCGGTCGACAAGGCGCTCGGCACGAGGCAGGGCATCAACCGGGCGGGCTACTTCGTCATGCCGATGGACGAGACGCTGGCCGTGGCGGCCATCGACTTCAGCGGCCGGACGCACGCGGTCGTCGATCTGCGCGTTAGGGCGCGGCTGGTCGGCGACCTGCAGACCGAGCTCGTCACCGACTTCTTCGAGGGGTTCGCGCAGGGCGCCCGCGCCAACGTGCACCTGAAGGTGCTCTACGGCCGGTCGAGCCACCACAAGGTCGAGGCCGTCTTCAAGGCGTTCGCCCGCGCACTGCGCGTGGCCTGCTCCCGCGACCCGCAGCTCGGCGCGCTGCTGCCCAGCACCAAGGGACTCCTGTAGGGTAGGGGCGGCCCGGACCATGATTGCGCTGATCGACTACGGCGCCGGCAACCTCACCTCCGTCCGCAAGGCGCTCACGCATCTGGGCGCCGAGTTCCGCGTACCGGACGGACCGGCCGACCTGGACCGCATGACGGGCGTCATCGTCCCGGGCGTGGGCAACTTCGAGGCGACGGCGGTCCTCGCCCCTGAATGGCGCGGCGCCATCGCCGGGGCGGTCGGGCGCGGGACGCCGCTGCTGGGAATCTGCCTCGGCCTGCAGTGGCTGTTCGAGGGCAGCGAGGAAGCTCCCGGCGCCGAGGGGCTGGGCGCCATGCCCGGCACATGCGCGCTCATCCGCGGCGGCCCCGACGACGACTTCGGCATCTTCAAGGTGCCGCACGTGGGCTGGAACAGCCTGCACGTGACGCGCGACTCGTGGCTGCTCGACGGCGTCGGCGAGGGCGACCAGGTGTACTTCACCCATTCCTACGCAGCGCCGGTGACGGCCGACTGCGTCGCGTCTACCCGCTACGGCATCGACTTCGCCAGCGCCGTCCAGCGCGGTCACGTGGCCGGCGTGCAGTTCCATCCCGAGAAGTCGGGAGACGTGGGCCTGCGCATCCTGCGCAACTTCTTGGAGCGGGCGGCGTAGCGGTGCTGTCCAAACGCATCATCGCCTGCCTGGACGTCCGCGACGGACAGGTCGTCAAGGGCATCAACTTCGAGGGACTGCGCTCGGCCGGCGACCCCGGCGCGCTCGCCCGGCGCTACAACCGCGAGGGGATCGACGAGGTAGTGATTCTGGACGTCACCGCGACGATCGAGAAGCGCAAGGCGCTGGCGCGCACGATCAACGCGGTGGCGCAGGAGATCTTCCTGCCGCTGTGCGTCGGCGGGGGCATCAAGGACGAAGCGCACGCCGACGCGGCCATCGAGGCCGGCGCCGACAAGGTGAGCCTGAATACCGCGGCCATCGCCCGGCCCGAGCTGTTGACGGCGCTCGCGCGGCGCTACGGGAGCCAGGCTGTCATCGTCGCCATCGACGCCAAGCGCGAGAGCGGCGCCTTTCGGATCTACGTGCGCAGCGGGCAGCAGGCCACGGAACGCGACGCCGTGGAGTGGGCGCGGGAGGCGGCCGACCGCGGCGCCGGCGAGATCCTGCTAACGTCGATCGACCGCGACGGCACCAAGAGCGGCTTCGACTGCGAGCTGACCGCGGCCGTGTCGGAGGCGGTCTCGATACCGGTCATCGCGTCGGGCGGCGCCGGCACGTTCGACCACTTCGTCGACGTCTTCACGGCCGGCAAGGCGCACGCCGCGCTGGCGGCGTCGATCTTCCACTACGCGGAGCACGCGGTGGCCGACCTCAAGCGGCACCTGGCCAGCCACGGCGTACCGGTCCGCCGCTGATCCGCCTGCATGCTCATCCCCTCCATCGACCTCAAGGGCGGGCAGGTCGTGCAGCTCATCCAGGGTGAGCGCCCGGCCATCGCCTCCGACGACATCGAGGCGTGGGTGTTGAAGTTCCGGGGTTTCCCGCGCGTGCAGCTCATCGACCTCGACGCCGCCATGGGATCCGGGACCAACGACGGGATCGTGCGGGAGATCGCCCCGCGGCTGCGGTGCCGCGTCGGCGGCGGCATCCGCACCGTGGCGCGGGCGCGCGCCGTGCTCGGTTACGGCGCGTCGGCGGTCATCGTCGGCTCGTCGCTCTTCCGGGAAGGCCGTCCGGACCTCGCCTTCGCCGAGGCCCTGGCCGGGGCCATCGGACCCGAGCGGATCATCGCGGCGGTCGACAGCCGGGGAGGTCAGGTGGTGGTGAAGGGGTGGCGGGAAGCGGCCGGCCTGACGGCCGTCGAGGCCGCCCGGGCGCTGGAACCGTTCTGCGGCGAGTTCCTCTACACCCACGTCGATAACGAAGGCCTGATGCAGGGCACCGACCTGGACGCCATCATGGCGGTGCGGCGGGCGACGACCCGCCGGCTCACGGCCGCCGGCGGCATCACCACGCAGGCGGAGATAGACACGCTCGACGCGGCGGGCATCGACGCCGTGGTAGGCATGGCCATCTACACCGGCCGGCTGCCCCTCCCCGACCCGCCCCCGCCCGCCGGTTGACGAGCGCGCCAGAATAGCAGCGATGCCGGCACCAAGCGACTGGGTGTGGAAGCTGGCCCGCGGCGCGGTCCGTACCTTCTATCGCATCGAGCGCGTGGGCGAGCCGCTGCCCGCCGGACCGCTGCTGCTGCTCGCGAACCATCCGAACACGCTGGTCGATCCGGCGCTCATCCAGGCCACGGCGGGCTGCCGCATCCGCTTCCTGGCCAAGTCGACGCTCTTCGCGGGCCATCCACTGAGCTGGCTGATCCGCGGCTCCGGCGCGATTCCGGTGTACCGCAAGATGGACCCGGGCGTGGACACGTCCCGCAACGTGGAGATGTTCGCCGCCGTCGAGGCCGCGTTCGCCGCGGGCGAGGCGGTCTGCCTGTTTCCGGAAGGAATCAGCCATTCCGAGGGCCGGCTCGAGCCGCTGCGCACGGGCGCCGCGCGGATGGTGCTCTCCAGCGCGGCCGGCGGGCATCCCGTGACGATCGTGCCGGTCGGCCTGAACTTCGAGCACGTGGCCCGCTTCAGGTCGCGCGCGACCGTTTTCTTCGGACGCCCGTTCGGTACGGACGACCTCGCCGCGGCGTACGCCGCCGACCAGCAGGCTGCCGTGCGGGAGCTGACCGACCGGATCGAGCGGCGGCTGCGGCGGCTGATGATCGAGGCCGAGCCGCGCCACGACCTGCCTATCGTCATGCGCATCGACCACCTCTACACGGCCGCGCGCGGCGTGTCGCGCGACCCCCGCGAGCGCGTCATCCGCCGCCGCGTGATCGCCGCCGGCATGGCGCAGCTCCGGGAACGGGCCCCGGAACGGCTGGCCGACATCGCCGCCGGCGTCGGCGAGTACGACGCCAGCCTGACGCGCTTCGGCCTGCGCGACCACGACATCGACCGCCGCATCCCGTTCGCGGTAGCCGCCCGCTTCGCGGTCCGCGAGGGACTGCTCGCGCTCGTGCTCCTGCCCGTCACCGCGCTGAGCCTGGCGTTCTTCGCGCTGCCGTACCAGCTCACGGTGCTGGTGACCCGCTTCGCGCCCGATCTCAAGAGCCGCGGCATCTGGGCGGTGTGCGCCGGTGGCGTGGCTTACAGCGCCTGGGCCGGCGCCATAGGGGCTCTGGCGGCCTGGCGCACCGGTGCCACCGGCGGACTGCTGGCCGTTGCGGGCGTGGTGGGGCTGGCGTTCGGCGGCATAGCCGCCTACGAGCGCGAACGCGCCGTGGTGCGGACGGTGAGGGCGTTCTTCGCGCTGCGGCAGACCCCGCTCGGGGCCCGCGTCCGGCTCAGGCGGCAACGGGCGGCGCTGGCCGACGTCCTCGACCAGGTGCACAAGTGGCTGGGAGACCGTAGTGAAACCCTGCGTCGCAATGCGCCCGAACGGTGAAGTACGAAGGGGACGGCAGGCACGTTAGCGGCCGTTCCAAGCCGCGCACGGCGCGGCTCGCCAAGCCCGGCGCGGGGCGAAGGGGTCCCCGCTAGGGCTTGGCGGGGGTTTGGGGCGCAGCCCCATCTAACGATGCCGCGCCCAAGCTGAGCAGGTTGGCCAGCAACTGGTAGGCGCCGGGGGTCCCGGCCGGGAGCTGCCGCCACAGGCCGAGCCCGACGTACAGCCAGCGCCCGCCGCCGTGCTGCAGCTCCACCAGCGCGCCCCGCTTCACGCCCGGGTTCCACTCGAACGAGTCTTCGAGCTCGACCAGGTCGACGTACGCCGGATCCTTCTCGCCCAGGAAGTACAGGCCCCGCTCCTGCACCCAGCCGCTCCAGGCCTGCGCGCCGACCCGGTTCGGCCAGGCGAACGCCGGATGGTCCTGCGCGATGACGCGCACCGGCGCCCGCTCGTCGGTCACCCGGTTGCGGCTGACCTCGGCGGGGAGCGGGCCGTACTGCGCCTGGTTGAACTCGAACTTGTTGTACTGGACGATCGCGACTCCGCCGTTCTCCACGTACTCGAGCAACCGGTCGTTGTTGGCGCGCAGATCCTCGCGGCGCTCGTACGCCCGCACCCCGGTGACGATCACGTCGAACCGGTCCAGGTCCCCCCAGGCCAGCTCGTCCGCGTCGATCAGCTCCAACCGCACGCCGAGCTGCTCGATGGCCTGCGGGACGGCGTCGCCGACGCCCACGATGTAGCCGACGGCGAGATCCGGCGCTACGGACACGTCGATCACCTTGAACGTGCCGGCTGCGGGCCGGCCCACGTGGCGGCGGGCCGTGTGGGCGTATTCGACCACCTGGAAGCCGCGGTCGTAGCGCCGGCCGGACTCCTCGACGACCGCCCGTATCCGGTGCTCGCTGCCGGCGGCTGCCACCGACGGACCGGCGGTGACCGTGAAGCGCAGCGTCCGGGATTCGTCCTCGCGCGAGAACCGCACGGGCGCCCGCGCCGGCTGCGCCCGCCAGCCGGCCGGCAGCTCCAGCGTCACCTCGCCGGCGGCCGCCTCGGGGGCGGTGTTGGTCACCGTGACGCGCACCTCGCGCGGGCTGCCCCCGCCGGCCGGCACCACCGCGATCTCCGGCGTCATGGACACCGCGAAACGCGGCACGACGTGCAGTTCCATCCGCTTCTCGCCGGCGAAGATGTCGCCGGAATAGCGGTGCTCGACCGGCCGCTCGATGGAGATCCGGGCGGCGCCCAGCTCGATGTCGAACGTCGCCCGGAAAGGTGTCGGGCGGAACGGCGCGCCGAACGGCGCGTCCGCGTCGAACGCGTAGCGGTCGGCGCCATCGACGTGGGTCCAGTGGATGCCGGTCGCCGCCGCGTCGGCCGGAATGCCGACCGCGCGTTCGCAGCGGTACACCCCGCCGGCAGCCAGCGGCTCGTCGCCGCAGGCGGCGCCTGCCGCCGCGAAGCCGGACAGCCGGACATCGCGCACGCGGACGGCTGCATCTCCATGATTCGCGGCCAGCACCGCAACGTCGAGCGGCTGGCCCGGCGTCACCAGGCCATCGTCCGCCAGCGCCTCCAGGCGGACCGCGTACGCCAGCAGCGCGGCCCGCTCGAACTGCCGCTCCTTCGCCTCCAGACGCAGATCGATCTCTTCCGCAGCGCCGGCCGGCAGCGCCATGCCGCCGAGCGCCGCGCGCAGGCCGCGTACAGCCTCCAGTCCCGCGATCACGGGCTCACGCGCCGCGGCCATGCCGGCGCCCTCGAACGCCCGCAGCGCCCCGTCCGCGGCGCGCGCCAGCGCTCCCAGCCCGCGGGTCAGCGCGTCCGGTGGCTGCGGCCCGGCCAGGCGCGCGAGCCCCTCGAGCGACGTATCGACGCCTGCGAACAGGGAGGTCTCGCCGGCCGGCCGCGGCTCCGTGAGGGTGGTGCTGTCCAGCCGGTACTGCGCGCCGGACGCGCCCGCGGGCAGCGCCACCAGTTGAGACATCCCCTGGCACTTGTGCATGCTCCGCGCGCGGCTGCCGATCTCGGCGTAGGTGCGGCCGAGCAGCGGATCGTAGCCGCCGAGGTCGACGGTGGTCAGCGCCGGGTCGGGGTCCGGGCCCGCAAAGAAGCCCGGGGGGCCGAATCCCATGCCGAACGGAAACCCGGCCTGGAAGTAGAACTTCGCGGCCTGCCACGGCCGCAGGCCCGCCGCGATCTGCTCCGGAAACCGCGCCGGATCCGCGGCGGCGGCGTATGCCTCCCGCGCCAGGATCGCCGACGCCTGGTGATGCTGCCCGCCGAACTGCCCCTCGGGGCTCATTGCGGAAATAACGTCCGGGCGCACGGTGCGGATGATGCGCACGAAGTCGCCGAGCACTTCCTCCCGGCCCCAGCGGGCGAATGTCTCCTCCTGGCTGAACGAGTACCCGAAGTCGACGGCGCGGGTGAAGTACTGCTCGGCGCCGTCGAGCCGGTGCGCCGCCAGCAGCTCCTCGGTGCGCAGGACGGCCAGGGCATCGAACAACTCGGCGCCGATCTCGTTCTGTCCGCCGTCGCCGCGCGTCGCCGAGAGCAGTACGGCGCGGTGCCCCTGCCCCTGGGACAGCAGCGCCAGCAGCGCGTTGTTCTCGTCGTCCGGATGGGCGGTGATCATCAGGTAGGTGCCGGTACTGTTGAGCTGGCGCAATACCAGACCGAGCTCGACCCGCCCGTCCGACGGCCGCAGGGGTTGGCCGTACGCAGGCGCGACAGCCTGCAGGAGGGTGAGCAGCAACGCGGCCGTGGCGCTCGCGGCCGCCGCGCGGACGCGCAGCGTCATGAGGCGAGTATACCAACCCGGGTGCGCGCGCCCGGGAGGGAGCCTCCCCTTTATGCGCGCGCCACCGACGCCGCGTCGCCGGCGAGCACCCGCTCGTAGAACGCCTCGTAGCGCGGTACGACTTCCTCGGCGCAGAACTGCTCGTGCACCCTTTGCAGCCCGCCGCGCGCGATGCGCTGGTGCAGCGCCGCGTCGGTCAGCAGCCCGAGCGCGCTGGCGGTCATGCCGTCGAGGTCGTCAGGGTCGTGCAGGAACCCCGCATGGCCGTCCGCGATCACTTCCGGCAGGCCGCCGACGCGCGACGCCACCACCGGCACCTCGCAGGCCATCGCCTCCAGCGCCGCGACGCCGAAGCTCTCCTGCGCCGACGGCAGCAGGCAGAGATCGGCCAGCGACAGCAGCGGCACGACCAGCTCCTGCTCGCCCAGCGGCTCGATGTCTTCCGCCAGCCCCAGCTCCTGCGCGCGGCGGCACGCGCCCGCCAGATCCGGACCGTCTCCCACCAGCAGCAGCCGCGCCGGCAAATGCTCGCGGATGCGGCGGAACAGCTCGACGACCACGCCGGCGCGCTTGACCGGCCGGAAGTTCGAGACGTGAATCACCAGCTTCGACTCCGGGTCAGCGCCGCGGTAGCGCGCCAGCAGCCGCTCGTCGACGGTCCGCCGGTGGTGCCGGCAGTCGAGGAAGTTCGGGATGACCTGGATCTCGGCGCGCACCGGCAGGTGCCGGTACGTATCGTCGCGCAGGCTTTCGGAAACGGCGGTGACGCCGTCCGACTGGTCGATGCAGAACGCGGCGGTCTCGGAGTACGACGGATCGCTGCCGATCAGCGTCACGTCCGTGCCGTGCAGCGTGGTGATGATGCGCGGCACCTTGCGGCGGCCCGAGGCGGCCAGGATCTGCCGCGCGAGATAGCCGGCTGCGGCGTGCGGTATCGCGTAGTGGGCGTGGATGACGTCGAGGTCGAAGGCGCGCGTCACCTCGACCAGCTTGTTCGCCAGCGACAGCAGGTACTGCGGGTCCCGGAACAGCGGGTAGCCGGGCGTCTGCACCTCGTGAAACGCGAGGCCGGCCTGGAACTCGCCGAGCCGGATCGGCCGCTCGGTGCTGATCAGCCGGACCTGGTGTCCGCGGGCGGCGAGCGCCTTGGCCAGCTCCGTGGCGACGATGCCGCTACCGCCGACCGACGCGTAGCAGACGATGCCGACGTTCACGGGGAAGTTATGTCGAGCCGAAGGTCAGCCACGTGCCGCGGAGGTCCGTCTGACCGACGCCCGGCTTGCTCCAGTCGCAGACGCCGTCGGGAAAGATGCCGCGCAGCCGGTCCATCTCGTCCGCGGTGAGCTCCACGCGGTAGTCGCCCGGGTCAATCGGCTTGAGCTGACACTTGGGTATGTCGCTCGCGAGCGGCATGCCCGCCACCTCGCGCGGCGAGGGCGAGGAGGGGTACAGCTCCTCGCAGCGTCCGGACCCCCGCACCTGGTCTTCGCCGATCCGCACCGGCTCGTCATCGCGCGACCAGCAGGCATCGGTCAGCTCCGCGGGCTTCGCGCGCGCCACCTTGTCCGCCTGCGGGTCGGATGACGTGTCGGCGGCGAGGTTCTCCAGCCACTGGTCCATCTGGCGCAGCGCCCCGGCCAGCACCGGGCTCGCGCTGCTGTACAGCCCGTGGCGGTCGTCCTCGACCAGCATCACGTGGTTGTCGGCCCGCCCGTTCGCCTTCTGCAGCCGCTCGCGCATCGAGAACGAGTGGTAGCGCGTATGGACGTCGCCCGCCTCGCGGTCGTCGCTGTAGGCCCGGTAGTCGATGATCGGCGTGGTCGCCAACCCTCCGCCGCCGTTCGTCAGCCGGCCGGTCTCGTACGCCAGCCGGATGGCGTCCGGATCGCCAACCGTGCGGTCCGCGTGGAAGTTGCCGTCGCCGTCGTAGCCGCCGACCCCCGCGTTCAGGTCGAGGAACTGCGCGGTCGTGATGGCGCCGTCGTTGAGCGCCTGCAGGCCGTACTGCACCCCCACGTTGTCGAGGGGCCGGCGCGCGAACCCGGTGTCCGGATCCCGTCCGTACACGTTCACGTAATGCTCGTACACGTCGCAACGCGCACCGCCGGGATTGTCCGTCGGGTGGTACTGCGCCGCCTCCGGCAGGGCGTCGGGACAGAATTCACCGACCGTGATGCGCCCGGCGTTGATCGACACCCTGGGCATCGTCTCGAGTACGAGGAAGCCGGCGACCGCCCGCTGCTCCTCCTCGGTGAACTGCCCGGCCCCGTCGTTCTGGAAGTAGTGGTTCAACAGCCGCGCGTCCGTGATCATCGGGATCGTGCCGAAACCGACGTCGGGGAAGCTGCATCCCGGAATGATGCCGTCGAGCAGGCCCGGGTAGTTGTCGGCGATCTGGTGGTTCTGGTACGAGCCGCCCGAGCAGCCCCAGCCGATGGTGTAGTGCGGCGCGCCGTAGCCCTCGACGAAGCGCTCCTTGACCATCATCATCGTCTCGGCCGCCAGCAGGTCGTTGCAGTTGTTGGCGTACACGTTGAGGCTGGACGAGGCTACGGCGTAGCCCTGGCCGAGCATCACGTCGTCGGTCACGCCGCCGGTGCGGTTGCCCTGGCGGAACCAGCCGTTCACGCAGCCGCCGCCGAAGGTGTAGACGAGCCGCCCGTTCCACCCGGGCGGGGCCGCCCACGGATCCGGATCGGGAGCCGACGGATCGTGCAGCATCGCGATCTGGTAGATCGCGCGGTTGATGGTGCCGGTCTCGATGCGGACGATGTACGGAACGGTCGCGCCGGTCAGCGTCGTCGTGGACGCGACGTCGGCCGGCCGTGCGGACGGGTCGGCCAGCGGTTTCAGCTCACCGCCGGTGGAGCGGTAGGCGTAGTCGATGCGACGCGCGATTGAGCAGTTCGCGTCGAGCGCCGCGCCGAGCGTCTCGCCCGACGGCATCTCGAACGCCTCGGTCTCGCAGACGAACGGCTGCTCGTGGGGGCCGGAAAACACCGGCCCTTCTACGGGGTGGTTGACCAGCGCGACGGCGCCCAGCGTCGTGCCATCGGCGCTGGCCAGCGCCAGCTCGCTCTCACGAGGCAGACCCTCGACCAGCCCCACCAGCGCGCCCGTCCCGGTGGGACGGAACGCGGCGGTGACGTCGGCGCCGTCGAGGGTGACGCGCAGCTCCGACAGATCGGCGTCGGGCGCGGCGCGGACGGCGACCAGGGCGTCCCCTCCCGTCACCATGTCCGGGCGGCCGGACAGGATCTGCAGCTCGTACGTTCCGGCGGCCGCGTCGTCGCCGCGCACGATGCAGGCGCCGATGCCGAGTGCGATTCCGGCGGCGGCGGCCAATGCGAGCATTCCCCGCATGCCGCCGCAGCAGTCGAGTCCAGGCAGAGAGAAAACGCCCATGGCTAGAAATTCCCCCAGTTGAGACTGCGTGGGTTGCCGGTGATCCGGCCGGACGCTAGCGTTCGGTCGGATCGCTGCCGTCGAGCGGGGCGCCGGTGCCGGATGATCCGGCGAACAGCTTGGTGCCGTCGGGCAGGGTCACGTCACGGCCGTTGGCCTTGTTGGTGCCGTCCAGCGCCTGGTAGCCCTCGATGAAGACTTCCGTGCCGGGCTGCACCGAGTCCTTCCGCCAGCCGCGGCGCACGAGCGCTCCGGGCGGGCCCGCCTCGATCATCCAACTGTCGACCGTGCCGTCGTCGTTCGTCACGTCGACGTGCATCCAGGAGTGCGGGTTGATCCACTCCATCTTCGTGATGGTGCCCTGCAGCCGGACCGGCTTCGTCGCATCGAACTCCGCCGAAAATGCATGATGCGCCACCACCGGCGCCGCCGCGACCAGCAGGGCCGCTGCCAACAGCCATCCTGTCATCGTTCTCATCGGGCTTGCCTCCTGATTCCTGCGTCCCTCAATCTTCTCACACGCGTCGACGAACCGTCGCCGCTATTCCTCGCGGCGCAGATGTCCGTACAACAACTCTTCCGAGAACTCGATGCACTTGTACTCGATCAACCGCGCATTCGGCTCCAGGCGGCGGTAGAGCGGCAGCCGGATGGTCCAGGGGCGCGTGTACACGTCGGGATCCTCCAGCGTCGCCTCGTACATCAGCGCGTTCGGGCCGATCGGCGTATAGCGCTCCGTCACGCGCAGCGCGGCGCTGTGGAAGTTGCCGGCGCGGTCGAGCCACTGCTCCCCATTGAACCCCTGCACGTCGACCACCAGCGTCTCGCCTTCGAAATGTCCGTGCGAGCGCCCCATCCAGGAGTCGAGCGGCGGCGGCTCGGGATTCTCCATGTCCATGTGGATCGTGCGCACCGCCTCGGCATAGCCGTAAGCAATCAGGATCTTCTCCGTGCCCTGCACGATCTGGAACGGATAGGGCATGTACGTGGCGCGCGGCACGCCCGGCAGGTAGCACTTCGCTTCGGGATCCTCGGTCAGCCGGTTCTCGAAGTTCTGCTGCTTCTGCTGCAGCGCCGCGGGCTGGTACGGGATGTCGTTGCCCACGACCACGCCCTGTCCCGGCGGCACCGCGCCGATGGCGCCGCCGCCCGGGAGCCCCTCGTAGGCCGGATGGTCCTGCAGGTCCCAGTGCGCCGTGCCGATGGCCTGCCAGATCCCGTTGAGGTCCGGCACGCCGTCGCTGGTGCGGGGCGCCCGGTAGTCCGTCCCCTGAGCGGCGGCCTGGCTCGCGCTCAGCAGCAGGATCGCGCCCGCCGCCAGCACTGCCACTCGATACCCAGTTCGCATCTGACCGATCTCCTTTCGAACTCCGCCGGCGAGCCGCGCAGCCCCGGAATCGCGCGTTGCCGCGCGCCTTGCGCGTCGGCTCCCGGCCGGCCGCTCGCTGATATAGACTGGCTCTATGGAAACACCGCGCTGCGCCGCCGTCTTCGCATTCGCCGTCACCCTTGCGATCGCGGCGCCGGCCGCGGCGCAGCCGCCCCTCGCCGAGGTCGCCCGCGCCGAGCAGGCGCGCCGCGCGTCCATCAGCGAGGAATCAAGAGTTTACACCAACGCCGACCTTTCCGAGACGCGGCGTCTGACCACCGCGGTGGCCGCACGGCCGGCGCCCGCGGGCACTTCCGACGAGTCCGGCGGCACGCCGGCGGAAGACACCGCCGCGCCAGCCGTCGAAGAGCGCGACGAGACCTGGTGGCGCGAGCGGATCACCGGGGCGCGCGACGCCAGGCAGCGCGCCGAGCTCGTCGCGGCGGCGCTGCAGAACCGCGTGGACGGCCTGTGGGCCGAGTTCACGGCGCGCGACGACCCTGCGGCCCGCGCCAGCCTCGAACGCGACCGCCTGGCCGCGATCGCGGAGCTGGAGCAGACCCGGGGCGAGCTGGAGCGCCTCGACGAGGAAATCGCCGGCATCCAGGAAGAAGCCCGCCGAGCCGGCGCCCCGCCCGGCTGGCTGCGCTGAACACCGGCTACCCATGGGCGAGCCCCACCGCGCGGAGGCGCTGCTTCTCCGCAAGATCCGCCTGAGGAACCTGCTTTCGTTCGGCCCAGAAGGACTGGACCTCGATCTCCCGGGTCTAACCGTCCTGATCGGCCCCAACGGTTCCGGAAAGTCGAACCTGCTGGAGGCGCTCGGCCTGTTGAAGGCTGCGCCCAGCCAGCTTGCAGCGCCGGTCCGTGAGGGAGGCGGTATCCGCAACTGGCTCTGGAACCGGCAAGCGGACGCCACCGCTCTCGTCGAGGCTGTCGTGGAAAACCCGCGCGGCGCCCAACGCCTGCGGCACGCGATCGAATTCACCGAGACGGACCAGACCTTCAGGCTGGTCGACGAACGTGTCGAGAACGAGGAGCCCCACCCGATGCGCCTTGAACCGGACTGCTTCTATCGGTTCCAGCGCGGCCGGGCGCTGCTCGCCGTCAAGGGTGGGAACGACAAGCGGGAATTGCACCCCGGCGACGTCAGCCCGGACGAATCGATCCTTTCACAGCGGAAGGAGCCGGACCAGTACCCCGAGCTCGCGTGGCTGAACGCGTCGTACGGCAAGATTCGCCTTTACCGCGAATGGGAATTCGGGCGGCGCACCGTGTTTCGGAAGCCACACGAGACCGACGTCCGCCCGAAGCCGCACATGGAGGACTTCACGAACCTGGGGATGTTCCTCAACCGGCTGCGGCAAGAGCCCAGGACCAAGAAGCTGTTGATCGACGGTCTCTCCGACGCCTACGACGGCCTGACGGACTTCGAGTTGAACTTCGACAACGGCACCGTGCAGGTCTACTTTACGGAAGGGGATCTGGCGGTGCCGGCCTCCCGCATTTCCGACGGCAGCCTGCGCTACCTCTGCCTGCTCGCACTGCTCCTCGACCCCGAACCGCCGCCCCTCGTCGGCATCGAAGAACCGGAGATGGGCATGCACCCCGACCTGATTCCGAAGCTGGCCGATATGCTCGTCAACGCGTCTGGCCGGTGCCAACTGGTCGTCACGACCCACTCCGACATACTGGTGGACGCACTGTCCGAACGGCCGGAATCCGTGGTTGTCTGCGAAAAGCACGACGGCCGGACCACCATGAAGCGCCTGGACCGCTCAGACCTCGCTCACTGGCTCGAGAAATACCGCCTGGGCGAGTTGTGGACCCGCGGCGACCTGGGCGGCGTACGCTGGTGAGCGCCCGGATCTTTCTTGAGGGCGGCGGCGATTCCAAGGAGGGTAGGACTCGTTGTCGTGAGGGGTTCCGAAAGCTGCTGAAGTCCGGATACCGTGTTCTCCCGTCAGGCAACGAAAGGGCCGTCTCGTATTCGTATCGATCGATGCCCTGGACGAGGAGTTCGTTCGCGATAATGACCTCGGACTTGGACCGAACGAGGTCGCCGCGCTTAGTGCGGTGAATGAGCCCTTCTTCCAGAAACCTCTCAGTACCGTCGACCTCAAACCGCGTCGGACTGGGAGGGGCGAAGAGATTGGTCAGTCTACGCGCGATGTCTGAGTGCTTGTCACTCGCGTATCGGCGAAGGTTTCGCAAGTCGCCCTGATGCAGAACGACGACGCGATCCTGTTGGCGCGTCAACGCCGTGTAAAGAAGCTCTCGCGACAGAGGCCAACATGGATCGGGCAACACGACGAAAGTGATCCCGAACTCGCTGCCCTGTGACTTGTGGACCGTCAGGGCGTAAGCGAGCTCAAGCGGAGGCGACCTCGCCACCGAACTCCCAGACCTTGAAGTCGTAGTCGTGTCCAGGCTGAGACGTGAACTCTACTTCCGCGAGCGGAAACAGCTTTTTTTGGTTCCTGGTCTTGTAGTTGCCAACGACGATCCCGACATCGCCATTGGCAACATAGGACGGTCGCTCCGGAAATACTTCTCGAACGCTGCTGTTCTTCAGGTTGATGACCTTGTCGCCGTAAATGATCCCTTGAGGACCGACTGGAGGATGGGTCTTGCGGTATCCCGAATGAGACGTCGCTCGCGACAGCCACGTCTTGCGGAAAGCCTGCTGCACCATGGAGGGTGAACACGCCCAGGCCGGCAGGAGCGGTGGCATCATGGTGGCGGTAGTCGTTGAGGGTGTCCACGCGGTAGTTGCACGTCCCATAGCCAACAGGCTATAAAGGATCCATGATCCTACGCAATCTCGTTCGCGAGGCGCGCAGGCGCGCGGGGCTTACACAGGCGGGACTGGGTCACCGCGCGGGGGTACCGCAATCGACGATCGCCCGCATCGAATCCGGTGCGCGCACTCCCTCGACCGACATGGTCGAACGGCTGGTCCGGGCCGCCGGATTCGAGGTTCGCGTCAGTCTCGGCGAACCCGACCGCGAGACCAGTTCCCTGTTCCACCGCACCCTCCGCCGGACGCCGGCGGAACGTCTGACCGACGCGACCCGTGCCGCGCACTTCGTTCTGCACGGCCGGCAACAGCTCCGCGAGCCGCGTCATGGCTGAGGCGCCGTTCGATCCCGCGGCCATGCTGGCGGCATTGCGCCAGGCCGACGTTCGGTTCGTCCTGATCGGCGGCATGGCGGCCGTTCTGCACGGCGACGTCGGCGTCACCGTCGACATCGACATCACGCCGGCCTGCGACCCTGACAACATCGAGAGGCTGGCCGCCGCCCTGCGTGCGCTCGACGCGCGCATTCGCGCCGACGGGGCTCCGCAGGGCCTGCCTTTCGAGTGCTCGACCGAATTCCTGAGCAATCTGGGCCCCGACGCCATCCTCAACCTCACCACGCGGGCCGGGGCCCTGGACGTATCCTTCACGCCGGCCGGCACCAGCGGCTACCGTGATTTGAAACGCGACGCAGTAGCAATGGACGCCGCCGCGGGCGTATCCATTCTCGTGGCATCGCTGGCCGACATAATCCGCTCCAAGAGCGCCGCGAACCGCGAGAAGGACCGGCGGGCCCTGCCGCGGCTGCATGAACTTCTCGAACGGACTTCAGGAACGCGCAGCGAGCGCGAGAGCGTGTCTGTGGACGGCGCCAGCCGCTAGCCCGCCACGGACCAGACCCGCGCGAAGTAGCCCCACAGGTCGAGCGTCAGGACCGGCTGGCCGGCCGGGGTGTCCGGCATCGGCAGGCGGAAGTCGTCGGGCGTTTCCTGCAGCCAGTGCATGGCGCCTTCGTGCAGCTCGGGCGAATAGGGCTGCTCGATCTCGTACAGGCACAGGTAGGTGAGCGGCGTGCCGGCGAGCTGCTGCAGCGGCGCGTAGCGCGTTGCTGCTCGGAAGTGCGGCGAGCGGGCCACGTCGATCATGTGGTTGTCCGTGTACCACTCGTTGTATTCCGCGTCGTAGCCCAGGTCGGTCGGGTGCGACAGGACGAGCATGGCGGACGGCCGCGCCGCTCCGGCCGGCGCCGGCTCGCCGTAGACCGCGATGCGGCTGTAGGCGGTGGAACCGACCAGCGTGACGCCGTTGACCGGTGCGGGCGACGAGAGCGCGGGCGCGCCGGGCTCCAGGTGGTACACGGCAGCGTAGAACGGCGCGCGCAGCGGCGCGGCAGGCTCCTGCTGCTGCTTCAACTCGTACAGGCTGGCGCCGTTGACGAAGCCGCCGCCGCCGGCCAGCAGCGCCTGCGCGCGCTGCTCGCGGTAGCGCTCCAGCGCATCGTCCCCGTCAGCCCTGAACAGCTCGACCAGCAACGCCGGGTCGTTGCCGGATCCGCGCGCATCATCGTCCGGCAGGCGCTTGCCGGAATACTCCAGCATCTGCCGCGTGAAGTCCCGCGGATACGAGATCAGCACGTCGGTGATCGACCCGTCGGCGGCGGTCACCGGCTCCAGCTTCGGCATCACGAAGCCGGTGTACGACGGCAGGTCGACCGCGGCGACGCGCTCCAGCACCTCGTCGCGCAGCGCGGGATCGAACTGGATGCCGTACGTCTCGAACAACGTCCGGGCCGCGTCGTAGTCGCCCTCGGACTTGATCCGCTGCACCTCGGCCAGCAGCTCGGCCACCCCGGCGCGGAACGCCTGCGCGTCGGTCACGACGTTGTAGGTCTTGCCGTCCCGCCGCCGCACCTCGACCGCGCCGGTGTTGTCGCTCAGCCAGTGGACGACCATCTGCCGGTTGCGCATGTGGTCCTGTTCGAGCTGGCTCCCCTCGCGCACGCGGCGCAGTTGCAGGATGGCGTTGCGGGCGTACGCCTCGTACTCCGCCAGGACGATGTCCTCGTGATGCTCGGCGTCGACCACGCCGATCTCGACCAGCTTCGGGTCGGCGATGAAGTAGAGCGCCACGAGGTCCGCCCGCGCTTCCTCCAGCGCCGAGTACTGCTCCTTGAGGAACGTCTGCGGGTTGCCGCCGACGTGCTCCGCCACCTGGCCGGAGGCGTGGCCGATCACCTCGTGCATGTTCACCGTCATGTCGCCGGCGAAGCCGGCCCAGCGCTCGGCGCGCGCGTCCTCGGCCGCATCCCACGTGAACTCGGCGCGGTAGGCCGGCGGCCGCGACCGGTCGTACGCCTCGACCACGTTCGTCAGCGACACCGACTTGCTGCCGTGCTCCTCGCGCACGGTCTGGTCGTTCGGCAGGTTGATGCCGATCGGGGTGATCGGCCCGCTATCGCCGATCTCGACCACCACGTCGATGGCGTTCGCGGTAATGCCGCGCACGCCCTCCTTCCGGTAGCGCGGATCCCACGGCATGTGGTCCTCGAACCACTGCGCGTGCTCGGCCAGCGTGCGGATCGCTTCCGTCTTCTCGCGGTTGACGTAGAAGACGAGCGCCTCCCAGGCGCCCTTCACGCCGCGCGCGTCCATGTACACCTCGGTGAAGCCGTTGATGGTGTCGACCGGCGAGTCGCGGTCGGCGACCCAGGCGATGTCGTACTCCCGCCGGTCGGCCGGCTCACCCGTCCGGTACCACTGCGCCAGCGCCTCCAGCGCCGCGGCCATCGGCTCGGTGGCGTAGGGCGCGGCCGCTTCGAGGTGCTTCACGATCTCGGCGATCTCGGCGCCGTAGCGGCCGTCGATGCTGTACACCTCCTCGTGCAGCCGGCCGTCGCGCTTCACCAGGCGCGAGTTGAGCGCATAGCGCTCTTCGAAGCCCTCCAGGTCGGCCATCGAGACGCCGTCGTACAGGTTGTTCGCGCTCGCCAGCAGCAGGTCCTCGCCGGCGGCGGGCGACTTGTTCGTGACGACGGGGTCGACGTCGGGATCCAGAAAGAGCGGTTCCAGCCGGCTCACGAGCTGGTCCACGCTCTCGCCGTCGCGCAGCGGCAGGCCCGCGCCGCCCGACGCCGCGGCGTGGAGGGCCGCACCGAACGCCTCCGGGGTCAGGTGCAAGACGAACCTGCGCGCCGTCAGGTTGTTGAACGGACCGGTGTTGATCCAGAACAGCTTGGCGTAGCGGTGGATCTCCTCCAGCGCCGACGGCTCCAGGGCGCCGCCGTGGACCAGGAGCTCCTCGAGCACCGCGCGCATCTCCAGGTTGTGGGCGTAGCGCTGGTCGTAGAAGATGTCGCGCCCGGCGAGCGCGGCCTGGTAGAGGTGCCAGATGAGCGTCTTCTCGCGCAGCGGGAGGTCGCTGAAGCCGTCCGCGTAGAGCTGGACGATCGCCGCGTCGTCGACGCGCTCCAGGAGGTACTGGCGCTCGGGCTCGCCGGCGGGCGCGTCGACCGCCTCCGCCGGCGGGTCCGGCGGACCGTCGCCGCCCGGCGCGCCGCACGCCGTCAATCCGCCCATCGCCACCACCGCCAAGAGGATCCGCAGGTGCATCATCGGCCTCCCATGACCAGCAAGCAGCATCCACATACGCCGTAATGCGGATCTGCGAACAGCCCGCGGCGAAAACCCCGCGTCGCACCGAGACCGGTCAGGCGCCCGGCTGACAAGGCGTGACGAGGGAGCATATTCTACGATATGTGAGTGAGGAACAACGCAGTCAGGCGGGATGCATGGCCGGTCGAATGCAGCGGGGTTTTCGCCGCGGGCTGTTAGGCTGTGCATCATACGTGAATCGATACAGATTTACGGGCCTTCCCCTGCTCCTGGCGGTGGTGCTGGCAGCCTCTCTGGCGGCCCCGCTGCAGGCCCAGCGGCAGCTCACCGTCGACGCCATCTTCCACCCCGCACAGCGGGTCGACTTCGACGGCAGCCCGCCCCGCAACCTCACCTGGCTGGACGACCGGCACTACCTGCAGCCGACCCCGGACGGCCGGCAGTTCAAGGTCGACGCCGTGTCGGGCGAGCGCGAGTTGCTGTTCGATCCCGACGCGATGGAGGCTGCCGTCGCCGCCCTGCCCGGCATCGGCGCGGCCGAGGCGCGGCACCTGGCGCGGGGGCGGCGGCCGTTGCTGTCGACCGCGGACCCCGACCGGCCGGCGGTCGTGTTCGACTTCGCCGAAGACCTGTATCACTACCGGTCCGACGGTGCGCGGGCCGTGCGCCTGACGCATACGCCGGCGGCCGAGGAGGAGATTTCGTTCAGCCCCGACGGCCGGCTGGTCGCCTTCGTGCGCGATCACGACTTGTACGCCGTCGACATCGAGCGGCAGCGCGAGCACGCGCTCACCACGGACGGCTCGGCGACCGTGCGGAACGGCCTGCTGGACTGGGTGTACCAGGAGGAGATCTACGGCCGGGGCAACTTCCGCGGCTACTGGTGGAGCCCGGACTCGACGCAGCTCGCGTTCCTGCAGCTCGACGACGCCGGCGTGCCGGCGTTCACCATCGTCGACACCATCGAGTACCACCCCACCGTCGAACGCTGGGAGTACCCCAAGGCGGGCGATCCGAACCCCGGCGTGCGCCTCGGCATCGTGCGCGCGGCCGGCGGCGGCGTCACTTGGGTGGACCTCGACGAGTACGCGCCGAGCGAGCCGCTGATCGTCAACGTCGGCTGGACGCCCGATAGCCGGCGCGTCGTGTTCCAGGTGCAGGACCGCGAGCAGACGTGGCTCGACCTCGTCCTGACCGACGCGGACACCGGGGGAACGACCCGCGTGCTGCGGGAGACCACCGGGGCCTGGGTCAACGTGAACGGCCCGCCGCACTGGCTGGGCGACGGCACGTTCCTCTGGCTGAGCGAGCGCAGTGGCTGGAAGCACCTGTACCACTACGCCGCCGACGGCGAGCTGCTCGGGCAGATCACCGACGGCGAGTGGGAGGTGCGCACGCTCCACGGCGCCGACGAGGAGGCCGGCTGGATCTACTGGTCCGGCACCGAGCGCAGCCCCATCGGCAGCGACGTGTACCGGGTGCGGCTCGACGGATCGGACCTCACCCGGCTGTCGGAGCGGGCCGGCAGCCACGCCGCGCGGTTCAACCCCGGATTCACGCACTACATCGACACCTGGAGCAACCTGACGACGCCGCCCCAGGTGCGCGTCCACGCGGCCGACGGCGCCGAAACGCGCGCCATCGACCCGAATCCGGCGGATGTACTGGCGGAGTACGGCCTCTCGGAGCCGGAGTTGCTGCAGGTGCCGAACCGCGACGGCTTCCTGATGGAAGCCTTGATGATCAAGCCGCCGGACTTCGACCCGGCGCGCCGCTACCCCGTCTACCAGCACGTGTACGGCGGCCCGCACGTGCAGCGCGTGCGCGACCGCTGGAGCGGCTCGACGTACATGTTCTGGCAGCTCCTCGCCCGGGAGGGGCTCATCGTCTGGGTGCTCGACAACCGGACGGCCAGCGGCAAGGGGGCGGTCTCGACCTGGCCGGTCTACCGCAACTTCGGCGAGTCCGAGCTGCGCGACATCGAGGACGGCCTCGACTGGCTCGCCGCGCAGCCGTACGTCGACGCCGGGCGGATCGGCATCGAGGGCTGGAGCTACGGCGGCTACATGGTCAGCTACGCGCTCACCCACAGCGACCGCTTCGCCATGGGCATCGCCGGCGGCTCGGTGACCGACTGGCGCGACTACGACACCATCTACACCGAGCGCTACATGCTTATGCCGCAGAACAATCCCGACGGTTACCGGCGCAGCTCCCCGCGCTTCGCCGCCGCCGACCTGTCCGGCGCCCTGCTGCTCGTGCACGGCACCATGGACGAGAACGTCCACATGCAGAACACGCTGCAGTTCGCCTACGCCCTGCAGCAGGCCGGCAAGCGCTTCGACATGATGCTGTATCCCCGCTCGCGGCACCGCCTGGGCGGCATGGACCAGGAGCACCACCGCCACGTCACGATGCTCGACTTCATCCGGCGCCACCTGCGCCCGGAGAGCGGCGGCGGCCCCCGCGAGAGCGCCAGCCGGTAGGGTTGCGCCGCTGCGGCGCCGCCCGGCGGCGGTGTATGATGCGCGGGCATTCAGCAGGAGAGACGACAGGCATGCTCGTTACGACGACCCCCAACATCGAAGGCAAACGCATCACGCAGTACTGCGGCATCGTCTCGGGCGAGGCGATCCTCGGCGCCAACATCTTTCGCGACTTTCTCGCCGGCGTGCGCGACATCGTCGGCGGGCGCTCGGCCTCCTACGAGAAGGAGCTGCACCAGGCGCGCGAAATCGCGATGCGGGAGATTGCAGAGGAAGCGGAGAAGCTCGGCGCCAACGCGGTGATCGGCGTCGACATCGACTACGAGGTCGTCGGGCAGGGCTCCAGCATGCTGATGGTCAGCGTCAGCGGCACCGCCGTCCAGGTGCAGTAAACCACGGCCCGGCGGCTCGGGCGGGTCAGCGCAGGTGGCGGCCGCCGTCCACGCGCAGCGTCTCGCCGGTGACGAAGTCCGTCTCGATCAGCGCCAGCACCGCCTGCACGATGGCGTCGTCGCCGCCCCAGCGGCCGAGCGGCGTCTCCCGCACAACCGCGTCCACCGTATCGGCTGCCATGCCCTCCGGGGCGCGTATCGGTCCCGGCGCGACGGCATTCACGAGGATTCCGTCGCCGGCCAGCTCCAGGGCCAGCGCCTCGGTGAGCGCGATGACGGCGGCCTTCGCCACGTAGTACGGCAGGTAGCCCCGGTAGCGCGGGCGGCCGCTGGCGGCGACCCAGTCCGCGACGTTGACGATGCGGCCGCCGCCCGCCGCGCGCAGGTGCGGCACGGCCGCCAGCGCGCACAGGTAGGCCGCCCGGGCGTCTACCGCCAGCGCCCGGTCCCAATGCGAGGCATCCAACTCGTCGAGGGGCGTGGAGTCGTACACGGACGCCATGTTGATCAGGACGTCGAGCCGGCCGAGCTCCGCGGCGGTCTCGTCGACCAGCCGGCGGCACTCGGCGGCGTCCGTCAGATCGACCGGCTTCGTGACGACGCCGCCGGCGAGCCGCGGGGCGCCGGATTCCCGCCGGTACGACAGCGCCACCCGCGCGCCGCGCCGCTGCAACTCGTCGGCAACGCGCGCGCCGATGCGCCGCGCGCCGGTCATGAGCACGGCCTTGCCGCTGAGATCCATGGGGTCCCGGCGTCAGGCGGTCGGGGCTTCGGGATGGCCCTCGCCGGGGACGCGCGGATTGAGGATTTCGTCGATGAGGAAGACGTCGGTCAGCAGCGCCCGCAGGTGGATGAGCGCGTTGAGGTTGTCGATCATCTGGGAGCCGACGACCGGCTGGGCGCGCACCAGGCGGACGGCGGCCAGGGACGATTCGGCGTCGCGGCGGAGCACGTCGATGAACGGCCGGCACGCGGCCTGCTCCGCGGCGTCCCGCTCGGCTACGGCCGCCGCGAACAGATCGGCCAGCACGACGAGCGCCTCCTCCATCCGCTGGAGGAACTCGCGCACCTGCCCGGCCGGGCCCGACTCCTGCTCGCCCGAGACGCCCTGCGCGGCGTAGGCGAGAAAGAACTCGTAGCTTTCCTCGATGGCGTCGACGCGAGCCTGCAGCTCGCCGGCGGCGGTCACCCTTCGGTGGAATCCCGGGAGACGACCCAGCGCTGCGGGTCGTGATGCTCCAGATACCGGTCGCGATCCACGTATCCGAAGATCATGGACCTGGTGATCCACAGCTTCTCGGGTCGGATTGCGAAGTAGATGTGCGTGAGCGTCAAGGTGACGAACAGCACGGAACCGAAACCGTGCAGGACGTACATCAGGCCCCACGTCGCGTCGCTGAGAAGGTACGGATTGCGCGGCCAGAGCGCGCCGTCGATGCGCGCCATCATGACTATGCCGGTGCCGATCACGGCCAGGCCGGCGATGGTCACCGCCAGGTGATACAGCTTGTGGTCCAGGGGGTACTTGCCGTGCTTCCGTATGGCGCCCGCCTCCTGCCCCATCTGGTGCCGCACGCGCTGCCACGCCTCACGCAGATCGGCCGGCAGGATCCAGATCGACCAGAAGTCGAGGAAGAACGTCGCGTGCACGATGTGGTACAGGATGGAAATCGTCAGCAGCACGCCGGAGATCCAGTGGATCGTGACCCACGGAAACTGGATGCCGACGATCGGGAAGAATCCGGTGATCAGCAGCGCGATCATCGCGGCCGCCATCACCCAGTGGAAGAACCTCGCCGCCGAAGTGTGTCGGAGTATGCGCGCAGGCACGGACGCGCCGCCGGCTTCAGCCTCTCCACCGCCGTTGGCCCGCGCCAGCTTCGGCAGCCAGACAATCGCGTATACGACGTGGAACAGGATGAACGCTATACCCCCCCAGAAGGCCAGGTACAGCAGATCCCAGGAGATGCGGACGAGCGTCTCCTGGCCCCACGGGTTGGAGCCCCACTCGAACAGTTCCATTCTACGCCTCGCCGCCCCGGACGGCCCGCATGACCAGGTTGCGCAGCAGGGCCACCTTGAAGCCGTTGTGGTTGAGCGGCCGGACGCCCTGCACGGCGGCCTCGCCGGCGCGCGCCGCCACCTCGTCGTTCAACTGCCGCCCGCGCACCGCGTCCTCGGACGCCCGCAGCCGCAGCGGTGTGGGCGCCACGCCGTTGACCACGATGCGGATGTCCTCGACGGTGCCGTTCGTGATCTTCGCCGCGGAAGCCACCGCGGCCAGCGCGAAGTCCCACACCTGGCGGTCGCGGCTCTTCTCGAAGTAGAAGCGCGCCCCGGCCCAGGTGTCCGGCAGCCTGACCGCGGTCAGCAGGTCGCCCGGCTCCAGCACCGTCATGCGCATGATGTCGACGTCCGGCCCGACGAAGAAGTCTTCGGCCGCGACGACGCGCGTCCCGCCGCTGCTGTGGATCTCCAGCTCGCCGTCGAGCGCGACGAGCGCAGGCGCCGTGTCCGACGGGTTGACCGCCACGCAGCGGCTGGCGCCCAGGATGCAGTGCTCGCGGTTCATCGCCGTCGGCGTGTCCGCGTAGCAGATGGTGCCGCCCGCGCGGTAGCAGTTCCAACCGTCGCGGTAGTACCAGCAGCGCGTGTCCTGGGCGAGGTTGCCGCCCAGCGTGCCCTGGTTGCGGATCTGCGGGGAGGCCACGATTTCCGCGGCGTCCGCCAGCAGCGCGTAGCGCTCGCGCACGTCCGGGCTCCTGGACACCTCCCGCAGCGTCGCCATCGCGCCGATTTCCAGACCGCCGCCCGCAGGCCGGATGGCGCGCAGCGCCTCGACGCCGCCGAGGTCGACGACCGCCGCGGGCCGCTTCACCCGGTCCTTGAGCCAATCGAACGAGTCGAGCCCCCCGGCCAACACCCATGCCCGTTCCCGGTACTCGTCGAGCAGCCCCAGCGCCTCGTCGGTAGTCGTCGGCTGGAACAGCTCGAACGCCGGCATCATGTCGCGAATCACGGCCATGTCAGTTCTCCTCTGATCGATCCCCGGCTCAGACGTGCGCCGCCAGCCTGGAGAAGGCGGGCGGCAGGTTCTCGAGCTTGGTCAGGATCATGTCGGTCATCAGCGGCGTGCGGTTGAAGTAGCCGTCGCCCAGCGCATCCGCAATCGCGCAGAGCACCGCGCCCGAGCCGGCGCCTTCGGCCGTTTCTCCGACCCCCTTCGCCCCGACGGGGCTGAACGGATCCGGCTTGTCCTGCGCCGCCCACTGCAGCGGCTGCTCGTGCGGCACGTCGAGGAACGTCGGCGGGCGGTTCGCGTAGAACCGCTTCGACACCTGCAGGCCCCAGCGACGGTCGTACACCCACTTCTGGGCCAGCGCCGCGCTGAAGCCCTGGATGCCGCCGCCGTGAAGCTGCGCCGCCAGCGTGCGGGGGTTGATCACCGTGCCGACGTCGGTCGCCACGCGGTAGTCCTTCAACTCGACCGCGCCGGTCTCGAGATCGACCTCGACCTCCGCGATGCCGATGGCGTGCGAGATGACGCGGCCGCCGACCGCATAGTTGTCCTTGGCGACGCCCATCAGCCCGAGGCCGGCGAGCGCCGTCGCCGCGCCCACGGTTACCGCGTTGATGTCCTCGGGCAGCTCGTGGCCGTCGTAGCGGCCGCCGAGCTCGATGGCCCGCTGCGCCGCCTGGGCGAAGCTCAAGCCGGTCGACCGCGCGCCGCGCCGGAACACGCGTCCGTCGGCAACGTCGTAGTCGTCGGCAGAGCCTCCCAGGTCGCGCGCCGCAATCTCCTGCAGCTTGCGCTTCGCATCCTCGCCCGCGGCCTGGTTCGCCCGCGTATGCGCCCACGTCGTGGTGCTGCCGGCCTGGACGGTGCTCCACGGCAGGTGCTTGCTGGTGTCGCCCCAGATCACCTCCGCCTGCTCCCAGTCGGTCTGGAGCACCTCCATCGCCACACGGGCGGTGTCGAATACCGACTCGGTGCCGAGGTTGCCGATGCCCTGCTGGATGTACACCTTCCCGTCGGGCCGGATGGTCAGCAGGCCGTCCATGCCCCAGGCGCCGGCGTTGAACGAGCTGAGCGCGACGCCGACGCCGGTCACCTTCGATCCGTTCCGCCGGCCGCTCCTGGCGCGCATCGCCGGCCAGTCGAGATCCTGCTCGGCCAGGTCGGCGATTTCGGCCACGAACGCGCTCGTGACGTTGCCCTGCTGCCCGTTCTCGTCCGGGCGTCCGATCTTGGCCTGCCCCGCGGGCGCGTTGATCCGAATCAGCTCCAGCGGGTCGATGTCGAGCTGCCTGGCCGCCTTCTGCATCAGGGGAGCGAACATCGACACCGCCTGCAGGCCGCCGGGCGCGCGCTGCGGGGACCGCGGCGGCGTGTTCGTGTAGACCGAGATGCCGCGGAAACGGTGGCTGAGCGGCATGTACATCAGCGAAGCCATGTCGGGCCAGACCACGAAGTCGCCCGACTGGCCGTACGGGCCGTTGTCCTGCACGGCGAACATGTCCATCGCCGTGATGCGGCCGTCCCGGCGGAAGCCGATCCTGACGCGGCCCTGCAGGCCGGGCCGGGCGCGGCCGATGAAGTGCTCGTCCTGGCGGGTGATGCGCATCATCACCGGCTTGCCCGCCTTCTGCGACAGCAGCGCCGGGATGTTCATCTGTATGAACCCGAAGATCTTGCTGCCGAAGCCGCCGCCGCAGTACTCGGAGACCAGCACCAGGTCCTCCGGCGCGATGCCGATGCCGCGCGCCGCGAAGCCGTGCGTGCGCAGCGTGCTCTGGGTCGACACGTGCAGGTAGCACTTGCCGTTCTGCCAGTACGCCATCGCCGTGCGGGTCTCCATCGGCTGGTGGCCCATCGACTGGTGGAACAACACCTCGTCGAGCACCATGTCCGCCTCGGCGAGACCGGCCTCCACGTCGCCGACCTCCCACTCCTCGGAGATCTCGCCGTCGGTGGGCAGCTCGCCGTTGTCGATGGCCGCCCAGTCGACGTTGTTCCATTTGACGGTCGCCAACTCGCGGTTGATCATGGTGTTGCCGTCGAGCCGCGCGTCCGGCCCGCCGGGCCGCAGGCTGTCGAGCGGGTCCACCGCGAACGGCAGCGGCTCCATGTCCACCCGTATCGCCTCGATCGCGTCGGCGGCTGTCGTTTCGTCCACCGCGGCCACCGCCAGGATCGGCTCCCCTTCGTACTTCGGCTCGTTGGTCAGGGAGGTCTCGTTGGGCGCGTCGGCCGCCGGCAGGTCGTCCGCCGTCAGGATCGCCTCGACGCCGGGCATGGCCTCTGCCGCGCTGGTGTCGATGCTCCGCACGCGGCCGTGCGGCATCGGGCTCACCAGCAGCTTGGCGAACAGCATGCCGTCCGCCCGGAAGTCCTCGGCGTACTTCGCCCGGCCGGTCGCCTTCGCGACCAGGTCGGCGGTTTCGTACGGCTTTCCGATCAGCTTGTAGTCAGCCACGTCAGCCCCTCCGCGTGATTTCCGCAGCCCGCATCGTGACGTTGAGGATCTTGTTGTAGTCCGAGCAGCGGCACAGGTTCCCCGAGAGGTAGTGCGCCGCCTCGTCGCGGGTCGGGTTCGGATTCTCTTCCAGCAAGGCGGTCATGTTCATCAGGAACCCGGGCATGCAGAATGCGCACTGGAATCCCTGCTCGTCCACGACGGCCTGCTGCACCGGGTGCAGCGTGCCGTCCTCGGCCTGGAGCCCTTCGACCGTCTCCACGCCGCGGCCCCGCACCTGGTGCGTCAGCATCGAGCAGGAGTACTGCGGCACGCCGTCGATCAGCACGGTGCAGGCGCCGCACTCGGCCCGGTCGCAGCCGATCTTGGTGCCCGTCAGCCCCAGCTTGTAGCGCAGCGTCATGGCCAGCGTTTCCTGCGGCAGCACGTCGACGCGCCGCTGCCGGCCATTGACCGTCAGCGTCACCAGGCGCTCCACGGCGCCCGGGGCCTGCGCGCGCACGATGGCGCCGCCCTTGAACACGTAGCTCGAGGCCGAGACGCTGGCGCCGGCTGCAATGACGCCCTTGATGAAGTTCCGCCGGGAATGGCCGGGCTGGTCCGCCTGGAGTGGGCCGACCTGGCACTTGTCTTCTACCGGTCTCACGTCATCCATGAGACAACCTCCTCGGCGCGGACCGCGCTGCACGCGCGACCCGCGAAAACACGGACTCGAACGCCGAACAATGGCGCCGGCGCGGACGGTCCGCCAGCGGTTGAGTCTATCACGTACTTGTCCAGGGCATGCCACCACGAATCGGCCCGAACATGCCACTTTCTTGCTTTGATCCCGGGATTGATTCATGCGTATGATTGAAACATACGTTTGACTGACTTAGTCGTGGAGTAGCAGATGGCTGGCGAGACACGAGAACGGATACTCGACGTGGCGGAGCGCCTGTTCGCCGACTCCGGCTTCGCGTCGACGTCGCTGCGGGACATCACCGCCGAGGCCGGCGTGAACCTGGCCGCGGTCAACTACCACTTCGGTTCGAAGGAGGCGCTGCTGGGCGCCATCCTCGAGCGGCGGATCCGGCCGATGAACGACCGGCGGATCGCACTTCTCGACAAGGTGGAGGCCGAAGCGGGCGCGGACGGGGCGGCGGTCGAGCAGATAGTCACGGCGTTCCTGAATCCCGCCTTCCAGCAGGTGATGGCGATGGGGACGCATCGCCGCCAGCTCCTCAAGCTGCTGGGCCAGCTCCATACGCAGGCGAATCCGGAAACCCGCAAGCTGTTCTTCCGTCAGTTCGACGAGGTACGCATCCGGTTCACCACCAGCTTCCAGCGTGCGCTGCCGGACATCGATCCGGACGAGGTGGCGCGACGCATGATGTACATCGTCGGCGCCATGAGCTACATCATGATGTGGGGCGAGCAGTCGGGACATTTGCCGGCCCAGACCCCGGACCGTCTGCGGCAATCGCTGGTCGAATTCGCCAGCGCCGGCATGGCCGCACCCGCGACGGCGCCGGCCGGCATCCCGGCGCCGGAGACGCTCCCCACCGCCGCATCGATTGCGGCGCACGGAGGCCACGCATGAGCAGGAACATCGCCCTCATCGTCCTGCTCGCGGCAGTTCCCGCCTGCTCGGCCGCGCCGCCGGTCGCCGTGCCCGACATCGGCGTGCCGGTGCCGGCCGGATGGACCGCCGCCGACTCGCCGGACGGCCGGATCACGGTCGACTGGTGGAAGGACTTCGGCGACGACGGCCTGTCGGCGGCCGTGGAGGCCGCCCTGGCGGGCAACTTCGATCTCCAGGCCGCGGCCGCCCGGCTGGAGATCGCCGCCTCCGACGCCCGCACGGCGCGCGCCGAGCTGTTTCCGTCGGTGAACGCTTCGTACAACGGGGCGCGGCAGCGGCAGAACTTCGTCGGATTCCCGATCCCCGGCGCCGAGGACGAGGTGCTGAGCACGATCTTCACCAACCACGGCGTGTCGCTGGACGTGTCGTGGGAAATCGACTTGTGGGGCCGGCTGCGCGCCGCCAGCCAGGTGGTGCTGGCCGACCTGCAGGCTTCCGCGGCCGACCTGCGCGGCACGCAGCTCTCGATGGCGGGCCAGACCGCGAAGGCGTGGTTCGCCGTCGCCGAGGCGCAGCAGCAGATCGAGCTGTCGCACACGACGGTCGAGAGCTTTCGCGAGTCGGCGGAACGCGTCCGCGGCCGGTTCGAAGCCGGCATCCGGCCGCCGCTGGACCTGCGGCTGGCGCTGCTCAACCTGACGAACGCCGAGGCGCTGCTGCAGCAGCGGCTGCAGCAGTACGACTCCGCGGCACGGCAGCTCAAGGTGCTGCTGGGCGAGTACGCCGACGGGGTCATCAACATGCCGCTGGATCTGCCCGACCTGAGCTCGGACGTTCCCGCGGGCCTGCCGGCAGAGTTGGTCTCGCGGCGCCCGGACCTGGTGGCCGCCGAGCGTCGAGTGGCCTCATTCGAAGCGCGCGTCGGCGTCACGCGGGGCAACCGGCTGCCCGACCTCCTGCTCACCGCCCGCGGCGGCACCGCTACGGACGCGCTGAAGTCTCTCGTCAACGGCGACTTCACGGTCTGGGGCCTGCTGGCGAACGTCACGGCGACGCTATGGGAGGGCGGGCGCCTGCGGGAGGAGGTGACGCGGGCCGAGGCGCAGAGCGCGGAGGCGTTCGCCACCTTCGCCAACACCGCGCTTGCCGCGTACGCGGAGGTCGAGACCGCGCTGGCGGCCGAGGCGATCCTGGAAGAGCGCGAGCGGCAGCTCGCGGCGTCGGTCGAGCACGCGCAGGGCGCCGCGCGCCTGGCGTACGAGCGCTACCTGACGGGCATCGACAACTACATCACCGTGCTCGAGTCGCAACGCTCCGCGGCACAGGCCGAGGGCGAGTTGATCGCCGCCCGGCGCCTGCGCCTGGAGAACCGCGTCGACCTGTACCTGGCGCTGGGCGGCGGATTCGAGCAACTGCCCTCGCCGGTCGAGCTGATCGAGGTCGGCAACGCGGGCGAGTAGCCACCACGGGAAAGCAACCATGCGCATCCTCATCAACATCCTTAAGGGCGTCTTGCCGCTGGCGCTGCTGGGCGTCGCCGCGCTGGCGGCCATAACCATGATCCGCAACCGTCCGGAGGCGGAGATCCAGCCGCCGCAGATCGCGCCGCCCGGCGTGCGCGTGCATGCGGTCGAGCTGGAGGACGTCGATCTCTCGGTCATCAGCGAGGGCACGGTCCAGCCGCGCACGGAGAGCGAGCTGGTGCCGGAGATTTCCGGCCGCGTCATCTCGATCTCGCCCTCGTTCGCCGAAGGGGGCTTCTTCGAAGAGGGCGACACGCTGCTGGAGATCGACCCGTTCGACTACCAGCAGGCGGTCATCGCCGCGCGCTCGCAGCTCGCCCAGAGCCGCCTGCGCCTGGCCCAGGAAGAGGCGGAAGCCGAGATCGCCCAGCGCGAGTGGGATGAAATCGGAGAGGGCGACCCGCGCGCACTGACCCTGCGCGAGCCGCAGCTCGAAGACGCGCGCGCCGGGGTCGCCGCGGCCGAGGCCAACCTCGTGCGCGCCGAGCGCGACCTCGATCGCGCCGAGGTGAGGGCGCCGTACGCCGGCCGCGTGCGCCGCAAGAACGTGGACGTCGGGCAGTTCGTCACGATCGGCAACTCCGTCGGCACGATCTACTCGGTGGACGTCGCCGAGATTCGCCTGCCGCTGCCGGACGCGGAGCTCGCCTATCTCGACCTGCCGCTGTCGTACAGGGGCAGCGAGACGCGCCTCGGCCCGCGCGTCACGGTGCGCACCACCTTCGCGGGCGCCACCCATGCCTGGGACGGCCGCATCGTGCGCACGGAGAGCGAGATCGATCCGGTGAGCCGCATGGTGCACGTGGTCGCCGAAGTCATGGACCCGTACAGCTCCGGGCCCGATCCGAACCGCCCGCCGCTGGCGGTCGGCATGTACGTCGACGCCGAGATCGAAGGGCGCCGGTTCGGCCGGCTCGCGGTCATCCCGCGCGCCGCGCTGCGCGGCCGCGACCAGGTGATGCTGGTGGACGAGGAGAGCCGGCTGCGCTTCCGCACGATCGACATCCTGCGGCTCACAACCGCTTCGATCTACGTGAGGGACGGCCTGCAGACCGGCGAGCGCGTCGCCATCTCGACCGTGGACAGCCCGACAGACGGCATGCTCGTCCAGGTCACGAACGGCGAGGCGGACGTACTGGCCGGCGCACCGGCCGAAGCCAGGGAGCAGGATGAGGCGAAGGCCGGCGAAGGCTCGGCGGATTTGATCGAGCCCGCGGCGCGCGACGCGCGCATGGTTGCGGTGCTGCCGTTCACGGGTCCGAACCGGGCAACGGGCGCGAGCGGATCGGGCGCCGCGCTGGGGCGGCAGGTCATGGAACGCATCCAGACGCTCGAAGACATCACGCTCGCGCCGACCGTGGCGCGCGCCGGCTGGGTCGTCGGCGGCGGGGTGCGGCAGAACGGCGAGGACGTGCGCGTCACCGTGCGCGTCGTGGAAGCCCGCGCCGGCGACGTCGCGTTCACCGTCGAGAAGGACGGCAGCGCGAGTGAGCTGGCCACCCTCCAGGCGGCCGTGGCGGCGGACGTCGCCGCGGGGCTGGCCCGCATTACTCACCAGCCTTCTGCTGCGGCCGCCGATCCGCTCGCGGAGCGCAGCACGCAATGAACGGATCGATCGGCTGGTTCGCACGCAACTCGGTGGCGGCCAACCTGCTGATGGCGTTCCTCGTCTGCGCCGGGGTGCTGGCTGCATTCAACCTCACGTCCGACATCTTTCCCGAGATCACGCTCGACCGCGTCCAGATCGAGGTGCCGTACCTGGGCGCCGCGCCGGAAGAGGTCGAGGAGGCGGTCAACGTCCGCATCGAGGAGGCCATTCAGGGCATCGACGGCATCAAGCAGATCATCTCGACCGCCGACGAAGGCATGGGCAACGTGCTGGTCGAGGTGGAGCTGGGCGCCGACGTGCGGCGCGTCCTCGACGACATCAAGACCCGTGTCGACGCCATCGACACCTTTCCCGAGGAGACCGAGAAACCGATCGTCCGCGAGCTGATAGCCAGGAACCAGGTGATCGACCTGGCGATATCGGGGTCGGCCGACGAGTTCGCGTTGAAGGCCGCCGCCGACCGCGTCCGCGACGACCTCGCTGCCATTCCGACGATCTCGCTCGTCGAGATCACGAGCGCGCGACCCTACGAGATATCCATCGAGGTGTCCGAGACGGCGCTGCGGCGGCACGGCCTCACCTTCGACCAGGTGGCCGACGCCGTGCGCCGCTCGTCACTCGACCTGCCGGGCGGCTCGGTGCGCAGCGAGAGCGGCGAGATCCTGCTGCGCACGATCGGCCAGGCCTACCGCGGCGACGAGTACTCGAGTCTGGTCTTGCTCACGCGCGCCGACGGCACCCGGCTCGAGCTGGGGGAGGTGGCGACGGTCGTCGACGGGTTCGCCGAAACCGACCAGTTCGCGCTGTTCGACGGCGACCCGACGGTGCTCGTCTCGGTTTTCCGCACCGGCGACCAGAGCGCCCTCGAGATTGCCGCGGCCGTCCATGAGTACGTGGACCGGACCCGCCCCGGGCTGCCCGCCGGGATATCCCTCACCGTCTGGCAGGACCAGTCGACGATCCTCCAGGCGCGGCTGGGGACCATGTTCCGCAACGGCCTGACCGGGTTCGTGCTGGTGTTCCTGGTGCTGGCGCTGTTTCTGGAGCTGCGGCTCGCGTTCTGGGTCAGCCTCGGCATTCCCATCTCGTTCCTGGGCGCCATCATGCTGCTGCCCGGAGCGGACGTGACGGTGAACGTCATCTCGCTGTTCGCCTTCATCCTCGTGCTGGGCATCGTCGTCGACGACGCGATCATCGTCGGCGAGAACGTCTACGCGCACCAGGAGGAGCATGGAGAGGGTCTGCGCGGCTCGATCGAGGGCGGCCGGGAGATCGCGACGCCGGTCGTCTTCGCCGTGCTGACGACCGTGGCGGCGTTCATGCCGCTGATGTTCGTGCCGGGCCTGATGGGCAAGGTGTTCCGCGTCATCCCGCTCGTGGTCATACCCTGCCTGCTGTTCTCCCTGGTCGAGTCGCTGTGGATTCTGCCGGCCCACCTCTCGCATATTCCGAAACGCCGCCGCGACGGCCCGCTGCGGCGTTTGCAACAGAGGTTCGCGAACGGCCTCAAGCTGTTCATCCGGCGCGTGTACCGGCCGGTGCTGGAGCTGGGTCTCCAGTGGCGCTATACCACCGCGGCGGTCGGCGTTTCGACGCTGATCGTGACCGGCGGGATGGTGCTCGGCGGCTGGGCGAACTTCCATTTCTTCCCGAACATCGAGGCGGACTTCATGGCCGCCTCGATCACCATGCCGCAGGGCACGCCGGTGACCGAGACCGCCGCGGCGGTGCGCAAGCTGGAGATCGGCGCGGATCGCGTGCGGCGCGAGCTGGTGGAGGAGACCGGCGAGGACTATTTCCGGCACACCTTCACCGCGGTCGGCGACCAGCCGATGGCGGCCCGCGAAGGCGGGCCCATGGCCGGCATGATCAGCGCCACCGCCGCGCACCTCGGCGAGGTCGCCGTCGAGCTGCTGCCGTCGCAGGCGCGGGCGCTGTCGAGCGAGCAGGTCGTCAACCGCTGGCGCGAGGCGACCGGCGCCATCCCAGAGGCGGTCGACGTCAGCTTCAACGCCTCGATCATGGCGCCTGGCGACGATATCGACGTCATGCTGGTCGGCCCCGACATGGACCGGCTCCGCGCGGCGGCCACGGACGTCAAGGCGGAGCTGGCCGGCTATACCGGCGTCTACAGCATCGCCGACTCGTTCCGGGCCGGGAAACGGGAGATGAAGCTCGGCATCAAGCCCGCCGCCGAGACGCTGGGCCTGACGCTGGGAGACCTAGGCCGGCAGGTGCGCCAGGCGTTCTACGGCGAGGAGGCGCAGCGCATCCAGCGGGGGCGCGACGACATCCGCGTCATGGTGCGCTATCCGCTGGAGGACAGGCGCTCGCTCGGCGACCTGGAGAACATGCGCATCCGCACGCCCGACGGCGGCGAGGTGCCGTTCGGCCAGGTGGCGGAGGTGGACCCCGGGCGCGGATTCGCCTCGATCAAGCGTGTGGACCGCAACCGCGCGGTCAACGTCACGGCGTCCGTGGACGAGAACGTGACCACCAGCGGCACGGTGCTCGCCGACCTGCAGAACCGCGTCCTGCCCGAGGTGCTGGCGCGCCATCCGGGCGTGCGCTACGTATTCGAAGGCGTGCAGGCGGAGCAGGTGGACGCGGTCGGCGGCCTGCAGAGCGGGTTCCTCATCGCCCTGCTGGCGATCTTCGCGCTGCTGGCCGTGCCGTTGAAGTCGTACCTGCAGCCGCTGATCATCATGGGCGCCATTCCCTTCGGCCTCGTGGGAGCGGTCTGGGGCCACATGGTCCTGGGGCTCAACGTCAGCTTCATGTCGATGTTCGGCCTGGTGGCGCTGTCCGGCGTGGTCGTGAACGACAGCCTGGTGATGGTCACGTTCATCAACCGCAAGCGGGAGCAGCACGCGGATCTGAACACCGCCATCCGCGAAGCCGGCGTCGCGCGCTTCCGGCCCATCCTGCTGACGTCGCTGACAACGTTCTTCGGCCTGCTGCCGCTGATGCTGGAGCGCAGCGTCGACGCGGCGTTCCTGCAGCCCATGGCCGTCTCGCTCGCGTTCGGGGTGGTCTTCGCCACCTTCATCACGCTGATGCTGGTGCCGACGGCCTACCTCATCGTCGAGGACATCCGGCGCCTGGCGCGGAAGCTCGCATTCCGCCGCAGCGAACCCGAGACCGGCGAGGCCCCGCCACTTGGACCCGAGGCGGCCGCCTCCGAAACCTAAGGCTTAGTCGGAACCGACTATCTCGGCGACCACCCGCTCGGCGAGCGGCGGGCTGATGCCGCAGGAGGAATCGTTGATGCGGCACTGCGCCAGCGTCAGCGCGCAGCCGCACGGGCAGCCGTCCTCGTTCAGCCGCTGCAGCACGCGCTCCTTCTGATCGGGCGTCAGCTCCGACAGGTCCAGCCCGGGGATGCTGGTGGCGTGCGCCGCGTTGACGAGGCGCGTGGTGTTGTTCTCCTCGATCAGCTCGACGCTGACCGTCGTCGGGAGCGCGGTGAGGTGGCGGACCTCCTGCTCGAATACGTTGGGGCTGATCAACCCCACGTGCGTCTGCACGATGCTCCCGCCCGGATCGACGATGAAGGACGTCGGAAGCGCGAACACGCCGGGGAACTCCCGGTAGAGATCCTCCGTCGCCATCACGATCGGATAGTTGACCCCCATCCGCTCGGCGAACGCCGCGACGTCCGCCGGATCGCCCTCGTCCGTCGAGACGCCGACCACCTGCAGGTGGTCCGGGTAGCGCTCCTGCAACTGGATCAGGTGCGGGATCTCCTCGCGGCACGGCCCGCACCAGGTGGCCCAGAAGTTCACCAGCGCCACCTTCCCCTGCCAGTCGGCGGTCGACATGCTCCGGCCGTCGAGCGCCTCCATCGCGACCTCGTTGACGGGCAGCGGCTCGCGCAGCAGCTCGATGGTCAGATCGGCTGGCGACTCGAACACCGGCTCGGGCGCCGGCACGGGCTCTTCCACCGGCTGCGCGCACCCGGCCAGCACGGTCGCGGCAAGTACAGCGGCCCACGGCAACGCCCGTACGGAAGACATGCGCATCGTCATACCCGCTTTCGTGAAGATCCCCATTGTACCGCCAGTTGTCCCGCTGCGCGCACCGGCCGTCATTGCGGCTACGCTAGCGGTAGCCGAGCTGGACGGCGATGACGAGCGCGACGACGGCCACCGCGTTCAGCTTGAGCTGGAGCGGCAGGATGAACCGGACCCAGGTCGCATATGGAATCCGGGCCAGTCCCAGGATGCCCATCAGCACGGCGTTGGTCGGCGCGATCATGTTGGTGAACCCGTCGCCGAACTGGTAGGCGAGCACCGCCGTCTGGCGCGTCACCCCGGTCAGATCGGCGAGCGGCGCCATGATCGGCATGGTGACGAACGCCTGCCCCGAGCCGGACGGGATGAGGAAGTTGAAGACGGTCTGCACCACCAGCATCCCCACCGCGGCGGCATGCGCCGGCAGCGCCGCGAGCGGCTCGGCCAGGCCCTGGATGACAGTGTCGATGACGCGCGCGTCCGACAGCACCACCTGAATTGTGCGTGCGAAGCCGATGAGCAGCGCGGTGGTCGTCATGGCCGCCGCGCCGGCCAGAAACGCGCGCGCCGCCGCGTTCGGCCCCAGCCCTCCGGCCAGCGCGGCCAGCAGTCCCATCGCCAGGAACACGGCCGACAGCTCGGTCAGGTACCAGCCGTAGGCGGCGATGCCGTAGACGAACGCCGCAACGCCGGCGACGAAGACGGCCGCCACCAGCAGCCGCCCGCGCGTCATCTCCACGCCGGCCGGCAGCTCGTATCCGCTCGAGTAGTCGACGCCGGCCACCAGGCTCGCGGCCGGCTCCCCGCGCACCCGCACGGCGTAGCGCAGCACGTGCTGCACGCCGACCGCCGCGCAGACGAGCAGCAGCAGCCAGCGCACGGCCTGGCCGGACGTCAGCGGCAGGCCGGCAATGTCCTGTGCGATCAGCACCGTGAACGGATTGAGCGCCGCGCAGGCGTAGCCGACGCCGGCGCCGACGTACAGGATGCCGACCGCCACCACCGCGTCCATGCGCAGCGCGAGGCAGAGCGTGACCAGGACCGGCACGAACGCCACGTACTCCTCGGCCATGCCCACCGTGGAGGATCCCAGCGCGAACAGCAGCACCATGCCGCCGATGAGCAGGGCCGGGCGGGACGCCAGGCGGCGCAGGGCGGCTCCGATCAGCGCGTCGACCGCGCCGGTGGCGCGCACGACGGCGAGCACCCCGCCGGCGATGAAGACGAAGAAGATGATGTCCTGGGCGGCCGCCAGGCCGGCCGGGATGGCGGTCAGGAACGCCAGCGGCGGCAGCGGGTCGGCCTCGACCGGATGGTAGGTGCCGCGTACTACCTGGCGCCCGTCGCGCTCGAACTCGCCGGCCGGCAGGAAGTACGTGGCGAGCTGCGCGAGCACGATCAGCAGCAGCAGCAGCACCAGCGCGTCCGGCATCCGCCAGTCGCGCTTTCGAGATCGGCTCATCGCCACAGGCTGCTCAGCGCGTGGGGTCGTCCGACACCCGCACCAGCAGCTTGCCGAAATTCTTGCCCCGCAGCAGGCCCTGGAAGGCCGGCACCGCCTGTTCCAGACCCTCGACGATGTCTTCCTTGTAGGCCAGCTCGCCGCTGCGTATCCATGCGCCGACGTCGCGCAGGAAGTCGCCTTCGCGATCGGCGTGGTCGAAGACGATGAAACCGCGGATGGTGAGCCGGCGCACCAGCGTCAGCCCCATCACCCGCGGCACGAGATTGGGACCGGCCGGCGGCTCCGTCTGGTTGTAGTTCGCGATGCGGCCGCAGATCGGAATGCGCGCGTACGTATTGAGCAGCGGCAGGACCGCGTCGAACACCGCGCCGCCGACGTTCTCGAAGTAGACGTCGATACCGTCCGGACAGGCCGCCTTCAGCGCGTCCGGAAACGCCTCGTCGAAACGGCTGATGCAGGCGTCGAAGCCGAGCTCGCGCGTCACGTAGTCGCACTTCTCCCGGGCGCCCGCCACGCCGACCACGCGGCAGCCCTTGATGCGGGCGATCTGCCCCACGACCGCCCCGACGGCGCCGGACGCGGCCGACACCACGACCGTCTCACCGGGCTGCGGCTGTCCGATGTCCAGCAGGCCGACGTACGCCGTATGCCCCGGCATGCCGAGCACGCCGACCGCCGTCGAGATGGGCGCGGCGGCGGGATCCAGCTTCCGCACGCCCGTCCCGTCGGACAGCCCGTACTCCTGCCAGCCGTTGCCGCACACGATGAAGTCGCCCGGACCGTAGCCGTCGAGCTGCGATTCGACCACCTGGGCCACGGTGCCGCCGACCATCACGCCGCCGATGTCGACCGTCGGCGCGTAGCCGATGCTCCGGTTCATGCGGCCGCGCATGTAGGGGTCCAGCGACAGGTAGATGGTGCGGCTCAGCAACTGGCCGGGGCCGGGGCGCGGCACGGGCGCTTCGACCAGCGTGAAGTCCGCGGCCCTGGGCGCCCCCGTCGGGCGCGCGGCCAGGGTGATGCTGCGGTTGAGACTCGTCGCGGAAAGGTCCGTCATGGCGCTGTCAGTATAATTCGCCCATGATTCAGCACGTCACCTACGTGTACCGCTTCAACCTCGGGATGGCGGAGCGCCTGGTGGCCGACCTGACGCCCGCGCAGATGGTCCTGCAGCCGTCCGGGGTGGTCAATCATCCGGCCTGGACGCTCGGCCACCTCGTCATGTCGGCAAACGGCCTGGCCGGGCTCCTCGAGCTCCCATCGCAGGCCCCGGAGGGCTGGGACCGCATCTTCGCCACCGGTGGGATCCCGTCCGGCGACGCGGCCGACTACCCGGCCAGGGAAGAGCTGCTCGCGGCTCTGGCCGCGCAGCACGAGCGCAACACCGCGGCCGTGCTGCAGGCCGATCCGGCCTGGTTCGCCAAGCCCCACCCGGACGAGCGGATTCGCAAGTACTTTCCGACTGTGGGCGACGTGGTGACGTTCCTGATGACGTCCCACGAGACCTCCCACCTGGGGCAGATTTCGGCCTGGCGCCGCGCTGCGGACATCGGGCCGCCCGCAGGCCGCTAGGCGGTTCGGGGCGCCGCGCCGGCGGGCGTCAGCCTCCGCCCGCGGCGCGCTTCTGGATGCGGGCCCAGGTGTCGCGCAGGCCGACGGTGCGGTTGAAGACGGGCGCGCCCGCCGCCGCATCGGGATCGACGCAGAAGTACCCCACGCGCTCGAACTGGTAGCGCTCGCCGGGCGCCGCGGCGGCCAGGCCGGGCTCCAGGCGGCAACCCGCCAGCACCTCGCGCGACCCCGGGTTCAGGTGGTCCTTGTAGTCCTCACCTTCCGCCAGGTCGTCCGGGTTCTCCTTCGAGAAGAGGTGGTCGTACAGCCGCACCTCGGCCTCGACGGCGTGCGCGGCCGACACCCAGTGGATCGTCCCGCGCACCTTGCGCCCGTCGGGCGCGTAGCCGCCGCGCGTCTCGGGGTCGTAGGTGCAGCGCAGCTCCACGACCGCTCCATTCTCATCGCGGACCACGTCGACGCACTTGATGAAGTAGGCGTAGCGCAGCCGCACCTCCCGACCCGGAGCCAGGCGGAAGTACTTGCGGGGCGGATCCTCGCGGAAGTCGTCGCGGTCGATGTACAGCACGCGCGAGAACGGCACCTTGCGCGTGCCGGCGGAGGCGTCCTCGGGATTGTTGATCGCTTCGAGCTCCTCCTCGCGGTCCTCGGGATAGTTCTCGATCACCACCCGCAGCGGCCGCAGCACGGCCAGCACGCGCCGCGCCGTGCGGTTCAGCTCCTGGCGGACGGCGTCCTCGAGTTGCTCCACCTGCACGATGCTGTTCGCCTTGGCGATGCCGATGCGGTCGCAGAAGTCGCGGATGGCGGCCGGCGGATAGCCGCGCCGGCGCATGCCCACCAGCGTCGGCATGCGCGGGTCGTCCCAGCCGTCCACGTAGCCGCCCTCGACCAGCTCCAGCAGCTTGCGCTTGCTCAGCACGGTGTGCGTGACGTTGAGACGCGCGAACTCGATCTGCCGCGGCGGCGCCTCGAACTTCAGTCGCTCCAGAAACCAGTCGTAGAGCGGGCGGTGGTCCTCGAACTCCAGCGTGCAGAGCGAGTGCGTGATCTCCTCGAACGCGTCCGACAGCGGATGCGTGAAGTCGTACATCGGGTAGATGCACCAGCGGTCGCCCTGCCGGTAGTGCGGCGCGCGCCGGATGCGGTAGAGCGCCGGGTCGCGCATGTTCATGTTGGACGACGCCATGTCGATCCGGGCGCGCAGCGTGCGGCTGCCGTCGGCGAACTCGCCGGCCCGCATCCGCTCGAACAGGTCCAGGTTGTCGGCCACCGTCCGGTCGCGCCAGGGGCTGTCGCGGCCCGGCTCGTCCCAGCGGCCGCGGTAGCGGCCGACTTCCTCGCCCTGCAGGTCGCAGACGTACGCATCGCCGTTGCGGATCAACTGCACCGCGCAGTCGTACAGCCGCTCGAAGTAGTCCGAGGCGCAGTAGAACCGGCCTTCCCAGTCGAATCCGAGCCAGCGCACGTCGTCCTCGATGGCGCGCACGAACTCCTGGTCCTCCGTCTCCGGGTTGGTGTCGTCCATCCGCAGGTTGCACAGCCCGCCGTGCTCGCTGGCGATCCCGAAGTTGAGGCAGATCGCCTTGGCGTGGCCGATGTGCAGGTAGCCGTTCGGCTCAGGCGGAAAGCGCGTGTGCACGCGGCCGCCATGCTTGTCGGCCTCGCGGTCGGCAACCACGATTTCCCGAATGAAATCCAGCCCCGCGGAGGCCGGTGCGCCGCCGCCTGCGCCGTCGTCCTTCATGCTTCCAACGCCTCGCTTCTCCGCAACGCTTCCAATGCCCGGTCGATGCGCGCCAGGCACGCGTCCCGACCCAGAATCTCCAACCCGTCGAACAGCCCGAAGCCGACCGCCTTGCCCGTCACGGCCACGCGCACGGCATGGATGATGCGGCCGATCGGCACGTCCTCGGCCTCGACGAAGCGGTGCATGGCGCCGTCGAGCGCCTCCGCGTCGTACGGCTCGACCGTCTCGAGCGCCGCGCGGAAACGGGTCAGTCGCGCCGCTGCGCCGTCCGCCGCGATCCGCTTGCGGAACGCCTTCTCATCGTACGGAAAACCGTCGTCCGGCTGAAAGAACTCGGCGTAGCCCACGATGTCGCCGGCCACCTTGATCCGCTCGCCGGCCGCGGCCACGACGCGCGCCACGCGGCGCAGATCCTCCTCCGAGGGCGCCGCCGGCAACAGGCCGCGCCGCTGCAGGAACGGCACGACGGCCGCCACCTTGTCCGCCGCCGGCAGCCGCTGCATGTAGCGCTCCTCGAACGCCAGCAGCTTCGGCGCGTCGAAGCTGGCCGCCGAGCGGTTGACGCGGTCGAGCGAGAAGCGCTCGATCATCTCGGCGACCGTGAACATCTCGGTGCGGTCGTCGAGCGACCAGCCGAGCAGCAGCAGGTAGTTGAGCAGCGCCTCCGGCCGGTAGCCCACGGCGCGGTAGAACTCCACCAGCAGCGGGTTGCACTCCGCCTCCGGCGGAGCCGCGCCGAGGGCGGCCAGGATCCCCGCCCCGTGCTCGTGCAGCTTCCTGAAGTCCGGGTGCTGCAGATACCGGCCCACCTTCCGTTTGCTGAGTTTCTCCGCGCTGCCGGGCTCGGCCACGTACGGCAGGTGCGCGTACGCCGGCACGTCGTAGCCGAGCGCGCGTGCGATGAAGACCTGGCGCGGCGTGTTCGACAGGTGCTCGACGGCGCGGATCACGTGGGTGATGCCGAAATCGTGGTCGTCCACCGCGCTCGCCAGGTGGTAGAGGCAGGTCCCGTCGGCCCGCTGCACGACGTGGTCCTGCTCCAGCACCCAGTCGAACTCCACGGGTCCCCGCACCTGGTCGTTGAAGGCGCACACCCCCTCGCGCGGCATCTTCAGGCGCACCACCGCGCGCCGGCCCTCCGCTTCGAACGCCTGCTGCTCGGCCGGCGTTGCCGCCATCCAGCGGCGGCTGTAGATGAAGCGCCGCTTGTCGCGCTGGGCCGCTTCGCGCTCCGCCTGGATCTCGGCGGTGGTCGCATAGTCGCGGTAGGCGTGCCCGCCGGCCAGCAGCCGCTCGACCGCCGCCGCGTGTCGCGCCTGCCGCTGCGACTGGAAGTACGGCGCGTGCGGGCCGCCCACCTCGGGCCCCTCGTCCCAGTCGAGCCCAAGCCAGCGGAACCCGTCGAGGATCGGCTGCAGCGCCTCGCTCACGTTGCGCTGCCGGTCGGTGTCGTCGATGCGCAGGATGAAGCTCCCGCCGTGCCGGCGCGCGAACAGCCAGTTGAACAGGGCGGTCCGCACCCCGCCGATGTGCAGGTAGCCGGTGGGGCTCGGGGCGAACCGCGTGCGGACCGTCACGCCACCCCCCGAGCGATATCCACTATCATCGGGCATGAAGCTTACCCCCATCCTGGCGCTGCTTGCGATGTCGACCACCGCGTTCGCCCAGTCGGGCGGGCGGCCGCAGATCTCGGCCGCCTCCATCGACGTGCCGGGGCACGGGCCGATGGTCTACACCATCGCCGTACCCCGCGACCTGCGGGACGGCGAGCCGCGCCCGCTGGTGCTCGCGCTCCATCCCGGCGGCGGCAGCCGCGGCGGGCCGTTCCTGCAGCAGATCGTGGCGCCCGCGCTTCGCGACTGGGGCGCGATCATCGTGGCGCCGGACTCGCCGAACCGGCGCTGGTCCGTGCCGTCGGCCGAGGAATCGGTGCTGTATCTGCTCGACGACGTGCTGGAGAAGTACGACATCGACCGCGAGCGGATGCTGGTGACCGGCTTCAGCATGGGCGGGGCCGGCACGTGGTTCATGGCCACGCATCATCCGGAGCGCTTCACCGGCGCCATCCCGATCGCCAGCGCGCCGCGCGACAATCCGCTCGACCGTATCGGCCCCATGCCGGTGCACGTGATCCACAGCCGCGACGACGAGCTGGTGCCGATCGGGCCGGCGCGGGCCGCGGCCGACACGCTTGCGCAGCGCGGGCAGCCTACGGAGTTCACGGAGCTGTCGGGAGTCGGCCACTACACCATGGGCGGGTACGTCCAGGCGCTGCGGGAGGCCGGAGCCTGGATGCGGCAGCAGTGGGACCGCTGAAGATGGATGCCAACGGGGAAACGGCGCCCGCCCTCGCTCCCTCGCTGCTGGTCTCGATGCCGCAGTTGCACGACCCGAACTTCGAGCGCAGCGTCATCCTGCTCTGCGAGCACGGCGAGCACGGCGCCTTCGGTCTCGTCCTCAACCGGCGCACCAGCACGCCCGCCTCGTCCGTCGTACGGCTGTCGCCGCCGCTCTCGGCCGACTGCGGACTGGAGCTCTGGATCGGCGGACCGGTGGAGCCGGACCGCGGCTGGATCCTGACCGGCTCTCAGCCCCAGGACATCGAAGCCATCCGCGTGTGCGACGGGATCTTCCTGTCGACGTCTCCGGTGCTGCTGCGCCGCCTGATCGAGGGACCGCTGCAACCGCGCACGCGGCTGCTCACCGGCTACGCCGGCTGGGGCGCCGGCCAGCTCGACGCCGAGCTGGCCGCCTCGGCCTGGCTGCACTCCGACGTCGACCTCGACATCGTGTTCGACACGCGCGCGGACGACATGTGGGAGGCGGTCATCCGCCGCATGGGCGCCGACCCGACGCTGCTCCAGGCGGGCGGCGGCGGCGTGGTGCACTAGGCGGGACGGGCGTCATGCACTCGCCGTCCGGCGGCGGCACAACAGCATGGTCCAGGGCAGCGGCGCGCACTGATCGACGATGTCGAATCCGGGCAGCCCGGCCGCGACGAAACGGACGAAACCCCGCCGCGACCAGTGCTGCACGTGGCCGGGAGTATTTCCCAGGTCGCGCAGGTAGGCCCCGCGCAGCACGTTCAGGGTGCGCCACAGCGGTTCGCGCGGCACGCTGAGGATCAGGTGGCGCCCGGCGACCGCCGCCAGCCGGGCCAGCGCGGCGCGCGGGTCCTGCAGGTGCTCCAGCACCTCGCAGCAGACGACCAGGTCCGCGTGGTCGTCGGCTTCCGACAGGTCGTACACGCTCCGCACGGCGAACATCCCGGGATCCAGGCCCGCACCGCGCGCGTTCGCGCGGGCGAGGTCGATGACGGTGGCCGCGAAATCCGTGCCGCGGTACGGCACGCCGCGCCGCGCCCAGCGCAGCGCCCAGTACCCCTCGCCGCAGCCCACCTCATGTATGGACGCCGGCGCGGCGCGGTCGACGTAGCGCTCCAGGCGATCGGTGAAGCCGCGCATGATGCGCCGCACCACCGGATTGGCCGAGCCGTACTTGTCCCAGGCATTGCCGCAGACGATGCCGCCTTCGGTCCGGCCGCCGGATATCTGCATCGCTCGCTCGGCCCGGGCGGCGGATCGGGGCGCTACCGCCCGCCGGCGGACCGCATCCTGTAGAGCAGATCCTCCATCAGCTTGCGGTTGGCCGCCAGCAGATCGGCAATGAAGGCTACCAGGAACAACTGGAAGCCGGCGCCCATCAGCAGCGTCGCCAGGATCAGGCTCTGCACGTGGCCGTCGCCGTCGCCGCGCAGGTAGAACGCCAGGAACCGGACGCCGATGGCGAACCCGGCCAGGAACGTGAGCGCGGCGAGCGACGAAAAGAAGCGGAACGGGCGGTAGATGACGAACACGCGGACGATGGTGACCACGCTGCGTGCGATGTAGTACCAGACGCTCGATACGAGGTGGGACGGCCGCAGGTCCTCGTTCACGCCGACCGGCACGGAGGTGATGGCGATGTGCTTCTGCCCGGCCTGAATGATCGTCTCCAGCGTGTACGTGTAGTCGTTGAACACGGCGATCTGCTGCGCGGCGCCGCGGCTGATGGCGCGGAAGCCGCTCGGCGCGTCCGGGATGCTGGTGTTGCTGGCGATCCGCACGACCCAGCTCCCGAGCTTCTGCAGCATCTTCTTCAGCGGCGAGAAGTGGCGGATGACCTGGATGGGCCGCTCGCCCACGACTATTTCCGCCGTGCCGTCGAGGATGGGCGCCACCAGCGCCGGGATGTCGCCCGCGTCGTACTGGTTGTCGGCGTCCGTGTTGACGATGACGTCGGCGCCGCGCTGCAGGCAGGCGTTGAGGCCGGTCATGAACGCCCGCGCCAGGCCCTGGTTCGAGGTGTGCCGGACGACGTGGTCGGCGCCCTTCTCCAGCGCCACCCGCCGCGTTCCATCCGTGCTGCCGTCGTCGACGACCAGCCACTCGACCGTGTCGAAACCGGGCACCTCCCGCGGCAGGTCGGCCAGGGTGGCGCCCAGCGTCTCCGCCTCGTTGTAGCAGGGGATCTGAACGATGAGCTTCAACGCTACTCCTGTGCGAACCGGAATCCGATGTTGTGCAGACCGATGCCGAGCGTGCGGCCGTCCTCCGAGCCGCGGACCTCGCGCGGCGAGCGCGCGCCGTCGACGTTCAGGAGAACCGTACACGCGTCGCCGTCAGCCGGGCAGTCCAGGCCGATTTCGTGGACCGCGATCGCGCCGCCGTCAAATACGATCTCCTGCTCCACGGCGCCGGAGCGGACCGTCAGCGTCACCGGGTGGTCCGGCGACGCGGCGTACGGCCGCAGCTCCATCAGCAGCACTGCCGGCCAGCGCCCGCCGTCGAACCAGCGCTTCGAAAGCTCCAGCGTCGGGGCGCCGCCGGACCACACGTGCCGTTGCTCCAGGTTGTGCCAGCCCGCACCGAGGATTCTCGGGGCGTCGACGTATCCGCGCCGCGTGGGGTACATGCGTCCGGCCTCGAACGTGAATCCACGGTCCGGGGATGCGCACACCGCAGGCCGTTTGTACAGGTACAGGTCCTGACTCCAGAAGCTCTCGTCGGCCGTCACGGGGATTGTCGGGGCGTTGTCCATTCTGGTGTCCCAGTAGGAAAACGTGGCGGCCGGCTCGAGGCACTCGTGACCGCTCGGCCGCCTGCCGAGCATCCACACGCCGGGGCCGCTGACGCCGTCGAACCCCGCGACGATTGCGTCCAGATCGTCCGACTCGAACGGGAATACGCGCTTGCCGAAGTAGTAGGTCAGCGGCGTCTGCAGTCGCGCGTAGCCCTCCCAGTTGCGTTTGCCGCCCCAGCCGTCGACGTCCAGCAGCAACAGGCCGTCCCCGACGGCGTCCGCAATCCTGCTCATGACGGCGTACGGCCGCACGCCCTCGCGCACCGGCATCTGCTGCAGAACGTAGTACAGGTGGAACGGAATCGTCAGCGCGATCGCTGCCGCGCCCAGCACGCGAAAACGCCGCGCCGTTGCGAGGAACGTCACTGCCACGGCGATGGCGATGCCGTACGGCACGACCTCGCTGACCAGGTAACGGGCGTAGTAGTAGTGCTGGTAGATGACCGGGACGTTGACCGCGAAATTGGCGAACAAGCAGACCGCGAGGAACACGTACAGCAGCACCACCGGCCATTGGCGGGGGGCGCGATGCACCCCGGCGATCGCGACCAGCGCGAGCAGCGGCGAGGTGTACAGCAGCCAGCCGACCGCGCCCGTCTGCCAGAAGATCGGCGCACCCGCACCCACGATGCCGAACCGCGTGTAGTGAGGAACGTAGGCGTAGCGGTCGGTGAACCCGATGACGTAGGCCTCGTAGAGGCTCCCGGCCACGCCCAGCGCAATTGCCGCGCCGGCAAGTCCGAGCCACAAGCCCGGCCGCGCGGCGAATGCCAGCCGGCTGCGCGCAACTTCGCTGCGCACCGCGAACGGCAGGATCGCCCCGCCCGCCAGCGTTCCCAGCGAGACAACCGCCAGGATCTCCTTCCAGTACGTCCCGAGCAGGCCCGCGAACCGCCACCCGTATATCACCGGGGAATAGACGGGAGAGTAGTACAGGCCGTACAGCACGGAGACCGCATACAGCCCCGCGACGAGGCCGCCGTACCCGATGACCTGGCGGGTGTACGCCGGCCGCTGCTGCGTGGTCCACCAGAGGCCCAGACCGTAAACCAGCAACAGCAGCGGCAGGTACAGGAACCCGGTGATGCGCACGAAGAACACCAGCGCAAGGGAGAGCGCGGACAGCGCCCCCAGCGCCGCCGTGGACGCTGGCGGCGCCGCCCGTTGCACGCCGCGCGCCGCCCTTGCCAGGTAGTAGAACCCGATGGCGGAGAACGCCAGCGCCACGATCTCCGTGACGTGCAGCCGGCTGAAGAAGACGTGCAGGGGATTCACCGCCAGCAGCAACCCGGCCACCAGCGCCGCGGCGCGCGCGCCGGTGATCTCGAGCACGAGCAGACAGATCCCGGCGATGCTCAGCAGGCTGAAGAAGGTCAGCGCGTAGAACCGCGCGCCGTCGCCGAACAGGTCGGCGAACGTCGCCATCCACAGCGGGTGGAGATGGTAGAACTGGAAGACGTAGTCGCCCTCTGACTGCGACCAGTAGACGCCGGGCTGCACATGGTAGCCGAAGCCGCGGCGCTCCGGGAGCACCTCGTCGTAGATTTCCCGCAGGCGTTGGTCGGGCAGCGTCGCAGGCAACGGGTCGTCGACGAACACCGAGCCTTCCCGCTGCAGGTGGGCCGACATGCTGACGTAGACCCCCTGGTCCTGTCCGCCGTGCATGGGCAGGAACGGCTCCGCCCGAAACAGCAGCGCGGCCAGCAGGACCACGAGAATCACCGGAAAGACGGGCTTGCCCGCGGAAGCGTGCTCCGGATCGAACGTGGCGGGCAGGAAATGGCGGCCGGCCGTTGCGAGCAACAGGCCCGCGACGGCCGCGAGCCTCCCGTCGAACGCGTCAAGCGCGAGCAGGGCTACGGACGCGTACGAAATGCAGACGACGGACAGGACGAGGAAATCGAAGATCCGAAAGAACGTCAAGTCCGCGGGCTGCTGACGCTCCACGCTCGTAGTCTATGGTGCGGGACTCTCGGTGCGCAGCTCGATCCGGCCGACTGCGACGCCCAGCTCACGGGTGTCGCGGGTGCCCGGAACGTGTGTACCGCTCAGCAACGTGATTTCGAGCTCCGGCGGCGCCAGCGGGCAGTCTCCGAGATCGAACGTGGCGTTCCAGCGTCGATTGATGGTGTCTTCGAAGAGCGTGCAGGCGTCGATGGCGACGGTGAGCTGCTTCGGCCCGCCGGTTATCAGGACTTCGACTGCAAGGGACGTCGGCAACCTCTCCGGATCGATCGGCACCACCAGCCGCGCGTCGCCGCGCGTCCAGCGGAAGGGTCTGGCTCCGGCCCACTCGGTGCCGAAGAAGCCGGAGATGCGTCCGCCAAGCATCCGTATCTGCTCGTCCCGAATGAGGTTGGGCGAGCCGGACGTGGCCGCATCGCCGCGGGTCGCCGCCAGGCTGATGGCGCCGTCGCCGCCATCCTCGCGAACCTCGAATACCTGCAGGGAGTTGTCGCCGGCGACGAGCTGGCGCGGATCGACGATTGCCTCCCACGCCTCGCGCCGGCCGACCACGGGGAAGGCGTACGGGCGCGTCACCGCCGCGACCCGTCCGTTGAGTGCTATCGCCAGCACCGGCGGCGGCGCGCCGTCGGGGAGGCCGACGACCTGGCCCGTGATGTGCGCGGGGACGAAGTCGGCATGCGGGTCCATGTCCCGCATCATCGGCAGCGCGTCCACGATCACCTCGAAATCCCCCGGCTGCGCCAGCGGCGCCGGCACGGCCGGACGGCCGATCAAGTCGCCGTAACGGCGGTCGGGAGTGGGAACGTCCAGCAGTTCACCGGCATCGAACCACTCGAACTTGCGGGCGGCGCTCTCGATCAACGCAGCGCGGAGATCACCGGAAACTTCCATGCGCCGCCTTGCACCGTCGTAGAACATCACCTTCGACGGACGCGGGGCGTGCGCCGGATCGAGCACGTTGGAGCCGTCCGGTGACCACGGCAGGTCGACCCCGAGCTCGGCCGCCAGCGTCGGGATGATGTCGATTACCTCGACGTTCGCGTCGACCACGGTTCCCCGGCGCTGCGCCGGGCGCTTGATGAACAGCGGCACGGCCGCGACGTCCGCAAACGAAGCCTCTGCCGGCTGCCGTATCGACTGCCCGGGCTGCAGGCTCAGGCCATGGTCCGCGGTGACCACGATAAGCGCGTCGTCGTAGCTGCCCACCTCGCGCAGTCGCGCCACGAGACGGCCCAACAAGTTGTCGACATAGGCCACCTGCAGCAGGTAGCGGCGGTGGTTGAGCGCCGCGGCCCACCGATCTGCGTTCCACCGGCCCTCCCGCAGGCCGACCATATGCCGTTGAAACGTGAACTGTTGTCCCGTCGGCAGGTACAGAAACGGCTCGTGCGGCAACAGCGCGTGCAGGAAGTGCAGCATCGGCCGCGTGTCGGCGTCGATCGTCGCGATGAAGCGGTCGATGGTCACGCGCCGGTCGTCGAGCCGCGCCGTCCGCCAGCGGTCCCCGAACGTCTCGCTATCCTCGTCCGCTGCAAAGTCCTTCCAGTTCTGGTCCACCGGCGGCAGCCCGGAAGCCAGGTCGTCCGGCAACACGACCGCCAGGTACACGACCGCCAGATCGCCCATGACGCCCCCGAGCCAGGCGCCCCACGCGGGGCGCTCGGGCGGGCAGAGCGCTTCCGGACAGAGATCGGTCAGCGGCTCCTCGACATGCAGCTCGTACTCGCCGCCCAACAGCGTGAACAGGTTGGCCGGATGCTCGGCGGCGATCGGCAGAAGACCTTGTGACGGGCGCATGCCTGTCAGCACGGCGGGCAGGGCGTACGTCGTCAGCCCCGCCGCCGCGGTCGCGTTGCGGAACCAGATGGCGTCGTCGGCGAGCGCCGCGAAGTTGGGGAAGGCCGCGCGGTCGATGTTGCCGTCCCCGTCGAGCAGCGCGGCGAGCTGGAACTGGTCGAATACGACGAACACCACGGGCGGCGTGTCGGCAAACGTGACGCCGTCGAGCACCGCCACATCGTCCGCCGGCGCCAGCAGGCGGCCCACACCCGGTGTGAAGAGAAACAGCGCCGGCACCACCAGCACGGCCGGGGCCAGAAACGTGGCGAACAGCCGCGCCGGCGCGAACCGGCGATATGCGACGGCTGCGGCGGTCCCGGCAAGCGCGGCGAGCGCGACCAGGGCGCCGCCGTCCGCGCCCGAGAACGGCTTGAGTGCCGCGAGCGCAACCACGGCTGCCAGGCCGGCGATGACCGCCGCCGCGATGCGCCGGCGCCATTGCGGTCCGCCCACAAGACCGATGAGACGGACGAGGACCAGGCAAGCGGCCGGACCGCCGAGGCAGAGAACCGCCACCAGGGCCAGCAGATCGCCCGGCCGTGCGTCGTGGGCAATGAAGAATTCGGGACTGCGCCCTACGACGTCGAAGATGGGCTGCGCGACGGCAAGGCACCAGAGGCCGGCGATGTGCAGCGCCTGGACGCGGCTCTCCGACGCGGTCTCCGGCGGCGCTTCGCTCGGCTGCGGCGGCGCGAATTGCAGCCAGCTCCGGACGCGCTCGTACACGGGACGCGGCGTAACGGCGCGCAGCCGACTCCCGGCGCGCTGGTATATCGCCGGCGCGGGAGCCAGGTAGTGCCGCACGCCGCAGATGAGGGTCAGTGCGATCAACGCCCGCCACGGCGAGGACATCGAGAACACCTCGCCGATGCGAATGCCGCCGAAGGCGATCACGTACGACGCCGTCAGGGCGAGCACGACCGTCAGGCCGTCAGCCGCGCGCGCCCAGCCGGGCAGGGCAGGACCCGAATCGTTCGACCGGTTCATCGGGATGTCGGCCGGCAGTGGTACAGCGTGCGGGTACCTGAAGCCAGCGTTTCGTGGGTGACGGCGCCGAAGTGACGCTCCACCGCCGCGCTGACGGCGGCGCTGGAATATTCGAATTCCTGGTCCCGGCGGTTGCGCAGCAGGCGCTCCACCATCGGATCCTCAGGTCCGACGAACTCCAGGATGACCTCGCCCCCGAACTGCGCGAGCCAGGCCACGAAGTCGTCCAGCGGGATGTTCCGGCCGATGACCAGGTGGTGAATCAGCGCCAGGCACAGGATGAGCGCCGGCCGGCCGCGGTCGCCCAGCGGCAGGCGCTCGCGGCCGCGCCACCCCAGACCCGGCGACGGATCGGCCAGGTCGGCGAGGACCGGCAGGACGTTCGCCGGCCCGTCCGCCTTGAGCGCCTGGTACAGCCGCTCGATGACCAGGTGATCCGCGTCCAGCGCGAGCACGTACTCCGCATGTCCGGCAGCCATGCGGGAGTAGTTGCCGGTGTTGCAGCCGATGTCCCAGACGAGGGGCCAGCGCCGGCTGCCCAGTACCCGGCCGACGAACTCCGTCTTGCGGCGCAGGTCGGCGTCGTCGTACGAGTGCTCGCGCTGGTACTCGGACCAGGTCGAGCGCCCGGCGTCCCACCGCAGCCGCTCGACGATCCGCCGCAGCCGGTCGATGTTGTGCTTGATGAGCGCCGCGCCGAAGCCGGCGGCGCGCAACTCCTGCCGTACGTTCCCCGGCGCATCGTCGTAGCGCGCCTGCGCCTTCGCCTGCAGATAGACGTGCGCCAGCACGCCGCGCCGCAGGAGGTCGCGGCCGGACAGCAGGGCGTTGCACTGCTCGGCGGTAATGCCTTCCAGGCTGCCCCGCAGCCAGGGGTGGAACGGCACGTTGCGATACGCCTGGAGCAGCAGCGGATAGAAGAACGTCTCGCAGAACTGCCGGTAGCCGGCCCACGGCTCACCCGCCGCGTACGGAGTGAACGACCCGATGTCGATGAACGTGGGCTGCGCGCCGAGCCACTGGACGTTGAATGGAGTCGCGTCCTTGAGAGTCATCTCCTCGTCGAGCGCCGCGCGCGTCACGTCGAGCTGCAGCAGCGCGGCGTCCTTGAGCATGCCGAAGGACCACTCGTACGGGTAGGACACGAACGGCAGGCGCTCGTGCTCCAGGACGGCGGCCCAGCGGTCGTCCAGCGCCGGCAACGCCGCGGGATCCGTAACATGCCGCGTCGGGATCACGCGGCGCGCGGCGGCGAATCGCCGGTAGAACGCGGTCCCGGCAAGCTGCTCCCAGTCGGCAAGGGCGCGGGCCGACAGGCACCTGTAGACCGACCCGTTGTGGTGGAAGACCCGGGTGTCGGGGTCGCGGAAGGAACCGGCGTCGAACCGGACGGCTGGTGTGTCGACGGTCATCGGCGGCGCGGATCGTGCCGGGGCGCGGAGGCGGCACGCCTGTGCGGCGGCCGTGATCTAGCGTTTCGATCCTTGCGGCTTGCCGCGGAATACAGCCGTCAGACGGTGCCAGTAGAGCTTCGCGATGACACCCACGGCCGCCACGCCGCCCAGCAGCGCCTGGAGCAGCATGCTCCCCGTCCCCGGATCCAGATAGGCGGCTGCCGGCCTCTCCAGCACCACGAGCGCGGCAACGACGAACATTGCAGAACGAAGCATGACCCGCCAGTGTAACAGAACCTTCATGCGCCGCACGCACCGCCCGCGCGCGGCGGCTCGAATCTACTCCAGCTCCCAGAGCAGGGGTTCGCGCACCGCGGCGGCGGGGCCCGGCGCCTGCGCCAGGCCGTGCAGGCCCACGCCGAGCAGCCGGATCGGGCGGCGTCCGGCGTCGGTGCGGTCGAGCAGCGCGCCGGCCCGGCGGGCGATGAGGTCCGCGTCACGGGTGGCGTCGCGCTCCGTTTGACTGCGGGTAATGGTCCGGAAGTCGTCGTAGCGCACCTTCAACGTCACCGTGCGCGCGTAGACGCCGGCCCGTTCGATCGTCTCCGCGGCGCGGCGCGCCAGCCGCTCCACCTCGGCGCGCACGGCCTCGAGGTCCAGCAGGTCTTCGGGATAGGTCCGCTCGGCGCTGCGCGACCTGGCTTCCCGGTGCGGCGTCACTGGCCGCTCGTCGACGCCGTGGGCCAGTTGCTGCAGCCGCTCGGCATGCGTGCCGACGACCCGCCGGAGCCGCTCCAGCTCGACGCCGCGGACATCGACCAGCCGCTCGATGCCGGCGGCGCGCAGGCGGCGCGCGGTGACCGGCCCGACGCCCCACAGCTTGTCGACGGGGAGCTGCTGCAGGAACGCCTCGACCCGCTCGCTCGGCACCACCGTCAGGCCGTCGGGCTTGCGCCAGCCGGAGGCGATCTTGGCCAGGAACTTGTTGGGCGCGACGCCGGCCGATGCGGTCAGGCCGGTGGTCTCCCGGATCTGCTGCTTCAACCGCCGCGCAACCGGCGTCGCGAGCGGCTCGCCCCAGGCGTTCTCGGTGACGTCGAGATACGCCTCGTCCAGCGACAGCGGCTCGACCAGCGGCGTCACCGCGCGGAAGAGGTCGAACACCTGCCGGGAGACGGTCCGGTACTTGGTGAAGTCAGGCGGGACGATCACCAGCTCGGGACAGCGCCGCACCGCCTGCGCCATCGACAGGGCCGATCGCACGCCGAATTCGCGCGCCTCGTAGCTGGCCGCCGCCACGACGCCGCGGCTCTCCGGGCGCCCGCCCACCGCCACCGGCCGGCCCCCGAGCTCCGGTTGGTCGCGCTGCTCCACGGACGCGTAGAAAGCGTCCATGTCGACGTGGATGATCCGTCGCAGGGGCGTTGCCGGAGGACTGCTCACGGCGCGTCGGCGCAGGCACTGACGCCCGCGCCCGGATTGCTACAGGGGCCAGTCGCGGAGTATGCGCTCGGTCTCCTCGACGTGGCTGCTCTCGTCGCGGATGAAGTCCTCGATCTGCACCATCAGCCCCTTGTCGCCGTACGCCTCGGCGTCCTGCGCCCGCTGCACGTAGCTGGCGGTGGCGCGCCGCTCGGCCGCCACAACTTCCTCCAGCATCGCGCGGTTGCCGTCGGGCAGCGGCACGGGGCGCGGCGTCGTGGTGGGCGTGCCGCCCAGCGAGCAGATCTTGTTGGCCAGGAATTGCGCGTGCGCCTGCTCGTCGGCCACTTCGGCCAGGAAGAACTGCGACAACTGCGGCCGGAACGGACCGGTCGCGCGGGCGCTGTAGACGACGTACTGGATGATGGCGCCGAGCTCGTCGGCGAGGTCCTCGTTCAGCTTGTCTATCAATTCCTGCTTGGTCAATGTCCCCCCGTTCGATGCGGCACGCTGCGCGTCAATCGATGATCGCCTGGTGCACGAGCGCGCGCAGCTTGCCGTGATCGTCGATGTCGCCCGCGGGAATGATCTGTGTCATGTAGGCCACGACCAGCTCCTCCGCCGGGTCGACCCAGTAGGTCGAATGGTAGGCGCCGCCCCAGGCGAACTCCCCGACCGACGCGGGCAGGCCGAGAGCCGCGGGATCCTCGACGACGGAGAACCCCAGGCCGAAGCTCTGGCCGGGACGGAACGGAATGTCGCCGGTATGGCCGACGGTCATCGATTCGACGGTCTTGCGCGAGAGGACGCGCACGCCGTCGAGCTCGCCGCCGTTCAGCATCATCTGCAGGAACCGGGCGTAGTCGGTCGCCGTGGACACCAGGCCCGCGCCGGCGGAGAAGCCCTTCCGCGGCCCGTCCACGTACGCCCCCTGACCCACCATGTGCCCCGGATCCGGGGCGCGCTCGATGCCCCCGCCAGCGGTCGCCGAGTACACCGTCGCCAGCCGGTCGACCTTGCCGGCCGGCAGGAAGAAGTGCGTGTCGTCCATGCCGAGCGGGCCGAACAACCGCTCGCCGAGGAACGCGCCCAGCGTCTGCCCGCTGATCTTCTCGATCATCGCGCCCAGGATGTCGGTGTTGTAGCCGTAGATCCACGCCTCGCCCGGGTGGCCGTCGAGCGGCAGCTCGGCCAGCCGTGCCATGACGTCGCCGACCGTCTCGTCGCGGTCCGCGAAATACCAGCCGGTGATGCCCGCCTCCTGCCATTTGTCGGCCGCCGGACCGTTGCCGTAGCTGATGCCGGCGGTGTGCGTCAGCAGGTCGCGGATGGTGATGGGCCGCTTTGCCGGAACGACGTCGTAGCCGCCGCTGTCATTCGGTTCGGCCACGGTCGTTTCCATGAACTCGGGGAGGTACTTGCCGACAGGATCGGTGATCAGCAGCCGCCCCTCCTCCTGCAGCAGCATCACGCCGACGCTGGCCAGGGCCTTCGTCTGCGACGCGATCCGGAATATCGCGTCCGTGGCCATGGGCGCGCCCGACTCCTTGTCGCGGTAGCCGACGGCCTCCATGTAGGCGATCTTTCCGCGGCGGGCCACGATGGCCACGGCGCCGGCCAGGCGGCCGTCGTCGACGTACTCCTCGAGCGCGGCGGTCAGGCGCTCCAGCCGCTCGGAGGACATGCCGACCGACTCGGGGACCGCGACGGTCAGTCCCTGGGCCAGCAGCGCCTGGGGTACGAGAAGAAGCAGCGCGGCGGCTAACGCGACCGGGCGAATGCGTGACAGCATGAATGCACCTCCACTCAGGGCAGCGCGAAGACGTAGATGCCGTTGCCCGCGCGCGGGTTGCGCTTGTCGGGCAGCAGGTCGGCCGGGATGATGCTGGTCCAGCTCGATCCGCCCAGCGGGCCCCCGGCGCCGAAGGCGACGTACTGCCGCCCGTCCACCGCGTACGTGATCGGGTAGCCGTTGGCCATGGTGGTGAGTCGGCTGCGCCACAGCTCGTCGCCGGTCGCCGCGTCGTACGCGTAGACGTGGCGCTCCCAGTCGCCCACGAAGACCAGGCCGCCCGCCGTGGTCAGCGCCGCCGTGTTGTAGGGCACCCGCAGGCGGTGTCTCCAGAGCGTCTCGCCCGTGCGGATGTCCAGCGCCTGGAACTCGCCCAGTTGGCCCGGCGCGTCCGGGTGAAAGTGGTTCTGCCGGTCGCGGACGCCGCCGGTGCCGCCGCCGCCCTCGCGCCGCTCCACCGGCCCGAACGCCGCCGTCTCGCACTGCAGGTTGAGCGGCACGTACAGCGCGCCGGTGTCCGGGTGATACGCCATCGCGCGCAGGCTCTTGAACCCGCCGGTGCTCGGACAGAAGTAGAGCTCCTCACCCACGTCCGACACCATCCCCTCGCGGTAGGCGAACCGCCCGGTCTCGGGATCGACGTCGGCCAGGTTCTGGTAGCCGAGATCGACCGCCCGGGTAAATTCTCCGGTCGTGCGTTCGAGCTCCCACAGGATGCCCAGCTTGCCCATGCTGAACACCGACTGCCGGCCGTCGTAGTCGATCAGGATCCGCTCGAACGTCTCGTCCATGTCGTGACTGTCGCCGGGGATGTGCTGGTAGAACCAGCGCATCTCGCCGGTCTCCGGATCGAGCGCGAGCGTCGAGTTGCTGTAGAGCGCGTCGCCGTCCGTGCCGCGCGCGTCCCGCGTCCACGGCTTGGCCTGGGCGGTGCCATAGAAGACGAGGCCGCTGATCGGATCGTAGCTGCCGGGAATCCAGGCGTCGCCGCCGGCCCGGAACAACAGCGGCAGGTCGCCCCAGGTATCGCCGCCGCGCTCGCCCGGCCGGGCGATGGTGGAGGTGCGCCACAGCAGGCGCCCGCTGCGGGCGTCCACGCCGATGATGTAGCAGGTATCCTCGCGGAAGCGATCGCAGTCGGTCAGACCAGCCACGATGGTGCCGTCGGCCACCACGGGCCCGCTCGTGAATCCGTACCCGTCCTGGTCCGGCGCAACGTTGGTTTCCCAGCGCACCGCGCCGGTGCGCGCATCGAGGCCGAGGATGTGCGCGTCGGCGGTGTTCAGGATGATCAGATCCTCATAGATGGCGAGACTGCGCATCTGCGCGGCCGGCCGCCGCTGCGCCTCCATCTCGCGGCGGTACTCCCAGATGAAGTCGCCGGTGGCCGCGTCGAGCGCCTGCACGACGTTGCCGGGGTTGGCGATGTACATGACGCCGTCGCGGACCAGCGGCGTGGTCTGCGACACGCCGGGCTCGATGCCCCACGACCAGGCGAGCTGCAGCTCGCCCACGTTTCCCGTGTCGATCTCGTCGAGGGGACTGTGGCCCCAGCCGTCCAGCGTGCGCCGCCAGTTCAACCAGTCGGCCGGCTCCGGATTCTGCAGATCCGCGTCCGAGACGGGCGTGAATTCCTCGACCTGCGCCGCGACCGGCGGGGCGGCCGGCAGCAGGCCGGCCGCGTACACCGCTACCGCCAACGTCAACCGCTTGTGCATTGGGGGGCCTCTTCCGGAATGCCTAGTTGATCGGCGAGTAGTCGGTCGCCTTCATGAAGACCGACTCCACGCCGCTCACCAGCCGGCCGTTGCGCTCCGACGCCGCGCGCGCCTCCACCCAATCCGGATCCGCGCGAAAAGCATCCCAGCTCGCCTGGGCGGCTTCGCGGCTGTCGTACTCCAGGACGTAGAGCAGCGTGTTCTCCGACAGCGGCGCGTCCGTCGCCACCCAGTAGCCGACGTTCGTCATGCCGTGCTTCTCGAACAGCCGCACCGTGTGGTCGCGGAAACGGGATTCCAGGTCGCTCAGCTTGCCGGGCGCCGCGGTGTAGGTGCGCAGCTCGTAGACCTTGCCGCCGGACTGCGCGCTCAGGACCGAGGACGGCTGAACAAGGTTGCCGAGGACGAATCCGGCCGCGAAAACGGCCACCAGCAGGACGAGACCGAACCGCTTGCTGCGCAACATGCACTGCCTCCTTTGCGCCACCACGAATGGCATGGCGCATTGTAACGTCTACGGCCGGCGGTGCTTGCCGCCGGCCGGCCCGGTACGTACCATTTCAGCGGCCATGTCGATCCGCTTCGACGAGACGGACTGCCAGATCGTGCAGGCGTTGTTCGAGAACTCGCGGATTACGAACGCCGAGCTCGCGAAGCGGATTCGAATGTCCGAGTCGCAGTGCTCGCGGCGCCTCCACCGCATCGAGCAGGCCGGCATCATCACCGGTTACACGGCGTTGTTCGACATCGAGGCGCTCGACCTCCACGCCTACGCCTTCGTCGCGGTCACGCTGAACCACTCCCGGACCACCCGCGAGGCGACCGAGGCGGCCGTCAGCGGCCGCCGCGACGTCGTGCAGGGGTACCGCACCGGCGGGGACTCGGACTATCTCGTCAGCATCCTGACGCCCGACCTGTCGGCGTTCCAGCGGTCCATCGACGATCTCAACCGGATGGACGGCGTCGAAGTCAGCCGCTCGCTGCTCATCCTCAATCCGTTCAAGCAGGTCACGAAGCTCCGCTTTCCGTTCGCGAATCTTGTATCGCCGGCCTACGCTCACGAGCTCGACCTTGACGGGGGTCGGCCGACCCGCCAGACCCGGCACGCTACCGCCACGCGGCCGAGCCTGCCGGCGATGAGAGGAAATCTGGAGCATTCCAAGCTGGACCAGATCGACCTGGAGATAATCCGGCACCTCGCGGACAACTCGCGGCTGTCGCTGGTGGAGCTGGGCGAGAAGGTGGGTCTGTCGGCCGCGCCGTGCGGCCGGCGGGTGCACGCCCTGGAGCGCGACGGCGTCATCCGGCACTGCACGGCGAAAGTAAGCTTCGAGGCGATCGGCCTGACGACGACGGTATTCATCCGCATCCGCTTCGAGCTGACGAACGAACGCCACCGGCGGGCGTTCGAGCGCGCGCTGCTCGACGCTCCGCCGGTGCTCGAAGCGTACCGCACGCACGGCGAGAGCGACTATCTGATCATGGTCGTGGTGGAAGACCTGGCGGCGTGCGACCGGTTTCTGTCCGAGGTGGTGTTGAACGCGGACGGCGTTATCGCCGTCCAGTCGACGCCGGTGCTCAAGCGGTTCTACAGCCGCCGGTAGCGCCCTGCACGCCGCGGCGACACGCAGCGCTCAGCGCACGTTGACCGTCACGTCCGCGCTCGCCGCCGAGCCGCCGTCGTGCGCCAGGGCGCGCAGCACGTACGTACCGGGCTCGTCGAACGTCGCCCGCACCGGGTAGCGCCCGTCCGCGGCTGGCGGGGGAGGCTGCCACCCGCGCGTCCACGGCGAGCCGTGCCGGAAGTCGGGATACGCCTTGAACTGCGGCGGGTCGATGGCCACCCTCGATCCGTCGCCGCGGTACACGAACCAGGCGACCCGCAGCCCCAGCGAGGTGCCCCGGAACGGCCCGCCGCCGGCCGCCTGCGGCGCCGGGATGCCGTCGTCGCCGACCAGCGCCGTCAACGCCAGCGGTGTTCCGACTGTCGCTTCGCGCGCGGCCTCGCCCTCCAGCGTCACGGTCGGGATCCGGTTGTGCTCTAGCTCTCCCTGCACGTCGAACCCCGTGTACTGCCGGAAGATGACGCGCTGGTCCAGGATGAACTCCGGAATCAGCGAGGCGTAGGCCTGCTCGGTCTTCCCGTTCGCCGTGAGCGTCCAGACGATTTCCCCGTCGCCGAAATCGGCCGGCACCGTGACCGTGAACACGTTGAGGTTGCTGCGTGGCAGGAACCACGTCGGCTGCCCGCGGTCGGGGCCGCCGGGCTGCACGTTGTTGTCCGGGCCGACAGGTACGTGCAGGTGCTCCTCGAAGTTGCGGTTGAAGTAGCCGAAGTAGATGTCGATGGTGCCGTCCGCGTTCGGCATCCAGCCTTCGAACGACGGCGCCACGTTCTGGCCGCTGCGGTACGTGATCTGACCGTCCGCACCGCCCGCGCCCAGCGCCAGCAGCGCCGCGCACGCCGCCGCGCCGCAGGCCCGCGCCATCCGCCTTCGTGTCGGCCGACTGCTCACGGTCCGCCCCGCGTCAGTTGTCCTGCGCGGACCGTTGCGCACGGCCCTGCCGCGCCGCCAGCTCTTCCTCGTACTGCTCCTCGGTCAGGCCGACGAAGCGGCCGAGGAAGAAGAACATGTCGTCCATGGAACGGCTGCCCAGGCCGTGCCAGTTGCGCGGCTCGATGATGTTGCGGTTCCCGGTCGAGTTGTCGTACCACGCGATCGCGTGCAGGATGGTCCCCGCCGGCAGCAGCGGCGCGGCGTGGTCGGCGTAGTTGTACACCTTGACCCAGTTGTGGTCGTAGCCGGCGCAGGTCAGCGTCTCGCGCACCCCGTCGGGATACTGCGCGTTCAGGCACATCCGCGTGCCGCCGGCATGCATGTGCGGCTCGAACGTCACGAGCTTGGACGGGTTCTTCGTCACGCCCAGCGCGTCGAATCGCAGGTCCTTCGCCCCCGCCGGGATGTCCAGGTCGTTGAAGGTCAGGAACACGCCCGGTCCCGGCGCCGTGTACTTCGGCTGGTAGCCGTCGGGGTGGAACTGGAAGCCGACGTCGAGCCGCGCCGTGACCTCCTCGCCGAACGAGTGCGTATGCACCCGCCAGTGCAGCGACGAGCCGGCCGGCAGCGTCACGCCCAGCCCGTCCGTGTAGCGCGTCGCGTTCTGGCCCGCCTCGTGCGTCATCGCGAAGCCGCCGTCGGTCGGGTTGACGGGGCCGGCCGCGACGCCCTCGCCCGGCGTGCCGGCCATGATGCCGGCGTGGTGGATCACCGAGTAGCCGCCCAGGCCTTCGGCCTTGGCCATACCGCCGGACACGCGCACCTCGTGCACCTCCACCGCTTTCACGTAACGGTCCTCGGCCAGACCGACCGGCGTCGATTCCCAGTAGCCGTGCCAGTCGGCCGCCACGGCCTCGATCACCTTCTCGGGCGACGAGACGATCAGGTCCGGCTCGCCGATGGTCCACTCCTTACCGTCCGGGAACTGCCGCGGCGGCGGCAGGTCGGCCGGATTGCCGCGCGGCGCGCCGGCGTCGACCCAGCGTCCGATCAGCGCGATCTCCGCGTCGCTGAGCGACGGGTCGTCCTTGAACTCCCGGACCCCGACATCCTTCTCGATGAACCACGGCGGCATCGTCCGCTCGGCCGTGCGCGCCCTGATGGCGCGCGCCCACGGCCGCACGTCGTTGTAGGTCAGCAGCGACATCGGCGCGCCGCCGCCCGGGCCGGGCCGGTGGCAGCCCTGACAGGAGCGCTGCAGGATCGGCGCGATGTCCTTCGTGAACGTCACCTCGGCCGGCTGCGCGGACGCGGCCGGCACGGCGGCGACAACTCCGACGAGACAGCCGGCGACGGCGGCGGCCACGACCGCCCGCCGCGCCGCGTTCCGCTTGTTCCTCGTGTTACTCATCGCAAGGTCCTCCGCTGTGCTACCAGTCTATCCGCAGCGCCGGCTTGAAGATACGCCCGAGCAGGATCTCTTCGGGTCCCAGCCAGACCGGCCCGTAGGTGTTGTTGTGCTCGATGATCGTGCTGTTGTTCAGCAGGTTCGCGATGTCGAGCGTTATCCACGCGCGCGCGCCGCCGCCAATGTCGAACGCCCTCGAGATGCGGAAGTCCACCTGGTGGAGCCGGTCGTTGTACAACGTGCCGGGCTGGACGAGGTTGACCTCGGCCGAGCCGGTGCTGAAGCTGGTGCGCGCGGGATCGACGAACCGCACGGTCGAGCCGATGTCCGCGGTGCGCACCGTGTAGAGCGCCGTGATCTCCGGACCGGGGATCACCTGGTACGTCGCGGCCGCGTCGATGCCGAAAGGCAGGTTGAAGGTGCCCAGGAACTTCCAGAAGTTCTGCCACGGCGGCCGGATGTCGCAATGGTAGTTGCCCGGCTGCATCCCGTCGTTGAAGTTGCCCTGCGGCGAGTCGATGACGAAGCATCCTTCGCGCATGTTCCCCTGGGTCCCGCTGCTCAGGCCGCCGCCGATCGTCATGTTGTCGAGCCGCAGGTCCATGGTGACGTCGACGCCCTGCCAGCTCTCCGTGATGGTGCCGAAGTTCGTGTCGCGCGCGATCAGCGTCTCGTTCAGGCCCAGCGCGGCCGGGTTGATGTCGTACAGCCCGCAGACTTCCGTGCCGCCGACGCCGCCCAGCCGGGAGTCGGACGGCGCCGACACGCAGTACTCGTCGAAGTCGTCAGGACCGATCAGCACGTTGTCTTCCACGTTGAAGTTGCGGTACTGCCGGTTGACGTAGGCGACGTCCAGCGACAAGCCGTCGCGCAACTGGTGCTGCAAGCCCCCGCTGATCTCCCAGTTGTACTGCCGCACGCCCCAGCCTTCGCGGATGGCGTCGTCCGGGCGCACGTTCGTGGCCGCGGTGGCGAAGTTCGCGTTCGAAAGCGGGCCCAGCTCGTGCTCCTGGGCGATGTAGTCGCCGTTGAGATCGCGGAACGACCGGCGCGCCGTCAGGTTGAACAGCAGCGGATTGACCGACGAGGCGAACGCGACCCCCTCGTTGACCACGTAGCGGTTGGCCGAGAACTTCAGGGCCGTCCTGGAATCGCCGAACAGATCGTAGGCGACGCCCAGCCGCGGCGAGATGTCCTTCCAGTTCGGCACGTCGTCGAGCTGCACCCAGGTCTGGAACGGCGCCCAGCGGCCCGGCCCGGTCGTGTTCTCGTCCCCGGGCACGGAGCCGATGTGTCCGTCGAAGCGCACGCCGGCATTGATCGTGAGCCGGTCGATGGTCCACTGGTCCTGGGCGTAGATGCCCAGCTTGCGGAAGGTGTGGCGCTCGGTCCACGGCCCGTTCTGCACGTCCGCAAGGATCGGAGCGCCGCGGAACAGGATGTAGCGCGTCTGCTGGTTCCAACTGCGGTTGATCCAGCTCTGGTAGCCCCAACTGTAGTCGATGCCGACCTTCGCGGCGTGGGAGCCGGTCACGTAGGACACGCTGAACCGCGCCTGCGGCTGGTGGTTGTGGATGACGCCGTAGCCGAGGATGCTGTTGGACCGGAACAGCGAGCCGGTGGTCGCCTCCACCACGGGGATGACGTCGCTGTAGGCGAGTCCGTCGCGCGTGGCGTTCAGCGCCGAATCGTTGTAGGTTTCGCCGACCTGCGCCTCGAGCAGCAGCCGGTTCGTGACCGGCGCCGTCCACTTGACCTGGAACAGCCGCCCCCACGGCACGTCACTGATGTTCGCCGCTTCGTACGAGTTGAACCCGAACAGCAGCAGCCCGTCCTGCTGCCAGGAGTGGTTCGAAACGTAGAGCGCAAGCTTGTTGACGGTCGACGCCTGCCACGTTAAGCGCGTGCTCCACATCTGGTGGTTCAGGTCGTCGATCCCTGCATTGTCCAGATCGGCATTGCCGGCGGCGCCCAGCCGCGGGTTCCAGGTCCAGGCGAGCGGGTCGATCATGTGGAAGTTGCCGGCCACCTCCTTTTCCGACCCCTCGAAGCGGACCGACGAGAAGAACCAGAGCCGGTCGCGGCTGATCGGCCCGCCGACGGCGGCGTTGATGTCGCGCAGCTCGGTCAGCTTGTTCGCCTCCGGCAGGCCGGCGTCGAGCAGCGCCTGCGTCGTGTTGTCGCTTTGCAGGTCGGCGTTCGAGTAGGTGGTGAAGAACGACCCGGAGAAGTCGTTGCCGCCCTCACGCGGAATCATGTTGGCGCGCACCCCGCCCGAGGCCGTCTCGGCGGAGATGCCGCCGGTCTCGAACTGGTACTCCGAGACCTCCAGCGGGTCGATGTTGCGGAGACCCTGCGTGCCGGCGCCGGCAATCGTGTTGTGCGTCCCGTCGAACTGCATCGTGTAATCGGTGGGGCGGCTGCCGTGGATCATGCTGGCGCCGCGATTCAGCTCGGTGCCGCCGACGTCGTGCGAGCTGCCGGACACCTGCATGGTGACGCCCGGTATCAGCTCGGACATCTGCACCAGGTTGCGCCCGGTCGGCAGCGCGCTGCGGACCTCGTGATCCAGCGTGGTCTCCTGCACCACGTTGCGGATGTCGACGTCGGGCGAGTCGCCCGTCACCGTGATCGTCTCCTCCACGGCCCCGACGGCCAGCTCGGCGTTGACGGTGGCGACCATCGAGCCGCTCAGGTTGATCCCCTCCCGCACGAGCGACCGGAAGCCCGGCAGGGTGAACGTGACGGAGTACTCGCCCGGCCGCAGGTTGGTGATGGTGAACAGGCCCCCGCCGTCGGTGACGGCCGTGCGCACCTGCTCGATCAGCGCGGGACTCCGCGCCTCCACCGTTACGCCCGGCAGCACGCCGCCGGTCTCGTCGGTGACGCGGCCCGTAAGGCCGACGTTCTGCGCCCACGCGCCGGCCGGCAGCAGCAGGCAGAGGATTGCGGTGGTACAGGTCCATCGAACACTTCGCATGCGCCGTCCTCCCCAATCCGGAGTGCGCGCCGGGGCCGTCCGGGCGCAAGTCGCCAAGGATTGTCAGGAGTCAACCTTAGCGCAAACGCGACGGTCGATCATGGCGCAGTGCCGCGCCCTGAACCGGGCCGGCGCTGCATGCTTGCACGCTGCATCCGGTGCGGAGAAGAACCTGCCTCCCCGGCGGGCGCGCTCAGCGGCCGGGGAGCGCGAACGTCACGATCACGCTGCCGGCTACCGCCGACACGTACTGCGTGCCGTTCACCTGGTAGGTGATCTGGGACGCGCCGACGCTCGCGCCGGTGTGAAACTCCCAGAGCAGCTCGCCGCTCCCGGCGTCGAGCGCGAAGAACGTCCCGAGGCGCTCGGCGGTGAACACCAGGTTGCCGGCCGTGGCGAGCGTACCGGCCGACGGGCCGCCGTCGATCTCCGTGCGCCACGTCAGCTCGCCCGTCGCCGGGTCGTACGCCGACACGTTGCCCAGCGCCGCCGCCGCCGATACGCGGCGTCCGGCCGTGCTGAACTGCCCCGGCCGCAGCGTGTCGCCCACCGGGATGGAGGTCATCATGATCGGGAAATCACGGCCCGCCACGTAGAGTTGCCCGGTGCCGGGGTGGAACGCGTTGACCCCGTAGTGGACCCCCTCGCGCGGGGCGTGCAGGGCGCCCTCGATGGTCGGCGGGGTGTAGAACGGCAGCTTGCGGTAGTTGTTGAACTCGGGATAGACATTTTCGGTCGGAAACGTCGCCGCCAGCGGCTCCATCGGCTCACCGGCCGCGGTGTGCGGAATGGGCTGCGTCGGCCACGCCTCTTCCCCCGGCGTCTCGGTCTCGGTCGGCACGGGCGTCTCGACGATCGGGTTGATGGGCTCGCCGGTATCCCGATTCAGGATGTAGAGCAGACCGTTCTTGTTCCCGGCGGCGGTGGCCCGCACCGTCCGGCCGCCGACCTCGACGTCGAAGAGCGTCGGCTGCTGGGCGGCGTCGTAGTCCCACAGGTCGTGGTGAATCTGCTGGTAGTACCACTCGATTTCGCCGGTGTGCAGATCCAGCGTGACGAAGGCGTTGGTGAACAGGTTGATCCCCTTGCGCGCCGAGCCGTCCTGGTCGGGCGACGGGTTGGCCACCGTCAGGTGCACGGTCCCGGTCTCGGCATCGATGGCGGGCGTACCCCAGACCCCGCCGCCGTGGCGTACGCCGCCCACCCAGGTATCGCGCGCGATCTCCCACCCATGGTCCTCGGGACCCTGCGGTATCGTGACGAACTGCCAGAGCAGCTCGCCCGTGTCGCCGTCGAGCGCGAACACCAGGCCGCCGGGGATGTGGCTCTCGCTGAGCGCCGTGCCGACGATGAGCACGCCGTCGTGGTACTGCGGCGCCATGTTGTAGCGGTAACCCCAGGCGGTCGGCTCGTCCAGCTCCGGAATGCGGCCCTCGAGCACCTCGGTCAATACGTTGGAGACGCCGTTCTCCCCGAAGGCGGGGACGAGGTCGCCGGTGCGGGCGTCCAGCGCCATCACGTGGACGTCGTTCGCGACGTACACCCTGCCGTCGCCGTAGGCGGCGCCGCGCGAGCCGCTGGCCTCGCCGTTGCGCCAGACCACGCGGCCCGTCGCCGCGTCGAGCGCCACGACATTGTTGGGCGTGGTGACGTACATCAGGCCGCCCGCCACCACCGGCGTCGCCCGCCCGCTCGCCGCGTGATACAGCCAGCGCACGGCGAGCGATGCCACGTTCGACGTGTCGATCTGGTCCAGGGGCGCGTAGCGCGAGTTGAGCAGGTCGTGGTTGTGCAGCGGCCAGTCGTGAGACGTGGCCGGATCGACCTCGGGGAACGGGGCGAGGTTGCGCTGCTGGCGGGCCAGCGCCCCGGCACGCACGTCAGCCTCCACCTCTTCCGGCGTGAGCGGGGTCTGCGCGCTTACCGGCGCCAGCGCCGCACCGATGACGCATGCGAAAGCTACGACCTGCCAGAACCTGGTCTTCATCGAAATCTCCGTACCGCCGGCAGTCGGGTCGACAACCCGCGCCGCGCAACAGCCGCCGCCGGCTGACCGAAGGCGAGTTTAGCGCAGGTGGAATATGGACGGGGACGGCGGGCACGTGGTCGATGTATTACCAGCCGCTGACAGGGAGTGCGCAAACGGGCGGGAAAACGGCTCACCGGCCGTTGTCAGAACCGGAACAGGCGGTTCACCTTGACCACGAACGCGCGGTTCTCGAGGCGCGGAAAGCGGGGATTCAGCGTGTCGCGCTGCTCGTTGTAGACGACGAACAGCTCGCTGCCCGGCTGGTACTCCCAGCGGAAGCGCAGGTTGGCGCTGACGGTGTTGACGGCGGAGTTGTACTGCAGCAGGGCGCTGACGAACATCAGCGGCGTGAACGTAAAGCTGGTGCGGGTGGTCACGAGGGTCGTGGTGAAGCGTCCTTCCCGCAGATCGATGCGGTTCAGGGACACCCCGGGCTCCAGGGAAAACCGGGGCGTCAGCTCCAGCCGCCCGCTCGAGATCCCGCCGCCCAGCCCGAACTCGACGGTGGTCTTGTTCCCGCTGTAGAAGCTGCCGTGCTGCACCGCCAGGCGGCCGGAGAATTTCCGTTGCCGGCCGAGATCCAGCGCCACCCGTGCGTCCTGGAAGTCGTAGCCGCCGGCGCCTATGGCCACGTCCGGCGCGATGCGGAACGGCTCCCGCAGGAACTCGTAGCTGCGCGTGTATTCGACGGCGAGCTGGTCGCTGTTCTCGAATTCGATGCCGAAAGCCGCCTGCGCCTGGCGCGTCTCCAGCACGTTTTCCCGGCTCGTGATGTAGTCGAACCGGCCCTCCCAGGAAAACTTGCGAATGCTGGCGATGGAGGCCGGACGCGGGCTGAAGCGGAAGGCGCCGAAGCTGCGCTCGAAGTCCTCGCGGCGCAGAAAGCCGACCTCCGGATTGAAGTCGTTGCCGACGACCAGCCGCTCCAACTGCACGCCGTAGCGGTCGCCCCAGTAGTCGAGCTCCGCGCGGTAGCTGTGGTCGTCGTCGCCGGCGCCGGCCGTGCGGGTCGCCGCCCAGTAGGTATTGAAATCGAGATGGTCGTAGAACGAAAAGGTGCCGTCGACGCCGTACGTCTCGCTGGAGCCGGGGCCCGCCGACGAAACGGAACGCCGCGTGGCAATGACCCCGATGCTGCTCCGGCGCAGCACGTCGCGTTTCAACCTGACGACGGAGAAGTTCGTCGACGGCGCCGCCACGGCCGCCTCCGCGCCGGTCTGGATGTTCAGCAGGCCGACGCTGAACCGCCCCACGCGGCCCGTCATCCGGCCGCCCGCCTCGATCGGCACCTCGCGGAAGACGCCGGTCGTGTCGTCGAGACCGATGCGGCGGCTGTAGAACAACACGGGGGTCTCGCCACCCCCGAACGGGCCGGCGCCGGCTCCGCCGAAGGCGAACAGGCCCTGGTTCTCGAGAAAGAACTCCCGTTTCTCCGGAAAGAACAGGCTGAAGCGCGTCAGGTTCACCTGTTGCTCGTCGGCCTCCACCTGCGCGAAATCGGTGTTCACCGTGACGTCGGCTGTCAGGCTCTGCGTGAGGCCGTACTTCACGTCGATGCCGCCCGCGCCGCCGACGGCGTTGGAGACTGCCGGTGTGGCGGTCAGATCGCTCGTGAGGTCGGCGATGGCGTACGGCTTGATCTCGACGTTGCGCGAGCCCGGCGGCGCCTCCAGACCGGTGAGCGCGGCCGCCAGCGACACCTGGAAGTGGCCGCGGCCCGAGAGCGATGCCGGAATCTGCGTGAGGTACGAGAATTCGTTCCGCCAACGGCTCGCGCGGCGCACCTGCAGCCCCCACGTCTGCCGGCGGCCCGGCGCGTAACGCAGCGACTTGAACGGGATGGCGGCCTCCATCACCCACCCCCCATCGAAGCTGCCGGTCGCGAGCTCCCAGATCGGGTTCCAGTCGAGGTTGACCTGCGACTCGTTCGTGATTTGACCGTCGAGCCGGCCGCCGATCGGATTCACTTCGAACAGGTAGCCGTTGCGCCGGTCGAAGAACGTGTCGATGCTCCACGCAAAATTGTCGTTGCGCACGATGCCGAAGTTGTCGCGGCGCATCTCGTTGGCCATCCGGCGCTCGGGACGGGTCTCCCAGCAACGGCCGACGATGTAGAAATTCTCGTCGTCGAAGAGGATCCACACCTCGGTCCTCTCGTTCGCGGGCGCACCTTCGACCGGTTCGTTCTGGGTGAATTCCGAGATCGGCGGCACGCGCGCATACACCGCCTCGTCGAGCCTGCCGTCGATGCGCAGCGCCTCCGTTATGCGCTCGGCGCGGACTGTCGCGCGGCCGGCCGCGTCCCGGGCGACGACAGCCGGCGGCAGCGGGGGCGGCGGGCGGTCCGTGAGAACCGGCGGAGGCTCCGAATCGGCCGGCGGCTGGGCGTGCACCACCGGGGCAGCCAGGCTTGCCAGCGCCAGGAAGATGGCCGCGCCCGCCGCGCGGCCGGTTCGCGGCATGTCCGCCCTCAGCGCTGCAGCAGGGCGAGGTGGACCTCGGCGACCATGTGCATGTAGCCGCCGGCGCGGGCGTACTGCGCGTCGGCGGCCAGCTCGATCTGCTCGAACGCCTCGTCCGCGCGGCCGAGCGCCTCGTAGTAGAGCCCCAGGTACAGGTGGGCGTAGAAGCGGCCCGAGGGTCTGTCGCCCGCCGCTTCCATGACGTCGGCCGGCGTCAGGTCGCCGCGGTACAGCGCGTAGATCTCGCGCATCGGCACGCGCGAGTCGGGGCCGACCGGCAGCAGCGCCGCCACGGCCGCCGCGGGCGACTCCGCGCGCGCCACGCAGATGAAGTGCCAGGCGGCGTTCTCGACGTCGTTGGGATTGACCGTGCGGTGCGCCTCGAACATCTCGCGGCAGTCGTCGTAGCGCTCGGCGTAGTAGAGGGCTATGCCGCGCTGCCAGAGGCGGGGCGCCTGCTGCGGCAGCAGCTCGGCCACCGTGTCGAACCCGGCGGCCGCCTCCTCGATGCGCCCGGCCTCGAAGTCGGCCACGGCGCGCTCGAAGATCGCCTGCGCCGCCCCCTGCGCAGTACCGGTCACGGGGACGGCCGCGAGCGCGGCCGCCAGCAACGCGCACGCCGACGAGCGGCCGGCGCGGGTGCTCATCAGTAGTCCGCGGCGTCCAGCGAGAACCGCACCACCTCGTTGTCGTTGCGCTGCACGACGTGGCGGTTGGCGAACGCCGGATGCGACCAGTTGACCGTGCGGTCGAAGAAGCGCTGCGGCCCGTATCCGGCGCTGGAGGTCGGCTCGAGCAGCATCGTGCGGTCCAGCTCGACGTAGCCCTCCGGGGTGAAGCGCGCGATGATCAGGTAGCCGTCGTCGTTGGCGACGAAGTAGCGGTCGCCGTTGCGCACCATGTACGCGGCGCCCCAGCGCGCCTGCGCCGTCATGTCGCCGCTCATCCACTGCCGTTCTCCGGTGCGGGCATCGAGGCCGCGCAGCTCGCCGTAGCTCCCGACCCCGTAGATGTGGTCGCCGCTGACGATTGGCGTGGTCAGGAGCGCGTGCAGCCCGTCGGTTTCGTCCGGCATCTCGCTGCGGCTCGCGCCCTTCCACAGCATCGTGGCGGACGGCCGGTCCGTGTCGAGGCGCATCATGAGCGAGCCGTTGTAGAACTGGCTCACCAGCAGATAGTTGTCTTCCTTGACCGGCGTGGCCACGCTGATGCCCATGCCGACTTCCCAGGGCTCCTCCCAGTACACCGCGCCGGTCTCGGGATTGAGGGACGCGAGGGCCGCGGGGTGCCAGATGATGAGCTGCCGGACGCCGCCGGCCTCGTAGATGACCGGCTGGCCGTAGCCCATCTCCCCGACCACGTCGAGCGCGCGCCACAGCTCCGCGCCGGTGTGCTTGTCGAACGCCACCACAAGGGCGTCAGGCTCCCCGCCGACGATGGAAATCAAGCGGTCGCCGTCCACCAGCGGCGCGCTCGAGACGCCCCAGGTGGCGACGCTCGTGTCGTAGTCGTCGATGTAGCTCTTCGACCAGACCAGCTCACCCGTTGCGGCGTCGACGCAGCGCAGGTCACCGGCCGCGCCGACCACGTACACCCGGTCGCCGTCCACGGTCGGCGTGGCGCGCGGACCGATGGCGTAGGAAACCTGCAGCATGCGGTACGACGTGGGCCACTCGTGCGTCCAGAGCTCCTCCCCGGTCTCTTCGTCGAGGGCGACCAGGCGCTCGGTGCCGTCGAGCGTGCGCGACTCCGGATCTTCCAGCCAGTCGAGCACGAACACCCGTCCGCCGGCCACGGCGGGTCCGGCCCAGCCCGAGCGGATCGGCGCGCGCCACGCCACCTTCAGGCCCGCATCCGGAAAGCTGTCGACGATGCCCGTCTCGTGCCACACCGCGAGGCGGTCCGCGCCGCGCCACTGGGCCCAGTCCTCGGCGCTCACCGCCTGCACGCTCCAGACGACGGCCGCCATGACGAACGCGAGAAGCACGTACCGGTATACGCCGCGGCCGGCCGGCCGCATCACTCCCCAATCCATCTTCACTGTAATCCTCGTTTCCGTTGCGATCCCAGCATTCTATTCTGTCCGCACGCCGGCCCGCATCTCTCGCCGGCGTGCGTCGCGAGGGCGTCGAGCGGCCGTGGCCGCGCTGGTGGGGATCAGTCCTCGGCGATGGCGTACAGGTAGCGGTCGCCGCGCATGTAGATCTCGCTGCCTACCAGCGCCATCGAGGCGCTGAACTGGTCGTCGAGCTTGTTGGTGGCCAGCACCTCGTAGGTCTTGCCGTGGCGGAACACGACGGTCGTACCGTCGCGGCCGGTGATGTAAACGCGATCTTCGGCCGCTACCGGCGAGGCCATGATGTTGCGCACGCCCTGCATGCGCTGGGGTCCGTAGTGCTGCGTTCCCGTCTGCGCATCGAATACCGACAGGATGCCGTGCACGTACTTGGTGAAGTAGAGCTGGCCGCCGTACAGCAGCGGTGACGACACGTAGGGCGTGTCGCGGCTGTGCGACCAGACGATGGCGCCGGTGTCGGTGATGTCGCCGCGGGCATCGACCAGGCTGATGGCCTTCAGCGCGTTGCCGTTGAAGCCGCTCATCGCGTAGACCATGCCGTCGCCGGCCACCGGCGAGGGGATGGTGAGCGGCGTCAGGCCGCGTGTGTACCACAGCTCCTCGCCGGTCTCGATGTCGTAGCTGCGGATGCGGCTCCAGCCGTTGGTGATGACCTGCGTCCGGCCCGCGTGCTCGACGACGATCGGCGTGGCCCACGTATCGAGCTCATCGCGGTTCGTCCGCCACAACTCCTCGCCGGTGCGCTTGTCGAAGGCGACGACGTAGGACTGGTCGTTGTGGTCCCAGACAAGGACCAGGTGGTTGCCGTGGAGCACCGGCGTCGTGCCCTCGCCGCCCTCGGTGAGAACACGCTTGTCGCCGAGGTCCGTCTCCCACACCAGGTTGCCGTCCATGTCGTACACGAACAGGCCGTTGGATTCGAAGAACGCCACGACGTGCTCGCCGTCGGTGATGGCCGAGCTGGAGGCGTACGTCCCGGCTGTGGCGTGGGTCGCCTCGTGCGGAATGCGCTCGCCGGCCACGCGCTCCCACAACAGGCTGCCGTCGCTACGGTCGTACGCCAGCGCCACGTAGCGGTGGACGTCGCGCTCCGGGAGCGCCCCACGATACTCGTGCTGCTCCTCCTCCGACACGCCGAGCGGCACGGCCGACAGCAGGAAGATGCGGTCGCCCCAGACCACCGGCGTCGCCGCGCCCAGGCCGGGGACCTCTGTCTTCCACTTGATGTTGCTGGTCTCGCTCCACTCCACCGGCGGCGTCGCCGTCAGCGACACGCCGGTCTGGTGCGGCCCGCGCCACTGCGGCCAGTAGCGGTCGGCCTCGGAGGTCTGCGCGGCTGCGGCCGGCGGCAGAACAAGAGACAGGAGCGCGACCACGGCGAGCGCGGCCGGCGAGCATCGAAGATACGTCATGCGCGGAGTCCTCAAGGCGAATCCTCGACGTACACGTTGGCCTGCTTCAGCCAGCCCCGCAGCGCCCCCGCCGGATTGGCTTCCGAGTGGACCTGCACGTAGAACCACCCCTGGCGCAGTTCTTCCGCCTGCTCCTCGGTGATCCACCAGCTTCCGTTGAGCGTGCCGTTTGTCCCGGCGGATACGTCGATATCGAAGAGCACCGGCCCGGGCGTCGGGCCGCCCGGCTCCTCGGGCCCCGTGGTCGAACGGTGCAGATGGGCAACGGTGGCCGCCGAGCTCATGCCGTCGAACGTGCCGTTGACCATCAGCTTCGGCCCTTCAGGGTAGTAGTCGAGCACCGAGTACAAGATACCGCTGCCGGTTGCGCCGTCGCTGCCCTCCACCGGCTCGAGCATGCCGTCGAACGGCGCCCCGAGCTGTCCCCACGCGGCGCCGGCCGATACGAGCAACGCGGCGCCGATCACCACCAGCAAGCGCAGGCCCGTGCGTGCCACTTCAAGCCTCCCTGTCACATGGAATCCAGACCGGCCACGTTAGCAGCGGCCCCGCGGCGCCGTCAAGCAGCAGCGGCTAGAGCTCCGGAAAGCCTTCGTCGTCCGGCAGGAGCTGCACGCCGAACGCGTTCAGCGTCATCGAGACGAAGCGGTAGGTCGAGACGGTCATCACGATGCTGATCAGGCGCTGCGTGTCGTACAGCTCCGCGAGCGCGGCCCAGGTCTCGTCCGACACGTTCGCGTGCCGGTACAGCTCGTCTGCGGCCTGCAGGAGCGCCACCTGGTACGGCTCCCAGCGGGGCGATTCCGGCCCCTCGGCGATCCACCGCGGCACCAGGCCGTGGTCGCGCGCCCGTCCGACGCTGCCGACGTGCTTCGCCCATTCGTACTCCGCCTGACAGTTCCACCCGATGCGCAGGATCAGCAGCTCCCGGTCGGACGGCGTGAGCGGAGATCGGCGATTGACGTACTCCGTGTTGCCCCCCCATGTCTCGGCCACTTGCGGATGCCGCCGAATGGTGCGCGATACGCGCAGTCCCGGGCCGTCGCCCGGCTCGATCCGCGGCCGCGTGAGCGGCGGCTCCCGCGGCGGCGTCTCGAGACGGTACTGCGCGTCGGGCGGCAGCCGCTCCGCCGCGCCGGCGTCCGGCTGGACGCCGAGCGCGTTGAACAGCATGGACAGGGTGGTGAACTCGGCCACCGTCATCACGGCGTCCACCATGTTGAGCACGTCGTACTCCGCGGACACGGCCGCCCACGTGGCGTCGGTGACCGACGAGTTGCGGTACAGCTCGTCGACGAGGCCCAGCAGCGCCGCCTCGAGCGGCGTCCAGCCGTCCGCCGCCGGCCCGGACGCGATGCGCCGCAGCTCCGCAGCGGTGAAGCCCTCCGACAGGGCGTCCGATGCGTGGTCGGCCCAGATGTACGCGTTCTGCGCCACCCACGCGGTGCGGAGGATCAGCAGCTTGCGGTGGCGGTCCGGCAGCGTCGACCGCCGGGCGGTGTAGTCGAGAAACGGATGCACCACTTCGGCCAGCTCCGGCGCGTGGAGCATCGTCGCGAAGGCGTTGCCGCCGTCGCCCGTGCGGGCGTAGGTTTCCGCCAGCGCGCGCTGCGCCGCGGTCCATTCCGACTCGGGCAGCGGCGCGACGCGCGGCTCGGAGAGCCGGAAGCCGGGACCCTCGGCGCCGGGTGGATCCGGCAGCGCCGGCCACTCCCCGGTCTGCGCTCCCGCCCCGGCGGGCGTGACCAGCAGCAGCGCCAGCGCCGCACCCGCAACGCGCACCGCGCAAACGTATTCCACCACGTCTCACCTCCCGTGACGAACCGGAACAGCGCGCTCCCGGGAGCTCATCGCTCGCCGGCGAGCTCGAACACGTACAGGGCGTTGCCGCCCACGGGCTGGTAGATGTCCGGGGTCAACGCCGCCGTGACGCCACGGAACAGGCCGGTGCCGGTCGGCACGGCGACGTACTGCCGCCCGTTGGCCGCGTAGGTAATCGGAAAGCCCTGCGGGGACTGCCCCAGCCGGGCCTGCCACAGCACCTCGCCGGTCGCCGCGTCGAACGCCTTGAAGTAGCGGTCGACGTCCCCGGCGAAGACCAGCCCGCCGGCGGTGGTGAGCGCGGCCGTCAGGAATGCGGGCCGCTGCTCGTGGCTCCAGATCTCTTCCATGGTGCGGACGTCGTACGCCGCCAGCTTGCCGAGCCGGCCGCCGGTGCCGGGCATCTCCAGGCTCGGCCCGCCGCCGCCGAAGCCGCCGCCGCCGTCGACCATCTCGACGACGCGCGCGGACATCTCGCCGCACGCCTGCAGCAGCGGGATCACGAGCGCGTGAGCGGCGGGATAGTACGCGGTCGCCTGCCAGTTGTGGCCGCCGTACAGCGAGGGGCACGCATGGACCGCCTGGCCGATCTCCGCATCGATGATGTCGGCGCGGTACCGGACGCGGCCCGTCCGCGGATCGATCGACTCGAAGACGTTCTGGAACACCGTCTCCGTGTAGTCGAGAAACGCTCCCGTGCGGCGGTCGAGCTTCCAGAGGATGCCGTCCTTGCCGATGGTGAACACCCACTGCCCGCCGCCGGCGTCGATCAGCACCCGCTCGTAGACCGTGTCCATGTCGAGCGTCTCGCCGGGTACGTGCTGAAAATGCCAGGCCATCTCGCCCGTATGCGGATCGAGGGCGATCGTGGAGTTCGTGTAGAGCGCGGCGTCGAGCGGCGACATGCGGCGGCTCACGGCCACCCACGGCTTCGCCTGCGCCGTGCCGATGTAGAACAGCCCCAGGCGCGGGTCGTAGCTGCCCGGGATCCAGGTGTCGCCGCCGGCTCGGAAGGTCTCTGCGACGTCGGCCCACGTGGCGCTGTTCGGATCGGACCCGCGCGCGATGGTCGACGTGCGCCACAGCTCCTCGCCCGTATCGGGGTCGTGGCCGGTGACGAAGCAGCCGTCGTCCTTGAACCGCTCGCAGCCGTTGATGCCGCTGACCAGCACCCCGTCTGCGACCACCGGCCCGCTCGTATGCGTGAAGCCCTTCCGGTAGTCGGCCTTTACCGTGCGCCACGCCGGCTCGCCGCTGCGCGCGTCGAGCGCCACGATGGCCGCGTCGTAGGTGGAGAGGAAGACCTTGTCCCGGTAGAGCGCGATGGAGCGGGTGACGCCGCCCAGGGTGAGCGACTCGGGCGGAAACGGGTAGCGGTACTCCCAGATCACGTCGCCGGTGGCGCCGTCGAGCGCCTGGACGACGTTGTTCGGATTGACCAGGAACATCACCCCGTCGCGGACCAGCGGCGTCGGCTGGTTGTTCCCCTCCTGCATCGTCAGCACCCACGCCACCCGCAACCCTGAGACGTTCTCGCGCGTGACCTGGTCCAGGGGGCTGAAGCCGTGGCCGTCCAGCGTGCGCCGCCAGCTCGGCCAGTCCCCCGGCGGCGGCTGCTGCAGCTCCGCGTCGGTCACCGGACGGTAGTCTTCGACGCGCTTGTTGGGAAACGCCGACGGCATGAGCAGCAGGAGCCCGGCCGACTGCGCCTCCGTCTGCTGCGCCCCGGCGGGCGCGGCGAGGGCGGCCGCCAGATCCGCCTCGGTGGCGGCTGGCGCCTCGCCGATGGCGACCTCCGTGGCGGCCGTCAGCGCCTGCTCCCCGGCCGCCAGTCCGTTGGCCTGCAGGATGTATGCGGCGATGCCGAGGTACGTCTCGTCGTCGAGCGCGCCGCCCGCGCCGGGCGGCATCTCCTCGCGGAGGTACTCGAACAGCTCCCGCGCGGGCCGCGGATTCCAGACGCTCATGAAGCCCACGCCGGTCAACTCCGTGCCGTGGGCCGTGCCGCGCAGGTCGCTGCGGTGGCATTCGGCGCACACCTGCTCGTAGGCGGCCCGGCCGGCCGCGGCCTGCGCCGCCGTGAACACGCCGCCGTCAGCCTCCGGCTGCGCCGTCGCCGCAGCCGGCCACGCCAGCAGCAGGCCGGTCGCCGCGCCTATCTTCGCCAGTCCTCTCATGTGCACGCGTGAGGATAGCACCGGCCGTTGCGGGTCGTTTGCGGTCGCGGCGGTCACCAGGGAGCGGCCGGCCGCCGGCGGTGAAGCCGCTGGAGCCACAGCAGCACGTGCGCGTATTCCTGGCCGCGCCGTTCCAGTACCTCCAACTGCGCGAGTACGGCCGGATCGCCCGTGGCGGCGTAGATGTCAGAGAGGATCCATACCGCCTTGCGGCGGCGGACGGGATCGGCGTCGTCCATCCACTGCTCGGCGAGCCGCAGTCCGGCGCGCGGATTGCCGCCCTGCAGCCGCTCGGCCTTGGCCGCCGCCAGAGCCAGGCAGGGCAGCTCGTCCAGTCCCGCGCCGTCGGACGAGGCTTGCAGCTCGCGCATGCGGTTGGCTACCCGCTGCCGGAACGCCGCGTAGAACGCAGGCGCCGCGCCGCTGGCGTCCACGCAGCGCTCGGCGCCGCAGCGATACACGAACGGCACGGTCGCGACGCACTGCCGGTCGTTCTCGTAGTCGGAAACCGCGCCAGGTACTACCAGGTCGGCCTCGCCGTCGCCGTTCACGTCGCGCACGACCTGGCCGTCCGCGCTGTCGAGGCTGGCCACCCACCAGCCGGTGAGCTCCTGCAGCAGCAGCGGCGGGTCGGAGTCGGCGACGCGCACCACGTAGTTGCAGAACAGCCGGCCGCTGTAGTCGACGACGGCGACTATCGTGGCGGGGCGGCGGGGGCTGGCGGGCAACAGGCCGACGTCGCAGACCGATGCGCCGGTGACGACCGCCCGCACCTTGGCCTGGAGCGCGTCGTACTGCGCGTTCGTGAGCGCCGGCTGCGCCACTCCGGCGCCGGCCAGCCCGGTCCAGGCCGCCGCGGCGCAGGCGCCAACGAACGCGTTTCGCGCCATGTGCGCCCGGGCTGTCGACGGCGGCGCCATGACGCGGGTGGCCGGCTACCGCTCAGGGCGCGGATACGCCGGCACGCGGCGGGTCCGCTGCCGCGGCCAGCGCACGCTCCACGTCCGGGCCGGAAGGGCTCTGGAAGACGCGCAGGTCGAACTGCGGCGCCATGGCGAACAGGTGATCGATGATGTCCGCCTGGATCGCCTCGTAGCGGGCCCATTCCTGTTCGCGGCAGAAGACGTAGATCTCGATCGGCAAGCCGTGCTCGGTCGGATTCAGGTGCCGCACGAGGAACGTCATGTCCTGGTGCACCAGCGGGTGCTGGCGAAGGTAACCCACCACATACGCGCGATACACCGTCGCGTTCGTCAGTCGCTCGCCGTTCGCAAGGTCGGCGGCAGCCACGCCGAGCTCCGTGTTCGAGCTGTCCGCCTCGGCCCGCTTGGACTCCACGAATTCGGCGACGTGCCGGATGCGGGCGAAGCGGTCGAGCATTTCGTCGTCGCAGAAGCGCACCGAGCCGATGTCGATGTTGATCGCCCGCTTGATGCGCCGCCCGCCCGACTCGGACATGCCGCGCCAGTTCTTGAACGACTCGCTGACCAGGGCGTAGGTGGGAATGGTGACGATGGTCTTGTCGAAGTTCTGGACCTTGACCGTGGTCAGGCCGACCTCGATGACGTCGCCGTCCACGCCGTGCGAAGGCATCTCGATCCAGTCGCCGCGCGCGACCATCCGGTTCGTCGAGAGCTGCACGCCGGCCACGAAGCCCAGGATGGCGTCCTTGAACACGAACATCGCGACGGCGCTCATCGCCCCCAGCCCGCTCAGCAGCAGCAGCGGCGACTCGTTCAGGATGATCGACACGGTGCTGACCGCCGCAATGGCGAACAGCGCCATCTTGACCACCTGCGCGATGCCCCGGAGGGGCAGCGAGCGCGACGTCGGGGACTCCCGTGCGATGTCGACCGCGGCGTTCAACCCGCTGAAGGCTGCGGCCGTCGTCACGGCGATCATGTAGACGAGCGCGGCGCGGCGCAGCAGCGAGGCCGCCGCGGCAAAGTCGGCGAGCACCAGGTCCGCGGACAGGTAGATCACGATGGCGGGCGCGACGTGCGCCAGGCGCTGGATGACGCCGTGCTCCAGCACGCGGTCGTCCCAGTGCGACTCGCTGCGCCGGGCCAAAGCGGTAACGCGGCTCACGACGATGCGCTTGACGACGTAGTCCGCCAGGAACGCGAAGAGCGCCACGAGCAGCAGCTCGACCCCCAGCATCAGCCACTCGACGTAAGCGGCGTCCAGACCGCCTTCGGCGAGCCAGCCCCGCAGCGGGCTCAGCATCCCCCCGCCCAGTCAACAATCCCGCTTCGATGCATGAGCGCGATGATACCAGCACCCCCGAGCCGTGACCGACGAGCAACACAGCCCAGACGGGATGCATCGCCGGTCAGCCGCAATTGTCGGTAATGACCCCGGCAGTGCGCCATCGCCCGCTGCATCGACTTATGTACAGCCCCACTGGTACGTGACCGGTGAGGCGCCCGTATGGCAAGGCGCGAGGAGGGATGCGGCCTGAAACGGCCGTGACCGACGAGCAACGCAGCCAGACGGGATGCATCGCCGGTCAGCAGCACCTGTAGCTAATGATCCCGGCAGCGCGCCATCGCCCGCCGTATCAACTTTGCCGACACAGCCACTGGTACGTGACCGGCGAGGCGCCCGTATGGC
>JAJEEU010000047.1 GCA_022820825.1 Vicinamibacteria bacterium
GCAGGCCGGCCCGACCGCGCCCGCGCGCGGGCTGTTTCTCGTCCGCGTGGACTACCATTGATTGAACGTGCCGCGGACACCCCGTATCATCAGGAATACGCCGCTTCTTGCGGCGGGAATGTCGGCCAGGGCGCTCGCTGCGGCGCCCTGCGGTCGCTGCCCATGAGTCTCCAGGATGTGTTGGAATGGGTCCCGGAACGGTCGGTCGAGGAGGATCTCGCCCGCCAGATTGACTTCGATCGCCTGCCGGCCCATGTCGCGGTAATCATGGATGGCAACGGCCGCTGGGCGGCCCGGCGCTGCCTGCCGCGCGCCGAGGGCCACCGCGCCGGCATCGACGCCGTGCGCGATTCAACCGAGCTGGCCGCGCGGCTGGGCGTCGAGGTGCTGACGCTCTACGCTTTCTCCATCGAGAACTGGAAGCGGCCCGCCGCCGAGGTTTCTCTCCTCATGGGGCTGCTGAAGCGCTATCTGCGGCTCGAGATCGACACGCTCATGCGTAACGACATCCGGTTCCAGACGATCGGGCGCGACGACGAGCTACCGCCCGACGTGCGCCTGGAGCTGGAATCCGCCATCGCCAGGACGGCGAACAACGGCGGCATGCGCTTCAACATCGCCTTCAACTACAGCGGGCGCGCCGAAATCCTGGATGCCGCCCGCCGCGCGCTGGCCGCGGGCATCGCGCCGGAGGAGCTGGACGAGAACCGGTTCAGCGACCTGCTGCATACCGCCGGACAACCCGATCCCGACCTGCTCATCCGCACGAGCGGAGAGATGCGCGTGAGCAACTTCCTGCTGTGGCAGATCGCGTACTCGGAGATCTGGGTTACGGAGACCCTGTGGCCCGACTTCCGGGCCAGACACCTGCTCGAGGCCGTCGTCGACTATCAGAAGCGCGACCGCCGCTACGGCGGCATCAAGCCGCAGCCCGTGGTCGTCGGCTCCTAGCGCGTCCACCCTGACCGGATGCTGCGTATTCTCAGCGCCGCGGCGCTGCTCCTCGTTGTCGTCGGCGTCATCTGGCTGCTGCCGCCCCTGGCGACGCTCGTGTTCGTCGAGGCCGCCCTGCTCGTCGCCTTCCTGGAGTACGCCGCAATTGCGGCGCGGGCGGGCATCCGCATGCCGCGCACGCCGACGGCCGTGGCGGTGCTGGGCACTGCAGCGGTGTTCAGCCTGGCGCCGGCCATGCTGCCGGCGGTGCTGATGGCGGCGGCGATCGGCGTCGCGGCGGTGCAGCTCGCACGCTGGCCCCGGGAGCAGACGCTGGCGCCGGCAGGCGGCGCGGCGTTCGCGGTCCTGTACCTGGCGATTCCGTTCGGCGCGCTCGCCGTGCTGCGCATGACGCACGGCCGCGAGGCGTTGCTGCTGCTGCTGGTCACGCTCGCGGCGAGCGATACCGCGCAGTATTATGGCGGGCGGTGGTTGGGGCGGCGCGCCCTGGCGCCGGCCGTCAGCCCCGGCAAGACGGTGGAGGGCGCGTTGTTCGGCGTGGCGGCGGCAGCGCTGGTGATGTGGGGCGCCGGCGCCTGGTGGCTGGCCGACCTGCCCGCGGCGGGACGGGTGCTATTCGGGGTGTTGCTCGCCATGTTCGGCATTGCCGGCGACCTGTTCGAGTCCACGCTCAAGCGCGCCGTCGGCATCAAGGATGCGTCGCAGATCATTCCGGGCCACGGCGGCGTGCTCGATCGCATCGACGGCTGGCTGTTCGCGGCGCCGGTCTACTACATTGCCCTCGAATTTCTCCTTTAGAGCGCCATAGTGCGGCGGATTGCCATCCTCGGCTCGACCGGCTCGATCGGCTGCAGCGCACTCGCGGTGGTTGCAGCGCAGGCTGAACGCCTGGAGGTGGTGGGGCTCGCCGCCGGGCGCAACGCCGACCGCTTCGCCGAGCAGGTGCGGCGCCACCGCCCGCGCGTCATCGCCATGGCTACGGCCGCGGCGCTGCAGCAGACGGAGGCAGCGCTCCGCGCGGCAGGCGCGGCCGCCGACGCGGCCTACGCGGGCCCGGAGGGGCTGCTGGCCGTGGCGACCCACCCGGATGTCGACGTCGTGCTGTGCGCCTCGTCCGGCACGGCGGCGCTCGACGCCACCCTGGCGGCGATCGAGTCCGGCAAGACGGTGGCGCTGGCCAACAAGGAAGTGCTGGTGATGGCCGGCGGCCTCATGGTGGAAGCGGCGCGCCGCCGCGGCGTCGCCATCCTTCCGGTGGACAGCGAGCACAACGCCATACACCAGTGCCTGCACGGACACGATCCGGCGGACGTGCGGCGGCTCATCCTGACCGCCTCCGGCGGCCCCTTTCGCGCCCGCCCGCAGGAGACGCTCGACGCGGTGACGCCGGAGCAGGCCCTCGAACACCCGACGTGGAACATGGGCCCCAAGATCACGATCGACTCGGCGACGCTCATGAACAAGGGACTCGAAGTGATCGAGGCGCGCTGGCTCTTCGACGCGCCGCCCGACCGGATCGAAGTCGTGGTGCACCCGCAGTCGATCGTGCACTCGCTCGTCGAGCTGCGCGACGGCTCGTTGATCGCCCAGTTGGGCGTCACCGACATGCGCCTGCCGATCCAGTACGCCTTCTCGTACCCCGATCGCTGGGAGGCGCCGCTGCCCGCGCTCGATCTCGCAAGCTGCGGCCGGCTCGAATTCGAGCGGCCGGACGTGAAGCGCTTTCCCTGTCTCGAGCTGGCCTACCGCGCCCTGCGCGGGCCGGCCGGATTGCCGATCGTCCTGAACGCGGCGAACGAGCTGGCCGTGGAGGCGTTTCTGGCGCGGCGGCTGCCGTTCAACGGGATCCCGGCCGTGATCGAGCAGGCGCTCGACCTCGGGGAACGGCGGGCCGCGGGCGGCGTCGGGACGCTGGCGGCCGTGCGGGAGGTCGACGCGTGGGCGCGCCGGACGACCGCCGAGATCATACGCAAGGTAGAATCAACGTAGCAGGGTGTTGCGGTGACCAGTCTTCTCGCGTTCGTCTTCGTCATCGGCGTGCTCGTATTCGTCCACGAGCTGGGCCACTACATGGCCGCCCGGCGCGTCGGCGTCCGCGTCCTCGTATTCTCCATCGGCTTCGGTCCGAAGCTGCTCAAGGTGCGCCGCGGCGACACCGAGTACTGCGTCAGCGCGATACCGCTCGGCGGCTACGTCAGAATGGCGGGCGAGCACGCCGACGACCGCCGCGCCGGCGCACCCGACGAGTTCCTTTCCAGGAGCAAGTGGGAGCGCTTCCAGATCCTGATCGCGGGGCCGGCGATGAACGTCATCCTGGCGATCGTCGTGATGACGTTCGTGCTGTACCAGGGCGTCGACGTGCCGGTGTACGAGTCGCAGCCCCCGGTGGTCGGCGAGGTTCTGGAGGGCTCGGCAGGCGACCGCGTCGGCATCCGACCGGGTGACCGCATCGTCAGCGTCGCCGGCCGCGTGGTCGAGACCTGGGAGGAGATGCAGCAGGCGGTCCGGCCGCGCGCCGACATGGAGATCGCAGTGGTCGTGCGCAACGCGGGCGGCGTCCGCGAGCTGCAGGTCACCCCGGACAGCCAGACCAGCTTCGAGCTGGGCGACCTCGGGGTCGGCCCGGTCATGCGGCCGCAGATCCGCAGGGTAACGCCGGGCGAGCCCGCGGACGCCGCCGGCATCGAGGTGGGCGACGTGATCGAAGCCGTGGCCGGCGATGCGGTCGCCAGCGACGAGCTCATCAAGCGCATCAACGCGCACGCGGAGCAGCCGCTCACGCTCACCATACGCCGCGGCGATGCGCGCCGCGACGTGACCGTGACGCCGGCGCTCGTCGGCGACATCGGCCTCATCGGCGTGCAGATCAGTCCGTACGAGGTGCGCTCCATGGATCCCGGGCTGGTCGAGGCGTTCGGCTACAGCCTGCAGCGCAACTACGAATGGTCGGGTCTGATCTTCCAGACGCTGGGCGGGCTGCTCACGGCGGAAACCTCGCCGCGGCAACTGGTCGGGCCGGTCGGCATCGCCCAACTGTCGGGCGGCGCCGCGGAGATCGGACTGATAGCGCTGTTCAGCCTGATGTCCATGATCTCCCTCAACCTGGGCATCCTCAACCTGCTGCCGATCCCGGTGCTCGACGGCGGACACATCGCGATCATGGCGCTCGAAGGCGTGTCGCGGCGGAACTTCAGCGCCCGCGTCAAGGAACGCATGCTGATGTTCGGCTTCGTGGCGCTGATGATGCTCATGGTGACGGTGATCTACAACGATCTGACCCGCGTCGCCTGGATCGAGCGCCTCATGCCCTGGCGTTGATCGCCGGGGTCCGCCCGACGCCGCTCGCGGTTCGCGCCGTCGCGTGAACCGCGCAATCGCCCCGCATGCCGCCACTCACCCTGATCCGCAACGAATTGCGGCCCGTCGCTACCCTCGCCGCGCCCGTCGTCGTGGCCGAGGTGGGCTGGGTGTCGATGCAGATCGTCGACATCGGGATGGTGGGCCGTCTGGGACCGGAGGCGATCGGTGCGGTCGGCGTCGGCAGCGCGCTGTTCCTGGCCTTCGGCGTATTCGGAATGGGGCTGCTGCTCGGCCTCGACACCCTTGTCTCGCAGGCGTACGGCGCCGGTTCCGGGAGCGAGTGCCGCCGCTGGCTGCGCCACGGCCTGTGGCTGGCGCTGGGCCTCTCACTGCCGATAGGTCTCGCCGCGCGCGCGGTCGGCGCCAACCTGGACGTGTGGGGCTTCGACCCGGCGGTCCTGCAACTGGTGCACGGCTACTTCGACATCGTCACGCTGAGTCTGCCGCCGCTGCTGCTGTTCGCCGCGTTCCGGCGCTACCTGCAGGCGGTGACGCGGGTGGCCCCGGTAATGGTCACGCTGGTGACGGCCAACGTCGTGAACGCGGTGTCGAACTGGGTGCTGGTATTCGGCAATCTCGGGGCGCCGGCGCTCGGCGTGGAGGGCGCGGCGTGGGCCACCTGCATCTCGCGCGCCTATATGGCGGCCGCGCTCGCGCTGGTAGCCGCCCGGCAGGGTGGTCTGGGCCGGCCGCGCGCCGGCGTGCGCGTTGCAGGGTTCCGGCGGGTCCTGGAGCTGGGTTGGCCGGCCGCCATGCAGCACACGCTCGAGTACGGAGCATTCGCCGCGGTGACCCTCCTGGCGGGGCGCCTGGAACCGACGACGCTTGCGGCGCACCAGATCGTGCTCAACGTGGCGGGCCTGACGTTCATGGTGCCGCTCGGGATCTCGGCGGCGGGCGCGGTTCGCGTCGGACACGCCGTGGGGCGCCGCGACGCGCCGGGCGCCTCCGCCGCGGGCTGGAGCGCGATTGCGCTCGGCGCCGGCGTCATGACGCTGTCGGCGGCCATCTTTCTCGCGGCGCCGCGGCTGGTTCTCGGCGTCTTCACGCCCGACACGCAGGTGGTCGGGATCGGCCTGACACTCATCTTCGTCGCCGCGCTCTTCCAGATCTTCGACGGCTTGCAGGTGGCGGCAACCGGCGCCCTGCGCGGGCTGGGTGACACGCGTACGCCGATGCGCATGAACCTGGCCGGCCACTGGATGTGCGGCCTGCCGATCGGCTACACGTTGTGCTTCCTGGCCGGCTGGGGCGTGATCGGCCTCTGGATCGGCGTCCTGATCGGCCTCACGCTGATCGGCGCCGTGCTGCTGGCGATCTGGCGCCGGCGGGAGCGCGACCTGCCGCGGATGCTTGCGTCCGTCCCGGCGGCCGCAGCAGAAGGCCGGTGAGAAATGCGGGTCAGCCCGCGAGCGCCCGCTCGATCGCGTCCGCCAGCCCGCACGCGTCGTGCGCTGCCGTCTGCGGCCAGCCGCGCGCCTTGAGCGGCTCGACGGCGTTGCCCATCACCACCGGCGCGCCGGCGAACTCGAGCATCTCGCGGTCGTTCAGGTTGTCGCCTACCGCCATCACCGCGCCGCGGTCGACGTCGAGGCTCCGCGCCAGGACTTCCAGCGCCGCACCCTTCGAGCAGCCGCGCGCGGTGATGTCGAGCAGGGAAAAGTCGCGCTCCGCGTACTCGGTCAGCATGACGCTCAACTCGCCGGCCACCGGCAGGCGCCGCGCGTGGGCCGCCAGCGCCCGGATGTCGTCGACGCTGCCGGTGTACGACACCTGCACCGGATCTTCCGTCACCGCCGCCTCGATCGGCTCGGCGCGCGTCATGTACGTGCGGTTGCGCTCGTAGTACCACGCGCGTTGCGGATGGCTCCAGTCGATGCCCTCGAAGGTGTACTGGTGCGCGTCGGGACGATCGAAGATCACGGCGACGCCCAGGTGCAGCGGCCTGAGCGCGGCCAGCACCGCGAGCGCGTTGCGGCGCGGCAGCAGGCGGCAGGCCAGGGTCTCGCCGCCGGCCGTCTTGGTCAGGGCGCCGTTGCTGACGATCAGAACGGTGGCGCGGCCCAGCTCTCCGGTTATCGGAACGGCGTGGTGGTAGGCGCGGCCGGTCGCCAGCACGACGTGGATCCCTGCATCGGCCGCCCGCTGCACGGCCTGCCGGTTGCGCGGCGGCACGCGGCCGCTGCCGTCCAGCAGGGTGCCGTCGATGTCGATGGCGATCAGGCGGATCGGCACGGACAGCCAGATCAGGTGGTGCGCGAAGGCGCGGACTTCCGCGCGTACGTCCGCTCGACGTACTCGTCCACGAGCGCGCGAAACGCCTCCGCGAGCTCGTCGTACGAGCCGCGCAGCGTGTGCGTGTGCCGGCCGTCGATGTACACCGGGCAGGTGGGGGCCTCGCCGGTCCCGGGCAGGCTGATGCCGATGTTGGCCGCCTTCGATTCCCCGGGACCGTTCACGACGCACCCCATGACGGCGACGCTCATGTCCTCGACGCCGGTGTAGCGCGTCTTCCATTGCGGCATCATGTCGCGCACGTATTCCTGGATTCGTTCCGCCAGCTCCTGGAAGGTGCTGCTGGTCGTCCGGCCGCAGCCGGGGCAGGCGGTGATGCTCGGCGCGAACGACCGCAGGCCGAGCGCCTGCAGCAGCTCGCACGCGGCATGCACCTCGTCGCGACGGTCCCCGTTCGGACGGGGCGTCAGCGAGACGCGGATGGTGTCGCCGATGCCTTCGTTGAGCAGCACACCCATGGCCGATGCCGACCACACCAGTCCCTTGATGCCCATGCCGGCCTCGGTGAGTCCGAGGTGCAGCGGCTGGGTGGTGCGACTGGCAAGGGCGCGGTATACAGCGATCAGGTCGCGGGGGCGCGAGACCTTGCACGAGATGATGATCTGGTCCTCCCGCAGCCCGCTGTCGAGCGCGAGGGCCGTGGAATCCAGCGCGGAGATGATCATGCACTCGTTGATGATCTCGTCCGACGACTTGCCGAGGTCGGCGTCGGTGTTCTCCTGCATCTTCGCCATGACGAGCTCCTGGTTCAGGGAGCCGCCGTTGACGCCGATCCGCACCGGCTTGCCGTGGTCGCGCGCCACGGAGCAGATGGTCTGGAACTGCTCGTCGCGCCGCTGGCCGGTGCCGACGTTGCCCGGGTTGATGCGGTACTTGTCGAGCGCGGCCGCGCAGTCGGGATGGCGCGTGAGCAGCAGGTGGCCGTTGTAGTGGAAGTCGCCGATCAGCGGCGCGGCGCACCCGGCGTCGAGCATGCGCCGCTTGATCTCCGGCACGGCGCGCGCCGCCTCGTCCCGGTTGACGGTGACGCGCACCAGCTCGGAGCCGGCGTTGGCCAGATCGACGCACTGCGCGGCAGTGGCCGCGGCGTCGGCGGTGTCGGTCAGCGTCATCGATTGCACCGCGACCGGCGCGCCGCCGCCGATCTGCACGTTGCCGACCCGCACGCCGGTCGTGCGATGCAGGCGCACGTTTGCCATCTCTTCCGGCATGATAGCAGTCAGACCCCGGTCCGTCAGTCGCCGCCGGCCGCGACCTCGGCGAGCGCACTGCGCGCGGCGCGGATCGTACGGTCGACGTCGCGCTCCGAATGCGCCGCCGACAGGAACCAGCCTTCGAACTGCGACGGGGGCGGGTAGACGCCGCGGCGCAGCATGCCGCGGAAGAAAGCCGCGTACGCGGCGGTGTCCGACGCGGTGGCCGCGGCATAGCCGGTAACCGGACCGGCGGTGAAGAACGGCGTCAGGACCGATCCGGCGACGTTTACGGTGAGCGGTATGCCGGCTTCGCCGGCGGCGCTCCGCAACCCGTCGGCCAGGCGCTCGCCGAGCGCCGCGAGGCGCCGGTACAGGTGCGCCGACAAGTTCGAGAGCGCCCAGATCCCCGCGGTCATCGCGAGCGGGTTGCCGGACAGCGTGCCGGCCTGGTAGACGGGCCCGTCCGGCGCGACCAGCGCCATCAGATCGGCGCGGCCGCCGTACGCGCCGACGGGCAGCCCGCCGCCGATTATCTTGCCGAGGCAGGTCAGATCCGGCCGTACGCCGTAGACCGCCTGCGCGCCGCCCTTCGCCGCCCGGAAGCCGGAGATGACCTCGTCGAAGATCAGCAGGCTGCCGTCACGGTCGCACAATTTGCGCAGCCCCTCCAGAAAGCCCGCGGCCGGCGGCACGACGCCCATGTTACCGGCGATCGGCTCGACGATCACCGCGGCGACGGCGCCGCGCTGCGCGCGGCAGAGGCGCTCGACTGATGCGAGATCGTTGTAGTTTGCGATCAGCGTGTCGGCCGCGGTCGCTCGCCCGACGCCGGGACTGGTCGGCACCCCGAGGGTCGTCGCGCCCGATCCGGCCTGCACGAGAAACGCGTCGCCGTGGCCGTGGTAGCACCCCGCGAACTTGATGATCCGTTCCCGCCCGGTGGCCGCCCGCGCGACACGGATGGCGCTCATCGTCGCCTCGGTGCCGGAGTTGACGAAGCGCACGCGCTCCACGGACGGCACGAGGCGGCAGACCAGCCGGCCCAGCTCGACCTCCTGCGCGGTGGGCGCCCCGAAGCTGGTGCCGCGGCCGGCCGCCGAGCGCAGGGCGCGCGTGAGATCCGCCGGTGCATGGCCGTGGATGAGCGGGCCCCACGACATGACGTAGTCGATATACGTCCGGCCGTCGACGTCCCGAATCCGCGCCCCGCGCGCCCGTTCGATGAACGGCGGCTCGCCCCCGACCGCGCCGAACGCGCGCACCGGGCTGTCGACGCCGCCCGGCAGCACGCGCCTGGCGCGGGCGAACAGCCTGCTCGAGTGGGAACGCGTCGGACGGCGCATGAGTGGTGCGGAACCATACCACGGCCGGCAGGCCGCACCGGGTGCGCGCCGATTGACTTGGCCCTGACCCCGCGCTAGTGTGGGCCGGTTACCCATGGAATTGCTGGGCGAATTCCTGAGCGACCCCGCCTACCGGCACGTGGTGCTCAACCACTTCCCGATCACCGGGTTGCTGGTCGCCTGGATCGTGCTGGTCATCGGGCTCGTGCTGCGGCAGCGGGAGACCAGCCGCGTCGGCCTCGCGCTGGTCGCGGTCACCGCGGGTTCTGCGCTGTTCGTGATGTCCGCGGGCGAGGCCGCCTATCCGGCGGCCTACGACGCGCTCGACGGTTCGGGGCGCGAGTGGCTGGACCGCCACGCGGAGCTGGCCGGCACCTGGGGGCGCACGCTGTACGTCACGCTGGCGCTCGCCGCGGCGGCGCTGGCGGCGGGCGTCTGGCGCCCGGCCTGGGCGGCGCCGGCGTCGATTGCCGCCGCGCTGTCCGCGGCAGTGGCGCTGGGCGCGACCGCGGCCATCGCCGACGCCGGAGGCAAGGTGCGCCACGCGGCCTTCCGTTCGAATCCGCACCAGCATGCCGGCCCCGCAGGCGGACCGGTGGCGTTGCGGCGCCTGAACGCCGCCCAGTATCGTGCCGCGATCGCGCAGGCGTTCGGCGACGACATCGAGGTGACCGGTCGCTTCGAGCCGGAGGTGCGGCGGGCGGGGCTGCTGGCCGTCGGCAACGCGCAGGTGACCGTGTCGGCCGCCGGTTTCGAGGGCTACGAGGCGCTGGCGCGCAACATCGCGGAGCAGGTCGTTGCGCCTGAACGCCGGGATCGGCTGGCCTGCCGTCCGGTTTCGGATACCGGACCCGACGACCAGTGCACGGCGGCGTTCGTCCGCGAGGCCGGAAGCCGTCTGCTGCGCCGCGAGTTGAACGCCGCCGATGTCGAGCCCCGTGTCGCCGCCGCGGCGGACGCCGCCGTGGAGCGGGGCGATTTCTACGCGGGACTGGAGCTGGCCGCGATCAGCCTGCTGGTGGCGCCCGAATTCCTGTTCCGCGTCGAGCGGACCGAGCCGCTGCCTGGTGCGCCGGGTCAGGAGCGTGTCACGGCCGATACGCTGGCCGCCCGCCTCAGCTATTTCCTGTGGAACGCGGGTCCGGACGCGGCGTTGCGCACCGCGGCCGCAACGGGCGAGTTGCTGGACGAGGCCGCGCTGGCGCGTCACGCCGACCGGCTGCTCGGCTCGCCGCGCTTCGAGGCCGGCGCGCGGGCCTTCTTCGACGACCTGCTGCACCTTGCCGATATCGAGGCGCTGCAGAAGGACCTGGTGCGCTTCCCGACCTTCAGCCAGGCGGTCGCGCGCGATGCGCGCGAGCAGACGCTGCGGCTGATCGTAGACCACCTGCTGGCCGGGGACGGCGACTACCGGGAGCTGTTCACGACGCGCCGCTCGTTCATGACGCGCACGCTGGGGGCGCTGTACCGCGTCCCGGTCCGTTCGCGGGAGTGGGAGGCGATGGAGTTTCCCGCGGGGCATCCGCGGGCCGGACTGCTCTCGCACGCCAGCTTTCTCATGCTGCACGCCCACGCGGGCCGCAGCTCGCCGACGCTGCGGGGCGAGTTCCTGCGCGAATCCCTGCTGTGCGAGACGGTGCCGCCCGCCCCCGCCGACGTGGAGTTCGCGCTGTTCAACAACGATCAGAGCGCCGAGCACCGGACGGCGCGCGATCGGCTCGAGGTCCACTCGACGACGCCAAGCTGCCGCGGATGCCACCTGTTGACCGATCCGATCGGCCTGGGCCTGGAGCAGTTCGACGGCATCGGGCAGCACCGGACGACCGAGAACGACGCGCCGATCGACGAGAGCGGCGAGCTCGACGGCCGGCGGTTCGGCGACCATGTGGAGCTCGGGGCGGCGCTTGGCGATCATCCGCGGCTGGCGCCCTGCCTGGTCGAGAACCTGTACAAGTACGCGGTCGGACGCGATATCGTAGAGACGGAGCAAGGACTGATCAGCGGCATCACGGACGAGTTCACCGCCGCCGGCTTCCGCCTGCGGGCGGCGATGCGCGCCGTCGCGCTCAGCCCGGGGTTCCGGACTGCGGCGCCGGTTTCGGCAGCCGTGGAGGAAGCGTCATGAGAATTCCAATCAACCGGCGCGAGTTCCTGCGGGGTTCCCTGGCGGGGGCCGCGGTCACCGTGGGCCTGCCGTACCTGGACATCTTCCTGAACGCCAACGGCACGGCGCTGGCTTCCGGCGCGCCGCTGCCGCGGCGGTTCGGGACGTGGTTCTTCGGCTGCGGCATGAACCCGGAACGCTGGGCGCCCACCCGGGAGGGGACCGACTTCGAGCTGCCGCCGGAGCTCGCGCCGATCGCGCCGGTGCGCGAGCACCTGAGCGTGCTGAGCGGGTTCAGCGTCCTGCTGGCCGGCGAAGCGAACCAGGTGCACTACACCGGCATCGTGGGCACGTTGACCGGCGAGGCCCCGGCGCGCATGGACGCCGCCGACCTGCCCACGTTCGACGTACTGATCGCCGACCAGATCGGCACCGCCACGCGGTTCCGCTCCCTCGAGATGACGGCGACCGGGCGGCCCGAGCACAGCTACAGCCGCCGCAACGCCACATCGCTCAACCCCTCGGAGCCGTCGCCGCTGGCGCTCTACAACCGCGTCTTCGGGCCCGGCTTCGCCGACCCGAATTCCGCCGACTTCACCCCCGACCCGCGCGTGCTGCTGCGCCGCAGCGCGCTGTCGGTGGTCGCCGACGACCGCAGGCGGATGGAGGCGCAGGTCGGCGCCGCCGACCGCGCCCGTCTCGACCAGTACTTCACCTCGCTGCGGCAGCTCGAGCGCCAGTTGGAGCTCAGCCTGACGAAGCCGCCGCCGCTGGAGGCGTGCCGCGTGCCGGACGCCCCGCCGGAGCTGGCCGACAGCCTCGAGGTCGAGCAGGTCGTGGAAAGCCACTGGCTGATGAGCCAGGTGCTCGCCATGGCGCTGGCGTGCGACCAGACGCGCGTGTTCAACATGGTGTTCTCCGACGCGGCGTCGAGCCTGCACACGGCCGGCAGCAGCGATACCCATCACACGCTCACCCACGAGGAGCCCAACGATCCCGAGTTGGGCTACCAGCCGCGCGCGACGGCGTTCGTGATGCGCACCATGGAGGCCTGGACGGAGTTCGTGCAGGCGCTGGCGGCGGTGCCGGAGGGCGACGGGACGCTGCTCGACAACTGCCTGGTGATGTGCCATTCGGAAAGCTCGGACGCCAACACCCACAGCGTTTCCGGGCTCCCCGTGATCCTGGCCGGGCGCGCCGGCGGGCGCGTGAAGCCCGGCGTCCACGTGCGCGGCGTCGGCGAATCGACGGCGCGCGTGGCGCTGACCATGCAGCAGGTGATGGGCCTGCCGGTCGCGTCGTTCGGCGTCCGGCAGAACGCGACGTCGCGGCCGGTGTCGGAGGTGCTGGCATGACCATGCATGCCTTGGTACGGCTGGTCGTGCTCGCCGCCGCGGCGGCTGTCGGCGCCGGATGCGGCGTGGCCGGGGATGCGCCGGATCCAGCCGACGGCGCCCGCAGCGGGGAGACCCTGGGATTCGTCATCTCCATGTGGCGCGACGAGATTCCCGACGTGGCGCCGGAACACTGCCCGGACGGGCTGAACCTGAACGAGCGGGAGTACTTCAACATCCCGCGGGGCGCGGTGCGCGAGGCGCGCGAGCGCCTCGGCAGTCTGCAGGCTGCCGAGGACGAGGTGTTTCCGCCCGACGCCTGCCGCGACCCGCTGGCGCAGCCCGACCCGGGGTACCTCACGTTCGATGCCGACGTGCCGGTGGCGGGGCTCGACCTCGACGGCGTGGCCTCCACCCGCGCCCGGGGCGGACAGTGCGCCCACGACGACTTCACGAGTCCGGACGGCCGGACCGGCATCGACAACCAGCACTGGCGGCTGGTCGGCTGCACGCGGGGATATCAGCCGGACGGCCTGATCCAGCGCGGGGCCGACAGCGGCAGCTTCATCAAGGAAGGCATACCGATCCTGATGGAGGTGACGGGGGTGGACGATGTCCGCAACGACGACGACGTGCGAGTGCGGTTCGCATCGAGCGCCGACATCATCACGCTTGACGCGGCCAGCGGCGTGGTGCCGTGGACCAGCATGGATTTGTACGAAGATCCCGCCTACGTGAGCGAGCAGACGGCGGGCCGCATCACCGACGGCATCCTGACGATCGAGCCGGTGGACGTGCGGCTGCGCTACCGGCAGCAGGTGATCGACTTCGAGTACTACTTCCGCGGTCTGCAGGTGCGCGCCGAGGTGCTCCCGGACGGCGGACTCAAGGGCATGATCGGCGCCTACTGGGACATCGACAACATGTTCCGGCTGCGCAACGACCACCGCACGCGCAACCGCCACACCGGGCGCGGCGCGTCCGACGCGCTCGGCTTCATGTGCGCCGGGATGTATCACGCGCTGCCGCGCCTGGCCGACGGCCACCCCGACCCCGAAACCGGCGCGTGCACATCCATCTCGACCGCGTACCACTTCGAGGCGGCGCCCGCGTTCGTCATCGACCCCGGCGTTGCGGCGGCCAACGACTAGCAGGCGCGCAGGACCGGAGGACAAGACGCGCCATGGCCCAACGCAACGCCACGGCAATGTTGATTGCCGGCCTTGCCCTGCTGCTCGCACCGGCGCCCGCCGCCGCGCAGGACGGCGGTTGGTCGACTCCGCGGACGCCTTGGGGCCATCCGGAGCTGCAGGGGATCTGGTCGAACACCACCACGACGCCCATGGAGCGGCCGGAGGACCTCGCCGGCCGCGAGTTCCTCACCGAGGAAGAGCGGGCCGCGCGCAACCCGGGCTCGGGCATCTCGGCGGAGACACGGACCGAATTCATGCCGACCGGCGCGGTCAACGACTACTGGCTGGAGAAGGGCGAGCTGTTGCTGCGCACGTCGCTGATCGTCGACCCGCCCGACGGGCGCTATCCGCCGCTCACGCCCGCGGCGCAGGCCAGGCTGGCCAGACGGCGCGCCAGCTATACCGGCGGCGAGCTGGCGTCGTGGGAGGACTTCAGCACCTACGACCGCTGCCTGACGCGCGGCATGCCGGGCGCCATGACGCCCGGATGGTACAACCACAACTACCTGATCCTGCAGACGCCGACCCATGTCGTGATTCTCGTCGAGATGATCCACGACGCCCGCATCGTGCGCCTCGGCGGCAGCCCGGCGGACGGGGTGGAGCAGTGGATGGGGCAGTCGACGGGCCGCTGGGAAGGCGACACCCTCGTTGTCGAGACCACGAACCTGGAGGAGCCGCAGCGCCGTGTCGTCGAGCGGCTGACGCGCAGCGGCGCCGACTCCATCGACTACGAGGTGACCGTCAGGGACGACGGCGAATGGACCGGCCCCTGGACGGCGCTGATGCCGATGTCCACCATCGAAGGTCCGCTCTTCGAATATGCCTGCCACGAGGGGAACTACGGCCTGCCGAACATGCTGTCCGGCAAGCGCGCCGAGGAGGCGCGCTGAGGCGCGGGCAGCAGCGGGACGACCGGAACGCGCTAGGGGCGATCCACCAGGCGGCGGATCAGGTCGGGAAGGCTGACGAACCGTACGTCCACGCCCCTCGCGTTACGGAGGTATGACGCGGCGGTGTCGCTGGTGACGACGAAGTTGTCGCCGCCGGGGTAGCGGGTGCGGAACGCGCGCAGGTTGCGGCCCTCGAACCCGTCGGCGCGCCACTTGCATTCGACGGCAACGGGTGGTCCGCCGCGCCGTTCCAGCACGAAGTCGACTTCGTGTCCGCGCTTGTCGCGCCAGTAGCGGAGATCCCGTCGCTGCGCGGTGGCCAGGTACTCGTTGAGCACGTAGTGTTCCCACAGTGCCCCGCGGTCTTCTTCGCGCAGCTCGCGCCAGCCTTTCAACAGGCCTACAAAGCCGGTGTCGAAGCCGTATACCTTGGGCGCGGCGACGATCTCCGAAGTCCGCCGCGTGCTGTACGGCCGGACCACCTCGACAACGAAGGTGTCTTCGAGCACCCGCAGGTAGTTGGCGATGGTGGTCCGGCTCACCTCGCACGGGCCGGCGAACCGGGTAGCCTCGAACACTCCGCCGCTCGCGGCAAGCAGCATCTCGGTAAACCGCAGGAACGACCAGCGGCGCTCCACGCGAAACAGCTCCTGGATGTCGCGGGCCCAGTAGGAGTCCAGCCATTCCTGGAAAGCGCTTTCCGGAGGCGCGGCAGCCAGGTAGAACGGCGGCAGGCCACCGTGCAGGAACCGGTGGTCCATGCCGCGGTCGCCGAATTGCTGCTGGTCCAGCACGGTCATCGGGGTCAGGCGAAGATCGAGCTTGCGGCCGGTCAGCGTGTCGCGGAACCTGCGCGACGCGCCGAGCGTCGACGATCCGGTGGCGATGATGCGGGTTCCCCGGTAGTGGTCGGCCGCGATCTTGAGCAGTTCCGAAGGGTTGGACAGGCGCTGGATCTCGTCGATCACGATCCGCCGGGGACCCATGTCGTGCAGGAAGCGCTCGGGGTCGGCCAGTGTCCGCCGGCAGCTCGGCAGTTCGCAGTCCAGGTACTCGACGTCAGGCAACGACCGGCACAGATACGTCTTGCCGGCGCGCCGGACGCCGGCCAGCCAGACGGTCGGCCGCTCGTCCCACAGCCGCTCGATGGTCGAGATCCAGTAACTCCTTCGAACCATGTGCACGCCATGCTGACGAATAGTGCTACTAAATGCAAGTATAGTTGCGTTTGGTTTTAATCTGGTGGGTTCGGGAGACCGGTGCGTTGCATCGCTGACCCGGGCGTGCGCCATGAGGAAGCGCGCTGACGGTATCCGGTTGCTTCGTGGCGCGGCCCCGGCTCAGCCCAGCAGGCGGGCCGCCTCGCGCGCGTAGTAGGTGATGATGATGTCGGCGCCGGCGCGCCGGATGGCCGTGAGGCACTCCAGCATGGCGCGCTGCTCGTCGATCCAGCCGTTGCGCGCCGCCGCCTTGAGCATGGCGTACTCGCCGCTGACGTGGTACGCGGCGAGCGGCGCGTTGAATTCCTGCTTCACCCGTGAGATGACGTCGAGGTAGTGGACGGCCGGCTTCACCATGACGATGTCGGCGCCTTCCTCCAGGTCCAGCGCGACCTCGCGCAGCGCCTCCTCGACGTTGGCCGGGTCCATCTGGTGGGTGCGGCGGTCGCCGAACGCCGGTGCGGAATCGGCCGCGTCGCGGAACGGCCCGTAGTAGGCGGAGCAGTACTTGGCGGCGTAAGACATGATGGCGGTGTCGCCGAAGCCGGCAGCGTCCAGCGCCTCGCGGATGGCGCCGACCCGCCCGTCCATCATGTCGGACGGGGCGACGATGTCGGCGCCTGCCTCCGCGTGCGAAACGGCCGTCCGCGCCAGCAGCTCCACGGTGGCGTCGTTGACTATCTCTTCGCCCTCCAGGATGCCGCAGTGGCCATGGGCGGTGTATTCGCACAGGCAGACGTCGGTGACGACCAGCAGCCCGGGCGCGGCGCGCTTGATGGCGCGGGCGGCCGCCTGCACCGGCGCATCGGGATCGTAGGCCGCCGAGCCGGCGTCATCCTTGTCTTCGGGGAGCCCGAACAGCAGCACGGCCTTGATCCCGTCCTGCCCGGCCGCCGCGGCCTCGTTCGCCGCCTCGTCGACGGACAACTGAAACACGCCCGGCATCGACGGCACCTCGCGCCGTACGCCGTCCCCGGAGCAGACGAACAGGGGATGGACGAACGTCTCCGGCGCCAGCCGCGTCTCGCGCACCAGATCGCGCATGGCGGGCGAGCGCCGCAGGCGCCGCGGCCGGTGCGTCAGACCGAGGTTCCGGATGCGTTCCGCGGATGCTGTTGAAGTCATGCTCCTGCTGCCCCGCCGGCGCCCGGTTGTCCGGCGAAATGCTCGGCGATGGCGTCGACCAGTGCCGGAATTGTATACGCGGCGGGCATGATCCTGGTCTCGATGCCCAGCTCCGCGGCCGCCGCCGCGGTGACCGGACCGATGGCGGCGACGCATGTCGCGGACAGCAGCTCCGCGGCCGGACCGGCGCCGACGATCTCCACGAAGTTGCGCACCGTGGAGGCGCTGGTGAACGTCACGACGTCCACGGGACGCGCAAGCAGCCGGGCTTGCAACTCGGCTGCGCTCCATCTGTCCTCACGCACCGTGCGGTAGGCGGTTGCTTCCGTCACCTTCGCGCCCGCCTTCCGGAGCGCGTCGGGGAGCATCTCTCGCGCGATGTCGGCCCGCGGCAGCAGGATCCGCGCGCCGGACAGCGTGCCGGCCTGGTTCAGCGCTTCGAATGCCGCCTCCGCGCGGTGCTCGGCCGGCACGACATCCGCCTTGAGGCCGTGCCGCTGCAACTGCGTCGCCGTAGCCGGACCGACGGCGCACAGCCGCACGCCGCGCAGCGCACGGATATCGCGCGGCCCGTCGAGCAGCCGCTGCATGAACGCATCGACGCCGTTCACCGACGTGAACACGATCCAGTCGAAAGATCCCGCGGCCGCGCACGCGGCATCGAGCGGGCCGTGGTCTTCCGGTGGCGCGATGCGGATGGTCGGGGCTTCGACCGGCTCCGCGCCGAGCGCCCGGAGGCGGTCTACGAGCTCGGACGACTGCTCCCGCGGGCGCGTGACGACCACGCGCCTGCCGGACAGCGGCCGATGGACGCTGCCTGGTTTCATGGCCGGTGTTGCGCCAGTATCTCTTCCGCCCCGTCCGCCAGCATGCGGCTCGCGAGGTCGGCGCCGAGCGCGGCGGCGGTGTCCGCCGGACCGCGCGCCTGCCGCCGCACCCGCCGCCGGCCGTCGAGCGAAGCGACAACGGCGTCCACCGCAACGTCGCCGGCTTCCTGCACGGCCAGCGCACCGAGCGGCATGCGGCAGTCGCCGCCGAGCGCCTGCACCAGGGCGCGCTCCGCGACGAGGGCGATGCCCGCGGCGCAGTCGTCGATGCGGTCCAGGACCGACCGCGTCTGCGTATCCGACTCGCGGACCTCGATTGCCACGATTCCCTGGCCCGGCGCCGGCAGGCATTCGTCCGCCGTCAGCCGGGCGTTGACGCGCTCACCGAGACCGAGGCGGAAGAGGCCGGCGGCGGCCAGCACCAGCGCATCGCAATCTCCCGCATCGAGCTTGCGCAGGCGGGTCCCGACATTGCCGCGAATCGACTGGAACCGGGCGCGCGGCATCGCCCGCGCGAGTTGCGCCACGCGGCGCACGCTG
>JAJEEU010000102.1 GCA_022820825.1 Vicinamibacteria bacterium
CGCGCCGCCGCCAACAAGCTGCTGACGCGCCGCTGCATGCAGGCGCACGGTCTGCCCACGCCCTGGTTTCACGTGCTGCCGTCCGGTGGTTCCCTGCCGCCGGAGCGGCTCGCGGCGACGGCGCTGCCGTGCGTCGTGAAGCCGTTGTCGATGGCTGCCAGCCAGGGCGTGGCGCGCGCCGACACCCCCGCCGAGCTGGCCGCGGCCGTGGAGCGGGTGCGGCGCCTGGGCGCGCAGGCAGACGCGCGCGCCGCCCGCGACGAAGCGGTGCAGGTGCTCGTCGAGGGGTACATCCCGGGGCGCGAAGTGGCGGTGGAAGGCGTGCTGGCGGGAGGCCGGCTGCAGGTGCTCGCGATCTTCGACAAGCCCGACCCGCTGGAGGGACCGTACTTCGAGGAGACGATCTACGTCACGCCGCCCGCCGGCGGCCGCGCGTTTGCGCGGCCGATTACGGCGGCGGTGCAGCGCGCTGCCGCGGCGCTCGGCCTCACTGACGGCCCGGTGCACGCGGAATGCCGCGTCAATGCGGAGGGCGTGTTCGTGCTGGAGGTTGCCGCGCGGCCGATCGGCGGGCTCTGCTCGCGGGTGCTGCGGTTCGACGGCGCAGCGGGCCGCGGCGTCTCGCTGGAGGCGCTGCTGCTGCGCCACGCCCTGGGCGAGGACGTGTCCGGCTGGCGGCGCGAGCGGCGCGCCGCCGGCGTGCTGATGATTCCGATTCCGGCGGCCGGGCGCCTCGCACGGGTGGCGGGGCTGGCTGCCGCGCGGTCCGTGGATGGAGTGGAGGAAATCGTCGTCACCGCGCGGCGCGACCAGTTGATTGAGCCGCCCCCCGAGGGCGGCAGCTACCTGGGGTTCATCTTCGCCCGCGCCGCCCGCCCGGCGGCCGTGACCGCCGCGCTGCGCGCCGCGCACGCCCGGCTCCGGATCGAGATCCGGCCCGTCATCCCGGTCGTGTAGCGGCCCTGGCGCGGGCTACTGCTTGGCCTGCGGCGGGACGTAGTCGGGCGGGAGGGCCGAGCCCTCGCCGAAGAAGAAGTCGTCCATCGCCTTCGCAACGATCTTCTGGGCTTCCTTCTGCCACGGCATCAGCCGGTATTCGTTGAGGATCATGGTCATGCGCTCTTCCCAGAGCTTCCATGCCTCGGCCGACACGTTCTCGTAGACCCGCTGCCCGAGCTCGCCGGGCCAGGGCGGCTCGTCGAGGCCGGGCAGCTCCTTCTGGAGCTTGATGCACCTGACCATGCGCTGGCCGGGCTGCCTGTCGTCTTCTCGATCCACGGTCGTGTTCCCCCGATCCCTAGTGCGGCTTGCCGCTAGCGCTGGGCGTCGTCCAGATGGCGATGTTGCGGTCGCCGAACGCCGCGGTCACGACGCGCGTGACGTCAACCCGCGCGTCGTTGAAGCAGGCGCCCCCGCCGATGTCGGTCGGCGCGTCGGACACCAGCGCGTTGGCGGTGGATCCGTTCAGCGTGCTGCGCCGCCACAGGCCCTTGGGCAGGCCGACGGTGCCCGGCTTCATGTCGGCGTTGAGCGCGACCGGGCACTGAATCTCGCCCAGCGCATTGAACACCCGCGCCACGTCGCCGTTCTCGAGGTCGCGCGCGGCGGCGTCGCACGGGTGAATCTGCAGCGCGGCGGATCGCGGCCGCAGCTCGCCCAGCGTGGAGTTGATGGTCTTGCCGCTGGCCGGCGACAGCAGGATCAACGGACCCGCGCCGGCATCGTCCGCGCGGTAGGTGTACAGCCCGTCCGGCGCGCTCTCGTCCAATGCGGCCGGGAACAGGTCGACCCGGCCGTCCGGCGTCCGCGGGAAAACGTCGCCGAACTGCACCGGCCGTGCGGGGACCGGCGTGGCCGCCGTCCCGTCCTGCAGCAGGCTGTCGCGCAGCGCCGCGGGCATCGCCCCGGTGACGTGCATGAGCGCTTCCGGGTCCGTGTCGAACGCCCCGTCCGCCGCGACGCCGAGACGGCCGGCCAGCGCGGCGAACAGCTCCACGTTCGGCCGCGAGTCGCCCACCGGCTCGATGACCGGCTGCACCAGTTGCAGGTTGATTGCCCCGTAGCTGCGCGCGATGTCGTAATGCTCCAGGAACGTCGTCGCCGGCAGCACGACATCGGCCCAGCGCGCCGTGTCGGTCAGCACCTGGTCCGAGACCACGGTGAACAGGTCCTCGCGCGCCAGGCCGCGCAGCACGCGGTTCTGGTCAGGCAGCGTGACGGCCGGATTGGCGTTGTAGACGAAGAGCATCCGCACGGGCGGATCGCCGTCCTCGGTGAGGACGCGGCCGAGGCGGTTCATGTTGATCACGCGCGTGTCCGGCTCGTCCGCGCCGATCCACGCCTCCGCGCTCAGGTTCCAGGCCCCGGAGTTGCTCAACGAGTAGCCGCCGCCGCGGACGCCGAACTTGCCGCCGACTGCGGGCAGGGCCAGCACGGCCGCGACGGCGTTGCCGCCGTTGCGGTTGCGCTCCAGCCCCCAGCCGCAACGGATGACCGCCGGCGAGGTCTCGGCATACAGCTCGGCGAAGCGTTCCAGCAGCTCCGGGTCGACTTCGGCGACGGCGGCCGCGCGCTCGATCGGCCAGTCTGCCGCGCGCGCCCGCAGCAGCTCGGCGCCGGTGGCGTGGTCCGCCAGGAAGCGCTCGTCCGCCAGTCCGAGCTCGAACAGGAAGCGATGCAGCGCGAGCGCGACGGCCACGTCGGCGCCCGGCCGCACCGGCAGGTGGATGTCCGCCTGCCTGGCGAGCGCCGTGCGCCGCGGGTCGACGACGACCAGCGCCGCACCGTCCCGCTGCGCGGCCCGCACGTGGGGCACCAGGTGCATGCCGGAGGTGGCGGGATTCGCGCCCCACACCACGATCAGCCGCGCGTGCCGGTAGTCCTGGTACGCGACGCCCGGCATGCGGCCGTACAGGGCGCCCGCGGCGGCGCCGGTGGGCGCGGCGCAGACCGTGCGCGCCAGGCGGCTGGCGCCGAGCCGGCGGAACAACCGCGCGTCGGCGGTGTCCTGGGTGACCAGGCCGTTGGAGCCGCCGTAGGAGAACGGCAGAATCGCCTCGCCGCCCCAGCGGTCGCGGACCTCCGCGAGCTTGCCCGCCACCACGTCGAGCGCTTCGTCCCAGCTCACGTGCCGGAAGCGGGCCTCGCCCTTCGGTCCGTTGCGCAGCCCGGCCCGCAGCAGGCGGTCTTCGCCGTAGACCCGGTCGCCGAAGCGGCGCACCTTGCCGCAGATGGACCCGGCGGTCAGGTCGTGCCGCTCGGATCCGTCGATGCTTGCGATCCGGCCGTCCTCCACCTCGACGGCCAGACTGCAGGTATCGGGGCAGTCGAGCGGACAGGCCGTTTCCACTGTCAGCCGCCGCCGGCCCTCGTCCTCGCGCCCCGCCATGCGATCAGTGTACATGTCACAATGCCGGCATGTCCTGGCAGCCCGTGGTGAAGGTCCCGCGTCGCACCGAGAGTGGCGAGGCGCGCGGCTGACAAGGCGCGAAGAGCGAGCATATTCGAAGATATGTGAGCGATGAGCAACACGGTCAGGCGTGATGCATCGTCACTCGAATGCAGCGGGACTTTTGCCACGGGCTGCTGGCTGCGTCCGCTGCTGGCGGCGGCGGCCGTGCTGCTGGCCGTCGCGCCGCTTCCGGCGGCCTGGATCGAGGAGCTGTACTCGCGCCGCGTCTACCTGGCCATCCAGAACGCGGTGACCCCGCTGACCGGCGCCGCGCCGATCGCCCTGTTCGACGTGCTGCTGGTCGCGCTGTGCGCCGGGGTTGCGTGGCGCTGGTGGGCATCCATCCGGCGGGCCGACCGCGGCGGGCGCCTGCGCGCCGTGCTCCGCGCGAGTTGGGATACCGCAGCGCTGGTGGCCGCCGTCTACCTGGTGTTTCTGCTGGTGTGGGGCTTCAACTACCGCCGCGAGCCGCTGGGCGCGGCGCTCGGCTTCGATGCGGCGCGCGTCACGCCGCAGGCGGTCGCGGCGCTGGCGGGGGAGTCGGTCGAGCGCCTCAACGCGCTGCACGCTCCCGCGCACGGTGCGTCCTGGTCGAGCCTGGACGGCATGCCCGAGCGTCTCGGCGCGGCGTTCGAGCAGGTCCAGCGCCGGCTGGGCATCACGCGCAGCGCCACGGCCGGCACGCCGAAGCGAACGCTGCTGGCGCCGTACTTCCGGCGGGCCGGTATCGACGGCATGGTCAGTCCGTTCTCGCTGGAGATCCTGGTCAACGGGGCGGTGCTGCCGTTCGAGCGTCCCTACGTCGTGGCCCACGAATGGGCGCACCTGGCGGGCTACGCGGACGAGTCGGAGGCGAGCTTCGTCGGCTGGCTCACCTGCCTGGCCGGCGACGACGCCTCCCGCTACAGCGCCTGGCTGTACCTCGCGCCGCAGCTCGTGCGCCACCTCGGCGAAGAGGAACGCAACCGCGTCTGGGGCGCGCTGGAGCGGGGACCGGCCGACGACCTGCGGGCGGTGGCCGCGCGCACGAGCGAGGCGGTGCCGATCGTGCGCCGCAACGCCAGCCGCGTCTACGACCAGTACCTCAGGGCGAACCGCGTCGACGCCGGCGTAGCCAGCTACGGCAAGGTTGTCGACCTCGTCCTGGGCACGCGCGCCTGGTGGGACACACCGTCGTCGAATGCCCCGTAGTGCGGAGCCGGCCCGCCCGGCGACAGGACCCGCCGATGCGGTGGTATGATCCAGCGCTGCCATGTTCAAGCTGATCACCACCGTCAGAGGTGGAGCCGTCAACAACCCCGCGATCTCCGCCCGCTACGCCTCGGTCGACGACGCCAAGGAGGCCGCCAAGGTGCTCATGCACGAGCACCAGCGCGTCGTGCGCGTGATGATCGTGGAGGAGCCGTCCCGCTTCGTCGAGTGGATGGACCGGAGCTGAGCAGGGATTCTCCGGCGCCCGCCCGCGACATTCTCGAGCTCAGCCGGCGGCTGGTCGACGCCACCGCCGATCTCGCCTTCGCCACGCCGGTGGCGCACGTGTACCGCCCGCTGGAGTACGCCTGGGATGCGCACGCCGCCTACGTCGGCGCGTACGCGGGGCTTGGCGCGCGCGTGCTGCTGGTCGGCATGAACCCCGGGCCGCACGGCATGTGCCAGACCGGCGTGCCGTTCGGGGACGTGGGCATGGTGCGCGACTGGCTGGGCATCCAGGCGCGCGTCCGGGCTCCGGCGTCGCAGCATCCTCGGCGCCCCGTGCTCGGCTTCGAGACGGCGCGCGGCGAGGTGAGCGGAAAGCGCGTGTGGGGCTGGGCCTCGGCCCGCTACGGCAGCCCGCGGCGCTTCTTCGCCGCGTTCTTCGTCTGGAACTACT
>JAJEEU010000010.1 GCA_022820825.1 Vicinamibacteria bacterium
GCGTTCGTCGCGAGGGCGTCGAGGCGCCGGTGTGGTGGGTCGCACGGACTGAACGACGCTGAAGGCGTAGTCGTAACTACGTCGAAGCGGCGTGAGGGAGTACGGCCCGCCACGGCGAGCGGATCGGCGGCCGCAGCAGAAAGCTGGTGAGACATGCGCGCTCGGACCTCTTCGAGCGACGGCGGCGGCTGATGAACGAGTGGGCCGGCTTCCTGGAGGCTGGACGGGTGGTGCAGGAGCTGCCGCTGTGACGGGGCGGAAGGTAGCGGCTCGGACCTGCGCGCATGCGCGCAGGTCCGCTTGCGGAGCGGCAATCGATGCCGCGAGGTCCTTGCCGGTTTGCCGGCATGAATGGGGGGACGGGCTTTTCCGGCTTGCGATTGACCCTTTGTTTTCGGGGGGAAGGTGCGGGAGTGACAACGGAAGAAGTAGTACACCCCCTGCTCCCCCGCACCCGGCCCGGCTGCCCGGGCCCCCGCCGGTCGGCCCGCCGCCATCAACCGAGCACGAGAGCGGACTGGCGGGCGTTCGCGGAGAAAACCGTAAAGGTCCGGATCTCGTTGCTACTGGAAGCGGCAAGGCGTGCGCCCGGCCGGTCCGGTTTTCGCAGCGAATGCGCGCCAGTCCGCCACACCCTCGCGACGAACGCTGGCAAGAAATGCGGTCAGGGCTTGCCGGGGGTTTGGGGCGCAGCCCCAGGTGGTGGCTACCGCCGGGCGACGACAGCCGGACGGGCTGCGCCGTCGAGCAGCCGGGCCGCCTCGGCGAACAGCGAACGGGCGCGCCGGGTCTGCGGGTCGGCGGCGAACAGGTTGCGCCGCGCCTCCTCGACGCTGAACAGCGCCTCGTCGATCGCGTAGCGGATCATCGCGCGGATGAAATCGACATCCTCGACGAAGGCGGCATCGTCGACCGTCAGCCCCCGGCTCCGGACATGCTCCTTGAACTCCTCGAGCATGGCGTCGTCGATGGCGTAGCCGCGCGCCACCAGCCGCCGGCCGCTGCTCACGCCGGCAATGCGCAGGTCGCCCTGCGCCGAGAACCGCTCGGCGAAGCTGGCGAACTCCTGCCGCGCGGCCAGCAGGCGCCCGAGGCGGGATGGATCGAACCCCTCGATGGGACCGGCGATCCTGTCATCGGGCTCGATGCCGCCGCCGCTGTACACCTCGCGCCCGCCCGCCGTGAACTTCCGATCCGCCGGAGAATGCGCGCGCGGCTGCTGCTCGCGCATCGAATACGTCAGGTACTCGTCGAACGTCCCGTCCCAGGGCCGCTGGATCATGCGCCCGCTCGGCGTGAAATAGCGCGCCGTGGTCAGCGCCAGACCGGCGCCGTGGCTGACGCGGTAGATGGACTGCACGAGCGCCTTGCCGAAGGTCGTCTCACCGACGACCAGCCCCCGGTCGTGGTCCTGTACGGCGCCGGCCACGATTTCGGACGCGCTCGCGCTGTTGCGGTTCACCAGCACGACCAGCGGCATGTCCGTGAACTCGCCTTCCCGCGTCCCGTGGTAGTCCTGGTCGGAGTTCTCGACCCGGCCGCGCGTATAGACGATGAGCTTGCCGCGCGGCAGGAACTGGTTGGAAACCTTGATGGCCTGATCGAGCGGACCGCCGGGATTGTTGCGCAGATCGAGGATCAGCCGCTCCATCCCCTCTTCGCGCAGGCGCCCCAACGCCCTGCCGAGGTCACGATCCGTCGTCTCGGAGAAGTCCGCCAGCTTGACGTAGCCCGTGCCGTCATCCAGCACGAACGCCGCCTGGATCGTGGCGATCGTTATCTCGTCCCGCTCCACCGCCAGATCGATCAGCTCGTCGTACCCGGTGCGCCGGATCGAGATGTCGACCGCCGTGCCCTTCGGTCCACGCAGCAGGCGCACGGCGTCGTCGCTGGTCATGTCCTTGGCGTTCTGGCCCGAAATGCGGGCGATGACGTCGCCGCGCCGGAGTCCGCTGCGGTACGCCGGAGACCCCTCGAAGACGCTCATCACGGTGATGTCCCCGTCGATGACGTTGATCGAGATGCCCAGACCGTAGTACCGGCCTTCCTGCCGCTCGCGCAGGCGCGCATACGCCTGCGGATCCATGAAGCTGGAGTGCGGATCGAGGGTCTGCAGCATGCCCCCGATGGCCTGGTAGATCAGCCGCTCGGTGTCGACCTCGTCGACGTAGTGGGTTTCTACGAGGGCAAGCGCCGTGGCGAACCGGGCATAGTGCTCGGGCAGCTCTGCCTGGGTGGCCAGCACCTGACCGCCGAACAGGCCGCCCAGGACTGCCGCGAGCACGACGGCGCCCGTGCCCATGGCAAGGGGCGACACTGCACGCATGATGATCGCATGCTAACAGATTTGACCGACGCTGCACCTGTTCCTCTATAATTTTTGGTGCGGCGCACGCCACCCAACGCAAGGAGCAGCATCTGATGTTCGGCTCGATTGGCATGCCGGAACTGATCATCATCTTCGTTATCGCGTTGGTCATCTTCGGCCCGCGCAAGCTGCCGGAGCTGGGACGTTCACTGGGCCGCAGCCTGACCGAGTTCAAGCGCGCGTCGAACGACCTGCGGAGCACACTGGAGGAGGAGATCAGGATCGAGGACGCGCGCCCGTCCGACCCGCCGAAGCCCAAGGCTGCCGAGCCGGCAGAGGTCCCGGACAAGAGCAGCAGCGGCGCCTAGCCTGCGCGCCGTCCGGTCCGCCGCGCGACCGGCAGCGGCGGCGGCATTGACGGCCGGCGCCTGCCCCGCTCCAGACCGCTTTCGAGATGTCCGAGGTTCCGTCTCCGGTACCCGTTCCCGACGCCGCCGCCGACGAGCATGAAGCCGACGGCGGCAAGATGTCCTTCCTGGAGCATCTGGACGAGCTGCGCACCCGCCTGATGGTCTCGGTTGCGGCGCTGTTCGTCGGGTTCCTCGTTGCATTCGCGTTCATTTCACCGCTCTTCGATTTCATCATGCGGCCGCTGCAGGAGATCCTGCCGAACGACGGCCGCCTGGTCTACACGGAACCGACCGAGGCGTTCTTCCTGTACATCAAGATCGCGGCGCTGGCCGGCCTGGTGCTCGCCATCCCGGTCATCCTGTACCAGATGTGGCGCTTCGTCGCGCCCGGCCTGTACGCCCGCGAGAAGCGGTTCGCCATACCGTTCGTGGTGTTTTCCTCGCTGTTCTTCGTGGGCGGCGCGTTGTTCTCGCACTTCGTGCTGTTCCGGCTGGCGTGGGGTTTCCTGGCCGATTTCGGCACGGACTTCATGGAATTCATGCCGCGCATCCAGCCGGCCTTTTCGCTGTACGTCCGGCTGACGCTGGCCTGCGGCGCGGTGTTTCAGATGCCGACGCTCGTGTTCTTCCTGGCCCGCGTCGGCGCGGTCACGCCGCGCTTCCTGCTACGGAACACGAAGTACGCCGTGCTGCTCATCTTCATCTTCGCGGCCATCCTGACGCCGACCGGCGATCCGGTGACGCTCACCGTGATGGCGGCGCCCATGATCCTGCTCTACGGCTTCAGCATCCTGATCGCCTGGGTATTCCAGCGGCGCGATACGGATTAGTATTAGGTTTCTACGGGGGGACACCGATTTGAACAGGAATCTGGTTGCAGCAGCAGTCGTCGCCGGCGTCATGGCATCCGCCGCCGGCACCGTCTACGCCCAGGAAGGCGCCGAGACCCGGCCGGCGGGAGCGACGTTTCTGGGCGACACCGGCTTGTGGTTCGTGCCGACGGCGGAAGTGCTCGGCAGCGGCGGATTCGCCGTCAGCGCGCAGAGCGTCGAGATCAACCGCGAGCGGGGATTCAGCAACATCCGGCACGGCCTCGCCACCGTTGCGGCCGGCGTCGGGGGACGGGTCGAGGTTTTCGGGTCGGTCCGGCTGCTAACGCGTATCGATCGCGATGTCCGGCCGCTGTTCTCGCCGGGGAACGCCAGCGGCGTGGCGCGCTACGGCGGCCTCCTGAACGACTATCCGCTCGTCAACGATCAGTTCAGCGGCAACCAGATGGGCGACGTCATTGCCGGCGTCAAGATCAACCTGCTGTCCGAGGAGCGCCTCGACCCGGTCGCACTGGCCATTCGCGGTTTCGCCAAGCTGCCGACCGGCGACACCGACACGGGCACGTCGACCGGCGAGACAGACGGCGAGATCGACATCGTGATCAGCAAGGCGGCAGGCAACGTCGAGGTCAGCGGATTCGCCGGCTTCGCCCTGCGCCGCGACCCCGACGCGGTCGATATCAGCAACAGCATGCGCTGGGGTATCGGGGTCGCGGGACCGCTCCGCGGCCCGCTCCAGCTCTTTGGCGAGTTGCACGGCGAGCTGTATCCGGCCGACGACCGCATCGTGCAGCGCGGCCCCGGGATTGTCGGTCCCGACGGCAGCCGGGCGGCGACGTGGACCGAGCTCGGCAACCCGCTCGACGTCACGGTGGGCCTGAACTGGCACGGGCCGGGCGGCATCTTTGCCGGCGCCGGCCTGACCTGGGCGGCCGTGCACGGCTCCCGCTCGGACGCCGGTCTCGGCCAGTCGTCGGGCGGTCGGGATCGCATCGGCGCACTGTTCCGTGTCGGTTACCACTCCGGCGTGCGCCTGCACATGCCGCCGCCGCCGGAAGCTCCTCCTCCGCCGCCGGCCGTGAACCGGCCGCCGACGGTCACGGTCACCTGCAATCCGTGCGAGGTGGGCGTGGGCGAGGAAACCGAGCTTCGCGCGGACGCACGGGACCCCGACGGCGATACCCTGACCTATCGGTGGAACAGTCCGGCGGGTGAGTTGCTGGGGTCGCGGAATCAGGCAACGCAACGCTGGCGCGCACCGGACACGGGCGGTCCGGTGCCGGTGACGGTGACGGTCAGCGACGGGCGCGGTGGATCGGTGTCGGATACGGTGACCATTCAGGTCATCGAGCCGCCCGCGGAGCCGGCGCTGGAGCTCGCCTTCGAGGACGTGCACTTCGAGTTCGACCGCTTCAACCTGCGGCCGGCGGCGACGCGGCTGCTCGACGAGGTGTTCGACGCCATGCAGGCCGACCCGGATCTCGAGATCCACATCGAGGGCCACACCTGCAACATCGGCACGGCCGAGTACAACCTGGCGCTCGGAGAGCGGCGGTCCAACTCCGTCAGGGAATACCTGGTCGGGCGGGGCATCAGCAACGACCGCCTGACGACGGTCAGCTTCGGCGAGGAACGCCCGGAGCACGACAACTCCGTGGAGGCAACGCGGCGGCTGAACCGCCGGGCCGTAATGGTCGTGCGCATGCAGTAGCCGTCAGTAGGCCTTCGCGAACCAGGCGTCGGTCTGCCCGGCCTGCCCGCACCACAGGCACGGTCCGGAGGCGGGTGCAGGCTCCAGCGGGAGGTTGCGGATGGTGGCCTGCAGCTCCGCCTTGATGGCCGCCTCGCACGCCTCGCCGCCGCACCAGGCGGCGATGACGAACCCGGGACGCCCCTGGAAAGCCTGCATGAAGTCGTCGCGTGACGCGGCGCGCGCGGTGTGGTCGTCGCGGAACCGTACGGCTCGCTCGAGCAGCGCCTGCTGGATCTCTTCGAGCAACGCGCCGACATGAGCCGCCAGCCCGTCGATGGGCGCCGGCGCCTTCTCGCGCGTGTCGCGCCGCGCCAGCATCACCTGGGAGCGTGCGATGTCCCGCGGTCCGATCTCGATGCGGAGCGGCACACCTCGCAGCTCCCACTCGGCGTACTTCCATCCGGGCGAGTGAACCTCGCGATCGTCGAGCACGACCCGCACGCCCGCCGCGGTCAGCGCCTGCTCGATCTCCCTCGCGCGCGGCAACACGGTCTCCTGCCAGTTGCCCCGCGGGATGGGCACGATCACCGCCTGGTGGGGCGCGATGCGCGGCGGCAGGATCAGGCCGCTGTCGTCGCCATGCGTCATGATTACGCCGCCGATCAGCCGCGTGGTCATGCCCCACGACGTCTGCCAGACGTGCTGGACCGACTTGTCGCGGGCCTGAAACGTGATGTCGAACACCTTCGCGAAGTTCTGGCCCAGATTGTGCGACGTGCCGGCCTGCAACGCCCGCCCGTCGCCCATCAAGGCCTCGATCGAATAGGTGACCTGCGCTCCGGCGAATTTCTCGCTCTCGGTCTTGCGCCCGTCGAGCACCGGCATCGCCAGCTCCCGCTCCGAGAACTCCTTGTAGACGCCGAGCATGCGCAGCGCCTCCGCCTCCGCCTCCGCTTCCGTCTCGTGGGCGGTATGGCCTTCCTGCCACAGGAACTCCGTGGTGCGCAGGAACAACCGCGTCACCTTCTCCCAGCGAACGACGTTGGCCCACTGGTTGATCAGGATCGGCAGATCGCGCCAGGACTGGATCCACTTGGCGTACATCGTGCCGATGATCGCCTCGGAGGTCGGCCGGACGACCAGGCGCTCCTCCAGCTCCTCGTCTCCGCCGTGGGTCACCCAGGCGACCTCCGGCGCGAACCCTTCGACGTGCGCCGCCTCCTTGCGCAGCAGGCTCTCGGGAATGAACAGCGGAAAATACGCGTTCACGTGGCCGGTGGCCTTCAGGCGGGCGTCCAGCGCGGCCTGCATCAGCTCCCAGATCGCGTAGCCATAGGGCCGGATCACCATGCTGCCCTTGACGGGCGAGTAGTCCGCGAGCTCGGCCCGCCGGACCACGTCCGTGTACCAGCGCGAGAAGTCCTCGGACCGCGGCGTTATCTCAGTTACGAAAGTTTCCTGTCCTGCCGGCATCGATTCCTGCCGCTCCGTTTCTCGACTCCGTTACGTGGCGAGCCCAGTCTATATCGTTGCGTTCCGGGAAATCAGACCTGAAGTGCGCTCCGCGGCTTTCCGTCCGGCGCAGCGCGGCGCGCGCCATCAGGCAGCCCACCGTCACCACGCTTGCAAGGCGCGCGGCGGCGGCGTCGGGTGCGGGATGGACCAGCGCGGCGGCCCACTCGACCAGCTTCTCGAGCGCGCGCGCCAACCGCGGTCCGTCGCGGAACAGGCCGACCTCGCGCCACATCAGGTCGCGCACGTCGCTCTCGGATGGCGCGCCGGACGGCGTCGCCGGTGCGGCGGCGCCCAGTTCGGCGGACGGCGCCGGTGCGGGCCGGCCGTG
>JAJEEU010000056.1 GCA_022820825.1 Vicinamibacteria bacterium
CGCCCTGCCATAGATCCGGCTCAGCATACGGCCGCCCCCGCGGCAGACTCCGGACGCGCCGCGGCGGGAGGCAGCAGCTCGCGGATGGCGGCCAGCGTCTCGCGGCGGGCGCCGCGATTGGCGTCGACCAGCTCCCGGGCTGCCGCGCCCAGCGCCTCCCGGCGCGCCTGATCGGTCAACAGCGCGTCGACCGCCTCCCCGAGCTCGCGCTCCGAGCGGACCTGCCACGCGGCGTTGCGCGCAACGAACAGGTCGGCCACGCCGGCGAAGTTCTCCATGTGCGGACCGAACAGGATCGCCTTGCCGAACACGGCCGGCTCCAGGATGTTGTGACCGCCTGCCGGCACCAGGCTGCCCCCCACGAAAACGACCGTCGCCAGTTGAAACAGCCGCGCCAGCTCACCGATCGTGTCGAGAACGATCACGTCGGCGTCCGGGGCGGCGCCCCGGTCCAGTCCGGTGCGCCGGGCCACGGCGAATCCCTGACCTGCAGCCGCCTCCACTGCCTCCGCGAACCGCTCCGGGTGGCGCGGCGCGATGATCAGCAGCGCGTCGGCGAACGTCCGCCTCGTGCGGCCGAACGCGCGCAGCACCGGCTCCTCCTCGCCGCGCAGCGTGCTCGCTGCGACGATGACGCGGCGTCCGGCGGCAAACGAGAACGTCTGCAGCAGCGCGTCCGCGTCACCGTTGGCTACGGCATCGTCCGCGGCGTCGAACTTGAGGCTGCCGGAGACGGTCAGCCGGTCGTGCGGCACGCCGAGCGCGAGGAACCGCCGGCCCCAGAGGTCGTTCTGGGCGCAGACCCGGTCGACGCCGCCCAGCGCGCGCCGCATGAATCCGCGTACCAGCCGGTAGCCGCGGTACGAACGGTCCGATATGCGGCCGTTCACGATGAGCGTCCTGACGCCGCGGCGGCGGCAGGCGTGCAACAGGTTCGGCCAGATTTCCGTATCGACCAGCACCAGTAGCTCCGGTGCGACGCGGTCGAGCGTCCCGGCCACGCACGGCGGGAAATCCAGCGGCGCGTAGAACACGGCGTCCACGGCCGGCCCCAGTTGCCGCGCGACGAGCTGGCCGGTGGTGGTGGTGGTGGAAACCAGCAGCCGGTGGGCGGGATACGTCTCCTTGAGCAGCCCCACCAGAGCCCTGGCCGCCAGCACCTCGCCCACCGACACGGCGTGAATCCAGATGGATGGGCGGCGGGTCGGATTGATGTCCGCCGGCGGCCGTCCCAGCCGGTCTCCAACCCGGCCCACCGGCTTGCCGTGCCGCCAGGCGCGATAGCCGACGAGCGGCGCGCAGGCCGCGAAGTACGCCAGCAGGGCGAGGTTGTAGAGCAGGTACATCGTCTCCATCAATGTTACTTGGGGCTACGCCCCAAACCCCCGCCGGCCACTCGCGGGGACCCCTTCGCCCCACTCCGTGGCCGGCGGGCCGCGCCGTGCGCGGCCTGGGGACTCCTGCTCACGTGCTTGTCGTCCCCTCGCGTACTTCACCGTTGGTAGCGTTACTAAGCTCCATCATCTCTACTTGCGTTTGCGCCCCAAACGCCCGGCGCGGGGTGTTTGACCGGGTGTGAGTGCGCTTACTACAATTGATCGTTTGTGCGGGCGCGGGTGAGTCCGCCCATCTGGCTGGAACCCAACTGGAGGCACCAAGGATGAGCATCAGGGTCGGGATCAACGGGTTTGGCCGCATCGGCCGCAACGTGTTGCGAGCGGCGCTCGACGACGGCGAGATCGAGTTCGCGGCGGTGAACGACATCACCAGCCCCGATACGCTGGCCCATCTGCTGCAGTACGACTCGGTGCTCGGCAACCTCTCCGAGCCGGTCTCGGTTGACGGCGACCGCCTGCACGTCGGCGGGCGCTCGTTCACGGTCCTGTCGGAGCGCGATCCGGGAGCGCTGCCCTGGGCCGACCTCGGCGTGGACGTGGTCGTCGAATCGACCGGGCTGTTCACGAAGCGCGACGACGCCGCCAGGCACCTGGCCGCCGGCGCGAAGCGGGTGATCATCACCGCGCCCGCCAAGGGCCCGGACCTGACGCTCGTGCTCGGGGTCAACGACGAGAACTACGACCCGGGCGCGCATCGCATCATCTCGAACGCGTCGTGCACGACGAACTGCCTCGCGCCGGTGGCCAAGGTGCTGCACGACAGCTTCGGGTTCCGGCGCGGCTGGATGACCACGGTCCACGCGTATACCAACGACCAGCGGCTGCTCGACCTGCCCCACAAGGACCTGCGCCGGGCGCGCGCCGCCGCGGTATCCATGATCCCGACCACGACCGGCGCCGCCGTCGCGGTCGGCGAGGTGCTCCCCGCGCTGAAGGGCAAGCTCGACGGCATCGCCATGCGGGTCCCGACGCCGAACGTGTCGGTCGTGGACCTCGTCGCGGAGGTAGAGCAGCCGGCGACCGCGGAGGCGGTGAACGAGGCGTTCGCGGCGGCCGAGGCGGGACGTCTGAACGGCATCCTGCACCTCTCGTCGGCGCCGCTCGTCTCCATCGACTTCCGCGGCAACCCCCACTCGTCGATCGTGGACGCGGCGTACACGAGCGTGATGGACGGCAACTTCGTCAAGATCCTCTCGTGGTACGACAATGAATGGGGCTATTCGTCCCGCTGCGTCGACCTGATCAAGCTGCTGGGGCAGAAGGGCCTGTAGCACCCCGATCCCACGCGCTGCGCCGTGTCCAAGCGCTCGATCCGGAACCTGGAGCTGGCGGGCAGGCGGGTCCTGATCCGCGTCGACTTCAACGTACCGCTTGCCGGCGGCGCGGTTGGTGACGACACCCGCATCAGGGCCGCCCTGCCGACCGTCCGCTACGCGCTGGAACGCGGCGCGACCGTCGTGCTCGCGTCCCATCTCGGCCGTCCGAAGGGAGCGCCGCGGCCGGACCTCAGCCTGCGTCCGGTGGCGCGGCACTTGTCGGAGCTCCTGGGCCGGCCCGTGCACTTCGCCGCCGACTGCACGGGCAAGCCGGCCCGCGCCGCGGTGGCCGAGGCGCATCCCGGCGGAGTCGCGCTGCTCGAGAACCTGCGCTTCCACGCGGGTGAGGAGCGCAACGACGCGGCGCTGGCCGCGGAGCTGGGGTCGCTCGCGGACGTGTATGTCAACGACGCGTTCGGCACTGCGCACCGGGCGCACGCCTCCACCGCCGGCATCGTCTCTCACGTCGGCGACGCCGGCGCCGGCCTGCTGCTGGGCGCGGAGCTGGAGCACCTCGGCGCGCTGCTGGGCAACCCGCGGCGGCCGTTCGTCGCGGTGCTCGGCGGGGCCAAGGTGTCGGGCAAGCTCGACGTCATCGAGAACCTGCTGGGCCGGGTCGACGCGCTGCTCATCGGCGGCGCCATGGCCTACACCTTCTTCGAGCGGCGCGGCCTGCCGGTCGGGCGCTCGCTGGTGGAGCCGGATCTCCTCGACGCCGCGGCCGGCGTGGAGCGGGACGCGCGCGGTGCGGGCGTGGACCTCTGGCTGCCCGCGGACCATGTCGTCACGGAACGCGTCGACGCCGGTGCGGCTACCGCAACGCTCCAGGTGGATGACGCCACCATCGGGGACCGGATCGGCGTGGACATCGGGCCGCACACCCGGCAGTCATACGCTGAGGTCGTCGGCCGGGCCGGCACGGTCGTCTGGAACGGGCCGATGGGGGTATTCGAAATCGACGCTTTCGCCGCGGGCACGCTGGCCGTCGCCCGCGCCGTCGCCGGCACGGCCGCCACGACCGTGGTCGGGGGCGGCGACTCGGTCGCCGCGGTCGCCAAGGCGGGCGTGCGCGACCGCATCACGCATATTTCAACCGGCGGCGGCGCGTCGCTGGAGTTTCTGGCCGGCCGGACGCTGCCCGGGGTGAGCGCCCTGCCGGACGCCCAGCCTTACGTGGGGTGAGCCATGAGAACGCCTTTCGTCGCGGCCAACTGGAAGATGCACAAGACCGTAGCCGAGGCGACGGCCTACGCGGCGGCCTTCCGTGCCCGCATGGAAACGATACGCGCGGCCGAGGTGGTCGTCGCTCCGCCGTTCACGGCGCTCCACGCCGTTGCCGCGGCGCTCGACGGCAGCCCGGTCGGCGTGGCCGGACAGAACCTGCACTCCGCGCCCCAGGGGGCGTACACCGGCGAGGTGAGCGCCGGCATGCTGCGGGAGGCGGGGGCCGGTTACGTGATCATCGGCCATTCAGAGCGGCGGCAGCTCTTCGGAGAGACGGACGCGGGCGTCAACGCCAAGCTGCACGCCGCGCTCGGCGCCGGGCTCGTGCCGATAGTATGCGTCGGCGAAACGCTCGACGAACGCGACTCGGGGCGGATGTTCCAGGTGCTCAACCGGCAGATCGCGGGCGGGCTGGCCGACGTCGAGCTCGAGGCAGCCGGGTCGGTCGTGGTGGCCTACGAGCCGGTCTGGGCGATCGGCACCGGCCGCAACGCCCTGCCCGCACAGGCGCAGGAAGCCCACGCGCATATTCGCCAGCGCATCGCCCGCGCGCTGGATGCCGACGGCGCGGCGGCTTGCCGCATCATCTACGGCGGCAGCGTCAAGCCCGCCAACGCCGGCGCGCTGGCCGCGGAGCCGGACGTAGACGGCGCGCTGGTCGGCGGAGCCGGCCTCGACCCCGACAGTTTCGCGGAAATCGTGGCGCAGAACGCGGCGGCGGCAGTATAATCGGCGGCTCATGTTCAGCATCCTGATGTCCGGCATATACGTGCTCGTCTGCTTCCTCCTGCTGCTGGTCGTGCTGCTGCAGCAGGGCAAGGGCGGAGACATCGCCGCCGCGTTCGGCGGCAGCGGCAGCCAGGCGGCGTTCGGCGCCCGCGCGGGCGCGACGCTGCTGACGCGCGCCACCACCGTGCTCGGCACCCTGTTCATGGTGGGCGCCATGGCGCTCGCGATCATGGGACAGCGGGGCCCGGGGTCGGTGCTCAGCGGCCTCGGCGAACCGGGCGCACCCGTCGAGAACGCCGCGCCGGCCGAGCCCGCTGCGCCTGCAGCGGACGATGCGGACCCGGGCGGAGACACGACGGACGAGTCCCGGTAGCCTGCGACGCGATCCTCCAACACGCGTGCGGAAGTGGCTGAACTGGCAGACGCACCAGCTTGAGGGGCTGGCGGTGGCAACATCGTGGGGGTTCAAATCCCCCCTTCCGCACCACCACAATCAATAACTTACGGACGTTACTACAGTCCTTGACCGTACCGGGTTTCCTGGAGGCCTCATTCTTGGGCTGACACCCGATACCCGTTCATTTCATCGGTAGACATCGCGTCGGTTCCCAATCTTCACGACGAGTACGCACAACGCACGGTCCTCGATGCTGGCTATGACGCGGTAATCGCCGACCCGGTACTTCCAGAACTCACCCAGCGTGGAGCCTTTGAGGGCCTCTCCGATGCTTCGCGGGTTGTCCAGCGTGGCCACACGGTCATGCAAAAAGGCGAGAATCCGCCGGCGCGGCTGCCGGTCGAGCTTGTCCAAGTCGCGTACGGCAGCCTGGTCAAGCTCGATCGTCCACGCCATCGCGTGCCATCACGTCTTCGAGCGGGACGGTGTGAGATTTTCCGAGCCGGAGGTCGATCAACCGTTGTTCGGCCAGGTATACGTCCTCAAGATCGTCCAGGTGTTCCCGGATGGCAGCAAGGATGTAGAAGGTCCTGCTGCGCCCGGTACGGGCGGCCAACCGGCGCAGGCGTTCGGAGACGTCATCGGGCAAGCGAAGGGAAACAGCGGTCACGTAGGTTCTCCTGTGTGCTCGTTGCAATACAAGTATCACGTTTCGTGCCCAACCCGGGCAACATCGTGGGGGTTCACCCCCCCCCTTCCGCACCACCCTAACCCGGACAGCCGCCGGTACAGCTCCGCCGGCGCGGCGGGCCGCGTGGATGCCGGGTGCGGGTCGGGGTCAGAAGCGGAAGAGGCGGGTGACCTTGACGATGAGCGCGCGGGTCTCGAGCAGCGGCGCGGGACGCAGCGCGGTGTCCCGCTGGTCGTTGTAGACGACGAACAGCTCGCTGCCGGGCTGGTACTCCCAGCGGAAGCGCAGGTTCGTGCCCAGCGAGGCCGCGGTGGAGTTGTACTGCACCAGCCCCGAGAAGAACATCCGCGGCGTGAACGTGTGGGTGACGCGCATCGACGCCAGCGTCGCGGTGAAGGGACCGTTCGGCAACCCGACCCGGTTGATCTGGACGGCAGGCTCGATCGTCAGCTTCCGCGTCACCTCCAGCCGCGCCTGCCGGTACCCGAACGCGGTGATCTCACCGTCGTAGAACCCGCCGCGCTGGACGAAGACCGTCCCTGACAGCCGGCGCTGCGGCCCCATCAGGTATGACAGGAAGATGTCCCGGAAGCCGTACCCGCCGACCGGGATGCTCACGTCCGGCGTGATGTCGAACGGTTCGACGAGCAGCTCGTAGCTGCGCAGGAAGTCGACGTTGATCTCGTCGCTGTTTTCGAACTCGGTCTTGAACCGGAGCTGCGCCGCGCGCGTCTCGAGCTGACGGGCGCCGTTCTCTATGTAGTCGAGGCTGGCGCCCCAGGTGAACTGCCGCACCGCCTCCATGGCTGGCCGCGGGCTGTACTGCGCGGCCGCGAAGGTGCGCCGGAAGTCGTCGCGGCGCATGAACCCCACCTCGGGATTGAAGTTGTCGCCGACCAGCAGGTGATCCACCTGCACCGCGTACAGGTCGCCTTCATAGGTGAAAGCCGCCTGGTAGCTCGCATCGTCGCCGACAAGCCCCGGCGTGCGGGTGCGCGCGTAGTAGCCGTTGAAATTGACGTTGTCGTGAAACAGGAACGCGGCGTCGAGGCCGTAGGCCTCGTTCGCGCCGTCACCGGCGCGCGATACGGACCGGCGCGTGTACATCCCGCCGACCCGGCTGCGGCGCAGGACGTCGCGCTTCAGTCGCACGACGGTGAAATTGGTGGCCCGCGCGCCGACGCCGGCCGCGTCGCCCGCCTGCATGTTCAGCGCGCCGACGGTGAACGCGCCGACCTTGCCGGTCAGCCGGCCGCCGCCCCGGATCGGCACGGTCTGGCCGCCCTCGAGGCCGATGCGCCGGCTGAAGAAGAGCGTCGGCACGTCGGCCGGCCGCTCGCTCCCCGGGCCCGAGACGCGTCCCCCGCCCGCGTCGTTGCCGCCCAGCACGTTCGGGCCGCTGCCGAAGTCGAAGATTCCCCGGCCCTCCAGAAAGAACTCCCGCTTCTCGGGAAAGAACAGGTTGAACCGCGTCAGGTTCACCTGCTGCTCGTCCACCTCGACCTGCGCGAAGTCGGTGTTGTACGTGAGGTCCGCAGTCAGGTTCTGCGTCACTCCCCACTTGGCGTCCAACCCCCAGTCCCCGCCGAGACGGTTCGCATAGGCAGGGTCCGCGGTCAGGTCCGTCGCCGACGTGCCGATCCCGTACGGCTTGAGGTCGAGCCGCGTGATGCTCGGCGGCACCTCGATGCCGACCAGCGTAGCGGCATAGGACAACCGGAACATGCCGGCCCCGACGGAAATCGGGACCGCCGTCAGATGCGAGGCCTCGTTGAGGCGCCGGATGCGCCGGCCCACTTGCAGGCCCCAGATCTGCCCCCCGCCGGGGCGGTAGCGCAGGGACTTGAACGGGATGCGCATCTCGGCCGTCCAGCCCCCGTCGAAGCGGCCGACCGCGACGTCCCATACCGGGTTCCAGTCCCGGTTCGGACTCCCCTCGTCGCTGATCTCGTAGTCGAAGAATCCGCCGATCGGGGTCACCATGAACGCCACCCCGTTGCGGCGGTCGTAGAACGTGTCGAACGCCACCTGCAAGCGGTCGTTGTCGAGGATCTGGGAAGAATCGCGGCGCAGGGTATTGGCGATCCACTGCGCCTCGGGCACCGACTCCCACATCCGGGCGGCGACGTAGACGTGCTCGCCGTCGAAGAAGACCCACGCCTCGGTCCGCTCGCTCGCCGGTTCGCCCTCGTCGGGAATCTGCTGGATGAAGCCGCTGAACGGCGCGACCTCGGCGTAGACCGCCTCGTCGAGCCGTCCGTCGACCTCCAGGGGCCGGGCGAGCTCGACGGCGCGAACCGTCGCCCGACCGGCCGCGTCGCGCCGGATGACCTCGGGAGGAGCCGGCGGCGGCGGACCCTGGATAGTCCGCCCCCCGATCAGGACGGCGGGCTGCGGGCCGGCGCCCGGCGGCGGCTGCGCATGCACCGTCCCTGCCGCGACCGGCCCGGCCAGGACGGCCGCCAGCGCCAGGCCGCTGCGCCGCATCAATCAGACGGGGCCGCGCCCCGAACCCCCGGCGTCCGCTTGCGGGGACCCCGATGCACCGCGCTGCGCGCGCCTGCCTACCGGCCGGCGTTCTCGTACCACTTCAGATTGGCCGTGCGGGAACCGGTGCAGATGACGTCGGGGCGGCCGTCCGCGTTCATGTCCGCAACCGCGCAACCGGACGCCCCCATGCCGCCGTCATCGAGCACCTGCCGCGACCAGTTGGTCGTGCGGTCGTCCATCCGGTACAGGTAGACGCTCGTGCGGCCGCTGCGCTCGCCGGCGATGATCTCGTCGCGCCCGTCGCCGTCGAGATCCGCCGTCACCAGCGTATGCCCGTCCTCGATTGAAGCGTCGATGACCTGGCGCGCCCACTCACCGGCGCCTGAACCCGGCGTGCGGCGGTACACCACCACCTGATGGCCGTGCCAGGGCTCGATGGTCGCCACGTACCGTTCGGCGCCCAGCCTGCCGGCCTCCGCCTCGCTCGCCCCGCTCTCCGGCCAGGGCGCGGGGTCGCCGTCGGCCAGGCGGGTGCGTGTCCAACGGCCTTCCGCAAACTCGTGCACGTGCACGCCCGCGAAGCTCGCGCTCAAGACGGCGTCCCGGCCGGGATCGTTCCACGGCCCCACGCCGAGGCCATGCACCACGCCGCGCTCGGCGTCGGTCAGCGTGCGCCGCTGCCAGTCCGCGGGCCGATACCACAGCAGCGCCAGGGTGTCGTGGAATTCGGGCCGCACCGACCCGGCGCCGATCAGCGGCGCGTTGACCAGCACCTTGGCGCCGCTGCCGTACACGTCGGCCCACCGCAGCCGGTGGGTCGTCGGCGCACGGTCGATTTCCCGCATCGACCAGGGCTGCCGCGGATCGTCCCCGCTCTCGAGCAGCGACACGATGCCCGGGCTTTCGTCGTAGACGGTCGTGAAGCCGTGCGCGAGCGCCAACTCCGCGCGGCCGTCGCCGTCGATGTCGTGCGCGGCCACGTTGATCATGCGGCTGATCCCGGTGGCTATGACGTGCCGCTCCCAGGCGGGGTTCTCGTACCAGACCAGGTCCGGCTGGCGCGTGGAGAGGGCGACGATGTCAGGGCGTCCGTCGCCGCTCAGGTCGGTGATGACGACCTGGTAGCCGCCCGGCACGTCCGCGTCGACCGTGTGCGTGACGAACGGGATCGGCTCGGCCGCCGGCGGCTGTTCCGGCGGCTGCGCGGCCACGGCGGGCGCCGCGCCGACCGCGAGCACCGCCGCAGCGCGGGCGATG
>JAJEEU010000078.1 GCA_022820825.1 Vicinamibacteria bacterium
GAGGTCCGCCACGACCGCCACCGCCGCGGCGCCGGCGGCCAGCACCTCCGGCGCCCGCTCCAGCGTGATGCCGCCGATGGCCACGACCGGCCTGCGTTGGGACCGGGCGGCATGGCGCACCAGCTCCAGCCCCACGGGCTCGCGGCCCGCCTGCTTGGTCGCGGTGCGGTACACGGGACCCACGGCAACATACGACGCCGCCTCGCGCGCCGTGCCCTCCACCTCCGCCCGGGAATGCGTCGAGACACCGACAACGGCGCCGTCCGGCAGCAGCCGCCGCACGCCCGCGACGGACAGGTCCGTCTGTCCCACGTGGACGCCGCCGGCTCGCGATAGCAGCGCGATGTCGGCCCGATCGTTGACGATTACGGTAGCCCCGCAGGATTGCGCAGCCGCAACCACTTCGTCACACCAGGCCAGCAACTGCCCGCTGCCGGCCGCCGCGGCGCGTACCTGCAGCAGTCGGACGCCGCCGTCGAGCAACGCCCGCGCCAGGGCGACCACCGTCCAGCCGCGGCGCTCGGCGGTACGCTGATCCACGATGCCGTACAACGGCGGCAGGTTCATCCGCCAGCGAACCGGTCCATGAACGCCGTGCTCAGCTTGCCGTCCCTGAAATCGGGCTCGTCGAGGATCCGCAGGTGCAGCGGCACGCTCGTCTCGATGCCCTCGATGACGGTCATCGACAGCGCGCGGCGCATGCGCGCCACCGCCTCGGCGCGGTCGACGCCGTGTGCGATCACCTTGGCGACCAGCGAGTCGTAGTACGGCGGCACGGTGCAGTCGGCGTGGGCGGCGGTATCGATGCGGATGCCCGGACCGCCCGGAATGCTGAAGACCCGCACCAGCCCCGGACTCGGGCGGAACGTGACCGGCGACTCCGCGTTGATGCGGCATTCGATTGCGTGCCCGTTCCACGTGATGCCCTGCTGCGTCACGGACAGCGGCTGTCCGGCGGCGACGCGGATCTGCTCCTTCACGACGTCCACGCCGGTCACCATCTCCGTGACCGGGTGCTCGACCTGGAGCCGCGCATTGGCCTCCAGGAAATAGAACCGGTCGTCGCCGTCCATGAGGAACTCGAACGTGCCGGCGTTACGGTAGCCCACCGCCGCGGCCGCGCCGGTGACAAGCTCGCCGAGCTCGAGCCGCTGGCGCTCCGTCAGCACCGGCGACGGACACTCCTCGATCAGCTTCTGGTGCCGGCGCTGAATGGAACACTCGCGCTCGCCGAGATGGACGACACTGCCGTGCCCGTCGGCAAGCACCTGATACTCGATGTGCCGCGGCGCCTCGACGTAGCGCTCCAGGTAGAGCCGGCCGTCACCGAACGCGGCCTGCGCCTCCTGCCCGGCGGTCCGCCAGGCGTGCTCGAGCTCGCCCTGCTCCCGCACGATCCGCATGCCGCGGCCGCCGCCCCCCGCGCTCGCCTTCAGGATGAGGGGATAGTCCAGGCCCTGCGCCGCCTCGAGCGCCTCGTCCACCGACTCGGGCGGATCTTCGGTCCCGGGCAGCACGGGCAGGCCGGCGCTCTTCATGGCGCGCCGCGCCTCGGACTTGTCGCCCATCAGCCGCAGCACCGCGGGCGGCGGGCCGATGAAGGCAATGCCGCACGCCTCGGCTGCTTCGGCCAGGTAGCCGCTCTCGGACAGGAAACCGTAGCCGGGATGAATCGCGTCGGCGCCGCTCAACTCGGCGGCGGTGATGATGGCCGGCACGTTGAGATAGCTATCCATCGGGCGCGGCGGCCCGATGCAGATCTCCTGGTCGGCAAAGCGCACGTGCAAGGCATGCTCGTCGGCCTCCGAGTAGACGGCAACCGTCGCAATGCCGAGCTCGCGGCAGGCATAGATCACACGCAGCGCGATCTCGCCGCGGTTGGCAATCAGGATTTTCTTGAACATGTACCGCGCTAGGCGGGGCGGACGGCGAACAGTGACTCGCCGTACTGCACGGGCTGGCCGTCCTCCACGAAGATCGTGACGACCTCGCCGTCCTGGTCCGCATCGATCTCGTTCATCAGCTTCATCGCTTCGATGATGCAGACGACCTGCCCCTTGCCGACGGTCGAGCCGACCTCGACGAACGGGTCCGCACCCGGTTCCGGAGAGCGGTAGAACGTGCCCACGATCGGTGACTTGATGATCGCCAGGCCCGCCTCGCCGGCGTCCGCCTCGTCGCCGCGCTGCGCGGCTTCCGCCGCGGGCGGCGCAGGCGCAGGCGGCGCCGCGAGCGGTGCGGCGGACCTGCCCGGCTTGCGGAACCGCACGCGGAGCCCCTCGCGCTCGACCTCGAGCTCCTCGAGGCCGCGCGCGTCCATCAGATCGAGTAACCGTTCGATATCGTCGAAGTCCGTCATATTGGCGTGACCATTTCTCGATGCCGTCAACACACGGCCAATGCACGCGGCGCATCCGTCAGCAGCTCGCTGCCGCTCGCCGTCACCAGAACGTCATCCTCCACGCGGACGCCTCCCGCACCCGGGATGTACACACCGGGTTCGATGGTGATGACCATGCCGGCTTCGAGCACCACGTCCGCGCCGGGACCCTGCAGGCGAGCCGCCGGCGCGATGCGCGGCGCTTCGTGCACTTCCAGCCCCAGGCCGTGGCCCGTTCCATGCTGGAACGCCTCCGCCAGCCCCCGCTCGCGGAGCACCCCGCGCGCCGCCTCGTCGACGGCGCTGGCCCGAGCTCCCGGCCGGACAGCGGCGATGGCGGCCGCCTGCGCGGCGAGCACGGCAGCGTGCAGCCGGACAGCCTCCGCGCCCGGCGGGCCGACGCTCGCGGTGCGCGAAAGGTCCACGCAGTATCCGTCGTAGACGCCTCCGAAGTCCAGCACCACCATGTCGCCGGGTGACAGGCGCCGGTTGCCGGGACGGGCGTGCGGCAACGCGCTGGCGGGTCCGGAGGCCACGATCGTCTCGAACGCGCGATCCTCGAAGCCGGCCGCTGCAAGCGCGCATTCGATGTCGGCGGCGATCTCCCGCTCCGTGCGGCCGGCGCGCGCCAGCCGCAGCGCCGCCGGCACAACCCCGGCGAGCAGGCGGCCGGCCGTGCGGAAGCGCGCGATCTCGTCCTCGTCCTTGACCATCCGCCCGGCCTCGATCAATCCCGTTGTCGAAACCAGCGCCGGCTGGTCGCCGAGGCTGTCGCGCAGCCACTGCCACCGCGCCAGGCTGATATGGTCCGCCTCCACGCCAAGGCGCGCGACGCGGCGCCCGCGCACCACGTCGCGGATTGCCTGTTCGTACGTGCCCTGCACCTCGACGACGGCAAGTCCGATGGCAGCACCCGTCGTCTCCGCCAGCGTCCGGGCGGCAGTCGTATAGCGGGCGTCCGTGATCAGCACGACGGCTTCGGCGTCGACCACCGCCGCCGCCGCGGACGCGCGCATGCCGGTCAGATAGCGGACGTTCGGGAGATGCGTGACAAGGAGAGCGTCAATCCCGAACGCGGCCATGCGGCCGCGGGCGCGGGCCAGCCGGCCGGGCCGGCCGTCGCTGCTGGCTGGCTGCATGGCGGGAATGGTAGCAGCACGCTTCGGAGCTAGGGCACGATGCGCGGCGTCAGGAAGATCAGCAGCTCGTCGGTACTGTCCCGCTCCGCGCGACTCCGGAACAGCCAGCCGAGCAACGGAATCCGGTGCAGCACGGGCACGCGGCTGCGCGCGGCGCTGCGCTCGTGCTCGAATATCCCGCCGATGACGGTCGTCTCGCCGGATGCCACCTGCACGGTCGTTCGCGCGCGCTGCGTGACGATCGGCGGAATGCCGCCGACGGCCCGCCCGAAGTCGGCGAAGTCGTTCTCGATTTCCAGCTCCATGATCACGGTGCCGGCAGCCGTTATCCGGGGCTCCACGCGCATGACGAGAGCGGCGTCCTCGAAGCGTACCGTCACCGTGTTGTTGGCAACCACCTGAATGGGAATCTGGTCGCCCTGGACGATCTCGGCCTGGACGTTGTTCTGCGTGGTCACGCGCGGGTGCGACAGCAGCCGCACCAGGCCCTCCACCTCCGCCGCCGACAGGACGACGCCCAGGTCCCGACCGCCGGCGACCGACCCGAACGTCAGTCCGAGCGCGGATGTCTGGTTCGCCGCTCCCAGATCCACGGATCCGCCGCCGCCGGGTTGCCCGCCGGACTCCTCGCCGTCCGGGCCGACGGCACCCGCAAGGCTCCATTGAACGCCGATCGAGCGGGCGAAATCCTGTCCGGCCTGCACGATGTGAGCCTCGATCTCCACCTGCGGCTCGCGCCGGTCGAGCTCGTCCAGCAACCGTCCGGCGGCAGTCACGCGATCCGGCAGGTCGGTGATGACCATCGTGTTCGTGCGCACGTCGGTCTGCACCTGCCCGCGCACGGACAGCAGCGGCGTCACGATGGCCGCCAGCTCCGCCGCGCGGGCGTAGCTCAGGGTCCTGGTGAGCACCTGCAGCTCGCCGGCCAACGCGCGCTGCTCGGCGAGCTTGCGCCGCTCCGCTTCCTCGTCCGCGAGCACGGCAAGCGGTGCTATCCGCACGATCGGCCCGTCGACGGAATAGCCCAGCCGGTTGGCCCGCAGGATGACGTCCAGCGCCTGATCCCAGGGCACGTCCTGCAACGCCACGTCGACCACGCCTTCCACACCGGGATCGATGACGACGTTGAGGCCGCTGATCACGGAAAACGTCCTGAGCACGGCGCGCAGGTCCGCGCGCTGGAAATCGAGCGATACCGGCTGTCCGGTGAATCGGGGCGCGGTTTCCGCGGCGGCCGGCTGCTCCCCAACGCCTTCCGCCACGGCCGCAGCCGGCGTCCCGGCCATTCCGGTCAGCACCACGAGGACCACGGCGCTAGCAGTCCGTGGTGAAACCCCGCGTCGCACCGAGAGCGGCGAGGCGCCCGGCTGGCAAGGCGCGAGGAGCGAGCATATTCGACGATATGTGAGCGACGAGCAACACAGCCAGGCGGGATGCATCGTCGGTCGAATGCAGCGGGGCTTTTGCCACGGGCTGCTAGACATCCTTCACCTCCCGTCAACGGCATCCGCCAGCGTCCTGCGCGTTTCCCGGGCAACGCCGTCGCCATGTTCCCGAAACACCACCGTGTCGGCGTGCACCGCCACGACCGTGCCATCAAGCAGTTGCTCGCCGCCGCGCAGCAGGTATGTCCGGCCGTCCGGCGCCGCCACCACCGCAAGCGGCCCGCCGGCGGTGCGCACCAGTCCCTGCAAGGTCAACTCGCCGACGCGCAGCCCGGGCAGCCCGGGGGGCCGGGCCGCAACGGGAGGCCGGTCCGCGGCGGGCGTCCAGCGGGAGAACGGGTCGTCGGGCGCGGTCGCATCGCCCTCCGCACCAGCGCCGCCCGCCGCGCGCGGCGGGCATGCGGCGTCCGCCGCGCGTGCATCGCGGACGCCCGTCTCCGCGTTGAAGCCGAGCGCGGTGATGGTGCTGGTGGCGGCAACGGTGGCGCCCGCGTCCGAGGCGTCAACGGCGCGGATTGCGAGATCCTCGACCACGACGTCCAAGGCGCAGCTCGCGAGCCGCTCGAAGAACGCCAGCAGCTCGCGATAGCCGCCGCTCAGCTCCAGGCGGGTTGGCCACTCCGTGTGCAGCTCGTGCACCAGCGCGGGCTGCGGCGTGAAACCACGTATGGCAACGCCTGTCCCGCTGGCCAGCAGCTCGACGCTCCGCAGCAGGAATGCGGTTTCCCCGGCTTCGCGACGCAGCGCGCCGGCGCCGTCAATACGGGCCTCCAACGCCGCCAGCTCCGCCTCTACCGCGGCGAGCCGTGTCGTCGCCTGCCGCGTCCCTGCAATCTCCTTCCGCATTTGCGCCAGTGCATCCCGGCCCTGCATCAGCTCGACGCGCCGCGGCCCCAACCACCACGCATCCACTGCCGGCAGCCAGACGACTGCCAGCACGACGAGGCCGGCGGCCTGCCGCCCGCGCCACATCCGATCCAGCCACTGCCGCATGCGCCTCACGAAGCCAGCCGCGCGCGGATCTCGAACCGGACCGCGGCCTCCGCACCGGCGTCCCCGCCCCGGGCGTTGACTATTTCGACCGGCGGCAGCACCTGCTCCAGCGTCTCCAGCGCGGCTGCGAGCTCGGAGACGGCCGCCACGCTCACGGCCTGCCCGCCGAGCAGGAGGAGGCCGTCGGCATCCTGCTGCAACTGCGCCAGGCGCACACCGGCGGGCACGCTGCGTCCGACTTGCTCCAGCAGCCAGGCCACCTGGTGGCGGTCCGCCCGCCAGGCAGCCACCACGGCGGCGCGCGCGGACAGTTGCGTGCGCCGTGCTTCCAGCGCCGCGAGCCGCCGGGCGCGCGGGGCCAGACTCCGCAGCTCGCTCTCGGCCGACGCCGTCTCGCGCGCAACGCGCGCCACGCTCTCGCGCAGCGACAGCGCCTGCCCCCCGCTCCAGGCCAGTGCAATCGCGAAGACGGCAGCCGCCAGCGCCAGGGTCCGCGGTCCCGGACGGTCCGCGCCGTGCGCGCGGTCCGGATTGCCACGGCCCTCCGCCAGGTTGATGCGGATCAACGCTCACCTGCCTGCCGCAGTGCGAGGCCGACCGCGACCGCCGCCAGGGGACGCTCGTTCGCGTACCGCCCGCCGGTCCCCTGCACGCGCCGGAACGGATCGAGCAGGCCGACCGGAAGCTGCTGCCGCGCCGCGAGGGCGTCCGCGAGTCCCGCGGCGCGCGACGCGCCGCCGCACAGCACCAGCGAGCCGATCTCGCCAACCAGCTCGGAGCCTCGGAAATGGTCGAGCGTGCCCCCAATCTCGGCCACGATTCGATCGTTCACGGATCGCAGCACGGTGCGGGCCTCGTCCGGCACCGGGGCGTCCCCGAGATGCGCCTGCAGGATCCGGTCGGACTCGACCGTTCCGAGGCCGAGCTCGTCGCGCAACGCATCCCGGTAGCTCCGCGCGCCGAGCGGCAGCGCGCGCGTTCCCACCGGCTGGCCGCCGGCCACGACCGTGACGCTGGCGGCGCACGCCCCCACGTCGAGCAGCGCCAGGACGGCGGCGGCGTCGCGGCCATGGTTCAGCTCGTACGCGTTCATGAGAGCGAAGACATCGACATCGATCACGACCGGCGTGCAACCTGCCTGCTCGACGACCCCGGTGTACTCCGCCACGCGGTCCTTGCGCGCCGCGACAAGGAGCACGGCGGTGGAGCGCGCCGCGTCCGGACTCCCCGGCGCGCGCAGCACCTTGTAGTCCAGCGCCACCTCGTCCGCGGGAAACGGCACGTGCTGGCGGGCTTCCCAGTAGATTGATGCCTCGAGCTCGGTGGGGCTCATCGCCGGCAGCTCGATCCGGCGCACCATGACGGCATTGCCGGCCAGCGCGAGGGCGACCGCGCGCGTGTTGAAGCCGCCGCCGTCCAGCAGCGTACGCACGGTCTGCGCGACGGCGTCCCGATCGGCGATCGCGCCATCATGCACGGCGCCCGCCGGCAACGGCGCAACAGCGAGAGCGGCCAGCGAGCATGCGCGCCGGCCGCGGCGGAGCTCGACGGCCTTGACGGCGCTCGATCCGATGTCGAGGCCCACGAGTGCCTTCCGCCACCTCTGCGGCATGATCCTCCCGTGCAGCATGATCCTCCCGCCCGGTAGTGCGCCCGCGCCGGACGTGCGGCAGCGGCTGGCAAACAGTGCGCCACGGTCCGGCTCGTCCCATGGCAACCGCTGCAATCCGGCCGTGACCTGTCCGGTGCGTTCTTGACACCCTGTCGCGCTGCTCTGTAAGATTTCCGTTTTGTGCCCGCCGCGCGGTATTGCGCTGACGGGCAGGCAGCGCTCATCAGCAACCAACCAAGTGGCAACTTTCGTACCGTCCCACACCGATCACGAGCGCGCCTGGCACGTGATCGACGCCGATGCCCAGGTTCTGGGCCGCGTCGCAACAGTCGCGGCGCGGCTGTTGCAGGGCAAGCACAAGCCGCGCTACACGCCGTTCCTGGACATGGGAGATCACGTCATCATCGTGAACGCGAAGCAGGTGCGGCTGACCGGGCGGAAGGAGCAGCAGAAGCTGTACCGCCGGCACAGCGGACACCAGGGCGGCCTCCGCGAGCGCAGCGCGGCCTCGGTTCGCGCCAGGCATCCCGCCCGTCTCATGGAGCAGGCCGTGCGAGGCATGCTGCCGACCACGAAGTTGGGCAAGGCCATGTACAGGAAGCTCAAGGTGTATGAAGGTCCCGATCACCCGCATGCGGCCCAGAAGCCGACCCGCCACGAGGTCAGTTGAGCGTGGCAGATAATTCCTACGGCACCGGGCGGCGCAAGAAGTCGAGAGCGCGCGTCATGCTCAAGCCCGGATCCGGCAACATGAGCATCAACCGCCGGACGCTGGAGAGCTACTTCCCCACCGCATCCATACGTACGCGCATCACCGAACCGCTCGTGCTGTGCGAGGCCACCGAGCAGTTCGACATCACGGCAACCGCATCGGGCGGGGGCGTCGCCGGACAGGCCGGCGCGCTCAAGCTCGGCATTGCCCGCGCACTGGTGCAGGCCGACCCGGAGCTGCGCCCGCGCCTGAAGAAAGCCGGCATGCTCACGCGCGACGCGCGCATCAAGGAGCGCAAGAAGTACGGGCTCGCCGGCGCGCGCAAGCGGTTCCAGTTCAGCAAGCGGTAATTCCCCCGGATGGAGGCAGCTTGGCGCCTGTAACTGTGAAGGAACTGTTGGAGTCCGGGGTCCATTTCGGCCACCAGACACGGCGGTGGAACCCGAAGATGAAGCCGTACATCTTCGGTCAGCGGAACGGCATATACGTCATCGACCTGAGCAAGACCGCCCGGCTGTTCCAGAAGGCGGAGGAGTTCGCATCCCAACTGGCCAACGGCGGCCAGACGATTCTGTTCGTCGGCACGAAGCGGCAGGCGCAGGACCTCATCCAGGAGGAAGCCCAGCGCTGCGGCATGTACTTCGTCAACCAGCGCTGGCTCGGCGGCCTGCTCACCAACTTCACGACCATTCAACGCAGCATCGGCCGTCTGCGCGAGCTGGAGGCGATGGCCGAGGACGGCCGCTACGACGCGCTCTCCAAGAAGGAAATCGCGCGGATCGAGAAAGAGAAGCGCAAGCTGCACAAGAACCTCGACGGCATTCGCCGCATGACGCGGCTGCCCGACGCCGTGTTCGTCGTCGACACGAAGAAAGAGAAGATCGCCGTCGACGAGGCCCGCACGCTGAAGATCCCCGTGATCGGCATCGTCGACACGAATTGCAACCCGGACGACGTGGATTACATCATCCCCGGGAACGATGACGCCCTGCGCTCGATTCGCCTGTTCGTGACGCGCATCGCGGACGCGGTCATCGCCGGCCGCGGCTTGCGGGAATCCGCCTCGGAAGCGGCCTCGAGCGGCTCCAACGGCGCAGCGGCCGGGGCCACCCCGGCGCGCGCGCCATCTCCAACCTCGGCCTGACAGCCCGTGGCTCCGGCGTCCGCCGCACTCGGCGCGCCCGGCGGGCGTACCGGGAGGAATCCAATCATGACCATCAGCGCAACACAGGTAAAGCAGCTCCGGGACATGACCGGCGCCGGCTTCATGGAGTGCAAGTCCGCGCTTGCGGAAGCGGGCGGCGACGTCGACAAGGCGGTGACCGTCCTGCGCACGCGCGGCCAGGCCAAGGCCGCCAAGCGGGCCGGGCGCGCGACAGCGCAGGGAACGGTCGGCCACTACATTCACACCGGCGGCCAGGTGGGCGTGCTCGTCGAGGTCAACTGCGAATCGGATTTCGTGGCGCGCACCGAGGACTTCCAGACCCTCGTGCGGGAGATCGCGATGCACATAGCCGCCGCCAGTCCCGCCTGCATACGGCGGGAGGAAGTTCCGGCCGACGATCTCGAGCGGGAGCGTGACATCGTCCGCGCCCAGTTCAAGGATTCGAACAAGCCGCCGCAGGTGATCGAGAAGATCGTCGAAGGCAAGCTCAACAGCTACTACTCGCAGGTCGTGCTGCTGGATCAGCCGTCCATCCGCGATCCGAAGACCTCGGTCGGCAGCCTCGTGAACGCGGCCATCGCCAAGCTGGGAGAGAACATCACCGTCGCACGGTTCGCACGCTTCAAGGTAGGCGACTAGGATGACCGCCCCCGCCGCCGCCTACCGGCGTATCCTGCTCAAGCTGTCGGGAGAGGCGCTGATGGGCGAGCAGCCGTTCGGCATCGACGCCGCGGTGACGGCGCAGATTGCGCGGGAGATCGTCGACGTGCAAGCGCTCGGCGTGCAGGTGGCCGTGGTGATCGGCGGCGGCAACATCTTCCGCGGGCTGTCCGCCAGCACGAGCGGGCTGGACCGCGCGACAGGCGACTACATGGGCATGCTGGGAACGGTCATCAACGCGCTGGCGCTGTCGGACTCCATCGAGCGCCAGGGGGCCGAGACCCGCGTCCTGACCGCCATCGAAATGCGCCAGGTGGCCGAGCCGTTCATTCGCCGCCGTGCCCTCCGCCACCTCGACAAGGGGCGCGTGGTCGTGTTCGCGGCCGGGACCGGGAATCCGTATTTCACCACGGACACGGCAGCCGCGCTGCGCGCCATGGAAATCCGCGCCGAGGTGATCCTGAAAGCGACCAAGGTGGACGGCATCTTCACGGCCGACCCGCACCGGGAGCCGGACGCCGAGCGGCTGGAGAACGTCTCCCATCTGCAGGTGCTGGAACGCCAGCTCAAGGTGATGGACGCTACCGCCATCTCGCTCTGCATGGACAACCAGTTGCCGATTGTCGTATTCAATCTGCGAACGCCTGGCAATATTCGGCGGGCCGTCCTCGGCGAGCCGGTCGGCTCGGTGGTTTCCACCTGAGGTCCCGCCATCGAGGTGAAGACATGGAGATCACTGACCCTGCATCAGCCGCCGCGCATGCCCGCCAGCGCATGGCCGGCGCCCTGGAACACCTGCGCCGCGAACTGGCCGGCGTGCGGACCGGACGCGCTTCGGTCGGGATTCTGGACTCGATCCAGGTCGAGGCGTACGGGGCGCTCATGCCGCTGAACCAGGTGGCAACCCTGGCAGTGCCCGATCCGGCCCTCGTGGTCGCCACGCCGTTCGACCCGTACCAGATAACGGCCATCGAGCGGGCCATCCGCCGCGCGAACCTCGGCCTCAACCCGACCAACGACGGCAAGGTCATACGGATTCCGTTCCCGCCGCTCACCGCCGAGCGGCGCCGGGAGCTGTCGAAACTCGTCCACAAGCTCGCCGAGGAAGGACGCAACAGCGTGCGTCAGGCGCGGCGGGAAGCGAACGACGGCCTCAAGAAGCTGCTGAAGAACCACGAGCTCGGGGAGGACGACGAACGCCGCGCGCTCGATGACATCCAGAAGATCACGGATACCAACATCCAGCGCATCGACGACCTGCAGAAGGCCAAGGACGCCGAGCTCCTGGAACACTGACCCGACCGGGGTGCGGCGCGACAGCCCCGACTAGTGGATCATGTGGCTCGACTGCGCCGCGAACTGCGGCGCCGCTCCGCTGGACCCGGACCAGCCGCGGCACCTGTGCTCCTGCGGCAGCCCGCTGCTCGCCCGCTACGACCTGGAGGCGCTGGCCCGCACCTGGTCGCGCGCGACGCTCGGCGAGCGCGAGCCCACGTTGTGGCGCTACCGCGAAGTCCTCCCGCCCGCTGACCGCGGTGCCCCGGTCAGCCTCGGCGAAGGGTTCACGCCGCTCGTACACGCGCCGCGGCTGGGTGCGGCGCTCGGCATGGACCGGCTGTACGTGAAAGACGAGTCGGCCAACCCCACCAACTCGTTCAAGGCGCGCGGCCTGTCGGTGGCGGTGACGCGGGCGCGCGATCTCGGGGCGCGCACGCTCGTCGTGCCGTCCGCCGGCAACGCCGCCAATGCGCTGGCCGCATACGCCGCGCAGGCCGGGCTGGCGGCGCGGGTGTTCATGCCGCGCGACGTGAAGCCGCCCTTCATTCGGGAGTGCGAGCTGTACGGCGCGCACGTGACGCTCGTCGACGGCCTGATCACGGACGCCGGACGCCTCGCGGCGGCGCAGGCCGCGGAGGCCGGGTGGTACGACGTCTCGACGCTCAGGGAGCCGTACCGCATCGAAGGCAAGAAGACGATGGCGTACGAGCTGGCCGAGCAGCTCGACTGGGAATGGCCGGACTGGCTCATCTACCCCACCGGCGGCGGCACCGGCATCGTGGGGATGTGGAAGGCATTCGAGGAGCTGGAGCAGCTCGGCTGGATGCCCGCCGGCCGGCGGCCGAGCCTCGTGACGGTGCAGGCGGCAGGTTGCGCGCCCATCGTACGCGCCTTCGAAGCCGGCGCGGCGCGCGCCGCTCCCTGGGCGGACGCCCGGACTGTCGCGGACGGCCTGCGCGTGCCCCGGGCGATCGGCGACTTCCTGATTCTCCGCGCGCTGCGCGACAGCGGCGGCGCGGCGGTCGCCGTGGACGACGACGCAATGATCGCGGCGATGCGGGAAATGGGCCGCCTGGAAGGGATCAGCGCCGCGCCGGAAGGGGGCGCGACCCTCTGCGCCCTCCGCCGGCTGCTGGAGCGCGGCGTCATCCGCCGCACCGAGCGCGTCGTGCTGTTCAATACCGGGGGCGCGCTGAAGTACCTCGAGCTGCTGCAGTCCTAGCCGCCGGTCAGCGGGTCCGAGCCGCCGGTGTCGCCGCCGCCGGTCGCGGTGTCCCGCGTCGCCGGGTCGGGAACCCGCCCGGCGGCGTACTCCACTTCCTCGACGCGCGAGCCGGCGAGCTGGGCCGGAAGACCGTAGTTGCCCTCGTGGCAGCGCGGCTCGGGATAAATCCGATTGGCCTGGTTGTCCTGCAGCGTCAGCTCCTGGCGGGCGGTCCACGGCGCCGTCCAGGTCGTCGGATCTTCAATCGTGACGATGTATTCGAGCGTTTCCGCGTCCAGGCGCGTCCAGCGCTCGACCAGCCGCAGGTTCTCGCGCGACCCGCGGAAGTCCGTCTTGGGGCTGAAGTTGCCGACCTCGACCACGAGCGTGGCGCCGTCCCAGCGGCCGCGCGAGTCGCCGCGCCACTGCCGCACCCCCGGCGGCAGCGGCGGGCGGTCGGTGATCGGAATGGCGCGCTGCCACCCCTGTCCCTGCCCGACGTCGTAGAAGATCGAAACCGCCCCCGGCGACTGCACGATGCGCCGGTAGCCGCTGAAGTCGGGCAGCACGGCGCCCATGCAGCGCTCCGACAGGCTGCGATCCTCCGGGCCGTCGTTGCGGTTGAGGCGGGCGGTGTTGTAGTAGGGCGAGCGCTCCGCGCGCCGGGGTGACGGCGGCCCGTACTGCCAGCCGGCGCAGGCCGGCAACTGGAGGCGGCAGGTGTCCGTCGCCTGCAGGAGCGCCAGGCGGTGCTCGCGCTGCGCGGTTATCCGCGCCTCCGCCTCGGGCGTCAGCGGCGGAATGCGGCCGTCGGGCGGATCGACGATCAGGGACGTTCGCGGCCCGGTCGGCCGGATCGACTGGAAAACCGCGTTGTAGGCGCCGGCGACGTCGCGGTCCGTGCCGACCAGCTCCCGGGCGTCCCGGCGCGGGTGCACCGTGCGCTGCTCATCGAGAGCGGCCCGCTCGGCGTCGGTGAAGACTTCCTGGTCGGCGAAGCGTTCCGGCCGCTGCAGGGGCGTGGCGTAGATGTCCGTCCAGATGCCCTGCAGGTCGGGCTCGCCCCAGGCCGTGACGAGCTCCGGCGCCTGCGCGGCGGGAGCCGGCGCGAGCACCAGCAGACCGGCGGCGGCGGCCACCACGGCCGCCCCTGCGACGACCTCGATAATGCGCGTACTCATCGTCGGAGCGACCCCCACGCGCGACGAAAACGACGGGCGGCGCGCCGGCCGCCCCCCGGCTACTGCTGATCCTGCGAGGTCGCGAAGGCGAAGCTGCCGCCGCGCGCGGCGACCTCCTCGTCGAACTGCTCCTGCGTCATGTACACCATGCGCGAGATCGCCGAGAACATGTCGTCGATGGAGCGGTTGCCCCAGCCCTTCCAGTTGCGAGGGTCCACGACGTTCTTGTTCGTCACCGAGTTGTCGTACCAGGCCATCACGTGCACCACCGTTCCGGCCGGCAGCAGCGGCGCCACATCATCGGCATACACGTACACCTTGGCCCAGTTGTGGTCGTAGTCGGCGCAGCTCAGCATCTCGCGCGCATTGTTCGGATACAGGGCCTCCATGCACATGCGCTTGCCGCTCGAGTGCAGGTGCGGCTCGAACGTCAGGATCTTGGTCGGCTGCTCCAGCCGGTGGAAGCCGTCCTGCATCACGTTGTCTTCGTTCGACGGAATATCGAACGAGTAGTCGTAGTGCGTGACGCCGCCGAAGCTCGTGGACCCGAGGTGGTACTTCGGCTCGTAGCCCTCCGGATGGAAGGTGAAACCGACGTCCAGGCGCGCCCGCACCTCGCGGCCAATGGAGTGCAGGTGCATCGAGTTGAAGGTGATCACCGAATCGGCCGGCAGCTTCACGCCCACCTCGTCCGGATAGATGGTCGGGTTCTGCCCCAGCTCGTGCACCAGCCAGAACTCCGCGTCGTCGACCGCGCAGGTCGTCTCGTTGCCGCAGTCGAGGGGCGCGACCGTGTTCTCGACCGTATCGGCGCCGAGCACCGCATGGTGGACGACGGACAGTCCCAGCGCGGCCCGGCCGTCGTTGGACACAGCGGCGCTCGTGTCCTCCCACGTCCGCACTTCCTGCACCTCGATGGCCTTGATGTAGCGGTCTTCTGTCAGCCCGGTCGGCGACTCGCCCCACTCGCCGAACCAGTCGGCGGCATCGGCCTCTATCGTGCCCTCGGGCGACGGCACGATCAGATCCGGCGTCCCGTATGTCCAACCGTCCACGGGCCATGCGATCGGCGGCGGCAGGTCGGACGGGTTGCCGCGCGGCGCGCCGGCGTCGACCCAGGCGCCGATCAGCGCGATCTCCTCGTCGCTGAGCGACGGGTCGTCCTTGTAATCCTGGATGCCGATGTTCTTGTCGACGAACCACGGCGGCATCTCCCGCGATCCGGTGCGGTTCTTGATCGAGCGCGCCCACGGCCGGACATCGTCGTAGGTGACGAGCGACATCGGCGCGCCGCCCTGCGGCCGGTGGCAGTTCTCGCACGAACGCTGGAAGATCGGCGCGATGTGCTTCGTGAACGTAACGTCGGTATCACGCTCCGCGGCGGCCGCCGGCGCCACCAACGCGGCGCCGACGAATGCGGCCAGCAGGGCCGTTGCTGCAATGGTCGGGATCCGGGCGATCGTCATCAATGCACCTGCCTTGCCTGTTCCGGGACGTTGCGGGGAATCTTGGAGAAAGGGTAACACCTGTGTGGAGTGCGCGGCAAAATATAGCCGCGGGCGGGGCCTCGCGACGGCAGTCCCGGGGGAACCCGTCACGGCACCGCACCGGCGGAACCGTGTAAAATACGTCTCTTCGGTTCCCTCCGGGCCGCTAGCTCAGTTGGGAGAGCGCCGCGTTCGCAACGCGGAGGTCGTGGGTTCAAGTCCCATGCGGTCCACCAGATTCCCGGTTCGACCGCCCTACCTCCTCGCGTGTACTTCATTGCCGGCCGCCACTATAGCACCGTCCCGGCGCGCCGCATGCGGCGGCGGCGACGGGGTTGCCGGCAGGGCGCGGATTGCGCCGCCCGCGGCGTTTCTGCTTCAATACCTCGCCAGCGGATCCCCGCAGCACCGGGCGAGCTTCCGCACCCCAACGGGTCACCATGCAGAAACCGAACGTGTCGCTCTGGTCGCCTCGGCTCATGGCAGCCGCGGCGTGCCTGGCCCTGCTGGCGCCGGCCGGACCGGCTGCCGCCCAGGATCAGTGGCCGAAATTCCGGGGGCCCGCCGCGGGCGTAGCGGCGGACGACCCCGACCTTCCCGAGCAGTGGAGCGATACCGAGAACGTCGCCTGGAAGACCCCCGTGCCGGGCCTCGGCTGGAGCTCTCCCGTGGTGTGGGACGACCACGTCTTCCTGACCTCGGCCGTCAGCGCGGGACAGGAAGAAATTCCCGTACCGGGCCTGTACGACGAGCACGACCACATCCCCGCCAACTCGACGCACCGCTGGGTCGTGTACGACATCGACTTCGAGACCGGCGCCGTGCGCTGGGAGCGCGAGCTGCACAGCGAGCTTCCGCAGCTCCGGCGGCACATCAAGAACAGCTATGCCTCGGAAACGCCGGTGACCGACGGCGAGCTGCTCTATGTCTACTTCGGGAGCCTGGGCCTCGTGGCCGCCCTGGACTTCGACGGCGCGGAAGTGTGGCGCCGGGAGATCGGCGTCTTCAACACGCTGATCGAGCTCGGCACGGCCGCCTCGCCCGTCCTCCACGGCGACCGCCTGTTCATCGTGAACGACAACACGACCGCCTCGTTCATGATCGCGCTGGACAAGCGCACCGGCGAGGAGCTGTGGCGCGTCTCGCGCGACGAGCGCGGCAACAACTGGTCCACGCCGGTCGTGTGGGAAAACCGCGTCCGCACGGAAATCGTGACGACCGGGAGCGACGGCGTGCGGTCGTACGACCTGGACGGCGCCCTGCTGTGGGAGCTCACGGGGATGTCCAACCTGACGACGCCCTCTCCCTTCGTGGCCGAGGGCCTCGTCTACATCAGCTCGGGCTACCCCGGCGGCCCGCTGCGGCCGGTCTACGCCATCCATCCCGGCGCGAGCGGCGACATCACCGTGTGGGACGAGGACAACGTCACCTGGTCCACGCGCTTTCCGGGCAACCGCACCTCGTCGGAGTACATCGCCTGGGCCTACCCGCTCCTCGGCACCTACAACACCACGGCGCTGGTCTATCGCGGCGTCTACTACACGCTGCTCGACCGCGGCCTGCTGCTGGCGCACGACGCCCGCACCGGCGCCGAGGTGTACGGACGCCAGCGCATACGGGTCGGCAGCGGCTTCACCGCGTCCCCCTGGGGCTACAACGGCAAGGTGTTCATCCTGAGCGAGGCGGGCGACACCTACGTCATCAAGGCCGGGCCGGAGTTCGAGATCCTCGGCACGAACCCGCTCAACGAGATGACGCTGGCCACGCCGGCGGTCGTCAGGGGCAGCCTGCTGATCCGCACGCAGTCCGCGCTGTACCGCATCGCAAGGACGGAGGAGCAATGAGCGGGCGCACCGCACCCGTCGGTGCACCGGTCACCCTCGCACTGGCGGCGTTGCTCGCAACTGCGGGCCCTGCCGCGGGCCAGACCATTGAATACGACGAGGTCGCCATGCTGCCGGGGCCGGCGGATCTGGTGGAGCTGGACGGCCGGCGCGCGTACGTCGCCGCCGAGCGGACGCTCACGGTCTTCGATATCTCGGACCTCTCGGCGCCGCGGCGGCACGGCAGCTACACCTTTCCGGAGAAGATCTGGGGCTTCGTCGTCGTCGGCGAGCTCGTGTACGCCGCCGCCGACTTCTTCGGCCTGGGGATCCTCGACGTATCCGATCCGGACGACCCGCGGCTGCTGGGCTCCGTGAAGACGCCCGGCCAGGTCAAGGACGTCGACGTGTCGGGAGCGACCGCGGTCCTGGCGGACCACATGTCGGGCGTGGATCTCGTTGACGTGTCCGATGTTCGTGCGCCGGCCAACCTGGGCTCCGTCTACCTGGACGGCTACAGCCGCGACGTCGCGGTGCTGGGTCCGCGCGCGTACGCGGTGGACGATCCGTCCGGCTTCTACGTGCTGGACCTGCAGGAGACGGGTTCATGGGAGCCCGCGTCGGCCATCCAGTCGGCCGACGGTCCCCGCATGGTGGAAGTGTCCGAGACCGCCTCACCCCCGCTGGCGGTGCTGCTGGGACACGGGACGCTGCAGGTGTACGACCTCTCCGATCCGGCGGCGCCCGCCTACCGATCGACGTACGCCACGCCGGGCAACGCGTTGCGCGTCGCGCTCGACGGCGACCGGGCGTACGTCGCCGACGGCGAGCGCGGCATGCTCGTGGTGGGCCTGCAGGATCCCGCCGCGCCGCGCGTCGTCGGAAGCTACCGGCCGGACCAGGCCGTGCGGGACGTGGCAGTCGACGGCGACCTGGCGCTGCTCGCGGTAGGCGCGCTGCCGACCGGCATCAGGCGTTCCATGGGGGACGGCGAAGTGATCGTGCTCCGCCGGCGCTAGGGACTCTGCTACTCCGTCACCGTGACGGTGACGTTGCGGCTGGCGTACCAGTCGCCGTCGTAGGCCACCGCCCGCAGCACGAACGTCCCCGGCTCGCTGAACGCGGCGGTCGTGCTCGACTCGACCTCCACCGGCCCGGGCTCCTGCGGAAATGGCGTGCGGGGCGGCGAGAAGGTAACCGTCCCGGGGCCGCGGTAGTGGACCCAGCGCACCCCGGACGCGGCGCGCCGCGATTCCATCTCGCCGTCGTCGTTCGCGGCCGCACTGAGGGCGAGCGTTGCGGGCAATACGACCGACGCTTCCGTCGTGTCGACGGCGAGCTGCGGCGGCGTGTTCTCACCGCGCGGCCCCGGCAGCTCGTAGATGGGCAGGAGGAGGCCGATCGCCCGGTCGGTCCTGCCGTTCGCCGTCACGGTCCAGACCACCTCTTCCTCCGGGGTCCAGTCGCCGGGCATGCGGACGCTGAAGACCATCGTCTCGCGGCGCTGGACCGCGCGCCCGAAGCGGCGCCGCGGAACGAACACGGTGGGCTGTCCGCGGTCCGGCCCGCCGGGCTCGATGCGGTTGTCGGGCCCGACCGGAACGTGCAGCATCTCTTCCCAGTTGCGGTTCAGATAGCCGAACCAGACGTCGTAGGTACCGTCGGCGTTGCGCGTCCACCCCTCGTAGATCGGGGCAACGTGCATGCCGCGGTTGTACTGGATCTGGGTGTCGGGAATGTCGATTTCCTGGCCCGCGGCCACGGCAACCGCCGCTGCGGCGACTGCCGCCGCAACGGCTGCCCGCCCGCGAGAGGCGCGTACTCCCTGCGTCAAGCTCGACATGCCCGCCGCCGTGCCGCTACTGATCGTTCGACGTCCTGGCGTTCTGCGCCGCCAGGCGCGCCTTGTACTCTTCCTCGTCGATGTAGTAGTAGCTCACCCACGCGAACGACATCTCGTCGATCGTGCGCTGCCCGTAGACCACGTTGTTGCGCGGATCGGGGTTGACGCGCAGCGTGTCCGAGTTGTCGTGCCAAGTCGAGATGTGGATGACGGTGCCCGGCGGGAACACCGGGGCGGCTTCCTCCGCGTAGTTGTAGACGAGGTGCCAGTTGAAGCGCCACTGCGGCACGCAGTTGAGCGTCATCTGGCGCATCAGCGGCGCCGGCGAGGTGCCCGGCGCCTGCAGCAGCACGTTCCCCTCTGCGTCCGTCTGCGGAATGATCGCCTCGATGCACTGCGCCTGCCCGCGCGTATGCAGGTGCGGCTGGAACGCCGTCACCACGGCCGGCCGCGTCAGCATGGTGTAGCCGTCGGTCCGGACCCCCTTCTCCCCCGCCGGGATGAGCAGGTCGTCGTCGTCGCCCATGTGCTGGCTGACCAGTTGGTACTTGGGAACGAAACCCTCGGGGTACAGCTTGAGGCCGACGTGCACCATGACCGGGATTTCCTCGCCGTAGGGGTGCAGGTGCATTCCGAAGCGGATCTTCGTGCCGGCCTTCATGAGGCGGCCGGTGTTGTCGTCGAAGATGTCGCCGTTCTTGCCGACCGCGTACTCGTTGAGGAAGTTCCCCTTGGCGAGGTCTTCGTCGAATTCCGTCATGGTGGTGACTATGTGGTGCACCACCTCCAGGCTGTTGGCGTCCGGCTTCACCTCGACGGCCTTGATGTAGCGGTCGGTCGTCAGGCCGGGGTCGGCGTAGACGTTCGGGAATTCGTCCGGCCCTTCCGCCGGCAACAGGTACGGCTCGGGCAGCGATACGATCAGATCGGGCTCGCCGATCTGCCATTCGTGCGGGCTCGGAAACTCCACGGGCGGCGGCGCGTCGGCGGGGTTGCCGCGCGGCGATCCGGCGTCCACCCAGGCCGCGATGGTGGCGATCTCGGCGTCGGTCAACGACGGATCGTCCTTGAAGTCCTGGATGCCGATGCGCCGGTCCACGTACCAGGGCGGCATCTCGCGCGTCTCGACGTTGCGCTTGACGGACCGCGCCCACGGCCGCACTTCCTCGTAGGTGACGAGCGACATCGGCGCGATGGCGCCCGGCCGGTGGCAGCCCTGGCAACTGCGCTGCAGGATGGGCAGCACGTCCTTCGTGAAGGTCACGCCGCTTTCGGCCGCAGGCGCCTCCCGGGCCGCCGCCGCGCCGGCCAGGACCATGAACAGGGTCGCAACCGTTCCGAGTACGCGTCGCTTCGTCATGTCAAGTCTCCAATGCCTACCGGGCGACGCCGGGTTTCGCCACGGACCGCCAAGGGCCGGATGGTGCAGGCTCATGGCCAGCGCGCCGATCCCGCATAGAATACCACGCAACCGCCTGCAGGCAGACCGTTTACACGCGCCCCCGGGGCCACCATGGTAGCCATCCGAAGCGGCGTGCCGCTGGACGAGCCTGTCCACGAGGGCTATTCGCACGCCGTACCGCTTTGCAGAAGGAAACAAGGGCGGCGGTTCCCGCGCCGCTACATACCGTCCCGACCTCTCACAGGACTCCAAGCACCCTCAACCGCCGGACGACAGTTCACCTGCGTATCCCTCAGCCTTCAACTTGCTCAGCGCCTCGACTGCCCTGGAAGCCTGCCGTTCAGTGGGAGGCTTTCCCGCGGGATTGGCCGCCACACCAAGCACGCCGAGCTCGGTGGGCGACAACAATCCGCGTTCGCTGCCCCAGGCAAGCGCGTCCGACCAGAACGCCGGACCGGCGCTGACGACTGCGATCTGCGCCTCAACGCCGTTGAGTTGCCGCTGCTCGCGTCGAGCAGTTCGAGCCGCGTCACGACGCTCGTCTGTCGAGATCAGATAATCCAGAAACGGCCGAGGCCACTCGACCGGAAGTTCGCTGACACGGTTCCAGCACGCCTGCTTCTTCGCCCACTCAGTGACGTTGCTGATCCCTTCGGCTGGGTTGACCAACACGTCGTGGGCGGATTCGGCCACGGCGACCATCGCCGACTTCATCACCGGCGGCAGCGCCTGTAGACGCCAGATGTCCTGGAAGTTGACCGCTCGATCCATTTCCCTTACATCGTGTGCCATCTTGGCGATCGCGTAGGCCACGATGTTGGCGCGATATCCGCCCTGGTACCAGTCCTGGTCCGTGACGAGCCGCTCGGTTGCCTTGAAGACGATCGCCTTGGCAATGGCTTCGCGGTACCACGCCTCGTTGAAACCGTTCGGGGCGGTCTTCCATTGCTGGCCGATGCGTCGCGCGAAGGCCGCGAAATTCTTCTGTGCCCCGAGACTCACCTCGTAGGGCCGTTCCTCCCAGACGTTCACGAACTTCGCCAGATCCGTCTTCGTGAAGAGTTGCCGGCGCGGGTTCTCCAGGTCGAACTTCTTGCGCTGGGCCTTCGTGAGACCTCCGCGACCGTCCGCGTACTGGCCGCGGGCACGTTCGTAGAACCACTTCGACTGTCGGAACGTGCCGTCCTGTGACGGCGCATGGATGCGCCGGGAGAAGCTCTCCATGCGAACGTGGAATGGATGATTGGCGAAGAAGTCGGCTGCGCTGACCCGGTTCTGGCTGTTGGCGAACTCGGATATCTTGGGCACCAGCTTGTTTGCCCGTTCCGGATCGACTACCGAGAGCTTCATCTGGACAAAGGTCTGCGACACGTCAACCCTGCCGCGCCGCGCCGTGTGGATTGACGCCGTCGTCTGGCCGCCGTTCACGATCTGGAAGTTCTTCAGTCGCCGCAACAGCAGTCGGCCTCCGTCTTCGTCGATCTCGACTTCCTCGGCTGTAGCCGTGATGCCGTTGTTGTAGGCAAAGAACATGTTGGGTTCGTTTTCTATGGTCGCCCTGATCCCCTTGTTCACCTTGCCGCGGTGTTGCAGGAAAACCCGCACGTTCTGTTCCAGAAGTCGGGTACCCCACCGGTCGTAGATGGCCGCGAGCACACTTCCGGGCATGATCGCGAGGTACGATTCATGGTCGGCCTCCGGCTGCTGTGCCGGGAGTATGGGAAGCGGGCCGCCAAAGCTGCCCGCCAAATCGACGTCGATCTCCTCCCGGCCGCGCCCGACCGTCGCCTGACGGTACAGCCGTCCGATGTCCCAGACGCTGTAAGTGATCGTTCGGCCCTCGAGCTCGTCCGCCTCGCGTCCGTCCACTCTCTCGCTCAACTCGCGATTCGTGATCAGGAACAGCCGGACCCTTCCGATGCCGCTCCAGCGCTTGGAGAGCAGGTCCGCGAGTCCGAAGGCCGGACTCGTCTCCTCGAGCGCGTCGCGCCACTTGCGATCGAGGGCGCGCCGAAGGAAGTTGGACAGCCGCCGGAAGATTGCGTTCATCTCGCTTCCGATCAGGCGCCCGACATCCGCCGAAGGGTGAAAGTCGGAGATCAGAAGACTGAAGGTGTCCGAATCATCGTCGGCGGGATCGCCTCCGTAACCATCGACGCGGATGCCAATCCCCGGCCGCCCCTGATACGCAGCCCGGTCCGCCGCATCCAGTTCGCCGGCTTCCATCAGGTGTTCGCAGAACTTGTGGAAGAACACATCCTCGACGAATTCACCCCTGGCATCGGCTTCGGCGAGAACGTCCTGGAAGAACTCGCCGGCGAACTCGTCAAGCGTCATCTGGAGCTCCGGAAATGGTGACCGGCAAGGATATCGGTACCACGCGATATTCTTCGCATTCCGGAAGGGAGATCACATACTTCACGTTCCCGACTCCTCCCGGAACCATCGCCGACGTTATTCGAGGGAACCCTTCGCCTACCTCATAGAGGGCTTCCTGCCCGACCAACCAGGACTTGTCCGAGTAGTCGTCCGTCCAGTCGAATCCGACCGCGCCCAGACGCTCCTCGAAGATGTCCACGGCGGCCATGTCCCGTCCGGCCAGCGCGAGACGGATTCTGGTAGCAATATCGGTCACCGTCACAGCGTCCGGTCCACCCTCCGCCGCAGTGGTCACCTCCGTAACGTGGAGAAACAGCCTGTCGGCATTGCCCGACTCCAGCTGGTGTTCGGAGGAAATCACCACGCGGGGCGTTGCGGAACCTCGTGCCTTTGCCTCGACGTGGATCCGGGTGATCTCGAAGTCGTGAGGCGCATCCAGCGGACCGGTCCAGCACCTGACGGCATCCAACGCGTCAAGTGCGGGAAGCAGGTGCCTTTCCAGCACTATCAGTTCGCCAATCAGTCCCCTCTGCTCGTCATCACCAAGTCGCTTGTCGCGGCCGCCCTGGAGAAGCCGGTGCCACCGCCAAGTTCGCGCGAGGAACCGCTCGACGGCCTGCTCTTCGGTCTGGGCCAGCGCCGTGGCGTCGACGATGTCTCGACAGAACCGGAGAAAGATGTCCCTCTGCTCCGGGTCCGTCAGTCGGATGACGATCCGTTCGTCCGATCCGCCGTCAGCCGGTTGTGTTTCGACCAGCAGGCCCCGGAGTTTCGGCAGGCGCGTTGATCGCCGGATCGTTCCCCTGTGCTGGAGGATCAGAAGGACATTGCCCTCGGCGTCCACGGCCCAGTACAGACCCCACGGCATCTCCTGAGGGACACGTCGCGCGTTGATCTGCGATGCCTGCGGTGCGGAGATATCCCGCCAGGGATCATCACTCGTCATCGTCCGCGTCGTCCTCGTCGTCGTCCTCCGGGTAGTGTTCGCGATGCCACGTCGTGTTGACGACGTATTCGACCTTCTCTTCTTCCCGTGCAGTCTTCGGAAAGCTGATGCTCCAGGCTACGAAGGGACTCTGTTCCCTCAGATCGTCGTCAGCTTTGCCTATCGCCAGAAGGTGGATCACGAGCAGTGCCCGCGCGCGAACGCGTCCGTAAATCCGGTCGGGATAATTCGTTCGCTTCTTCGCCGTGGAGTGTTTCGCGTCGTAGTCGGCTTCCGCTTGTCGGGCGTCTTCGTCGTCGACACCGATCCGTGCTATTCCCCTTGTGCTTACACGTTGCTTCTTGCTGACCATCAGCGTCGCGTCGTCGATTCGCCGGCCCTCAGCCCGACGCTGGCAGATGAGCCGGAAGCCCAAGCTGAAATCCTCCAAGGGCTTCGCTGGCGCCCCTGCCGACGTCACGCCAGCAAAGAGAACGTCCCACTCGGCAAGTTCGTCGTCCTGGCGTTGCCTGATGTACGTGCGGATCGGACCGGTCTCCGTTAGCAGGAAACCCTCGTGATTGCGGAAGGCGAGTAGGAACGCGTCCACAAGCTGCACCGGCACACGGCGCACGAGGCGACCGCCGCCGACCTGTTCTCCCTGTTCCGGTGGGAATCCGCAGCGTCGAAGTTGTGCGGCAAGGGAGATCGCGGCCTGCCGGTTTGCTCGCAGGCTCGGCTCGTCGCGCCGCAGGATCGCCGTTTCCACGAACTGGTTCGCCAAGCCGATCAGCACCCGCAGGCTCCTGCCCGTGCCCATCTTGTTGCGGGCCGTGACGATAAGCGTGTCCGGATGGCTGCGCACTCGAAGGCCGAAGTCCTTCGGCGTGGCGTTCACGCTCTGCATGCGAGCCAGCTCGTCGCGAAGCTCCTCGATGGACTCGGCGATGTGCGTGTACCAACCCTGCGCCTCTTCTGGCATCCAGACGCGGCAGAGGTCCTCGTATCCGCGGCGATACCCGAACCAGCGCCCCATCTGCAGGAGCGTGTCGTACATCATCGAGTTCCGCAGGAAGTAGCTGACGACAAGCCCTTCCAGCGTCAGGCCGCGGGAGAGCGAGAACCCACCCACAGCGATCACGTTCAGCCCAGACGCCTCGTGAGCCGCGTAGTCCAGGGAGCCAGCCGCTCGGCTGTTCACCTCGACCACGTTCATCGGACTTACGCTCTCGTACAGCCGCGACTGCACGTCCGGCCAGGACTCCCCACCGGAGTCCGCGTAATGCTCGTCGAATGCCTGACGCAGCGCCGCGATTTCAGGGTCGGCCATCGCCTGGACTGCCGGTCTCGCGCCGTTGACGCGGGCGCTGCTGCGGATGCGCCCGACAAGCGCATGGATCTCGTTGCGGATCTGGCCTTGAACCGCGACGAACCGTGAGACATTCACCAGCATCGAGTTGTGCTCACCCACGTGCCCGCGGACAAGCCGGATGGCGCGCGCGACGACGAAGACGCGTACCGCCGCCTCCAGAGTCCCCGGCAACCCACTGATGCGGTGCTCGATTCGATGCTTCAGGGGCAAGACATCGGCGTGGTCGTCGACGTGGCGCACGATTCGCTCCGCGTCGTCCGAAAACACCCTGGTCGCGCCGAAGTAGTTGTCCGGTGGGTCCAGGCTGACGATGAAATCGCGCGGGAAGAGATCGTGGCCAAGCATCTCGTCGTCGCTATCGGGATCGATGAAGATGTTCGCGAACGGAGTGGCCGTATAGCCGACGTAGCAACTCCGATCGAAGAGCTGGAGAAGCTGCCGGATCTGGCCGTTGATCCTGGACACCTCGTCCTGGCGATGCCGGATGTTGATCGAGGCGTTGTCCGCCTCGTCGTCGATCAGGAGCATCGGCTCGCGGATCGTGGACGTCCCACGCTGTGCATTGTGCGCGGTCAGCCACTCGATGAGGTTCCGCAGCGTGCTCGTGTTCTTCTTGATCACGAACACCGCTGGCTCGACGAGGTTCTGGAGGGGCACACCTACGCTGTCGGCGATCGTCTTGTTGAAGTCCCGCTGCGACGTGGTGAACGCGGCGGGCCGCCGCCGGAAATCGAAGCGGCCAACGCCGACGACGGCCTGGCTCGGGAGCGTCTTCCGCAGCAGGTTGCTGGTACTGTCGAATCCGACGAAGCCCTCGTCGATTCTGCGTTGAGTCTGGTTGCGCAGGTTGTTGTGGATGCCAGCGATGATGACGATCACCTTGTAGCCGGCGTCCGCGGCCTTGCAGACCAGTCCTGTGTAGTTGGCGGTCTTGCCGGACTGGACATGACCAACCACCATGCCCCGTCGGTCCCACTCTCCGGGTCTGGTCGGATTCTGAAGGAATCCGAGTATTCGGTCCGTTACGTCATCCAGCGTGGCGAGTACCTGTCCGGAAAAGTCCTTGCTCACGAGGAGCTGGTGGTAGCGATTCCAGTAATAGGGGTCCAATCCAGCACGCGCATCCTCCAGCCACGGTTCAAAACCAGTGTCCTGAAGGGCGGCACCGTCTCGCATCGTGACGCCGTGAATCTCCTCGAACTCGACAGCCAGCCTGTCGGCCTCCTCATCCGTCACATCCGGAAAGGAACTTCGAAGCTGGCTGATGCACTCGCGAATCCCCTCTTGCGTCGGCAGCACGGCACCAAGCACGCCGCTGACCGCCGCCTTGAGCTTGTCGAGGTCGTTCACGATTCTCCCTGTCTTTCCGCTGCCATGGCCTGGAACAAGCGAGTTACGTCCTTCCAGCGCGACCGAAACGGATCAGCCGAACGCATGTGGTTTTCCACGTCGTCAACTGACAATCCGCGCTCCCGCAGGACCCCCCACGTGGCTTCCACAATCTCCTTGAAATCTTCGGAAGCCAACGCCGCGGGCTCGACGGATTCGGCGCTTGCGCTGACGTCCGCATAGAGTGCTTCGACGGGCAAAGTGGAAACGATGAGGGCAACAAGCTTCCTGAACTCGTCAGCCGTTTCCGGATCAAGCCGATGCTCGAACGCGGAGAAGAGCGGATGCTCCGTGTTGAGCATGTACGAGATCCGATTCTTGTCCTGCGACCGCGTCCATACCGGCAACCGGCTGTCCCCCGCTAGCCGAGAGCCGCGCACCGTGTACGTCCGCTTCGACGGAACGCCGATGCGGTCGATGATGCGGCGGAGCCTCTCGCGAACCGGTGGTGGCGGCTGTGCCCAAGCCTTCTTGACGTCGATCTTCCACTCCGCGTCGAGGCTGCTGGGCATGTCAATTCGAACGCGGCAGAGTTTGGTGAGTTCCAACTGCCGCGCGAGACCAAACCACGTGCCGTGCACGATCAGGCGCCGGTTCCGGTACAGGTAGAAGCCCTGGTTCTTCACGTACCCTTCCGGCCCGCCGTACCGCGTCCATTCATCTTTCGAGACCTTGTCGTGATGAGGCAGGGTCACGGGCTGTATCCGGATATTCCTCCCCGTGAGCGCGAAGGTTTCTTCCTGGTGATGTTGTGTTGCCGGATGGTGCGAGTGAAAGGGATCGAAGGGCTCCAGCGAGCGGCCGTTGAGGCTGATGCAGACGCGCCCCTCTCTGCCCTTTACGCCGGAGAGGAATCGGTGGAACACGAACTCGACGTGCCCCGCTGTTTCGTCGAGCAGGCGGACGAGATCCTGTCGACTTCCTTGCCCGTTGGGCCCCACGAGCCGGTCGAGCTTCTGCCAGACGACGAGCGTGCCGTCCGTCGCGAGCCGTTCGGCCCACGGGATCTTCGTGAAATCGTCCGGAAGCTCGACAATCCACCTGTCGCGCGCTGCGACGGTATCGAGATCCCAGACCGCGCCGGAGGTCACACCGTTCCTTCGAGTGACGACGGTCAATCGCCTGCACTGCGAGAACGAAGCCGTCTTGAGCCCGAGACCGAAGCGGCCAAGGTCCGTGGTAGTCCGGCTTTCAAGAGGGTTCCTGCTGCCTGGCCGCATCGCTTCAAGTAGCTCCGGCTCCGTCATGCCGATACCGTCGTCAAGAATCCCGATAGCAGGGACTTCCGCGTGCGTTTCCGCATGCAACTCGATCTTGCGAGCGCCGGCGGTCAGCGAATTGTCGATAACATCGGATACGGCGGTGTGCAACGAGTAGCCGATGTCGCGCAGGCTCTCCACGAGCACCGATGCCCTCGGAGGAACTTCCTGCTCCCGCGCGACACGTCTCACCGTCACGGCCTCTCCATCGCCACGAGTGTCGGCTGACGTGTGTTGGTGGCGAACTGCCGGCGCGAGGAGACTGACACGCGGCTGCGACCCGTACTGACGCGGTCATGGCGGTCCAGCACGTTCGACAGCGCGCGGGCAATTTGATGCGCAAGGAACGGCGGAACGGCGTTACCCACCTGAACGTACTGATGCGTGCGGGTCCCGTGGAAGAAGTAGTTGTCGGGAAACGTCTGGAGACGCGCCACCTCCCTCACGGTGAGGCTCCGACATTGGCCTGGGTCAGGATGAATGAAGTAGTGGCCGTCCTTCGACAAATGGCTCGTGACCGTAGTGCTCGGCCTGTCGCCGAGCTGCACGCGGTAGCGGTCGTTGAAGTGACCCGTGCGCCAGTTTGCGTGGTCCGGCCAGAGCGCTTCGGGAAAATCACAAGTCTTCGGGGATCGCCGGAAGGCACAACCGAACGCCGACGCAAAAAGGTAACGGGCCAGATCCTTGGCCATGTGCGCCCTGGCCTCGTTGTTGGGCAGCGTCCGAAGCTGCTCGTCGAAGATCCACTCGCGGAGATCCTGAGGGCAACCCGCGGGCAAGAACGTCCTGCCACGCGCATTGCGAGACGGCAGAGGGGAACCGTTCGCCGTGGTGAGAGCGCGGGCAAGAGCCCTTCGGAACCGGGCCGCCTCGCTGTTCGACATGGTCGGCTGATTCACGGCGACGAAGGCGTGGGCCGCCCGCACCGCATCCTGCCATGAGCCGGGATCGTCGCCCTGGCTGAGACGGCTGCGAAGCCTTGGCATCATGCCGATGATGTCTTTCAGCGGAATCGTGTCGTAATCCGGTTCGAGTCGCGGCAGGTGCTCTTCGGCAAGCACTTCGGCAACGTCGCGCCGTACACAGATGACGAACACTCGCTGGCGGGTCTGCGGCACGCCGTGCTCCTCCGCGTGCACGAGGAACTCTTCGGGCTGCAGTCCGTCGCGCCAGAATTCCGGTTCCGAGCGAGACGCAAGTGCAAACAGCCGGTATTCGTCCACACCGCCCGCATGCTGGAGACAGCGCATCACCTCGGGGAAGATCCGTTTCCCGTTGAGCTCTGCAGAGATCATCCCCCTGACGTTTTCCATGACGGCAACCGCAGGCCGAAGTTGCCGGAGCACGCGCACGTACTCCTTGTAGAGCGATTGACGGTCGTCTTCGTCGGCGTTGTATTCGGCATTGCCGGCATTTCGTGATCTTCCAATGACCGAGTAGGCCTGGCACGGCGGACCGCCGAGAAGTACCGTTCGCCCTCCGTGTTCCGACCGGATCTGAGCGATCCGTTTTCGAAGAAAGCTACTCGCTTCGTACGAGCCCAGCTCAAGGCGCCTGGTCTCGTTACACGCGACGGCCCACCGCTTGGGATAGAGCTTCGCCCAGTCAGGTTCCTCGGGAATCACTCCGTTCAGGAAATCGTAGTACTCGGCAGGGAAACCCGTCACAAACTTGTGGAGGAACGCGCGCAGCCGCAGGGTGCGGTGCGCGACAGGGTCCCTCTCGATGGAAAGGGCGATCTGGTATCTTCGGCGGCCGTCACGTCTTTGACACGCGGAAAAGCCCTCGGCGAGTCCGCCCGGGCCTGCAAAGAGATCTACGACCGGCACAACTCTCGTCACGCGTGGCCCTCGTACGAGGCAGTACCGAAGCTGGCGGCTCTGCCAACCCCTGTGTCTGCTGCGCGGGCGTGGCCGCAACGCGGGTTGACATCCCCGACAGATTCCGTCCCGCGTCTCAGCGTCTCGTTGGGTCGGATCACGTTCGCGATACCTCGTGTAGTCTGTTGCCTGTGGTACTCCTTGAGGATCCATACGCGGACAACGATGGCAGACATAGTGGACCGTGCAACCCGTTCGCGCATGATGGCGGGTATCGGCAACAGGAATACGCGGCCTGAACTCGACCTGCGTCGAGCCGTGCACGCCTGCGGACTGCGGTATCGCCTGCACGACCGGCGACTCCCTGGAACACCTGACCTCGTGTTTAGCAAGTTCCGTGCCGTATGTTTCGTGCACGGCTGCTTCTGGCACCGCCACGCCGGTTGCCCGTACACGACGACGCCGACCACTCGCCGCGAGTTCTGGCAAGCCAAGTTCGAGGAGAACACCGAACGGGACCGGCGCAACCACCGTGATCTGCTCCAGTCCGGCTGGCGAGTCGCAACTGTCTGGGAATGCAGTTTGCGCACGACGGCCGCACTGGAGATCGCGCACCAACTGGAACGGTGGCTGCGCGGGACTGCCCCGGAGTTCGATACGAGTCCGGCTACAGGGCGCGAAGCGCGCGCGTGATGTGCGCTACTTGGAGCCCGCGCATCGGAAGGTAGCGATCCCGACGGCACAACTTGGAGGGTGTTCGGTTGTCCGCCACAGCGGACACGTCGCTCTCGCTCTCCGGGCCGGGCTCCTTCATCTGACGTCTTGATCGACTGGAGCACGCCGGCAGGAATGATAACGCGTTTCGGCCAGTTCCAACTCGTGACCTCACGGCACTCCTTGTGGCACCAGGATTCCGTGTGGATGGATTGGTGAAGTGATAGCCTCTGCTCCCGGCGAGTCAAGGCGCTCCGCGCCTCCTCCGCTACGCTGCGGCCCGGTGGGTGACTCGCCACTCGCGCCGGCTCAGTGCGGGTTGTGGCCGGACGGATCCGTCCGGCCGCCGGCCAGTCTGACCGCATCACGCTCGAACCAACAGGCGAGGTGAAATTCGTGCGGCCGGACGGCCGGCCGTTTCCGGCGGCTCCGCTGGCGCTGCCGCGGACGGGCACGCCGCTGGCGCCCGTGACGGAACGGCTGGGTCAAGAAGGAGTCGCAATCGACTCACAGGCGACCGCGCCGGGATGGCGGGGCGAGCGGGTGGACATCGGCTGGGCGGTCGGCCTGCTGTGGCGGCCGCGGTCGGATGCACCGCAGGACTGAGCGCGAGAAATACGGCGTCTTGCGGAACGCGAAAGCGTTGAAGCCAAGCAGAAGGAATCTACCTGTACCCCAACGCCGTGACGACCCACGCGAATTCCTGAAGCGGCTGCTTGAGTAACAGGGGAAGGAACAGGTTCATGCGCGTCTACCATTTCACCTGTAGTCGTTACGGTCTCGAGGCACTGCGCAAGAGACGCCTGAAGGTGTCGCGTATTCAGAGCCTGAACGACCCCTTCGAGTTCCTTGCAGTGAGCCTCACCGAATCGAATTTACGGCAGGCCTTGCTCAACGTGAAGCGCGATTTAGCGCAGACGAAAGGACTGATCTGCTTCAGCGAAACGTGGCGAAGCCCGCTGATGTGGGCACACTACGCTGCGGACCACACCGGAGTCTGTCTCGGTTTCGATATTCCCGACGACCGCGTGCACGCCGTCAAGTATGTTGCCAGGCGCGACGACCCGCCACCGCCCAAGGACATGCTGACCCAGGAGTTTGCCCAAGGCCTGTTCCTGAAGAAGTTCTCGCACTGGAAGTACGAGCAAGAGTACCGCGCAGTCGTTGCGCTCAGTGACTGCCAGAAAGACGACGGCCTTTATTTCGTACCGTTCTCCGACGAACTTGCGCTCAGGCAAGTAATCGTCGGATCCGAATCCAAGTTTCAGCGTGAAGATATCGAATCTGCCGTTGGTGGGATTCGGGACGTCGAAATGTTCAAGGCGCGGCCGGCGTTCCGAACGTTCAGAATCGTTAGACAGCAGCGAAAGGACTTGTGGTAGGACGGTGTGGTCCCGGCCGCTCTACCGGAAGGCGGGTCGCCGCCCGACTCGGCCGGCACCTACCGGTCCTTGAAGGCGGCGCTGAGGATATGCTCCAGGCCGTAGTTGCCTTCGTGGCAGGCGTACTCGTAGATCACGTAGCTCTCGTCGCGGATCAGGGGAATGCCCAGCGTCCACGGCGCCGTGAATGCACGTGGATCCTCGAGCGTGGCGCGGTAGTCGATGGTGTTCTCGTCGGTCAGCGTGAACCGCTCGACCACGTGCATGTCCCGGCCGCCGCCCCGGTACGAGCCCAGCGGTTGCTGCGTACCGAACGTCTTGTCGCTGAAGTTGGTCACCTCGACGACCAGCGTGTTCCCCTCCCAGCGCGCGCGCGAATCGCCCCAGTACTGCCGGATGTTGTCGTGCAGCGGCGCGCGTCCGTCGAGCGGGATGATCCGCAGGTCGTGGATGATCTCGTAGCGGATCAGCACGTAGTCCGGTGTCTGCATGATCTCGTAGGCGTTGTTGTAGCCCATCGGCGCCATCACCGTGGGAAACCCCTTGGTGATGCAGCGGTCCCACAGATCGAGATCCGTCCAGGAGTTGATGCCGATGCCGTAGTGCGTCGGGCCCCAGTCGTCCACCGCCTGCTGCATCTCGGGCGTGATGGGAATGCGCCCGTTCGGCGGATCGATCACGAGCGACGGCTGCTGGATCTTGCGCTCCGTCTCCGGCTCGTCCCAGACGATGTTCACGTCGCGGTCGGGCTCCTGCTGGTTGCGCAGCGCCTCGTTGCGCTCCTGCCGGGCGATGTCCTCGGCCGTAAGCACTTCCTTCGGTTGCTCGGCCGGCACGCCCATCACGGCGTTGCTCGTCCAGATGCCCTGCAGGTCCGGATCCCCCCAGGACGTCCGCGGCGGGTCGAAGGCGCCCTGCGCCTGCGCGCCGACACCCGCCGCCAGGGCGACTGCCGCCGCCAGGGCCGCAACACCGTACGCGGAAACGACGAACCGTGTGCTGGAGCGCATCATTCCCTCTTTCGCAGGTGCCCGTAGAGCAGCTCCTCGGAGAACTCCACGCAGCGGAATTCGAGAAGCTGCATGTTCTCCTCCATGCGCCGGTACAGCGGCAGGCTGATGCTCCAGGGGCGCGTGAAGGTGTTCGCGTCCTCCAGCGTGGCTTCGTACTGGATATGGTTCGGCGTCATCGGCGTGTAGCGCTCGACGACGTGCAGGGCGGCGCTGTGGTGGTTGCCCGCCCGGTCGAACCAGGTCTGGCCGTTGAACGCGGTGACGTCCACGACGAGCGAATCGCCGTCCCAGCGCCCCACCGAGTGCCCCATCCAGGTATCCACCGGACTCTCGGGCACCGGGGTCATGTGGATGACGCGGTTCGCGCTGGCGAACTCGTAGGCGATGAAAATCTTGTTCGTGCCCTGCACGATCTGGAAGGGAAACGGCATGTACGTCGCGCGCGGCACGCCTGGGAGATAGCACTTCGCTTCGGGATCCTCCGTGCGCCGGTTCTCGAAGTTCTCCTGCCGCCTGGCGATCGCCTCCGGCCTGTACGGAATGAGCCCGTTGCCGCCGACGATGCCGAGCCCCCCCGGCGCCGCCCCGATGGCGCCGGTTACGTCCGTGCGAGCGGCGTACGCGGCGTGCGGCTCGATGTTCCAGTGCGCCGAGGAAACGGCCTGCCAGATGCCGCTCAGATCGGGCCTGCCGTCAGACGCCCGCGGAAACTCGCCCGACTGCGCTTGCCCGGTCGCGCCGAGCGCCAGCGCGCACAGCGCGGCCGCCGCGGCGGCCGCACCGATCCTGACCTTCAGACTGCGCCGTTCCGTCATGTAGCTGCGTCTCCCGGATCTAGCGCTCGGTGGGATCGCGTCCGTCACGCGGGGCGCCGGTCCCGGACGAGCCGACGAACAGCTTCGTGCCGTCCTCGAAGGTGATGTCGCGGCCGTTGGCCCGCATCGCGCCGTCCTTCGCCTGATACCCCTCGACGCGAATGAGGGTGCCGGGCGGCAGCGAGTTCTTGGTGAAGCCGCGGCGCAGCAGCGCGTTCGGCGCGCCGCCCTCGACCATCCAGGCCTCGGTGGTCCCGTCGTCCTTCTCCACGTCGATGTGGATCCACGCGTGCGGATTGACCCATTCCATGCGCGTGACGACCCCCTCGAGGACGACCGGCATGTCCGCGTCGAATTCCGCCGAGAATGCGTGATGCGCCACGCCCGGCGCGGGCGCCGCCAGCACGGCAACCGCAAACACCAACCCTACCGCTGCTATTGCTCGCATGAACTTTCCTCCCATCACTGCTGATCGTTCGAGTTGCGGGCGTTGCGCGCCGCGACACGGGCCTTGTACTCGGCCTCGTCGATGTAGTAGTAGCTCACCCAGGCGAACGACATCTCGTCGATGGTCCGCTGCCCGTATACCACGTTGTTGCGCGGATCGGGATTCACGCGCAGCGACTCCGAGTTGTCGTGCCACGTGCTCACGTGGATGACGGTTCCCGCCGGCAGCACCGGCGCGGCGTGCTCCGCGTAGTTGTACACGAGGTGCCAGTTGAAGTACCACTTGGGCACGCAGTTCAGCGTCACCTGCTCCATCAGCGGCGCCGCGCCGTACGGACCCGGCGCGCGTTTCAGCACGTTCCCCTCCTCGTCGGTCTGCGGAATGATCGCCTCGATGCACTGCGCCTGGCCGCGGGTGTGCAGGTGCGGCTGGAACGCGGTGACGACCGCCGGCTCGGTCAGCAGCGTGTAGCCGTCCGTGCGCACGCTGTGCTGGCCCGCCGGGATCAGCAGGTCGTCGTCGTCGCCCATGTGCTGGCTGATCAGCGTGTACTTCGGCTCGTATCCCGACGGATAGAGCTGCAGTCCGAGCTTGACCATGACGGGAATCTCTTCGCCGTAGGGATGCAGGTGCAGGCCGAAACGGATCTTCGTCCCCGCCTTGATCAGCCGCCCGGTGCCGTCGTCGAAGATATCGCCGTTCTTGCCGACGGCGTACTCGTTGAGAAAGTTGCCGCGCGTGATGTCGTCGTCGAAGACCGTCATGTGGGTCGTCGCGTGGTGCACGACCTCCAGGCTGCGGGCATCCGGCTTCATCTCGACGGCCTTGATGTAGCGATCCTCGGTCAGGCCGGGGTCGACGATGATGTTCGGGAACTGGTCCGGCCCGTCCGGCGGCAGCATGTACGGCTCCGGCATCGCGACGATCAGGTCCGGCTCGCCCATGCGCCAGTCCTCGGGGCCGGGGAACTCCACCGGCGGCGGCGCATCGGCCGGGTTGCCGCGCGGCGCGCCCGCGTCCACCCAGGCTCCAATCGTTGCGATCTCCTCGTCCGTCAGCGAAGGATCGTCCTTGAACTCCTGGATGCCGATGCGCCTGTCGATGTACCAGGGCGGCATCTCGCGCGCCTCGACGTAGCGCTTGATCGACCGCGCCCACGGCCGCACGTCCTCGTACGTCACGAGCGACATCGGCGCGATGGCGCCCGGACGATGGCAGATCTGGCAACTGCGCTGGAGGATCGGCACGACGTCCTTCGTGAACGTGACGTCGTGTCCCGCGTCCGCCGGCTGGGCCAGCGCAACCTGTCCGCCGGTCACTGCGAACAGCACCGCGGCGACCGCCAGCAACCGCGGCAAACCCCTAGAGTCGAATAGAGATCCGAGTGGCATGCTCCCCTCCAGACGCGGCGCGGCATGCACGCACGAGCACACGCCCACCAACGTGACTAAAGCTACTCCCGCCGGCCCCGCCTGTCAAGAATCCGCGCCCGGTCAGCGCCCCCCGGCACCCACGCCGGGTAACACCGTCAGCTCCACGTGCGACGGCCGTTGCGCATCGTGATGAACCGTCTGCACCGCGACGACGAAACGGCCGTCGGTCGCCGGATCGCCGCCGGTATTGGGGTTGCGCGCGAGGTGGGGAAAGTCGGAGGACGACACGTCCAGTCTGACGCGGTGGCCGGCCCGGAACACGTTTGCGGTGTATCCGAGATCGATCTCGTACTCGTACGCCCGGCCCGGCTCGATTGGCGACGGCGGCGCCTTGGAGCCATTGCGGAACCTGGCCCGCACCACCCGGTTCAGGATGTTCTGCGCGAATCCGTCGGGGTGCACGTCGACCAGCTTGGCGGTGAAGTCGGTATCGCGCGCGGTCGTCGTGGCCCACAACCTGACCTTGACCGGCCCGATGACCGCAAGATCCTCCGCGAGCGGCGCGCTCGTATACACGAGGACGTCGTCGCGTCGCTCCACCGTCGATTGATCCTGGGCGCCCGAGCGAAAATAGAATCCCAGCGTCAGGCAGCACAGCCCGCCGCCGAGGGCCGGCACCGGCTCGCTGGGGTCGTAGGTGAAGCTGTCGTCGGGACCGTGCGGCGGCTCGTCGCGCGCGAGCATGCCGTCGCCCCAGCGGCTGTTCGCCCCGCCGCCGCTGGCCAGATTGAAGCGCGCGGGCACGGCGCCGGCGGGCGGGAACGCGTCGCCCTCCAGCCAGAAGCCGCTCCCCTCGGTGCCGCTGTCCGGCGGCACCTGCACGAACAGTTGCGCGCGCGGCTCCCGATCCATCCCGTTGGCGATGCCCTTGACGTGATGGTCGTAGAACCGCAGCCGCAATTCCCGCAGGTCCCGGTCCCCCGCCCCGCCGAAGCTCACCGCGCCTTCCTGGCCGTGGCCGCCGCCGCCGGTCATGACCAGCAGCGTTCCGGCCCGCGCCGCCTCCGACCCCGCGCCGGAACGCATGCCGCTGAACGCGCGCACCGACCCGATGTGGAACAGGTCGCCCCAGGCGCCCGTCACCAGCGCGGGGACCGTGATCTTCTCCCACTGCGCCTCGACGTCCACCGCCGCCCAGTAGTCGTCGTAGCTCGGGTGCGCCAGCCATTCGTAGTAGTACGGCGCCAGTTCCCGGAAGCCCGCGAAGTCCGCCAGCGGCACTTGACCGATCCAGTCCCTGGCAATCCGGCGCTCCCCCTCGGCCAGATACGCCCGGGCGGCGCGCTCCGCCGCCTCCGGCGCAGTCCCGCCGGCGATCAGCCGCCGGCGCTGTGCATCGGGCGCGAAGAACGCCAGCGGCCAGCTCTGGCCGAACCAGAGGTCGAACACGCCGTTCACGTATGTCCAGTGGTCGTGATAGTCCGTCGCCGTCTGGCCCGGCGCGATGGCGACGAGGTGCGGCGGAGCGGTGAGAGCGGCCTGCCACTGCGTGACGCCCATGTAGGAAGTGCCGGTCATGGCGACCCGGCCGTTCGACCACGGTTGCGCCGCCGCCCACTCGACGGCGTCGTAGCCGTCGGCCTGCTCCTGGATGATCGGACGGAACACGCCCTCGGAGCGGTAGGTGCCGCGCGCGTCCTGCGACACCGCGACGTAGCCGTGCTCCGCCCAGAACGCCATCGCCCCGCTCAGGCCGGACGCGAAGCACCCCTGGCCCAGCCGGAAGCCGTACGGCGTGCGCTGCAGGATGACCGGATAACGTCCCGGCTCCGCGGGCCGGTACACGTCGGTCGCCAGCATGACGCCGTCGCGCATGGGCACACGGACCGTTTCGCAGGTGACGCCGGCCCCCGACTCCCGCTCCTGCGCCCGCGGCGGTCCGCCGGCCAGACCGGCAGCCGCGGCGAGGAGAACCGCCGTCGCCAGGCACCGGCCGGCACGGGACGAACGCGCGCCGGCATGCCGTACCAAACGCATCCGTTTACACTGTAGCCCACATGCAGTACCAGGCCGTGTTCCGCTGCATCGCCGGCTGCCCCGGCGAGCACCCGTTGCTGGAGCCGATATACCGCTGCCCGTCATGCGGCAACCTGCTTGAAGTCGCCCACGACCTCGACGCCCTGCGCGAGCGCGCCGCCGGATCGTGGATGCGGCTGTTCGACGAACGCTACAAGCGCACGGTATGGCCGTACGGTTCCGCGGTATGGGGCAAGAAGGAATGGGTCTGCCCCGCGGTCGGCGACGAGAGCATCGTCTCGATGGACGAGGGCGGCACCAACCTGTTCTGGGCGGAGCGCTTCGGCGCCGAGCTGGGACTCGACGAGCTGTGGGTGAAGCAGTGCGGCAACTCGCACACCGGGTCGTTCAAGGACCTGGGCATGACCGTGCTCGTCTCGGTCGTCCGCCAGATGATCCGTTCCGGCGGCAAGGTCCGGGCCGTCGCGTGCGCGTCCACCGGCGACACGTCCGCGTCGCTCGCGGCGTACGCCGCCGCCGGCAACGTGCCGGCCATCGTCATCCTGCCGCGCGGCAAGGTGTCCGCGGCTCAACTGATGCAGCCGCTCGCGAACGGCGCCACGGTGCTGGCGCTCGACACCGACTTCGACGGCTGCATGGCCATCGTGCAACGGCTGGCGAACGAAGAAGGCATCTACCTCGCCAACTCCATGAACAGCCTCCGCCTGGAGGGCCAGAAGACGGTATCCATCGAGATCGTGCAGCAGTTCGACTGGGAGGTGCCGGACGTCGTCATCATTCCGGGCGGCAACCTCGGCAACGTCAGCGCCCTCGGCGCGGGCTTCGACATGATGACCGAGCTGGGGCTCATCACGAGGCGGCCGCGGATCGTGGTCGCACAGGCCGCCGCCGCCAACCCGCTCTACCTCGCCTATCGCAACGACTGGCGCTTCGAGCCGATCGAGGCGCGCACGACGCAGGCTTCGGCAATCCGGATCGGCAATCCCGTGTCGATCGAGAAGGCGATCCGCACCCTGAAGCGCTATAACGGCATCGTCGAGCAGGCGACGGAGTCCGAGCTGGCCAATGCGGCCGCGCGCGCGGACCGCACCGGCATGTTCAACTGCCCGCACACCGGCGTGGCGCTCGCTGCGCTCATCAAGCTGCGGCGCCGTCGCGTCATCACGCCTGGGGACCGCGTCGTCGTGATCTCGACCGCGCACGGCCTCAAGTTCACCGAATTCAAGCGCAAGTACCACGAGACGGCGCTGGACGACGTTACGCCGGAGCACGCGAACCTGCCCGTCGAATTGCCGCCGGACTACGACGCGGTGCGGCGCGCGGTCGACAGCGCCGCCGCGTCCTGACACCGCCGCGCGTGCTATGATTGCCGCTGCGTACACCTGCCCGACGGCGGCTTGAAACCCCATGGCAATTCCCCGCATCGACAAGGAAGCGTTGAAGGAACGGCTCGACAGCGGCGGGCCCGATGCACCACTGGTGGTGGACGTGCGGCTGAAGTATCCGTACGAGCACAGCAGCGTCCGGATTCCCGGCGCGGTGCGCGTCGAGCCGCCGGGCTTCGACTGCTCCGCGCTGCCGAAGGACCGGGAAATAGTCACCTACGACTCCGACCCGCAGGAGCTCGTCGGCGCGCAGGTGGCGGCGCGGCTGATCCGCGGCGGCTACCGGGCCAGCACCCTCAAGGGGGGAATCGTCGAGTGGCTCACCGCGCAGTTCCCGACCGAAGAAAAGAGCGCGCCCACCCAGAAGCCGCCGAAGGCCGGCGCCCTGAAGGGTTGACGCAGTGCGGGCCCGTCCTTGCCTGCCTGCTGCTGGTCGCCGCGGCCGGCTCCGCATCAGCACAACCAGGTGACCGTCCGCCCATCGCGGAGCTGACCGCCGCCCTGCAGGCCAAGTACGACACGGTGGACAGCTTCTCGGCCGACTTCGAGCAAACCTACGCCGGAGGCCTGCTGCGCACGTCCGTCGTGGAGCGCGGCACCGTGCTGATCAAGAAACCCGGCATGATGCGCTGGCGCTACACCTGGCCGGAAGAGAAGCTGTTCGTATCCGACGGGGAGTCCCTGTACTCCTACATACCGGCGGACCGCCAGGTCATCGTGGGCGCCGTGCCGGCCGGCGACAACGTCTCCACCCCGGCGCTCTTCCTCGCCGGCCGGGGACGCCTTGCGCAGGACTTCGTCATCGCCTACGACGACGAGGCGGACACGCCGCCGCACGGCTGGTCCCTGAGCCTCACGCCGGTCCGCGACGACGCCGACTACGTCCGGCTGCGGCTCGTGGTGGACCGCGCAAGCCTGAGCTTCACGCAGCTCAGCGCAATCGACTTCCAGGGCGCCGTCTCGACGTTCGACTTCACGAATCTGGAGGAGAACGAGCGCCTGCCGGACACGCTGTTCGCGTTCGAGATTCCCGCCGGCGTCGACATCATCACCGAGAACGGCTTCCGCCGCTGAGCTCGCCGGCGTGCGCCCGCGGCGGCCCGTCGTCCGGCTCCACCGCGACCTGCGCGCCGAGTGCGGCCAGCCGCTGTACGAGGTTGGCATAGCCGCGCTCGACGGTTGCGAGCGGCCCGACGCGGCTCGTGCCGTCGGCCGCGAGCGCCGCCGCGATGAGCGCCATCCCGGATCGCAGGTCGCGCGTGTCGAGGTCGCGGCCCTTGAGGCGACCGGGCCCGTTCACGATCATGCGGTGCGGATCGCACAGGAACAGGTTGGCGCCCATGCCGCTCAACTGCTCGAGCGCGAACAACCGGAGCTCGTACATCCAGTCGTGCACCAGCGTCGACCCCTGCGCCTGGGTTGCCAGCACGCTCACCAGGCTGACCATGTCGCTCGGGAACCCCGGCCAGGGCGCCGTCGTGATCTGTCGAATCGCCCGCGGCCGGGAGGCATCCACGGTCAGGCGGTCCCCGTCCACCGCGCACCGTACGCGCATCCGCGCCAGCACGGATGTGATGGGCTCCAGGTCCGCCTCGCAGGCGCCGCGTATCTCGATCGCGCCGCCGGTCACGGCGGCCAGCACGGCCCAACTGCCGGCTTCGATGTAGTCGCCGCCGAGCCGACGCGACGCGCCGCCAAGCCGCCGGCCGCCCGTGATGCGCAGGCTGTGGGTGCCGACACCCTCGATGTCCACCCCCATGCTGCGCAGGAACTCGCACAGCTCCGTCACGTGCGGCTCGCACGCCGCGTGCCGGATCTCGGTCGTGCCGGGCGCTACCGCCGCCGCCAGGATGGCGGTCTCGGTGCCCGTCACCGACGCCTCCTCCAGGTACACCGAGGCGGCGCGCAGGCCGTCGCCGGCGTCCAGCTCGTGCGCGTCGCCGGCAATCTCGCGGGCGCCCATGGCGCGCAGCGCCTGCAGGTGCACGCCGATCGTCCGCCGCGCGGGGAAATCGCCGCCGGGCGGCGCCAGACGCGCGTGACCGACCCGCGCCAGGAGCGGACCGAACAGGAGCACCGATCCGCGCAGGCGGCCGACCAGGCCCGGGTCGGGCTCGGCCGTGGTTACGCGGCGGCAACGCACGTCGAGCGTGGAAGTCCCGATCCCCTCGACTTCGGCGCCGAGTCCCTGGAGCAGCTCTACCATCACCCCGACGTCCCTGATTCTCGGGACGTTGTTCAGCCGGCAGGGCTGGTCCGTCAGCAGACAGGCGGCGAGCAGCGGCAGCGCCGCGTTCTTGTTCCCGTCGACCTCGACGCTGCCGGCCAGCGCGTGCCCGCCCTCGACGACCAGCCGCGTCGATCCTGCACCCCTCGAATCCTGCATCTGCGCTACCCGCACGCCTCCGCCGGCCGCCGCGGCGCCGGCGCACCCTGCCAGTCGAACTCGCCGAGGCACACGATCTCGTCGCGGAGCATCACGCCCAGCCGGCCGTATACGGTCTCCCGGCACGTCTCCATCAGGCGGCGGATGTCACTGGCGGTCGCCCGCCCCTCGCTCACGATGAAGTTGCCGTGAAGGCGCGAAACCTGTGCCCCCCCCACGGACAGGCCCTTGAGCCCGGCGCGGTCGATCAACGCCCCCGCCGACGGCGGAATGCCGTCAGGCACCGCATCGCGCGTGCCATCCGGGTTCTGGAAGATGCACCCGGCGCTCGGCACGGCCAGCGGCTGCGTCCGCTTGCGATACGCGAGCGAAGCGCCGGCCACCTTGCGCAGGGCGGCCGGCGCGTCGTCATGCGCCGCGAATTCGGCCCACAACACCGCTTCGCCGCTGCGCTGCAGCCGGCTCGTATCGTACCCGAGCTCCAGCGCCGCCGGCGCCACCTCCCGCACGCGCCCGTTCGCGTCGGCGAGACACGCCCGCACGAGGTGGGCGCCCAGCAGCTCGCCCTGGAAATGCGCGTTGCCGTGCAAGCCGCCCCCCACGGTTCCGGGCGTTCCGGCCCAGCGCTCCAGGCCCGCCAGGCCGCGGCTCACCATCCAGCGGATCAGGCCGTTGAGCGTCACGCCGCCGTCCGCGCGCACCACGCCGGGCCGTGGAATCCCGATTGCGCCGCGCCAGATCCGGAGCACGAGGCCGCGCACCCCGCGCTCGCCGACCAGCACGTTCGACCCGCCGCCGAGGAGCGTCACGGGCAGCGCCACCTGCCGGCAGACCTCGATCGCGCGCACGATTTCCGCCGCGCTGCGCGTCTCCAGAAACCAGTCGGCGGCGCCGCCGGTCCTGAAGGTCGTGCGGCTGTCCAACGCGACAGCGCGCCGCACGCGGTCCCTGCCCAGCGCGACGGCGAATGCCTCGGCGATCCGCTCCGTATTCCCTTCAACCATGAACATCGCCCGCCGCGGCGCGCATTCGTCACGCCAGCAATCGGCGCTCCTGCTCGATCAGCGCCTGCACGGCCGCCTCCTGGCCGCAGGTCTCGAACTCTACCGGTTCACCGGGCGCCAACTGCGCCAGCGCGGGGATATCCGCACTAATCACCGTCCCGATGCGCGGATAACCGCCGGTGGTCGGCCGATCGGCCATCAGGATAATCGGCTCGCCCGACGGCGGCACCTGAATGGCGCCGGCCGGCACGGCGGCCGACAACAACTCGGGGCCTTCCTGCTGCAACGGCGGCCCTTCCAACCGGTAGCCCATCCGATCGGATGCGGCCCCCACGCGATAACCCGCATGCGCCAGCGCCGCCGCGCCCGCGGTGCCGAAGCGGTCGTCGTGCGGCCCCGGCAGCACCCGTACGGGGCGGGCGGCGCGCGCCGGCACGGTGCGG
>JAJEEU010000022.1 GCA_022820825.1 Vicinamibacteria bacterium
CGACGGCGCGCAGCGTCCGGAACATGCCATTGTGCCCGTATGGGAAGGTAAATTCGAGGTTGCGCAGCGACGCCGTGCGAAACGCATAGCTGTCGCACGCTGCTCGGGACGCTGCAGTACGCGGCTCCGGAGGAGCTGCCGGGCAAGGAGGGTTCTGCGCGCCTCCGTCGGAGGCGGGCGTCGTGGCACCTGATGCAAGAGCGGGGTTGTCGGGCACGCCCAGGACATGCAGTTTGTAATCGGAGAACATGGGCCCGTTGTGGCACCTGATGCACCCGATCTCGTCGAAGCGCTGCATGCCCCTGACCTGTTGCTCCGTCATGGCGCTGCGGTCGCCGCGCATGTAGCGGTCGAACGGAGAGTTGTTGGCCAGCAGCGACCGCATGAACGCCGCTATCGCCCTGCCCAGGTTTTCCGCGTTGACCGGCTGTTCACTGCCGAAGGCCTCGGCGAACAGGCTCTGGTACTCGGCGTTGGCCTGGAGCTTCGCCACCACTCTCGCGACAGCCTCATCCTCCGGGTAGGTGTCCCCTCGCATTTCCTCAAACGACTTGAGCGGTTCGAGCGCCTGCGATTCGAGGCTCCTGATGCGATTGTCCCAGAACGTCGGCGCAGTCGCCGGGTCGTAGCGGCCCGATTCATCGATGCCGTTGAAAGCAACGTTCAGAACCGTCGGACTATTGCGTTTGACGAGATGCCCGTCACGCCGGAAGCGGCCCAGGCCGATGCCCGTCACGCCGGTCGACAGGTCGCGGTCATCTGAATAGGCGAATTCGGGATGATGGCACGTCGCGCAGGCTACGTCTTGGGGTCCCGACAAAAGCGGGTCCCAGAACAGCAGCCTGCCCAGCTCCACTTTTGCTGGGGTCGTCGGGTTATATCCCGGCGCCTGCTCAGTCTCTGGCAGCGCCGACACACTGTGGTCAACGGCACCAAGTTCTTGTCCAACGGCACCAACTTCCATGAAAAGGAGTACGGCGACCGTAGCTGCTGCGACCAGCAGGTGTTTCGCTCCGAAGACTATAGGCACGAGTAACCCCCCTGGTGCCGGCCCCCTTCACAGGCGCTGGGCGCGCCACAGGACAGCTAGTCTGCCCACAACTATGGGCGGGTGTCAAGAGAGAATGCGCCGCGCCACTACCGACCGGTCGCACGGGTTGTCGTTGCGCAGGTCGATGTCGATCGCGATGGCCCACTCGAGCACGGACCGGAGGGCGCTGGCCAGCGCACCGCCCTGGCTGCCTCGGCCTTGACGTGCCAGATGGAGCGGGACGAGGTGGTCTTACGTGTCCATCCGCATCTCCCTGGACGTTGACGGAAACCTGTTGGTCAATCTGGCGGCAGGGTAAACACGAAGAGCGCGTTGGGTGCGCCCGGCGCCCGGCCGCCGCCGACCGGTATCGCCAGATACTGCTTTCCATCGACCGCGTATGTGACCGGATAACCCTGCACCGGAGACGGGAGCCTCGTCTGGTGAAGCACCTGGCCCGTCTCGACGTCGTGCAGATACAGATGCCGGCGGTGTTGCCAGAGCAGGTCGCCGGTTCTGGCGTCGACCGCCTGGACGTACCCGTCGGGATTCGGCAGATACATCACCCCGTCGTAGACCAACGGCGTCGGTTCGCTGAGACCGGGGCGCATTTGCCACGACCACGCGAGCTGAATCTGATGGACGTTGTCCCGGTTGATCTCGTCGAGCGGGCTGTACCCCCAACCATTGAGAGTGCGCCGCCAGTGCAGCCAGTCTTCAGGGTCAGGGTTTCCGAGGATCTCGTCCGTGACCGGCTCGAATTCCTGCGCGACAGCCGCCGGCGGTGTCGCCAACCCCCAGAGACTTCCGCCAAGGATGAGCAACAGGCTGTGTGCGACCAGTTTGTGATGTGCCATCCGATGACCTCCGAGACCTCGCGACAGGGCGACTGTCGGCCTGTCCGGGGGCATGAAGACGTTCATGACGATTGAGGCGCTGTCGGAGATGCTGGCCTCGATCAACCACGTGCCGGGATGGGTCCCTCGTCTTGCCGCTTTCGTGGCGTGGGGACGTTTCGTCAAGCTGCCGATCGAGCCGCGCGGCGCCGCCCGGACGGCATCGGCCTAAGGACGCGGCACGGCGTCCGCCCTGTGAGCCTGCAGCTCGGCCTCGGTCCGGAATTGCAGCCGAGCGACCCGATTCGTGGTCGCGTAGGGCACCCAGACGTCGCCGTTGCGGCCATCGACGGCGATGTGCCGCACTTCCGTGCCGCGGCTCGGCAACGGGTAGACAGTCCACTCCCGGGTGCTCGGATCGAACTTCGCCACCGAGTCGTCGCTGCTCACGTTCGTGTACACGTTGTGGTCGTTATCGACGACCGCCGAGTAGGGGTGCATCCCCTTGTGCGGCAGCGGGTGATAGGTCACCTCCCTGGTGTGGATGTCGATCTCCGCGAGATTCCCGCCCCACCAGTTACTGACCCAGATCACGTCGCCGTTCTTGTCCGCACCCATTCTCCGCGGCGCCTGGCCACCCGGCATCCACGGCACGCAACACATGAACCTCAGCGCGCCATGGTTGTAGTAGAACTCCTTGTCGGCGTCAGTCATGAACGATTCCGGCTTCACCGCACCCGGCGGCCTCATCGGGATCTCGTAGGTCTTGCCGGTCTCCACGTCTGCGTGCCCCACGACATCTCGAGTCCATCGTCCCCACCACCCGTTGCCGAGGCGGTCACCGGTCACGCCATAGGTGCCGCCGGTGGCGGCGGGATTCTGGAAGTACTGAAAGGTTCGCTCCTCGGGATCGAACCGGAGGACGCCCTCGGTCGAACCCATCCAGACCTTGCCCATCGCGTCGACATCCTGAGTGCCGGCGACTCGCATGCCGGCGGGCGGCGTGAAGGTGGTGATCTCATCGGACTCCGGATCCGCCCGGCCGAGGATTCCACTGACGTTGAACCACATGATGCCCTTCTGATCGACGTAGATCCCATGCGTGTACACCCGGTCACGCGGGCTCGTGCGCACCTTGTTGTAGGAGCGCACGGCGCCGGTCTCGGGGTTGAGCTTGATGAGCGTTCGGAGCGACTGGGACGCGCTCGCCCAGGGGGCGATCCACACGTTGCCGTCCTGGTCGATGGCCACATCGTGGGGACCGCTGCGTCCGCCGTGCGCCCCCGATGGCGTCCCCTCGGACCAATCCTCTCCATTCCACAACACGAACTCACCCGTATCGGCCACCGGCACGTCGTACTCGGTGATCACGACGCGAGCGGCATCACCGGTCGGACGGGGCAGTACCGGCTTGAGCTCCATCGGCGACTCGCCTGGCCCCCGCATCCGGGCCAGGTACTCGGCGAGCTCGTTCTTGTGGTACCGCATCGCCACGGGCGGGCGGTTGCTCGACGCGTTCAGCCCGTTGTAGCCGGCCTTCTCCATGGAGCTGATGATCGCCCGCCATCCGCGCTCGTCAAACCGGTTCTGCAGCGGGACGCCGGCCTGGTGGCATTCGGAGCACTGCACCCGGAAGATCTCCTTCATCCGCCGATCTTCGAACGTCTCCTCCGGCAGCGCCGCCAGCCATTCCGGACCGCGCAGTTGCGGCGTGACATCGGCGATCGGCCGCAGCGTGAACGTCTGGTGGGTCCTCGAGCTCAAGGTGGCGTCCGCACGGCTGGTTTCGAAGCCGGTCGCCTGCGCCCACACCTTGTAGGTCCCCTCGTGCAGCGGCGGAAAGACGTACCCGCCCTGCTCATCGCTATAGACCGTCGTCGTGTAGTTGCTCTCCACCCGGCGGGCCGACACGGCCACGCCGTGCAACGGCTCACCGCTCGCGGCGGTCGTCGTGCCGGCGAGGTGCATGCCCGGCGCGCTGGGGGTTTCCCAGAGCGCCGCGTTGATCCGATCCCCGGTCGGCACCCAGCGCCGGACCTCGGCCGGGACAGTCTTCATATACGCGATGACCTGGTCTACTTGCGCGGCATCGAACTGGTGCTGGAACCCGGGCATGTTGGCCGTGCCGTTGAGGATCGAGGCGCGGACCGCCTCCTCCCCCTGCGACGACACCAGCTCCGCATCCAACCACGGGCCCAGTGTCTCACCGCTGCCCGGCTGCCCGATCGGGTCGTGGCAGATGGCGCAGCGCGAGACGAACAGTTGCTGCCCCGGCGCCTCGGGCTTGCTCCGCATCCGCTCGAGCTCCTCGGCAAGCTCGCGCGGATCGAAGTCGGTCCTGATAATCTCCACCGGCTCGGGGTCGATCGGCTTCGACTTGATGGGCACCGGGACCGGCAACTGCGCCGTTACGACCGTGGACAAGGCCGCCACCCCGGCCACGAGGATTGCCATCGCGTGTTTGATGCTCATCGTCGTATTTCTCCCACTAGCGAGCGACCGGCTCGGCCTGCCTATGCGATATCGGTCAAGTGCTCCAGCTGACCGTTGCTGTCACCGAACGCGTCCACCGTCACATCCATCATCGCGAGGGCCGTCACCCAGAGATTCGCCAACGGGGTGCCCTCGGCGAAGCGAACGTGCCGTCCTCCTCTGAGCCCGGCCGTGGTCCCACCCACCATCGTGATCGGCAGGTCATCGTGGAAGTGCGTGTTGCTGTCGCTGATCGCAGTCCCGTGGACCAGAAGCGAGCTGTCCAGCAACGTGCCGTCACCGTCGGGCGTCGTGGCCAGCGTCTCCACCAGATGAGCGAACTGCTCCATGTGAAACGCGTTGATCTTCGACAGCCGCTCGAGCTTGGCCGGCTCATTCATGTGATGCGACAACGGATGGTGCGAGTCGGGCACGCCGATCTCCGGATACGCCCGCCCGCTGATTTCGCGCGCCAGCATGAATGTGCTGACCCGCGTCAGGTCGGTCTGATAGGCCAGCGCGAGCAGATCCATCATCAGCGTTGCATGCTCGGCGTAGGTGCTGGGGATCCCCATCGGCTGGTCGACCACGGGCAGCTCCCGTGCGTTCTGCGCCTCCGCCATCTGGAGACGTCGTTCGACGTCTCGCACCGACTCGAGATACTGGTCGAGCCTCGTCCGGTCGGACCATCCCAGTACACGCTCCAGGTCGGCGATCTGCTCACCCACGAAGTCCAACATGCTGCGGTCGCGGTGGATCCGCTCGAGCCGCGCCCCGGCGTCGGTGCTGCCGCTCGTCCCGAACAGTCGCTCGAAGATCGCCCGCGGATCGTTCTCGCAGGGCAGCGGCGTCGTCGGCGTGCGCCACGCCAATGTGTTCGTCAGGGCACAGCTCGCCCCGTCGCAGCTGCCCAGCACGGCCACCGAATCGAGGGCAAGTTCGAGCGACGCCAGCTGGGTCTCCTGCCCGAGCTGCCGCGCGGCGATCTGATCCATCGACACACCCGCATGAACGTTGGAATCGGAGATCGCCCGGTAGGGAACGCAGGTCAGATAGGTGCCCGCCGCGCGTGCATGGTCACCACCCCGGTTCGACAGCCCCGCCGACTTGTCGGCCAGCCCGCTGACCATCAGGATCTTGTCGCGATAATCGGACAGTGATTCGAGCGTGGGCGGAAGCTCATCGAGCGGCCCCTCGGCCTTCGGCATCCAGTAGCCCATCGCCATCCCGTTCGGCACGTAGACCATCGCGAGACGTTGAACCGGCGCTGCCGCCGTGCGGCTGGTCGCGGTCAGGGCCGGCACCATGCTGTCGAGCAGGGGGAGCGCCACCGAGGCGCCGAGACCCCGCAGAACCGTGCGCCGGGACAGATGCTGTTTGGTGATGATCACGGCGTCCTCCTTGCCTGGCGGGCGGTATCGGCTGCGGCGACTCGACGCATCTGAAATGCGTCGCTCCGCACGATGCCGAGGACAAGCGACGACCAGCGGTAGTCGTCGCGCTCGGCTTGACGCATGAGCTCCCGGACCGTGGGCATGTCGTAGTACTCCAGACCACGGCCGAGGGCATAGGTCAGGAGCTTCTCCGTAACGGTCTGCACGAACGCGTCGCCGCGTTCCGTAACCAGGAACTCGCGGAACTGACGCGGGCCGTCGATCCGCCTGCCGTCCGCCATCTCGCTGGATGCGTCGACCGGCAACCCGTCGTCGAGGTCCCGCCACCCGCCCGTCGCGTCGTAGTTCTCCAGCGCGAACCCGAGCGGATCGATCATCTGATGACACGAGGCGCAGACCGGATTGCTCCGATGCTGTTCCATGCGTTCACGCAGCGAGGTCGGCGCGCTCCTGCCGTCGTTCTCTTCCAGGGCCGGCACGTTCGGCGGCGGGTCCGGTGGCGGCACCCCGAGGACGTTCTCGAGCACCCACTTGCCTCGCGTGACGACCGAGGTGCGGTGCGCATAGGAGGTCACCGTCAGGACGCTGGCCTTGCCCAACAGGCCATGCCGGCGGTCGTCGGCAAGCTGCACGCGGCGGAAGTGGCCTCCGTAGACATCCGCGATGCCGTAGTGTCCCGCCAGCCGCTCGTTGAGGAAGGTGTAGTCCGCGGTCAGCAGCTCCAGGATGCTGCGGTCCTCGCGCACCTGGCTGTCAATGAAGAGATCGACCTCGCGCATCATCGCGCGGCGCAGCGAATCGTCGAAGTTCGGGTACTGCCTGGGATTCGGCTCGACGACCGAGGCGTTGCGGGTAATGAGCCACTGGTTGGCGAAGTTGGTCGCGAAGGTGGAGGCCCGGCGATCGGCCAGCATCCGTCGCACCTGTCGCTCGAGCACCGCCGGCTCCCGGAGCCTCCCCGCCTCGGCCACCGCCAGCAGCTCATCGTCCGGCAGGCTGCTCCAGAGGAAGAAAGACAGACGAGACGCGAGCTCGATATCGCTGAGTCGATAGATGGTTCCAGGTGCCGCGCCGGCTGGATCCTGCTCGACCCTCAACAGGAAATGGGGTGACACCAGCAGCGCTTCGATCGCGCGCTCGATCCCGTCGTCGAACGTACCCTGCGCCCGGCCCTCGGCATGGAAGTCGAGCAGAGGATCGATGTCGGCGTCTGTCACGGGGCGTCGATAGGCGCGACGAGCCAGCGTCTCGAGGATCTGCCGCGCGCACGACAGCTCGTCACCGGCCGCGTCCGGGCGACAGACGAGGATCTTCGAGCGGCTGGGGGTCTCGTCCGGCACGGTCCCGTCGTACGGCCCCGAGATTTCGACCCGGTCGATCCCCGGATCACCGGCGTCATCTGTCGACATCTCGGACTTGATCGACTTCGGCATGAGCGGAACGTTCTGCCAGACCGACGGCGCCGTGTCGGTGAACGCCACCGTCACGAGATGCGTACCGGCCTCGACGACCCGCCGGAACTCCATGTGATCGTCGGCTGACATGCGGTAAGCGTGGCGCTGCTGTCCCTCGATGTCGTCCTCGGCAATCCCCACCGTGAGCCCGATATCGACGCCGGGGTATTGCCCGCCCACGGAGAAACGTCGCAGCAGCTCATGATTGAGACGCACCTCTATCTCGTGCTCGTCATCAGTGCCGCGAATCGTCCGCGCAAACAGGTTCCGTTGCATCCGGATCCTGAAGGCGTATTCCCCGTCGAGCGGGAACGTGTGGCGGAACGCCAGGCCGCCGTGCGTGCCGAACGGAAAGTCGTCCCCCATCCGCTCGTTCTGCCTGGCAAACGGCGAAGCGCGGAACACTTCCGTAACGGGACGGATGGCGGCGCTGTTCATCGCCAGGCGACTGACCTTCGTCGCCGCCGACACGTAGCGCGCCATCAGCGACGGGTTGAGCGACAGCATCTCGGCGTTGTTGTCGAACCCGAACGCCGAATCATCGGCCGGCAGCAACGCGTCGCCGTCGACCTCGAGCGCCAGCAGCTCCCGAACCGCATTCACATACTCGAGTCGATTGAGACGGCGAACGACCACCCGACCGGGGTTTGGAGTCGCCGCGGCTGCCTGATCCAACGCCGTCTCGAGCCTGCGCACGAACGCGTCGCGCTCCGCGGGTGCGGGACGAGGCCGGCCGGCCGGCGGCATCTGATCACTCCGCAGCTTGCGGACCACCTCCTCCAGCACGGCGGCGTGCCGGTCGGCACGATCGGGGTCGATGCCGTCGAGCACCAGCCCCCCCGTCTTGAGCCGCTCGTTGTGACAGCCGACGCAATACCGATCGAAGAGCGTGGGGGTCGCCGCACCGTCGCCCGCCTGCGGCTCCGCCGCAGCGGCGGGCAGCGCCGGCAGTCCACTCGCGAGCAGGGTCAGCCCAAGGGCGACGAGTATCGGATGCGTGAGTCTCATCGTTCTCATCATGGCGAACCTTCTTGTGCTGAACATCAGCGCGGGGTCTCGTCGGCCGGGCGCTGCTCGTCACGCTGCAACTGGCGCTGGAGAACCTCGCCCGGCACCCCCAGGCTGGTATCGGCCCCCAGGTTCTTCAGCAACTCCGCGGTGTGGGGGGACGATCTCATCGAGAATTGCTGCTTCGCGCCTTCCGCGATCCGAAACGGTGTCCGCCCCATGAAATCCTGTGCGTCGAGGTTGGCTCCGTGGTCGGCGAGGACCTGCACCACCTCGTTGATGCCCACGAACGCCGCGCCGTGCAGCGCCGTGAACCCCGCCTCATTGACCGCGTTGACGTCGGCCCCGGCGTCAAGCAGGAGCTGCACCGGCGGCACGGCCTGCGGCCGCGGCCGCTCGGGACCGCCACCGCCATGACCGAGGCCGGCCGCCGCCATCAGCGGCGTCGTTCCGTCAGCGGTGGCCAGGTTCGGGTCCGCGCCCGCGTCAAGCAGGATCTGCATGACCTGCGCATAGGAGGGTGCGGCCTCTCGAGCCTGTGCGTCCTCTCTGAGGTCGTCCCTACCTACATTGATTCGGTGTCCTCCCTGCGAAGCGTATGCGACGACCCAGAGCGGCGTCGCACCTCGGAGGTCTCCAGTGCCGTTCGAAAACAGATCGAACGCCCCCAGGCTCAGCTTGGTAAAGAAGAGCGTCGTCGTCGAGGTGGTGATACGCCCATTGGGATCTGCGCCGGACGCCAGCAACGCCTTGACAAGCGCCGGGCGGCGCGCCAGCGGGAAGGGGAGGAGATTGTAAGTCACACCGGCCCGCCTGAGGTGGAGCCACTCGCGCAGCCACATCCCGATCGGCCCCGCCGCGGCATGCAACGCCGGAATCCCGAACATCAAGCCGTTCGGATCCGCCCCCTGCTCGAGCAGGAACACGGCAAGGTCGTCACGACCGCTGACGACCGCCAGGGCGAGGGCGTGCGTCCCGTCCCCACCAGGGTCATTGACATCGGCCCCGGCGTCGAGCAGAAGCTGCGTCATCGCCCGGTCGCCGTTCCGCACGGCAAACAGGAGCGCGGTGAAGCCCTTGGCTGCGCTGGGGCGGACATCCGCACCGGCCGCGATGAGCCGCTCGGCGATGACCTGGCGGCGTTCGGCTACCGCCCACATCAGAGCAGTTTGCAGACTCTTGTGGGTCCGGCGATTGACGTCGGCTCCGCGGGCCAGCAGCGCCTCGACGACCTCTAGGTTGCCGGTGCGGGCCGCCATCATCAGCGGCGTCTCGCCGCTGGTCTTCGCAACGTTGACGTCGGCACCGGCCGCGAGCAGTCGGTCGACGACCGGAACGCTACGATTCTCACAGGCCAGCGCGAGGGGGGTGACCCCGTTATCGGTGCTCACGTCCACGTCGGCGCCGGCCTGTATCAGCAGTTCGACCAGCTCGATATCGTCACGGTGAACCGCCCAGTGAAGCGCTGTCGTGCCGTCCGCCCGAGACGAGTTGACGTCGACACCATCGCTCAGAAGAGCGCGCACCGTCCGACTGTCGCGCTCCGCGGCGGCCTCGACCAGTTGCTGGTCGTTGGAGCCGGTCGCTCCGACGGAGGGGGGTAGCAGCAAGGCCAGCGCGACGACGACAGCCAAGACGATTCTGGAACGCATAGTGCTTGTCCCCTTGTTCCGAGTGTTCTACGGCGTCGCGTACCGAGTGTAGTTCAACCTTCTCCGTATCGCGGCTAGCGGGTACTTTCCCGCCCCTCCAGCACACGTGCCCCCGCCAGAATACTCGTCAGGGCGTAATTGCCCTCGTGGCAGGCCGCTTCGAAGATCTGGTTCTCCTGATTGTCAATCCGGTGCAGCGGGAGCTCGACCGTCCACGGTTGTGTCCAGGCGGTCTCGTCGGTGACGGTCACCCGGTACATGATCAGGTCTTCCGAAACGGGCGTGAACCGCTCGACCATGTGAAGCCCGGCTCCCGAACCATGGAAGCTCGTCTGGTCGGTGAAGTTCGTCGTGTCCACCACCAGCGTGTTCCCCTCCCAGGATCCGACAGAATCGCCCAGCCATTGGCGGATGTGCGACGGCAAGTGCGAGCGGCCGTCCATGTGCACGGTGCGGTACCCGCCTCCGATGTGGCCGTCCTCGTGGTAGATCATGATTGCGTCAGGCGTCTGAACCACACGGCTGAACGTGCCTGACGTTCCTGATACGAAGGGGATGCTCACGCCCCGGCACCGATCGAGGTCCCGTCGATCCTCGGGGTTGTCGGCGATCTCGGACACGAACTTCGCGCGGGCGGCGGTCGCAGCGGCCTGTCCGCGTTCCGTGTACGGGATCTTTCCGTCCGGCGGATCGGCGATCAACGACGTTCGGCGTGTGCTGACGACCTCCTTCCCGCGACCGGTGTAGGCTTCGTTGTAGGCGCCTTCGACGTCTGCGACCGTACCTGCCTCGGCGCGCTGGTCTCGGCGGGGAACACTGGCCCGCTCTTCGAGGGCCGCTACGTCCTCATCGGTCAGAAACTCCTGGTCCGCGAACTCCTCGGGACGTTCCAGCGGCGTCAGGATGTAGCCGGGACTCCAGATACCCTGGATGTCGGGCTCATCCCATGGTGTCCGATCCGGCGTGTAGGAAGCTCCGTCGCTCTCGGATTGAGCGTGGACGAAGGCGACACCAGGTCCAGCCGCAGCCAACACGAGCCAAATCGCGATACCAGCACTACTCTTTCGATTCAACATCGTTTCTCCTCGTCGTCCTTCGGGATCATCGCTGGGGCAATGCCAGCGTCACCAATGAGTTCAATTGGAACTCGCGAACGCCACCAGCGCCGCATCCGGTCCGGCCCCCGTCGGCACGACCACGAACTGCCGGCCTGACGCGGTCCGATAGGTCATCGGATTGCCGCCCGGGCGAAACGGCGTGGCCCCGCGCCAGACCTCCTCGCCCGTCGTCTTGTTGAACGCGTAGAGATGCCCGTCGGAGCTGCCGATAAAGACGAGGCCTCCTTTGGTCACCAGCGGGCCGCGGCCGCCCCCACCCAGCCGGTCCGGCAGCTCGACGCCGCGCAGCAACGGGTGGTTGCGGAGGATGCGGCTCCCCTCGCCGAGCGGCATCTGCCAGGCGATCTCGCCCTGATTGAGGTCGATCGCCGTCAGGCGGCCGTACGGCGGCTTGATCAGCGGGATCGGCCCCAGCCGGCTCCGGGCCACCTCGACCGCGCCCGGACGGTTGCCCAACTGGAAGATCATGGCCGACGCCCCGTGCGGACAATTATTCGTAAACTCGACGTCCACATCGGGGTCGGTCCCCTCGTTGCGGCAAACCTGGTTCGTGCTGGTCGATTCCGAGGACCGGACGTAGAGCAGCCCCGACTCGGGGTCGAACGCCGCACCACCCCAATTGGAGCCGCCGGCCACGTTGGGCCGCTGCAACGTGCCGCGCAGGCTGGGCGGCGTGAACAGCGGCCCCAGACGAAACTGCTGCATCTCCTCGACCGCCATCGCGTGGATCTCGGGGGTCAGATCATTGGCGTCGTCGAGCGACACGCCCTGTCCCGCAAACGGCGGCGGCCTGGTCGGGAACGGCTGGGTCGGATACGGCACCTCGCCCGGCACGTCGGTCGTCGTGTCGACCGGGCGTTCTTCAATCGGCCACACCGGCTCGCCGGTCACACGGTCGAACACGTAGGTAAACCCCTGTTTCGACACCTCGGCCACGGCGTCGATGGTGCGACCGTCGACCGTGATGGTCACCAGGTTGGGGGGCGCCGTGAAGTCGTAGTCCCACAACCCGTGGTGCACCGCCTGAAAATGCCATTGCCGCTCCCCGGTGCGCGCGTCCAGACAGAGGATCGATTCGGCGAAGAGGTTGGCGCCCGGGCGTCGCCCGCCCCAGTAGTCGCTGCTCGGGGTGCTGGTCGGCACATAGAGCAGCCCGCGCTCCTCATCGAGCGACATCAAGCCCCACACGTTCGCGTGGCCCGTAATGCGCCACGACTGGTTCTCCCAGGTGTCGGCCCCGAAGGCATCGTTCGACTGGGGGACGGTGAAGAAGATCCAGCGGCGCTCACCGGTCAGCGCATCGAACGCCTGCACCGACCCCGGGGTGTCGTACTCCTTCTGGACGCGGTCGGGGACACGGCTCCCCACGATGACCAGATCGTCGTACACCACCGGCGGGGATGTCTGGTCATACGTCTCGGGCGGCACCTCGCGCCCGTGCCCCTCCGTCAGCAGGACGCTGCCATTCTCGCCGAAGCTCGGGATGAGCTGGCCGGTTGCCGCGTCGATCGCGAAGAGGCGCGTGCGGCTGTTGAGAAACAGGTGGAGCGCATCGCCGTCTCGCCGAAACGCGAGACCCCGATGGTGGAACCCGGCCGGGCTCGCCCCCCGGGGTGCATCTTCGTACACCCGCGGGTCGTAGATCCACTTCTGTTCTCCCGTTTCCGCGTCGAGCGCCACCACACGCGAGAACGCTGTCGAGAAATAGAGCGTCCCGTCGATCATCAACGGCGTCGCCTGGAAGCTTCCCGGCCGGGCGTCCGGCAGCGGCGTCTCACCGGCGTCCCACTCCCACGCGATCTCCAGCTCGTCGACATTCGAGAGGTCGATGTCGTCGAGCGCTGAATACTTGGTGTGAGCCTGGTCGCCGCCAACGTACGGCCATTCGACCGCAGAACCACTCGGCGGTTGGCCGCTCACCACGGCGGAGCAGCTGACGATCACAATCGCGACAATCCGTTTCATGCAAAGCTCCACTTCCTGTAGGACCTCCCACGCGATCGAGTTGCAGGCTCAATGTGGGTTCTGCGCATATTACTGCCACAGAAGGTCCTTCATTGCGAACGCCTCCCTGCGCTGAGGCTCGGTCATCGTCTCGAATGACACACCGTCCCGGTAGAAGTAGGCGCGCCACCTCTCTTCATATCATGGTCTCCTCGTCCGTCGCCCCGGGCACCCCATGATACGTTCGAACGTGGTTTCCCCTAGACGGTTTGTGTGCTCGCACGGCGGAACACTCGCGCCGCCAGCACCCGCTGATTATAATTGAGTGTCGGCCATGGTCAACCAAAGTAGCACTCACATCCAACCGAGATCGGAAGGCTCAGGGGATTCGGCATGCATGGACAATCGCTCGTGCCCGTTGGAGTACTCGTCATGGTTGGGCTCGCGCTGGGCTGGACGTCTCTGGCGGGGCAGGAACCCGAGTACACGCCGTCCAGGACGTCCTGGGGTGACCCTGATCTGCGGGGACACTACCTTCCCGGACCACTCCACCCGATGGAGACCCCCCGGGGCGAACCATGGGGTCCCACCGACTACTCCGGGCCCAACGCCAGCTTCGGACGCTTCTTTCGGCCCGACCCGGACAGGCCGCGGCGGCCCTTTGTCCGACCGGAGACCCCGATGGTGATCGACCCACCCGATGGTCGGATCCTGCTGCAAGACTGGGCCGCCGAGAAGCGCGACGAGATCATGGCGAACCAGGACAAGCTGGAGCATCTCGATCCGCGCGTGAAGTGCTTGCCGGCGGCGCTCCCGAGAGCCCACCTGCCGGTGCCGTACAACACCTACCAGATTCTGCAGGTGCCCGGGGCCGTGATCATCCTCTATGAGTGGAACCATCACTCCCGCTACATCCCGCTCGACGGACGGCCTCACGTGGCGTCCGAGATCAAGCTCGGGATGGGTGACTCGAGGGGACACTGGGAGGGCAACACCCTGGTCGTCGACGTGACGAACTTCACCGACAACACGTGGCCGGTCGGACACGATGCCCCGCCCGAAGGCGCACCGGCCAGCCGAATCAACACCGGGCACGGCGTGTTCCACAGCGGCGCGCTGCATGTGGTGGAGCGCTTCACGCCGATCGATGCCGACACGATCCACTACCGGGCAACGATCGAAGATCCGAACGTCTTTACTCAGCCGTGGACCATCGAGTACGACGGGCTCCGGCGCGCCCCAGAGGACCACATGCTGTACGAGTACGCCTGCCATGAAGGCAACGCTCGCAACCTCAAGCTCATGACCGGGGTCGAATTTTGATGTTTGCGTACTGAGGGCCGCGTCGTCCTACCGCACGTCGTCAGGCAGCGCGAACACGTAGATCGCGGAGCTCGGCCGCGGCGGCGTCGCGATATCGGGTACGAGCTGTGTGAAGCCGGTCGTATACAGGGAGCCGAAACCAACCACCACCGCCACGTACTGCCTGCCGTCGACCGCGTAGGTGATGGGCGCCGAACCTGGCACATCGCTCAGACGCACGCTCCAGAGCCGCTGCCCCGTCGTCTCGTCATACGCCGTGAACATCCGGTCCAGCCCCCCGGCAAAGACGACGCCGCCCGCCGTTGCCAGCACGCCGCTCGTCATCGGCGCGTGTTGCCGATCGGTCCACAGCACCGTGCGGTTCTGCAGGTCGAAGGCCTGCATCCTCCCGTACCGGCCGTCGCTGTCCGGCAGCGGACGGGTCTGGGGCATGAAGCCGCTCGAGAGCGCCGCGAACCCGCTGGCAGGGGCCAGGTCCATGCACGATTCGTTCAGCGCCATGAACGCCACCTTCGTGTCGGGGTTGAGCGCGCCCGGGACCCAGTTCTTGACCCCGATCCAGTTCGGACAGACGGTGTAGACCTCGTCCGCGCCGGGAACCGGAATGAGCGTACGGTCGATGGTCTTCGCTCCCGTCGTGGGATCGATCTCGGCGATGAAATTCTGGACGCCGGCGTCCATCGAAAAGAGGTACGTACCGGTCGCGGCATCCACGGCGTCCAGCACACCCGGTTTGCCCATCGTCACGACGACCTTGGTCGTTTGGCCATCGATCGACAACGGGACGATCATCCGCTCGAACGCCCAGTCCAGATCGAACGGATCGCCCGCCTGGTGCTGAAAGTACCAGGCCATCTCGCCGGTATCGGGATTCAACGCGACGGTCGTGTTGGTGTAGAGCGCGTCACGCTGCCCCGGATACTCGGGCCGCTCGGCCAACCACGCCGTGTCGTACGTATTTCCGGTACCGAAGTACAGAAGGTTGAGCTCATGGTCCAGGTAGGCCGTCGTCCAGACGGCGCCTCCGGTCCGGTCGGCATCGGACATGCCGGCCCAACTGTTGCCGCCCGGCTCGTCCGAGCTGGGGATCGCCCGCCAGCGCCACGACGGCGTCCCGCCGCTGACATCGAACGCCTGCATGGTCCCGCGCGCCCCCGGGAACGCCCCGACCCCGAGGAAGAGCGTGCCGTTGGCCACCAGTGGACCGCCCGCCCCGCCTTGCCCCGACAACTCCGTCTCCCACACCAGTTCGCCGGTTCGCGTGTCCAGGGCGCCGAACCGTGACGGTCCGAGCTGGAAGTACAGCCTGTCGTCATACAAGGCCATGTTCCGGTTCCCGCGGGATCCCCTGCTGTCCGGCGCGAATGTCCAGAGCAGCTCGCCGGTCGCCGCATCGATCGCGTCGATGGTGCTGCCCGCGCTGGCGACGAAGAGCACCCCGTCATGCACCAGCGGCGTCGAGGGGTTGGGTCCCGGGCTCAGGGTATGCGACCAGACCAGCTGCAGCTCGGACACATTCGCGTCGGTGATCTGCGTCAGCGGGCTGAAGCCGTGACCGTCGACGGTGCGGCGCCACGTCAACCAGTCGCCCGGGGGCGGGTTCCGCAACATCTCGTCCGTGACGGGCGTCAAGCCCTCGGTGGGGGCAGGCGGCGTCGGCCAGGGCGGCAGCGTCACGTCCCAGGCCAGTGGCCCGCCGCTGGAATTGCGTATCTCGGGGAACTGAATCGGCAACCTGGCGGAGGCCTCGTCGCCGGTTGCGAGCGGGATCTCACCTGGCGTGTATCCGTTCTCGCTCAGCATCAGCGCGACCAGGTTCGTGTACTGCTCCTCGGTCAGGGCGCCCGCCTGCCCCGGAGGCATCTCCTGTCGCAGGTAGTCACGCAGTCCGGATGCGGACTGCCCCGTCCACCGGGCCCGGAAGACACGGCTGGTCAGCGACGAGGCGAGGCCGCCACCAAGGGCTGGCCCGTGGCACGACGCGCAGTCGGCCTCGTACACGACCCTGCCCTGCTCGACCTGATCGCTGGTGAACGGGGTCGGCTCCATCCGGGGAAGCTGCCCCGCGGCCTGCAGCATCATCGTCGGTCCGTGCACTGGCCACAGCAGCGCACCGATGACCAGACCGATGGAACGTAACCGCCGTCTCCTGTCCCTTGTCCTCATGTTTCGCCTCGTTGTCGCGGAGGATTGTCGACGTGAGCCCGAGGGCAGTGGAACCAAAACGTTATACACCAGCGGGCGCCACACCACTTGGGCGCTCACAGCGGCTACGCGAGTGCGGCCGAGAATAGGAACCGCAAGGGACGGTTGCTGCCTGCTCAGTGCGGGTGTTCGAGCAGGTGCTGCCTGAGCAGATCCTTGCCGTAATCGTTGCCGTTGGGTGTCCGCACGACCGTATGCACGTGGTTGCGGCTCGGCCGATTGGGACCATCGAGCGCCACCGGCGTCTGGTGGTCGTACTCGATCATGATCACCGGTGAGTGGATGCGGTAGTAGAAGACCGCGTCGGGGCTCGTATCCCCGACCCATGCGAAGTACGTGTCGTCCCAGTGGCGCACCACCTCCGAGAGACGGACCTCCGCATGCCCGGCCCGCAGGTTCCCGGTGTAGAGCCTGATCAGCTCGAGGGCGAGCTCCCGCTGGGCGTCGTCGAGATCTCCGAGGCGAATGCCCTCGTACGGCACCACCGCGTTGTCCTGGAACAGCTCCCCGTGGTTGTTGTTCGCGGTCTTGTCCGGATCGATGATCGCGACCGCGCGCTGCCCGTCGTCGAGCCCGTTGATCACGGCGAGGCCGGCCGCCAGCTCCTCTTCGAGGATCGCGGTGCCGGCAAACCGTCCCATGTCGGCGCGGGTCGGCTCGGAGCCCATGAACGTCGGCGTCAGCACGACCTGATCGCCAAGGACGAAGCAGTTCACGATGAGATGGTGGCCGTCGAGCTGCCAACCCCACGGATCGCGCTCTGACGGCTCCCCCATCACCGTGAACCAGTAGCGCTGTTCGCCGTACTCGTTGTGGTCGTCCATCAGGTCGGCCAGGTGCCCCTCGAGGCGCATGATGTTGCGCGACGTCTCGAATCCCCGCGCGCTCAGCGTCACCGCCATCAGGCCGAACGCGGCCTCGATCTGCGCCGCATCCATCTCGAGGAGGCCGACGCCCTGCCGCGTCGAGATGCTGATGTTCGCCCAGCGCCGCCATTCCAGGTCGTCAACGGGGAACAGCGTGCGGCCACGCTGCTCCGGGGTGAGGCTCGCGAGAAACGCGACCGCGGCATCGCGGATCGGCGCGGTGCTGACGCCCGTGGCTTCGATGCGGAACAGGCCCGGCTCGATCGCTCCGTCGGAGGTGACGCCGAGAAACGGCTCGGCGAGCATCGCATTCTCCACCACTGGCCACAGGACCCGCGATGCCGCGACGGGGTTCCAGACCGCCAGCCCGACGAGCACGACCAGAGCCACCACCCCGACTCCGACAATCTTCAGCGCTCGGCGCATCGTCCTCCCTCTCACCCGTGCTCCGTCTTCTCCTCGAACTCGCACAGATCCGCGATCACGCACGCGCCGCAGCGGGGCTTGCGCGCCGTGCACACGTAGCGGCCGTGCAGGATCAGCCAGTGGTGCGCGCCGCGCTTGAAGTCGTCGGGCACCGAGCGCAGCAGGCCGTCCTCCACCTGCCGGGGCGTTCGGCCGGGAGCGATGCCGGTGCGGTTGCACACCCGGAAGATGTGCGTGTCCACGGCGATGGTGGGTTCGCCGAAGGCGGTGTTCAGCACCACGTTGGCGGTCTTGCGGCCGACCCCGGGCAGCGCTTCCAGTGCTTCGCGTCGCCGGGGCACCTCGCCGCCGTGCTCGTCGAGGAGTATGCGGCAGGTCTTCAGTATGTTCTCGGCCTTCGTGTTGAACAGCCCGATGGTCCTGATGAAGCTCTTGAGCCGATCCGGGCCGAGCTCGACCATGGCGGCGGGCGTGCGGGCCGCGGGGAAGAGCCTGGCAGTCGCCTCGTTCACACTCACGTCCGTCGCCTGGGCGGAGAGCACCACGGCAATCAGCAACTCGAAGGGAGTGCCGAAGTCTAGCTCCGTGGTCGGCTCGGGGTTCTCCGCCCGCAAGCGCGTGAAGATCGCGGTTCGCGTGTCGTCGTTCACGAGGCTGTTTGGAACAACGAGCGCGCCGCGCCTAGTTGTCGTCGTTCTGTGTCGGCGCGCCGGCCGTGGCGACGCGGGCGGCCACCTCTTCCTCGTACTCCTCGTCCGTGAGCCAGACGACGCGGGAGTTGAGGAAGAACATGTCGTCGATGGAGCGGCTGCCCCAGCCCTTCCAGTTGCGCGGGTCGATGACGCGGGGATTCGCGGCGGTGTTGTCGTACCACGCCGTCACCTTGAGGATGGTGCCGCGCGGCAGGAGGGGCACGACATCGTCCTCGTAGTAGTAGACCTTCACCCAGTTGTGGTTGTACCCGGCGCAGTTGATGGTTTCCTGGTAGCCGCTCGGATGCAGCGCCTCCACGCACATGCGGCGGCCGCTGGAGTGCAGGTGCGGCTCGAAGCTCAGCACCATGCCGGCCCGCGTCATGGGATAGAGCGCCGAGATGACGGTCTCCTTGTTGCCCGGGATGTCCAGGTCGTAGGTGAGCGAGTCGAACATCGTGTTGTTGGTGTACTTCGGCACGAACCCCTCGGTGTGCAGCTTGAACGCCACGTCGATGGTGAACGTCGCCTCGGTGCCGATGGAGTGCGTGTGCAGGTCGAAGTTGAGCGCGGAGCCGGCGGCCAGCTTGACGCCGAGCGAGTCGGGATAGATGGTCGCGTTCTGGCCCAGCTCCCAGACCACGAAGAAGTTCTCGCCGCGCTGCCCGGGTTGCGGTTCGCCGTCCGCGGCGCCGGCGGTGGCGCCGACCACGGCATGGTGCACGACGAAGTAGTTCAGGTCGCCCGACTTGCGCTCGACGTCGGCTGCCTGGTGCCGGATCTCGCGGAACTCCACGGCCTTGACGTAGCGGTCCGCGGTCAGCCCGGTGGGTGACGGACCGATGCGGCCGTAGTAGTCCGGGGCCGTCGCCGGCAGCGTCATGGACGGCGAGGAGACGATCAGGTCGGGCTCGCCGATGGTCCAGCCGCCGCCGGCCAACTCGTACTTCGGCATCTCGGTCGGATCGCCCCGCGGCGCGCCGCCGTCGACCCAGGCGCCGATGCGGACCACCTCATCGGGCGTCAGGGATATGTCGTCCTTGAACTTCTGGATGCCGACGTTCTTCTCGATGAACCAGGGCGGCATCCGCTCCGGATCGTCGTCGGGGCGCGACGTCTTGTCCCTGATGGCGCGGGCCCATGGGCGGACGTCGTCGTAAGTGATCAGCGACATCGGCGCGATCGAATCCGGCCGGTGGCACCGGACGCACGAGCGCTGCAGGATGGGTGCGATGTCGCGGGTGAAGGTCACCTCCTGCGCCCGGACCGGCGCAGGCCCGGCGACGATACTCACGCCCGCCGCAAGCAGCAGCAGCCCGACGACCATCCGCCGCGCCGCCGATCCACCGCGATCTGCACGTGTAGCCATGTCATGCACTCCGCGAGATTGACGTTCAGCGCGCGGCTTCCGCGGCCCTGCGCTCCTGCGCGCGGGCGCCGCTCAGGATGTTGCGCACCGCCTGCTGGCCCTCCTGGCAGGCGTACTCCAGGATTTCGGTCGGCGCGCCTTCCGTGCTCATCGGAATCACGACCGTCCAGTCGCTGGTGAACGTCCTTGGGTCCTGGATGGTCACCTGGTACTCGATGGTCGTCGGGTCGACGCGCGTGAAGCGCTCGACCACCCGCAGGTCGCGGCTGTGCTGGAACTGCGACGGGGTGCCGCGCGTCGGATGGATGATGGTCTTGTCGGTGTAGTTGCCCACCTCGACGACGAGCGTGTCGCCGTCCCAGTAGCCGCGCGAGTCGCCCATCCACTGGCGCATGCTGCCGGGCAGCGGCGGCCGGTCGTCCACCGGGATGATGCGGGCGTCGTGAATCATCTCGTAGACGATCACGACGTATCCCGGGACCTGGAGGATCTGGTAGTTGTTGTTGTAGAAGGTCGGGAACATCGACCCCGGGATGCCGAGCGTGATGCAGCGGTCCCACGCGCTCAGGTCCTCCCACGTGTCGTACGACAGCTCCAGGCGGTCGCGGTTGACCGTGCCGATCACGCGCCGGCCCTGCGCCTCCGCGGTCAGCGCCGGAACCTGGCCGTCGGGCGGATCCACCACGTGCGACGTGCGGTTCGACGTCTTCCCGTGATGCTCGTACCAGTGGTCGGGACCGGCCGTGGAGCCTTCGTTGTCGAAGGTCTCCGACGCAACCTCGCGCTCGCGGCCGAGCGCGTCGGCCTGCGCCGCCGCGAACTCCTCGTCGGTCAGGAACTGGCGCTCGCCGAATTCCTCGGGACGCTCGAAGGGGGTGGTGGTGGTGTTCGTCCAGATGCCCTGCAGATCGGGATCGCCCCACGGGGTGCGGGGCGCCGCGTAGCCGTCCGGCGTCCCCTGCCCCGCGGCCGGTTGCGCCGCGGCCAGGCAGGCCACGACGGCGAGGATTACCAACGACGGACCACATCGACAACCCATGTGAGCCTCCCGCGTTGAGCCAGCCGCCAGTCGCTAGGCATGATACTACCGGAGGTATTGCGAAGGGCAGTCCATCCCGCGTATTCTGCACGGATAGACTCATACCGCCACGGACCGGGTGGCAAGAAGGAGAGTTTCAGATGAGGATTCAGCGAGTCTCTGTCATGCGGGTTCTCGCCATTCTGTTTGCGCTGGGGCTGCTGGCGCCGGCCGGCGCCGGCGCGCAGTCGTCGGAGGTGCCGCGCCTGCCGGACGGCAAGCCGGATCTCCAGGGCGTCTGGGACTTCAGCTCCGTGACGCCGCTGCAGCGGCCCGAGGAGCTGGGCGACCAGGAATTCCTGACCGATGACGACGCGGCCGCGCTCGAAGCAAGGGCGGCGAACCGCGTCGACACCGCACCGCCCGCGGGCAACCCGGGCAGCTACAACCGCTTCTGGTTCGACGACGGCACGACGGTGACGGGCACCGGGCGCACGTCGCTGATCGTCGACCCGCCCAACGGCCGGCTGCCGTCCTACACGGACCTGGGCCGGGCGCGCATGCAGGCCCGCGCGGAAGCGCGCGAGCGGAACGCCGGACCCGAGGATCGCGACGTGGACGAGCGCTGCATCCTGGGGTTCAACTCCGGGCCGCCGATGCTGCCGGGGGCGTACAACAACTTCATGCAGTTGTTCCAGGGCGACGGTTACGTGGCCATCCTCAACGAGATGGTCAACGACGTGCGGATGGTCCCCACGGACGGCCGTCCCGCGCTGGCCTCGGACATCCAGCAGTGGCGCGGGGACTCGCGCGGCCGCTGGGAAGGCGACAAGCTGGTGGTCGAGACCCGCAACTTCAAGGACATCGGCACCGCGCACCCGGCGCCCAACATGGAGCTGCTCGAGGCGCTGGGCCCGGACATGCACCTGGTCGAGAAGTTCTCGCGCCTCGACGCCGACACGCTGCTCTACGAGTTCACGGTCACGGATCTGACGGGATTCAACGAACCGTGGAGCGTCGAGTTGACGATGGCGCGGTCCGAGAACCGGGTCTACGAGTACGCCTGCCACGAGGGGAACTACGGGCTGTACAACATCCTGGCCGGCTACCGCGCCGCGGAAGCCGAGGAAGCCGGCTCGCGGTAGACCGCGAGACGGAATCTACGGGGCGCCGGGAGTTTCGATCGGCAGGTCCTCCCGGTCCCCCCACTCCTTCCACGACCCGAGATAGTTGCGCACGCGCGGATAGCCGAGCAGCCGCAACGCCAGGTAGCCGTGCGCGGCCCGGTAGCCGCCCTGGCAGTACGACACGACCTCCCTGTCCGGCGTGACGCCGGCCGTCTCATACATCTCCCGCAGCTCGGATGCGGGCTTGAACGCGCCGTCGTCGCCCAGGTTGCGCGTCCACTCGATGTGGACCGCGCCGGGAATCGCGCCGCCGCGTCTGGCGCGGACGTTGGCGCCGCAGTACTCGCCGTCGCTGCGGGTGTCGAGGATCGCCGTGGAGTCCTGACCCAAGCGGTCCCGCACGTCGCGCCACGTGGCCAGGCAGGCCGCCTTGCGGCCGGGCGTCCAGCGGCCGGGCGCCGGCGGCGCGGCCTCGGTCGTGACGGGGTGGCCGGCGCGCTCCCACGCACCGAACCCGCCGTCGAGCAGTCGGGCGTCGGGGTGGCCGAACAGCTCCAGGAACCAGAAGGCGCGCGCCGCCCGGATGCCGGAGCGCTCGTCGTACACCACGGCCGGCCGGCCGGCATCCACGCCGCGCGCGGCCAGCAGGTGGGCGATGATCCAGAGGAAGGCCTCGAGCGGCGCCGGGTCGGTGTCGATCAGGCTGACGCCGAACAGGTCGAGATGCGCCGCGCCCGGTATGTGGCCCGCCGCGAACGCTTCGGCCGGGCGCAGATCGATCAGCGCCGGGCGCGACTCCGCGGGTTCCGATCCGCCGTCCGCCGGCCCACCGGCCGCCGGTTCCAGCCGGTCGGCCAGCTCCTGCGGGGCGATCAGCAACTCGGGCCGGGCGTACCCTTTCGGGTTGTCCATGCGTGCATCCCTGCGGGCTGTCACGCGCTGATGGACGAGCCGGTCACCAGCGCTTCCAGCTTCTCGCGGAACGTGTCGGGGATGGGCGCCGTGCGCTGCGCGGCGTAGTCGAATACCACCTGCACCGAGCGGCTGCTCGCCGCTACCGTGCCGTCCTGCACGCGGCGCGCTTCCATCCGGTACACGAAGCTGCTGCGCCCGATGGTCTCCACCCCGACGTGCACGTCGATCTGGTCGCCGAACACCAGTTGCGCCTTGTAGTCGCACGACGTGTGCGCCAGGATGAGACCGAGACCGACGTCCTCCAGCACGCGGCGCAGGCCGAGCGTCTCCCCCATCACGAGCCGCGCCTGCTCGAAGTATGTGAAGTAGACGGCGTTGTTGACGTGGCGCAGCGCGTCGCAGTCGCGAAAACGGACCTCGATGCGGTGCTTGAAGGCGAACGCGGCAGACATTGGACCACATATACTAGCGCGTGCCCTCCACCCTTGCCGCGGCCGAGCCGTTCACGCCCGAGGAGGCACGGGCGCTCGACCCGTACTTCGGCAACACCGACAGCCCGGTGTTCGTCCTGACCAACCTGCCGGAGGCGGTCAAGGGCGCCCTGTTCGCCCGCTACTCGCGCTCCGCCAAGTCGGCGCGGCGGCTGTTCCTCGACGAGTTCCTCGGCGACGTCGCGCCGGCAGGCGCGCCATCCGGCGCCGGACCGGGCGGCGAGCGCGCCGAGCGGCTGTACACGAAGGTGTTCAACGAGTACGGCGACGACTCGGTGGCGCAGCTCGGCGGCGCGCACATCGCCTGCGAGGGCGTCTCGAACGTCCTGACGAAGGTGCTCGAACGCGGCCGGCTGATGTCGTACCTGGAGCAGTCGACCCGCTACGTGCCGTACACCCAGCGCCCCGGCGGCAAGTGGAAGTACGTCGTGCCGGGCGAGATCGAAGATCCCGACGACCGCTCACACTACGTTGCCACGCTGGATCGGGCGTTCGAGACGTACGCGCGCTGGATCGAGCCGCTGCAGGCCCACTTCCGCGTCCGGTACCCGCGCGCGCCGGGCGATTCCGAGGGCGTGCACCGCGCGGCCATCCGCGCCAAGGCTCTCGACACGCTGCGCGGCCTGCTGCCGGCCGCCACCCGCTCCAACGTGGGGATCTACGGTTCCGGCCAGGCGTTCGAGGCGCTGCTGCTCCGCATGCGGGCGCACCCGCTGGCGGAGAGCCGGGAGGTGGCGGACCTGATGCTCCCCGAGCTCCGGAAGATCATTCCGGCGTTCGTGCAGCGCGTCGATCGTGAAGACAGGGGCGTCGCCTGGAGCCGCTACCTGGAGGAACGCAATCGCCGGGGCCGCGCCGTGGCCGCTGGCACGGACCCGGACACCGAGTGGCGGCGCTATCTGGATCAGCCCGCAGCCGACGCGGAGGTCGCGCTCACGGAGTTCGATCCAGACGGCGAAGCCCGCGTCGTGGCCGCGTTGCTCTACGCCGGCTCCGGGCTGCCGCACGCGCGGTTGCTGGCCACCGCGCGGGCGATGCCGGCGGAGGAGCGGGTGAGAATCATCCGCACTGGCGTCGGCTCGCGCGCGAACCGCCGCCAGCGGCCCGGCCGCGCGTTCGAGCAGACCGCCTACACCTTCGACGTGCTCTCGGACTACGGGGCGTTCCGCGACCTGCAGCGCCACCGCATGCTGACGATCGAATGGCAGGACCTGACGGCGCGGCACGGCTGCGCGCCCCCCGACCCGGCCATCGACGAGGCCGGCGCCCGGTCCGATTGGGAGCGGGTGCTGGAGGAATCGGCCGCGCTCTGCGAGCGGCTGTCGCGGCGCTATTCCGAGCTCGTGGCCCAGTACGCCGTCGCGATGGCGTACCGCATCCGTTTCCAGATGCGCATGAACGCGCGCGAGGCGATGCACGTCATCGAGCTGCGCACCTCGCCGCAAGGTCATCCGGCCTACCGGCGCGTCTGCCGCCGGATGCACGAATTGATCGCGCAGCAGGCCGGCCACACGGCCATCGCGGACGCCATGCGCTTCATCGGGCGCGACGACGTCGACCTGGAGCGGCTCGCCGCGGAGAAGGCCAGCGAGCGCAAGCGCCTGGCGCAGTCTCCGGCTGCCGCCCCGGGAGCGGACGGGTGACGTCCCATGTCCACGAGGCCGGCTACCGGTTCTGCCCGCAGTGCGGCGGGCGCCTCGCGCCGCAGGTGGTCAAGCAGGGCGAAGCGCCGCGGCCCGTGTGCGGCGCCTGCGGGCATATCGTCTACGTCGACCCGAAGGTGGCGGTCGGCACGATCATCCGCAACGGCGCCGGCGAGATCGCCCTGGTGCGCCGTTCCATCGAGCCGGGGTACGGCAAGTGGGTGTTCCCGGGCGGCTTCGTCGACCGCGGCGAGGAGCTGCACGCGGCCGCCCTGCGCGAGGCGCTGGAGGAATCCAACCTGCGCATCCGCATCGACGGCCTCCTCGACCTGTATTCCTACCCCGGGCAGACGACGATCATCATCGTCTACGCCGCTACGGCCGTCGGCGGCGCGCTGCGCGCCGACGACGAGTCGCTGGAGGCGGCGTGGTTCGGCGCAGACAACCTGCCCTGGCCGGAGCTGGCCTTCCGCAGCACGAGCGACGCCCTGCGCGACTACCTCGAAGCGTCGGGCGGGGGCTGCCCGGCCTCATCCCCAACCGCATGACGCTCGCCCGCGGCCGGCGCGTTCGGCCGCGGCGGGAAGCTGAATTCCTCGCGCTCGACGGCGGCGACGGCCCCGTCCACCAGCTCCTGCAGCGGCAGCGCCTGCTCGGCTGCCTCCACGTCGCGGCGCGACGCCCGCGTCGCCGGATGCCTCGGAGTGAAGAGCTGGCAGCAGTCCTGGTCGGGGATGATCGAGATGGGATAGGTGCCGATGGCCTGGGCTTCGCCGGAGATCTCGTCCTTGTCCGAGCCGACCAGCGGCCGCAGTACCGGCAGGCCCGACACTGCCGCGTCGATAACCGCCAGGTTCTCCAGCGTCTGCGACGCCACCTGACCCACCGACTCGCCCGTCACCAGCGCGGCCGCGCGTATGCGCCGCGCGAGCCGCTCGGCGATGCGCACCATCAGCCGGCGGTACAGCACGACCCGCAGCGGCGGCGGCGCCGACAGCATGACCTGGCGCTGGATGTCGCCGAACGCCACCTGGTAGAGGCGCGACGTGAGCTGGTACGCCGTAAGGTGGCGGGCCAGCTCGCGCACCTTGTCCCTGGAAGCGTGCGACAGGATCGGATAGCTGTGGAAGTGCAGGAAGCGGACACGGCAGCCGCGCTTCATCAGGCGGTAGGCGGCCACGGGCGAGTCGATGCCGCCCGACAGCAGGCACAGCACCGGCCCGCTCACGCCTGACGGCAGACCGCCGGGACCGGGATGCCGGTCGAGCGAATAGAACGCCTCGCGCGCCAGGATCTCGATGCGGACCACCAGCTCCGGGTTTCCGAGGTCGACCCGCCAGTCCCGCGCCGCCTTGATCCGCCCTCCCACCTCACGCTCGATTTCGGGAGACGTGAGTGCGTACGTCTTGTCGGCGCGGCGGGCGGTCACCCGGAAGCTGCGCGGCTCGCGGCCGTTCAGATCGGCGATGACGGCGTTTGCCAGCTCGTCGATATTCCGGCCGACGCGCCGCGCCCGGGCGAAGTTGGCGACGCCGAACACCCGGCCCAGGCGCTCGCGGACGGTATCCCACGCGGCGTGCGGACCGGGGGTCACCTCGATGCGGCCCATGATGGCCCGCACGCGGGCGCCTTCGAGGTCGCCCAGCGCGGCGCGCAGGTTCGCCACGAGCCGCTCGACGAACCAGGGGCGGTTCTTCCCCTTCAGGGCGATCTCCTGATAGTGGACGATGACCGAATCCATGTGCCGCTTTGATAGCATAGTCCGCGTCAATACCCCCGCATGCGTGACCTGCTGGCGGTCGGCCTCGTCGTCCTGCTCGTCCTGCTGGCCCTGTCGATGGCCACCACCCTCCGGTGGCGCTACCGCGATCACGCGCGCATCCGCCGCCGGCTGCGCGACGAGGGCCGGAGCGTCGTCGCCGAGGTGCCGGTCGAGGACCGCCTGGAGTTCTTCAGCCAGGACGCCGGGGCGTTCTACTGGGCGGGACGGACGATCCCGAAGCGTGAGATTCGCGCCGCGCAGTTGCTGATCAGCGGCGCGCCGCTGGCGACCGTCCGCGCCCGCGGCGGCGCCGTCTCCGAAGCCCCGGACGGGACAGCCGTGGCCGAGATCGAGCGCGAGCGGTGGGATGTCGCCATCGACACCGACGCCGAGCGCGTACTCGTGGAGTGCGGCTCCATCCGCCAGCAGGTGTCGCAGGAGCTGGCCCGCAGCGTCTTCGACGCCGTGAAGCGCGCGGTCGAAGCGCACGACCGGAGCAACCGGCACGCTGAGGGCTAACCGGTCCGCGGAATAAACGGTAAACCCGTAACGACCGCGCCCGCGGGATTGCCGCCGAGCTCCACGTCGACCCGGGCGCCCGCCTCCGCCAGCGCCCGCGGGACGTAGCCCAGGGCGACTACGCGGTCCAGCATCGGCGAGACCACCGCGCTGGTCACCTTCCCCACCGGCCGGCCGTCATGGTTGATTTGAGCACCCCGGGCGGGGACTTGAACGTCCGGGCGTGCCGCATCGGCGGCCGCCCCCAGGGTGAGGCCGACGAGCTTGCGCGCGACGCGGCCGCCGCCCCGGTGCAGGACGCGAATGATCACTTCCTGCCCGACGTAACATCCCTTCTCGAGACTGATCGCGCGCCCCTCGATGCCCGCCTCCAACGGAATCGTCTCGGCGTCCATGTCCACCGGAAACGCGGGCCGGCCCGACTCGACGCGCACCGTCTCCGCCACGGCTGCACCGATCTCGGCGCCGCCGGCCGCCGCCAGCGCCGCGCGCAGCGCCCCGGCGTCGTCGCGCCCGGCGATCAGGGCCAGCCCCGGCACACCGAGCTCGTCCCCGCGGGCGGCCGCGACGGCCACGCCGCCGGCAGTCGCCTCCAGGCAACCGTGCGGTTCCAGGCCGCGCACCGCAGACGCCGTCTCCGGGCCGGCGCCCAGCCGCTCGAGCGCCGCCGCGGCCACGTCGAGCGCCGCCGGACCGTGGACGCCGTAACTCGCATGGGTGCCGCTCAGGTCGGCCACGGTGGACTCTTCCGTGAAGATCAGGCTGTCGAGGCGGGCGGCCAGCGCCGGCGCCCCCGCGCCATCCACGTCGAGCAGGATGCGCTCGCCCAGGTTGAACACGTCCATGTCGGCCAGCATGCGCCCCTGCGGCGTGAGATACGCCGCGTAGCAGCCGGCGCCGGCCGCCAGCCCGGTAATGTCGTTGGTCAGCAGTCCCTGCAGAAAGTCGGCCCGGTCCGCTCCCTCGACGGCCAGCAGGCCGCGGGTCGTGCGCCGGATCATGCCCGCGCCGCCGCGCACGGCGCGATACTGCTCTGCATTCATGGCCGCAGCAGAATTCTGGTGAGACATACGGGTCAACCCTTCAATGATATGCTGATGCCCGTGGAGTGCTCTGTCCGCCGGCTGGCCGGCGCCCCGGCCGGCGCACTGCTGCTGGCACTGCTCGGCGGCGACCCCGTCCACGGCCAGGAGCAGCCTGCGCCGGCCCCCGGTGAAGCCGTCTTCACCATCTTCGTCCGCTCCGTTCCGGTCGGGGTGGAGCGTGTCGGGGTAACGCACACGGACGAAGGCTGGCGGATCGAATCGATCGGCCAGATCGGGCCCCCGGTGGACCTCAACATCCGCGCGTTCCGCATCGACTACGACCGGGAGTGGCGGCCCGTCCGGCTCGACATCGACGGCGCGCGCAACGCCGACCAGTACACGGTGAGCACCACGTTTGCGGACGGCTCGGCCACGAGCGAGATCCAGCAGGGCGAGGAGCTGGCCTCCGCCACTCACGCCGTCACCCCGGATGCCGTCGTGCTTCCGGATTTCTTCTTCGGCGCATACGAGGCGCTCGCGGCGCGCCTCCACGCCATCGGCGAGGGGGAATCCATCCCCGTGTACGTCGCACCGCGCGCGGAGATAACGGCCTCCGTGCGGGGTGTGCGGCGCCAGCCGATCCAGACGGGACAGATGCAGCTCTCGGCGCTGATCTACCGCACCGAGATGCACTACGACACGCAGCGGCTGGAGGCCGACGTCTGGGTGGACGCGAACCACCGCCTGCTGCGGGTGAACTTTCCGCTGCTGCAGCTCGACGTGGCGCGGCAGGATATGGCGCTGGTGTCCACGCGCGTGACCGCGGGCGGCGACGCCGACGAGACGGACGTGCGCGTGCCCGCGCGCGGCTTCAGCCTCGCGGCCAGCGTGACGGCGCCCACCGGACACGAACGGCCGCCGCGGGGCTGGCCCGCCGTGGTGCTCGTCCCGGGCACGGGACTGGTCGATCGCGACGAAAACCTGGCGGGCGTGCCGATCTATGCCGAGCTGTCCGCGTCGTTGTCCGAAGCCGGCTACCTGGTGCTGCGCTACGACAAGCGCGGCATGGGACAGAGCGGCGGCCGGGCCGAATCGGCGAATCTCGACTCGTACGCCGATGATGTGCTGGCGGCGTTCAGATATCTCGAACGGCGGGACGACGTCGACCGCGACCGCATCATCGTGACGGCGCACGGAGAGGGTTCCTGGATTGCGCTCCAGGCCGCGGCGCGCGAGAACGACATCGCCGCCGTGGCGCTGCTTGCCGCGCCGGGCACGCCGGGCGCCGAGCTGGTGCTGGAGCAACAGCAGATCCGTCTGGAGGAATTCGAGACGCCGCAGGCGGAGCGGGAGCAGCAGATCGCCCTGCAGGAACGGATCGTTGCCGCCGTGCTGGGGGACGGCGAGTGGGACGACGTACCGCAGAGCATGCGGCAGCGCGCCGACACGCCCTGGTTCCGCAGCTTTCTGGAATTCGACCCCGCGCAGGTCGTGCGCCGCACGCGCCAGCCCGTGCTGCTCGTCCACGGCAAGCTGGACCGGCAGATCCCGATAGAGCACGTGGACCGCCTGGAGCAATTGATGGAAGCACGGCGGCGGCGCGAGGCGACCCTGGAGGTCGTACGCCTGCCCGGCGTCGACCACCGGCTGCTCGACGCTTCGGCCGGCGCCATCGATCGGTACAACCAACTGCTCGAAAGACGGATTTCCACCGCGGTCACTGCCGCGCTGGCCGACTGGATGGGCAGGACCGTCCCGGCGCGGCGGTAGCGCCGCCGGCAGCCTCCGCACATGTGGATCCTGCGCTCGCTCGATGCATCGCTTGCGGTCACGCTGCGCCTGCTGCCCGGCGCCGAGAAGACGGTCGGCCGCGGGACGGCTGCGGGCTTCTCCATCGACACTCCGCTGGTGTCGAGGCTCCACTGCACCCTCAGGGCAGCGGCGGACGAGCTTGTGATCAAGGATCTCGACAGCACCAACGGCACGTTCGTGAACGGCCGGCGGATCCAGCAGGCGACGCTCCGGGAGGGCGATCTTCTGCGCCTGGGCGGCGTCGAGCTCGTGGTGGTGCGCGAGTAGCGGCGGCTATTTCCGCCGCGGCCGGGCAGGCCTGATCTCGACGTAGCTGGGCAGGCTGCGGGCGTCGTGCCGCAGCAGGTCGATCACCGTCCGCGCGACATCCCCGGCCGCGAGCTTCCAACCGGCATCCGCGGTCGGCCCGCCGCCGAACCGGGTGTCGACGGAACCCGGCGCCACGCAACTGACGCGTATCCCCTCGTGGCGCACTTCCTGCATCAGGGCGGTGCTCAATGCGTTCACGGCCGCCTTCGACGCGCAATAGGCCGCGGCGCCCGCGAACGGATGGGACCCCGCAAGGCTGCTGACGTTGATGATCCATCCGCCGCCGCGCCGGCGCAGTGCCGGCACCGCCGCCCGGCAGCAGTGGAAGACGCCGTTGAGGTTCGTGTCGACCACCGCGCGCCAGTCGTCGAGGGACTGCGCCGCCAGATCCTCCCCGAAGCGGCCGATCCCGGCATTGTTGACCAGGATGTCCAGTCCGCCGAAGCGCTGCTCGGCCCGCTCGATCACCTGTTGCGCCTGTCCCGCGTCGCGAACATCGGTCTGGACGGTGTCGATCTCGCCCGGCGACTCCGTGCGGGGCGCCGCCGCCCGCGCCTGCTCGCTGGCGCGCGCCAGCGCCTCCGGCGACCGCCCGCAGATCACCACGCGGCTCCCGTGCGCAAACAGCGCTGCCGCCACGGCCGCGCCGATGCCGCGCGATCCGCCGGTGACGACCGCCACTCGATTGGCCAGCCTCTCAGAAGTGCCCATGTGCAGCTAGAATATCGCGCGTGTCCATCGTGGCCATCCTCGGCGCCGGCACGCTCGGCGGCGCGATTGCCCACAAGATTGCCTCCCGCGGCCGCTTCAACGCGGTCCGGCTGATCGACCCGGCCGCCGGCATCGCCGCCGGCAAGGCGCTCGACATCCAGCAATCGGCCGCCATCGAGCGGTTCGGCACGCGGGTGACCGCGCACGGCGATCTCGATGCGGCCGCCGGCGCGGATGCAGCCGTGCTGGCGGACACGGCCGAGAGTGGGGACGCCGGAGAAGGGGGCAGCGCCGACGCGGCGGTGGATACCCTGCGGCGGCTGCACCGCTTCAACCACCGCGCGGTAATCGTTTGCGCCGGCGCGCCGCAACGGCCGGTGGTGGAGCGCGCGGTCACCGAGCTGGGCATTCCCCGGCGGCAGGTGATCGGCGCTGCGCCCGCCGCCCTGCAGTCGGCGCTGCGCGCAATCGTTGCGGTCGAGCTGCGCTGTGCGCCGGCCGACGTGTCACTGGCGGTGCTGGGCAGGCCACCCGAGCGTCCGGTGGTTCCCTGGAGCGAGGTCACGGCGCGCGGCTACGCGCTGAGCCGCCTGCTCGACGCGGCTGCCTTCGCGCGGCTGCAGGCGCGGGTGCCGCTGGTCTGGCCGCCCGGGCCGTATACGCTCGCCTCCGCGACGGCGCGCCTGTGCGAAACGACCGCCGGTCAGGCGGGAACGAGGGGCCTGGCGTGCTATGCGGTTCTCGACGGCGAGCTCGGCGCACGCGGCGTCGCCGCCGCGGTGACCGTGGAGCTGGACGCCGGCGGCGTGACGCGGATCATCGAGCCGGCGCTGACCGGGCGGGAGCTGGTGGCGCTGGAAACCGCGCTGGCCGGCTAGCGTTTCAAGCGGTGCTGCCGTGGAGACTCAGCCCGTCCGCGAAGTCGCCCAGCCTCGCGCGCACCGCCAGGCGCCCCCTGTGGAGCCGTGACTTGAACGTCTCCGGCTTCAGGTGCAACAGCGCACTCGCCTCGCCCATCGACATGCCACGAATGTCGCGCAACACGACGGGCGCGCTGTAGATCGAGGGCATCTTCGCCAGCACGCCGGCCAACCGGCCCCTGAACTGCGCCTGGTACATCTCGTCGTCGGCGAGCGGCGAGCGGTCCGTCGCTTCCCTCTCGCGGCTCGGCGCTTCCGCCTCGGCGGGCGCTGCGAAATCGGCTGCCGGGATCTCGATGGGCCGGCCGAACCTCGCGTTCCTGAGTCGTGACATCGCCGTATTGAAAGTAATGCGGTAGATCCAGGACGAGAGCGCAGCGTCGCCCCGGAACGTATCGATCTTCCTGAAGACACGCAGGAGCACGTCCTGCGTCACCTCCTCGGCGTCCCAGTCGTTCTTCATGTACGAAAGAGCGAGCTGGTAGATCTTCCGGCGGTAGGTCCTGTCCAGCTCACCCATGGCCGCGTCTTCGCCGCGCCGCAGCCGGCCCGCCAATTGCTGTTCCGCGTCTCTTTCCACTTCCGCTCTCTCCGTTCCTGCTCTCTATAAACACGGAACGGGCACGGATTCTTCCCGGCGCCGGCATGTCAGCCGGCAGATCGCCGCAGCGCGCGGCCGAACACGGCGCCGAACTCGCGCACCAGCAGCGGCTCGACCTCCGCGACGGAAACCGGACGCCCCGCCAGGGCCGCAATGGACGTGACGCCGCGACCTCGGATGCCGCACGGCCGGATCAGGTCGAAGTAGCCGAGGTCCGTAGCGACGTTCAGCGCAAAGCCATGGCTGGTGACCCAGCGCGACAGGCGCACGCCGATGGCCGCCAGCTTGTCGTTGCCCACCCACACGCCGGTCAGGCCGGCGCAGCGCCCGGCCGCGATGCCGAACGCCCGCGCCGTGCCGATCAGCACGCTCTCCAGGTCGCGCACGTAGCGGTGCACGTCGCAGCGATCCGGCCGCAGATCGAGAATCGGATAGCCGACCAGTTGGCCCGGGCCGTGGTAGGTGACGTCGCCGCCGCGCGGCGCCTCGTGCAGTTCCACGCCGCGGTCCGCAAGCTCGCTCGGCGAGGCGAGCACGTTGGTCAACTGCCGGTGCGCCGACGCACCGAGCGTGACGACGTGCGGGTGCTCCAGCAGCAGCAGCGTATCCGGCACGCGGTTCGCCTGGCGTTTCGCGACAAGCTCCTGCTGAAGTGCGAGCGCCGTCCCGTACGGCACCATGCCCATGCGGCACACCTCGAGCGGCGCTGTTGCCACGAGCTCCTACAGGAGACCGGGATCGAACTGCTCGATGTTGCGTTTGACGGCCGCCATGAAGCGGTCCGCGGTCGCACCGTCGATTACCCGGTGGTCGAAGCCCAGCGTGAGGTACGCGCGCAGCCCGACGGTTACGGCGCCGTCGACGACCACCGGCCGCGGCTCGACCGCCCCCATGCCCAGTATGGCCAGTTGCGGCTGGTTGATGATGGGCATCCCGAGCAGCGACCCGAACGCGCCGTGGTTGGTGATGGTGAACGTGCCGCCTTCGACTTCGTGCGGCGCGAGGCGCCTGGTTCTGGCGCGCTCCGCCAGGTCGGCGATGGCGCGGCTCAGCTCCTGGACGCCGGCCTCGCGCGCATGCCTGACGACCGGTACGATCAACCCGTCGTCGAGCGCCACCGCGATGCCCAGGCCGACATCATCGCCGTGCACGATGTTGTCGCCGTCGAGCGACGCGTTGGCGACGGGCACCTCGGCCAGCGCGTCCACCACGGCCTTCGCGACGAACGACAGATAGGTGAGCTTCGCCCCGGCGGCCGCGTACTCCGCCTTGTGCGCCTCGCGCAACGCGGCGACCCGCGAGAAGTCCACCTCGAACACGGTATGCACGTGGGCGGAGGTGCGCCGGCTCGCGACCATGCGCTCGGCAATCTTGCGCCGCATGGTCGACATCGCCTCCACGCGACCCGGGACCGCGGACCGGCTCTCGACGTAACGCAGCACGTCTTCCTTCGTGACGCGGCCGCCGGCGCCGGTGCCCTTGATTGCGGTGGGGTCGACGTTGTGCTCGCCGGCCAGCCGGCGCACCACGGGGGAGAGCCGGACCGTTGCCTGTCGCCTCCCGCCTTCGGCGGATGTGGATCGCGTTCCGCATTCGGCGGGCGCCGCGGCGCCGGCGTCCGCTTCGCGTCCGGGAGCCGCGGCGTCGGGGAGGGGATCCGTTCCGGCGGCGCCGTCCGCCGCTCCGATGACCGCCACCACGCTGTCGACCGGCACCGTTTCCCCCGCGGGCACCTCGATTGCGATCAGCGTGCCGGCCACCGGCGAGGGAATCTCCGCATCCACCTTGTCGGTCGATATCTCGAACAGCGGCTCGTCGCGCTCGACGGTGTCGCCGACCGCCTTGTTCCAGCGGATTATGGTTCCCTCGGCGATGGATTCGCCGAGCTGTGGCATCAGGACGTTGGTTGACATGACAGGCGCGTCTCAAACGGAGACGCCTGCAGCGGCACGACGCCGGGCCGCCGGTGAAGTGGAACGAGGCGGGCGGCACCGGCGGGCCGCCCGCCTCCGGAGACTCAGTCCGGCAGCACCGAATCCTTGAGCTGCTTCGCGATACGGGCCTTGACGACCGTCTTGGCCGGAATGTCGATGGTCGCGCCGGTTGCCGGGTTGCGACCCTTGCGGGCGAGTCGGTTCTGCACCACCAGCTTCACCATGCCGGGTAGCACGAACTCGCCGGAACGCTTCAACTCGCTCTCTGAGAGCTGACGGAGCTCTTCGAAGAACTCGCGCGCCTGCATCCGCTTGATGCCAAACCTGTTGGCGAAATGAGAGAAGAGCTCGGACTTGCCCATTCTGCGGGCTTCAGCCATCAGATCCTCCTAGTCCGGCGCGCTGCCTGCGTTACCCGACCGCCCGCGCGCCGGAGCGTTCGAGACGAGCAAAAAACGTAGTGGAATCGGGACGGATCGTAACGTGCGGGTACCCGCCTGTCAACGCTCTACCGCCTTTCAAGGCTGCTAGAATTGCGCGATGGCGGACAGCACGGTGGAGACGTTCCCGAATCCCGCGCCCGAGCGCGACTACGAGATCGTCATCCGCTGCCCCGAGTTCACGTCGGTCTGCCCCAAGACCGGACTGCCGGACTTCGGCGAGATCCGGATTGCCTACGTCCCCGACGGACAATGCCTGGAGCTCAAGGCGCTGAAGCACTACCTGCTCGGTTTCCGCAACCGCGGCGTGTTCTATGAACGGGCGACCAACGAGATCCTGGACACGCTCGTTGCCGCCTGCCGGCCGCGGCGCATGACGGTCGTGGGCGATTTCTCGGTACGGGGCGGCATGAGCACGCAGGTAACCGCGGCCTACAGCCCGCGCTGAATGGCGGCGCATCAACCCATGGCCCGATATGCGGCCCCCGCGGCGGTACTGCTGGTGCTGGTGCTGGTGCTGGCGTCGCCGGCGGCGCCCGCGCAGCCCGTTGCCTCCCCCGCTCCCCCGATCCTGGTGGTGGAAGCCGCGGACTCGCTGGCCGGCCTCGCCAGCCAGGTGCGCGAGCTGGACACCACCCGGCTCGCCAGCATCATGCGGCTGACCGGGCTTTCCGACGCCGGCGGACCAATCCGTGTGCTGCTCGTGCCGGAAGACGCCGCGCTCGCGCGCGACACGCCGCCCCGGGTGGCGGCATTCGCGGACGGCGCCGCGGATGTGGTGGTGCTCTTCCCCGCGCGCATAGGGTCGTATCCCTACAGCTCGCTGGAGATCGTTCTGTTTCACGAGGTGGCGCACGTGCTGACCGCGCGCGCCAGTGGCGGCGGGCGCGTTCCGCGCTGGTTCAACGAGGGTCTGGCCAGCGCCGCCGAACGGACCTGGGGCCTCGGCGCCCGGTCACGCTTCGCCTGGGAGGTGATTGCCGGCGGGCGGCTGTCGGCGACCGCCCTGGAAGGCCTCTTCTACGGCTCGGACCGCGACGTGGCTCGGGCCTACGCGCTGTCGGATGCGGTCGTCCGCGACATGCTGGAGCGCTACGGCCCGGACGCGCCGGCCCGCATCCTGGCGCGAATGGCCCGCGGCGCACCGTTCGAGGTCGCCCTCTACGAGGTGACCGGCTATCCGGTCGATGGCCTGATGCTCTCCTTCTGGTCGCGGCACGACACCTGGAAGTCCTGGATCAGCGCCGCCGGCCATCCCTTCACGCAGTGGTCCGTCATCACGCTCCTGGCGCTGGCCGCCATCTGGAGCCACCGGCGCCGGCGGCGGGAGCGGCGGCGGCAGTGGGAGCTCGAGGAACAGGCCGAGCAGGACGAGTGGGAGGAGCACCGGCGGCGCTACCGCATCCACTAGGGCTGCTACGAGATGGTCAGGAGGGTGTAGCCCGCCGCCAGCGTTCCCGCGAGGGCCGCGCCGTAGCAGACGACGGCGATCGGCTGGTGCAGGCTCGGCTGCACCCGGAACAGGTCGTACGCGGTATAGCGGATGCGGTGCGCGGCGTGGAACAGCGGCAGGAGGATGAACACGAACAGGTAGAGCCGCGTGATGGGATGCACAACCAGGGCGTGCAGCCACTCGTACCCGGGCGCTTCGAGCATGCCGAGCGGAAACGCCAGGCCAAACAGCAGGATGTGCACCGGGAAGAGCATCGCCGACACCATGCCCCCGCCCCCGAACAGGAACCACAGAAACGGCGTCAGGCTTCGCTTGGCCATCTATCCTCGCAGCACGATGTAGGCCACAACCACCGAGACGACCAGCCACCCGGCCATGTGGGCCCCGGTGATGACGCTGCCCGGGACGCGCTGCTCGCCCACGCGCAGCACGATAGTCGTCTGCACCGCGGGGAACCACGTCACCGTGTGGTACACCGCGGCCAGGAAGGCCAGCACGCTGAACCCGATGCCTGCCGGCGAAGCCAGCATTGCGGCGAAAGCCGCGTACGCCTCCGGACCCTCACCCACCGCGCGGACCTGCAGCAGGGTCAGGATGGCGAACGCCCCGACAAACAGGCAGGTCAACTCGCGGACGACGAACTTGAAGTACGCGGGGCGGTCCAGCCACCACCAGAACGATATCGGCCGGCGGTACAGCTTGAGCTCCCTGGTCGGCGCCAGCGACGGGTTGCTCACTTCGTCCCCCACGGCAAGAGCATCGACTTGAGGTAGTCCGTGGCGCTCCCCATCTTGTAGAGCTGGATTGCGCCGGCCGGATCGACGTTTTTCGGGCACACCTTGGTGCACTCGCCGACGAACGTGCAGCCCCAGAGGCCCTCGTGCGCATCCAGGGCGTCCATGCGCTCTTCCTTGCCCTTGTCGCGCGAATCGAGGTTGTAGCGCTGGGCCAGGGCAATGGCGGCCGGTCCGGTGAACTCCGGCTCGAGGCCGATGACCGGGCAGGCGGAGTAGCAGATCATGCAGTTGATGCACATGCTGAACTGCTTGTAGGCGTCCAGCTCCACGGGCGTCTGCCGGAATTCCACCGCCTCGGTCGCCTCCACGTCGTCGCGGATGATCCACGGCTTCACGTTCGACAGCTTCTCCAGGAAGCTCGACATGTCGATCACCAGATCGCGCACGACCGGAAAGAACTGCAGCGGCTCGATCCGGATCGGCTGCGTGGGGTCGTAGTCGGTCAGCGGTACCGCGCAGGTCAGCTTCGGCTCGCCGTTCGCCATCATGCCGCAACTGCCGCAGACGCCCATCCGGCACGACCAGCGGAACGTTACCGAGCCGTCGATCTGGTTCTTGACATAGTTCAGGGCGTCGAGAATCACCCAGTCCTTGTTGTACGGCACCTCGTACGACTGCAGGGTGGGCTCCGACTCCACTTCCGGACGGTATCGCGAAACCTCGAGCCTGATTGTCTCCGCCATGTCACTGCTTTCCGTAGACGCGAGCGCCGGGCGGCCACTTGGTGATGGTGACCGGCGAGTACTCGATGCGCACCGATCCGTCGTCGTTCCGGTACGCCAGGGAATGCGCGAGGAAGTTGTCGTCGTCCCGCGCCGGGAAGTCGGTGCGCTGGTGGGCGCCGCGCGACTCGGTACGCTGCTCGCCCGAGCGCAGGATGATCTCGGCCAGCTCCAGCATGTAATCGAGCTCGAGGGCCGAGATGAACTCGGTGTTGAACGTACGGCTGCGATCCTCCAGCTTGAGGTGGCGGGCGTGCTGGCGCAGGCGGCCCAGCGTCTCGGCGCCCGCGGCGAGCGAGTCGCCGGAGCGATAGATGCCGGCGCTCTCCTCCATGGTCGACTGCATTTCCGAGCGCAGGTCGGCGATCCGTTCGGTGCCGTCGGTCTTGTCCATCAGCGACCGCAGCCGCCGCTCCTCGTCGCTTGCCTGCGCTTCGACCGCCGCGCCCGGCGCCGGCGCGCCGTCGACGTACTCGGCCGCCGCCCGGCCTGCCCGCGCGCCGAACACGAGGCACTCGGTCAACGAATTGGAACCGAGGCGGTTGGCGCCGTTGAGGCTCACGCAGGCTGCCTCGCCCGCGGCGTACAGCCCCGCAATCGGCGTCGCCCCGTGGATGTCGGTGTGCACGCCGCCCATGATGTAGTGCACCACCGGACGCACGGGAATCACCTCGTGCACCGGGTCGAGATTGGCGTACTTCAGGCACAGCTCGCGCACGAACGGCAGCTTCTTGTCGATGACCGTCTCGCCGATGTGGCGGATGTCCAGGTTTACATAGTGGCCGTACGGCCCTTCCAGCGTGCGGCCGCGCTCCTGCTCCTTGATGAACGCCTGCGACAGCCGGTCTCGCGGGCCGAGCTCCATCGTCCTGTGCACCGGCTTCGGCTCCGGCGTTCCGAGCGCGTAGTCCTGCAGGTAGCGGTAGCCGTCCTTGTTCACCAGCCAGCCGCCTTCAGCCCGCGTCGCCTCGGTAATCAGGATGCCGGTGGCCGGGAGTCCGGTCGGGTGGTACTGGACGAACTCCATGTCCTTGAGCGGCGCGCCCGCGCGGTACGCCAGGGCCATCCCGTCGCCGTTCTTGATGTTGGCGTTCGTCGTGAAGGGGAAAATCTTGCCGCAGCCGCCCGTGCACAGGATTACGGCCTTCGCCAGGATGCTGTGGACCTCGCCCGTCGCGATCTCGACGGCGACCACGCCGGCGCACCGGCCGTCATCCACCAACAGGCGCGAGACGAACCACTCGTCGTAGCGCTTGACGCTCTTGTACTTGAGCGACGTCTGGAACAACGAGTGCAGCATGTGGAAACCGGTCTTGTCGGCGGCGAACCAGGTGCGGCTCACCTTCATGCCGCCGAACGGCCGCACGGCGACGGTGCCGTCCGGCTCGCGGCTCCACGGACAGCCCCAGTGCTCGAGCTGCACCATCTCGCGGGGCGCCTCGTCGACGAACGCCTCCACGACGTCCTGGTCGCACAACCAGTCGGCGCCGGACACCGTGTCGTAGGCGTGCGCCTCCAGGCTGTCCGTCGACTTGATTACCGCCGCCGCTCCCCCTTCGGCCGCCACCGTGTGGCTCCGCATGGGGTACACCTTCGACACGACGGCGACGTCCAGGTCGGGCCGGGCCTCGGCCGCCGCAATGCTGGCGCGAAGACCGGCGCCGCCGCCGCCCACGATTAGCAGGTCACAGGAATAGCTGGCCATGAACGATAGCTAGGAGTGCTCTCGACGCGGTGAACAATCGAAAAAGGATAGTCCAGGCGAACACCGCGCATCAAGCGCCTAGCAGTCCGTGGTGAAACCCCGCGTCGCACCGAGAGCGGCGAGGCGCGCGGCTGACAAGGCGCGAGGAGCGAGCATATTCGACGATATGTGAGTGACGAGCAACACAGTCAGGCGTGATGCATCGTCGCTCGAATGCAGCGGGGTTTTCGCCACGGGCTGCTAGTCAGAACTTCCCGAAGCGGGACGGCGTCATGACGCCGAGCGCCGGGTCGTCGTCTTCTTCGAGCACCAGGCCGGCAACGATCTCCGCGGTCAGGGGCGCGAGCAGAATGCCGTTGCGATAGTGGCCGGTGGCGTAGACGAGGCCCGGCAGGCTCGCCGAGGGCCCCACGACCGGCAGCTCGTCCGGCGTGGCGGGGCGCAGGCCGACGCGCACGGCACGGAACCAGGCCGCCCCCGCCTCCGGAACGATTTCGCGGGTCATGGCCAGCAGGTGCTGGACCCCGTTGACGGTGGCGCGCTCGTCGAATCCGACGTCCTCGATGGTGGCGCCGGCCAGCACCGAACCGTCGCTCCACGGCACCAGGTAGCACTCCGCGGACCAGATCACGCGGGAAAGGCGCGAGGCCGGCCAGCCGAGGTGCAGTATCTGTCCCCGTACCGGCCGCACGGGCGTCGCGGGAGCGCCGTCCACCTCCACCTGGCCGGACCAACTGCCGGCCGCCAGCACGACGCGGTCGCAGGCGATGGAGTCGCCGGCCAGCTCCACGCGCAGACCGCCGCGGCGGCGCGTGACGCGGGCCGCGGCCGTGGACGAGGTGAACGTCACGCCGTACGCACCCGCGGCGCGCTGCAGCGCGCCCGCCAGCTCGACGGCGCCGACGAAACCGTGGGAGTGGACGAGCAGGCCGCCGGCAACCCGGTCGGACAACTGCTTCTCCACCCGGCGCACGTCCGTGGCGCCGAGCAGGTCGCAGCGGATGTCGTGCGCCGCGCATGCCCTGGCCGTCGCCCGCAGGCCGGACATGGCGGCGTCCGCCAGCGCGACTTCGAGCGTTCCGCCGCGCGCGTACTGCACGGGGGCGCCGGAGTCCTCGACCACGCGCGCCACGAACTCGTCGAACATCGCCAGGCTGCGGGCGCCGAGCTCGACCAGCGGCCGCCCCTCGTGTGCACTCAGGAACGGGGCGAGCACGCCGGCGGATGCCTGCGTCGCGCCCTGCCCTACCGCCCGCCGGTCGACGACGCGCACCCGCGCGCCGCGCCGCGCCAGCTCGTACGCCACCGCGCAGCCGATGATGCCGGCCCCCACGACGACAACCTGCGCTGTCTTTGCCATTGCGCTGCTACGAGCTCCGATCAGCCGCCGGGACGCGGCGGCGCTGCCGTCTCCATGATCTGCCGGCGTGAAATCGTATGACAAATCCGCGGCGAGGGTCGGATGCCCGCCGCCGGAAGAGAGCTCCGGGGCCAGCGGCTAATCGAACAACTGCGCGATGGCGATGCACAGGCTCGGCAGACCGTAGAACAGCACGGCCACCCAGAAGATCGTCAGCTTCCGCGAACGGAGCGCCAGCCGTGTAATCCCGCGAGCGACATCGAGCGGCACCTTCCGGATCCGTTGCAGCGGATAGATGATGAGGACCCCGCTCAGGTTGAACAGCAGGTGCACCAGGGCGATCTGCAGGCCCACGGCGGCATTCGGCCCCGACACGGCCATCGCCGCCAGCAACGCGGTGACGGTAGTGCCGATGTTTGCGCCGATGGTCACGGGAAACGCCTGTTCCAACCGCAGCAGGCCCGCGCCGCCGAGCGGTACGAGCACCGACGTGGTGATGGAGCTGGACTGCACCATCACGGTCACCGCGGCGCCGACCAGCATCGAGAGCACGGCGCTGCGTCCGAGCGCGCCGTTGATGGCTCGCTCGACCCGCGAATGAAGCGCGGACCGCAGCACCCGCACGAGCAGGAACAGGGCGAAGAAGATGAACAGCCCGCTGAGCACGATGAGGAACGTCGCACGGGCGCCCTGGACCCCGAACAGCAGGCCGGCCAGCGCCGTGAACGGCGCCAGCCCGGCGTCGAGCACCACGTCGAGCGGGCTCTCGTACTCGACGCCGCCCACGTCCCCGAGCAATCCCGCCAGCCAGACGGCGGTGCTGCGCAGGTACCCGGTGGCCATCTCGAGCGGCAGGAGGATGAGCACGCTGAAGTAGTTGAAGGCGTCGTGGCAGATGGCCACCGGGAACGCCCGCCCGAACTCGTCCCGGCGGCCCAGGTGCGCCAGCGAGACGAGGGTCGCCGTGACCGTCGTGCCGATGTTCGCCCCCATCACCATCGGGATGGCGTTGGCCAGCGGCAGCGGATTCTCGGGCGCCGCCACGAGCGCGACGATCATCGACGTGGTCACCGACGAGCTCTGGACGACGGTGGTGGCCAGCAATCCGACGACGAGACCGACGAAAGGGTTCTCCGTCGCCTCGAAGAAGCCGCGGATCAGGTCTTCGCCCAGCAGCCGGAAGCCCGAGCCGAGCCCCTTGACGCCGAGCAGAAAAACGAACAGGAAAAACAGCGCCGCCGACAGTCGAGGCAGCAGATTGGGAGTCGCGTCCTGGACGGACCGGGCGGGCGTAGTCAAGCAGGCGCAATTCTATATGAAGGCCCCCGGCTCGCAGGTTAAAACACTGTCACATCCTGACGTCGGCGGCGCGCGGCGCGACGCCCTCGCGACGAACGCCGGCGAGCAACGCGGGCCGGGGTCCTCTGCGGGTGACACTCCATTCCGACAGCGGACAATCGGGCTGAATCGGGAGTCCACAACGTCCGAAAAACAGGGTGCAGTCGCTGTTCCCGCAGCGGCACGACAATTGCAGCTCTGCAGTCGTGAGACCGACGTGCAAGCTTCACTGGAGAGATTCTCATGGAAGTCAGACCTGCGGCCTTCGTGATCCTCACCGCCCTCGTGACGGCAGCGGCCGGCGCCGGCGGCTGGCTGGCCGTGCGCCAGAACCGCGCCGACGCGGCGGGGAGCGAGCATGCCCGCACGGCGCCCGCCAGCCACCCCGGCGAGTTCCCCTCGGCGACCGCTGCCGCGACCGTCATGGCGGTTGCGGCCGCCGGTGGGACAGGAACAACGGAGCCGGATCCACCCCCGGCGCCCGACCGGGCGGGGCCGCCGCCGGCGGAGACCCGGGCGCCGGTCCGGACGGTCAACGCCGGCGCGGGCACGGAGACCACCACCGGCGACTCGGAACCGGCGCCGGAGGCAACGGCCGGGCTGCCCGCACCGGCGGCGGAAGAGCTTCCGCGGGCGCCGGGCGATCCGCATGCGGATGGACTGCCGCCCGCCACCGGGACAGCCGCGGACGCGCCGCCGGCCCCCGCGTCCGATCTTCCCCGCGTTACCGGCTGGGTACGCAGGACCGACAATGCTGTCCGAGCCGACGAGGGTCCACCGCCCGTCGAGCGGCTGGTGATCGCGGCCGAATCGGTCATCGGACTGCAGTTGGAAACGGGCGTATCGAGCGCGGACGCCAGGGTCGAGGATGACGTGGTTGCCCGCGTTGCGCGCAACGTGCTGGCCGGCGGCCGCACCGCGCTGCCCGCCGGAACGCGTGTCCTGGGATCCGTGGTCCTGGTCGAACAGGCCGGCAAGCTGCGCGGCAGCCCGCGGCTCGGCGTCCGTTTCCATACCGCCGTTACCGACGACGGGAGCGAGGTGCCGCTGGCCACCGACGCGGTCTATCGCGAAGGGCCGGGCAGGGGCAGCGGGAGCACGCGGCGTATCGGCGGCGGCGCTGTGGGCGGCGCCATCCTGGGCGCCATCTTCGGCGGCAAGCGCGGGGCGGCCATCGGCAGCGCTGCCGGAGCGGCTGGCGGCACCGCCCTGGCCATGGCCGGCGACGGCCCGCCCGCCACGTTCCAGGCAGGCGCCGCCGTGACGATCCGGCTCCTGAATCCGGCCACCGTTGCGGTCGATCGCCCGCGTCCGGACCGGCGCTAGGGCCGTGCTATAGTTCGGTCGTGCGGGGTGACGAGATCGCCGCAGCCGTGCTTGCGCGCGAGGAGGTGCTGCGTTACATCCGCGGGGCGGAAGGCGAAACACCCCACGAGGCGGAAGCCAGAGTCCAGGCTTACCTGGACGAGCTGCAGACCACGCAGCGCTACCGGATGTACCGGGCGCTGCAGCATCCGCTGTACCCCATCCTCCGCAAGATCGACCGCCGGCAGGAGCACATCGAGCACGCGCAGGCGGCGGTCGCGGCGGGGCGCCGCATCATCTACGCCTCGAACCACAAGAGTCACATCGACTATCTCGTCCAGCCGCTCGTCCTGGACGACAACGGCGTGCGTCCGCCGGTAATCGCCGCTGGAATCAACCTGTTCGGGGGGGCGCTGGGGCTGCTGCACCGCCACGTGACGGGCGCCATTCCGATCCGCCGCAACATGAAGGACCCGGCGTACCTCGCCACCCTCAAGGCGTACATCTCCGAGCTGCTGCGGCGCCACGATCTCTTCCTGTACCTGGAGGGCGGGCGCAGCTACAGCGGCGAGTTGAAGCCGTTCAAGACCGGCCTGCTGCACGCCGCGGCCCAGGCGCGACGCTCCGACACGGTCGTCATCCCCGTTGCCATTGCCTACGACTTCGTGCTGGAGGATCTCATTCTCGCCCGCCAGCGGGTCAAGCGCGGGCAGCGCGCGTTCGCCCGGGAGGTGGCCGAGATGGTCCGTTATGCCGTCGGCTACCAGAGTCGCGCCGTCGTGAACTTCGGCGCGCCGCTTGCCCTGGGCGACTGCGATCCGGACGACAGGCGATCGATGCTGCAACTGTCGCGCCGGCTGCGGGCCGACATCGGACGGCTGTACAAGGTCCTGCCCACCGCGCTCGTATCGGCCGCGATGCGGCCTTCAATCGTGCGCGGCGAGCTGGAGGAACGTATCGACCGGCTGATCGCGATCCTCAAGATGGCCGGCGCCAACCTGGATGTACAGTCGGGCCGCGAGGCCGTCGATGCCGCGGCGGACGCGATGGAGGCGCGCGGCATCATCGTCATCCAGGGCGACCGGCACCGCATCCGCCAGCGCAACGTCGTGCGCTACTACAGCCGCACCATCCAGCACCTGCTCAGCGACCGCGGGCACTCGACCCTGACGCACTGAACCTCCACGCACCGGCCAAGCGTCGTACCCTCAGGAGGCTTGACCGATGAAGCGTGATCTTGCACGACCAGGTTGGCGGAGGTTCGCATTGGCGCTTGCGGCGGCGGCCGGCTGCGGGCTGTGGGCCGCGGCGCCCGTCGCGGCGCAGGCGGGAAACGTATCGGAGGCCACTTACGACGTGACGTTCCAGGGGAGCTGGACCACCGCCAGCACGCCGGGCGGCGTCGTCGGAGGCGCACACTTCACGACGTTGATCGGCGCCGTGCACAACGACGGCGTCACGTTCTGGCGCAGCGGCGGGCGGGCGACGCCGGGCGTCGAGCTGGTGGCGGAGACCGGCGGGACATCCCGTTTCGAATCCGAGATCGAAGCCAGCTCCCACGCCGCGGCCGTCATCCGGCAGCGGATCGGCCAGGGCGGCACGAGCAGCGCCCTGTTCACCGTCGAAGTGACGGCGGACCATCCCCTGGTTACGCTGCTGTCGATGATCGGTCCCAGCCCCGACTGGTTCGTCGGCGTCTCCGGCGTGTCGCTGCAGGACGACGGGGGGAGCTGGATTGGAAGGCGCGTCATCGACCTGTTTCCATATGACGCCGGCACCGAGGACGGCGCCGAATTCTCCCTCAACAACCCTCCCACCACGCCGCAGGGCGCCATCCACAGCATCCGGGGGATGGGCAAGTTCTCGGATCAGCCGATGGCGCGGCTGACGTTCGTGCTCGACGAAGCGTCCAACCCCGAGGATGGCGAAACCGATCCCGTGCCGGCCTTGCCGCTGTTCGGGCAGTTGCTGCTCGTGCTGGCGCTGCTCGCCGGCGGGGCGCGCATGGTGTGGAGCCGCAGGCACGGCCCCGCCAGACGCTAGTCGACCCAGTCGGCGATGAAGATGTTCGTGTCGCCCTCGGCCGCGGCGTCGCGGTTCGACGCGAAGATGAGCTTCGTTCCGTCGGGCGAGAACATCGGGAAGCCGTCGAACACGTCGGTGAACGTGATCTGCTCGAGGCCGGTGCCGTCCAGGTTGATCATGAACAGGTCGAAGTTCCGGCCGTCGGGGTTGTGCAGGTTCGACGAAAAGATGATGCGGTCCCCGTCGGGGTGCCAGTAGGGAGCGAAGCTCGCGCCGCCGAAGTCGGTCACCTGGCGCAGGTTGCTACCGTCGGCATCCATGACGAACACCTCGACCGCCGTGGGGCGCCAGAGTCCGGCATCCAGCAGCCGCTTGTAGTCGTCGTACTCCCCGCCGTCCGGAATCTCCCGTCCGCGGAAGATGATTTGCGAGCCGTCGGGCGAGAAGAACGGACCGCCGTCCGGCCCCTGGCGGTGCGTCAGACGCCGCACATCGGTGCCGTCGCCGTTCATGGAATAGATTTCCATGTCGCCGTCCCGCACGCTCGTGAAGACCACGCGGCCGTCCGGCCCGACGGTCGCCTCGGCGTCGTAGCCGGGTTCGTCGGTGAGCCGCGTCAGGCCGCTGCCGTCCGCCGCGGCGCGGAAGATGTCGAACGAATCGTAGATGGCCCAGACGTAGCCCATCGAGAAGTCCGGCGGCGGCGGGCAGTCGGCGCCGCCCAGGTGGGTCGAGGCGTAGATGATCGACTCGCCGTCCGGATAGAAGTAGCCGCACGTCGTGCGCCCGTCCCCCGTGCTCACCATCTGCTGGTTGGAGCCGTCGAGATCCATCCGGAAGATCTGGTCGCACGGCACGCCGTCGCGCGTGGACTGGAAGATGACCTGCGACCCGTCGTAGGAGAAGTACGCCTCGGCGTTCTCGCCGCCGAAGGTGAGTTGCCGGATGTTCGCCAGGCGGACCTCGCCGCCTGCATCGCTCGCGAGTGCCGCATCGGCAACGCTCGCGTCCGCCGCCGCGGAATCCGCACCGGACGGTTCGTCCATGGGCGCGCTGCACGCCAGCGGTGCGGCCAGCAACAATCCGAGCCGCAGCGACCGAAACTGATTCAGCACGATCTTCTCTCCCGCGCCCCCCCGGCGCTTCGACGGCCGCGAGGCGATCTCCATTCGGAAAACGGGGACTATTGGCGCCCCACGAGCTCCAGCAAGCCGAGGGTGAGCCATGGTACATAAGTGATGACGAGCACGCCAATGCCGAGAATGACGAGCAGCGGCACGGACGCGCGGTACACCTGCAGCAACGGCCGGTCGAACCGGTACGACGCCAGGAACAGGTTCAGACCGACCGGCGGCGTCAGGTAGCCGAGCTCCAGGTTGGCCACAAAGATGATGCCGAGGTGCACCGGATCGATGCCGTACGCCGCCCCGATCCCGCTGATGAGCGGCACGACGACGACGATGGCCGAGAAGATGTCCATGAAGCAGCCGACCAGCAGCAGGAAGACGTTGAGCGCCAGCAGGAACAACAGCGGGGATTCGATGCGCGCCTGCGTCCACTCGATCAGCCGGAACGGGATGTCCACGTCGACCATGTAGGCGGTGAACCCCTTGGCGACGGCCAGGATGATCAGCACGCCACCGATCAGCACCACGCATTCCCGAAACGCCTGCCGCAACCCCGACCACAGCTTGAAGTCGCGGTGCACCAGCCCGGTGACGGCCGCCGCGTACAGCGCCGTGAGCGCGGAGGTCTCCACGAGGGTCGCGCGCCCGCTGAGGAGCGCACCGACGATCACCACCGGCAGCGCCAGCTCCCACTTCGCGGCCCACAGCGCCCGCGCGGCCTCCGGGCCGGCGAACGCGTGGCGTCCCGCGCCGGTGATCAGCCCCTCCCGCATCCCCCAGGCGGCCACCAGCGCGATCAGCAGCAGACCCGGCAGCAGTCCGCCGATGAACAGGTTCTCCGGGGCGGTCTGCGCAACGATCGCGTACAGGATGAGCGGCATCGCCGGCGGCAGCAGCAGTCCCAGCGAGCCCGACGCCGTCAACAGCCCGACCGAGAACCGGTCGCGGTAGCCGTCCTTCAGCAGCGCCGGCAGCAGCAGCCCGCCCAGCGCCAGGATCGTCACGCCCGACCCGCCGGTGAATATCGTGAAGAACGCGCAGACCACGGCGCAGACAACCGCCGTGCCGCCCGGCAGCCAGCCGACCAGGGCGCGGAACACGCGCAGCAGCCGCTCGGAGGACTGCCCTTGCGCCAGGATGAAGCCGGTCAGCGTGAAGAGCGGTATGGCCGGCAGGTGCGGCTCCGTCGCCAGGTCGTAGGTGTACAGCGGCACGGCGGCCGGGTCGAACGCGTCGACCATGTAGAGGAAGACCGCCGCGCCGGCCAGCACCGTGAAGATCGGCGCGCCGGCCAGCGCCGCGAGCACGACCAGCAGCACCCACGGCCAGCCCGGGCCGCCGGCCAGCACGCAGGACGCCTCGTCGACGTTGGCGCAGGCCGCACCGGCGCTGCTGAGCCAGATGCCGGCGGCGAGGCCGACCGCGGCCGCCGCGCG
>JAJEEU010000079.1 GCA_022820825.1 Vicinamibacteria bacterium
CAGCGGCGCGATGCCGCCGGCCGGCCGGCCGCGGCCGGACGCCGAGGCGCTCGATGCGTTCGTCGAGCATCTGGAGAGCGAGCTGGACCGCGCCGCGGCGGCCCATCCGAATCCGGGACGCCCGCCGGACCATCGCCTCAACCGCTTCGAGTACGGCAACGCCGTCCGCGACCTGCTGGCGCTGGAGATCGATCCGGAAGCGCTGCTGCCGGCCGACGAGTCGGACCACGGCCTGGACAACATCGCCGAGGTCCTGTCGATGTCGTCGACGCTGCTGGAACGCTACCTGCTGGCGGCGCGCAAGATCAGCCGGCTGGCCGTAGGCGATCCGACCATCGGCCCCGGCATCGAGACCTTCGACCTGTCGCGCGGCCTGCGGCAGGACGAGCGGATGAGCGACGACCTGCCCTACGGCACGCGCGGCGGCACCGCCATCCGCCACTACTTCCCGCTGGACGGCGACTACGTCGTCAAGGTCCGCCTGGGCAAGAACTTCACCAATTCGAAGATCCGCGCCATCGCCACCCGCGAGCGGATCGACGTGCTGCTCGACGGCGCGCCCGTCACGCGTTTCGAGATCGGCGGCGGCTGCATCGACTCGGACGCGCCCGAGTGCGAGCAGACCGACCGCTACTACCGCACCTCCCGCTACGACCTGGCCGCCGACGAGGCGCTGGAGGTCCGCTTCCGCGCCCCGGCCGGGATGCACACCCTGGGTGTCGCGTTCGTCCGCAAGAGCGTGCTGACCGAAGGGCCGGCGCCGACGCTGCTGCCGCCCCGGCACACCAGCTCGACGTACGAAGCGCCGCGGATGGACATCGACTACGTCCGGCTCGAGGGGCCCTTCAATGCGACCGGCCCGGGGGATACGCCGAGCCGGCGGCGGATCTTCATCTGCCGCCCCGCGGGGACCGCCGACGCGGAGCCGTGCGCCCGGCGGATCGTGTCCGCGCTGGCGCGCCGGGCCTACCGCCGGCCGGCGACCGACACGGACGTCGAGACGCTGCTGCGGTTCTATCGCGCCGGACAGCGGGAAGGCGGATTCGAGCGCGGCATCCAGGAGGCGCTGACACGGCTGCTGGTCTCGCCCGAGTTCCTGTTCCGCATCGAGCGCGACCCCATGCACGTCGCGGCGCGGGGGGTGTACTCCATAAGCGACCTGGAGCTGGCCTCGCGCCTGTCGTTCTTCCTGTGGAGCAGCATTCCGGACGATGCGCTGCTGGACGCCGCGGAGCGCGGCGCGCTCAGGGATCCCGGCGGGCTGGAAACGGAGATCCGGCGCATGCTGGCCGACCCCAGGGCCGCGGCGTTGACACGCAACTTCGGCGGCCAGTGGCTGCTGGTGCGCAACCTGCTGGCCGTGGATCCCGACGCCAGCTCGTATCCGGAGTTCGACGACAACCTGCGCGAGTTCTTCCGGCGCGAGACCGAGCTGTTCCTCGAGAGCCAGATGCGCGAGGACCGGCCGATCGAGGAGTTGCTGACCGCCGACTACACGTTCCTCAACGAGCGGCTGGCGCGCTTCTACGGCGTCCCGAACGTGTACGGCGTGCATTTCCGGCGCGTCCCGCTGAACGACCCCAACCGGGCCGGTCTGCTGGGACACGGCAGCGTGCTGACGGTCACGTCGTACGCCACGCGCACTTCCCCGGTCGTGCGCGGGAAGTTCCTGCTCGACAACATCCTCGGCGCGCCGCCGCCTGCCCCGCCGCCGAACGTGCCGGCGCTGGAGGAAGCGGCCGCCGGCCTCGGGCCGCACGCATCGATGCGCGAGCGCATGGCGGCGCACCGCAGCAACGCGGCCTGCGCGGCCTGCCACGCCCGGATCGACCCGCTCGGCTTCGCGCTGGAGAACTTCGACGGGATCGGACAGTGGCGCGAGACGGACGGGACGGCGCGGATCGACGCCTCGGGCACGCTGCCCGACGGGACGTGGTTCAGCGGGCCGCAGGAGTTCCGCCGGGCGCTCCTGCAGCGCCGCGAGCAGTTCGTGCACAACTTCACGGAACGGCTCCTGACGTACGCCCTCGGACGGGCGGTCCAGTACTACGACATGCCCGCGGTCCGCGCGATAATGCGCGACGCGGCAGCCAGCGACTACCGCTGGTCGTCCCTGATACTGGGCATCGCCGGAAGCCAGCCGTTCCAGATGCGGATGGCGCGCGAGGAGGTATCCGTCGCGCAGCAGCAGTGAGGGGTTCAAGATGGTGATAACGAAGAAGCACCTGTCGCGGCGCACGGCGCTCCGGGGTCTCGGCGCGACCATCGCGCTGCCGCTGCTCGACGGCATGGTGCCGGCCTTTGCCGCGGTGCGCAACACCGCCGCCCGGCCGGTCAAGCGGCTCGGCGCGATATACGTGCCGAACGGCATGAACATGCCGAACTGGCGTCCGCCGGCCGCGGGCGACCTGGAGCTGTCGCCCATCCTGACGCCGCTCGCGCCGGTGAAGGACCGCCTGCTGGTGGTGAGCGGCACGGCCAACGAGGAGGCCAAGCAGCGGCTGAACGAGGGCGACGGCGACCATTCGCGCTGCCAGGCCGCGTACCTGACCGGCGCGCATGCCGTGAAGGCCTCCGGAACGAACACCACGCTGGAGGTCGGCGTGTCGATGGACCAGCTCGCGGCGCGCGAGCTGCGCGAGGACACGCAGCTCGCCTCGCTGGAGCTGTCGCTGGAGGCGAACGAGCTCGTCGGCCAGTGCGAGGACGGCTACGGCTGCGCCTACAGCGCCACGATCGCCTGGCGCGACGCCAACACCCCGGTCCCCATGCAGACCAATCCGCGCGCGGTGTTCGAGCACCTGTTCGGCGCGTCCGGCAGCACCGGCAAGGAAGCACGGGCGCGGGCGCTGCGGCTCGACCGCAGCATCCTGGACTCGGTCAGCGACGAGCTGACCAGTCTCGTGCGCCGGCTCGGCCGCGGCGACCGGTCGAAGCTGGCCGGCTATCTCGAATCGGTGCGCGACATCGAGCGGCGCATCCAGATTGCGGAGTCGCAGAGCGACCGCGGTCTGCCGGAGGTGGAGCAGCCGGCCGGCATCCCGGCCGACTTCGAGGAGTACGCCAACCTGATGTTCGACCTCATGCTGGTGGCGTACCAAGCGGACCTGACGCGTGTCTGCACGTTCCTGTACGGCCGCGAGAAGAGCGTCCGGACGTATCCGGAGGTCGGTGTCGGCGAGCCGCACCATCCGGTGTCCCACCACCGCCACCGGCCGGAGCAACTGGAGAAGCTGGCCCGGATCAACACCTTCCACATGGAGATATTCGGGCGCTTCCTGGAGAAGCTCGGGGATACGCCGGACGGCGACGGCTCGCTGCTGGACCAGGCAATGGTCATGTACGGCGCCGGCATGGGCAACAGCAACGCCCACGACCCGCTGGACCTCCCGATCGTCCTCGCCGGCGGCGGCGCGGGCACGGTCAAGGGCGGCCGGCACGTGCGGGCGCCCGAGGGCACGCCGCTCGCCAACCTGCACCTGGCGGTGCTGGAGAAGATGGGGATCCGGGCCGAGAGCCTCGGCAACAGCACCGGCCATCTGCCGATCCTGTCCGACGTGTAGGAGTAATACGACGATGCGCAGCGACAAGCGGCGGGTAATCGGTCTGGCGGGCATGCTGCTGGCGTCGGCCGCGCTGGCCGGCGCGGCGGCGGACGCGCGGCTGGCGGATGCAGTCAAGCGCCAGGACGGCCCGGCCGTGCGGCAACTGCTGGCCGACGGCGCCCCGGTGAACGCGCGCGGCGGCGACGGCTACACGGCGCTGCACTGGGCGGCGCAGCGGAACGACCCGGGGATTGCCGACCTGCTGCTGGCCGGCGGCGCGGACGCGAACGCGGCCGACCGCTACGGCGTGACCCCGCTCGCGCTGGCCTGCGTCAACGCGAGCGGCAGGATGGTCGCACGGTTGCTGGAGGCCGGGGCGGACGCGAACGCCGCTCAGGCGAGCGGCGAGACGGCGCTCATGACGTGCGCCCGGTCGGGAGTGTCCGCGGCGGTCGAGCCGCTGCTGACCGGCGGCGCGGACGTCAACGCGGCCGAGGCAGCCCACGGCCAGACCGCGTTGATGTGGGCCGCGTGGGAGGGACATGCGGACGTGGTGAGCGCGCTGCTGGCGCACGGCGCCGACGCGGATGCGCGGACGACCACCGGATACACCGCGCTGCTGCTGGCGGCGCGCGAAGGGTACGCGGAGACGACGCGGGTGCTGCTGGACGCGGGGGCGGACGTCAATGCCGCCGCGGAGGACGGCACCACGGCGCTGCTGGTCGCCGTCATACGGCGCAACCTGGAGTACGCCGATCTCCTGCTGGCGCACGGCGCGGACCCCGACCTCGGCCCCGGCTTCACCCCGCTGCACTGGGCCGCCGGCAAGTGGGACACCGAGCTGAACGATCTCTCCAACGGCGTGGTCGAAGGCAACCAGTGGAGCCCGTTCGGCGGCCTGCTGGAGCCCGACCGCCTGCAGATGGTGCGGAAACTGCTGGCGCACGGCGCGGACCCGAACATCCGCACGCTGCGGACACCGGGCTTCGGCATCCAGGTGAAGGGCCACCTGGGCAACATGAAGGGCGCCACGGCGTTCCTGATCGCGGCCAAGGCGAACGACCTCGCCGTGATGCGGGAGCTGCTGGAGAACGGCGCCGACCCGCTCGCGCCCACCGACAACGGCACCACGCCGCTGATGGTGGCGGCGGGCGTGGGCCACGCGCCCGGTATCACGCGCTCGGCCGAGGACGAGGCGCTGCGCGCGGTCACGCTGTGCGTCGAGCTCGGCGCCGACGTCAATGCGGTCAACGACCAGGGCGACACGGCGCTGCACGGCGCCGCGTGGCGCGAGCAGGCCGACTCCATCGTCCGCTTCCTGGTGGAGCGGGGCGCCGAGCTCGACGCGAAGAACCACCGCGACTGGACGCCGCTGGTCATCGCCGAGGGCATCCACACCGGCGGCAACTACATCAAGTCCGACACCACGGCCGCGTTGCTGCGCCAGTTCGGAGCGGCTCCCAGCCCGCCCGACATCCTGCGGGAGCCGGAAGCGCGGTAGAGGAGGCCGTGGCAAGAGCCCCGCTGCATTCGACCGGCCATGCGCGGGGTCTTGCCACGGCCTCCTAGCCGCCGCATGGCAGTCGATCGGCGCAAGTTCATTACCGCCACCGCGGCCGCGGCCATTGGCGCCGGGGTGGGCGCCCGCCAGTCCCGCGCGGCATTCCTTTCCCGAACGGCCGCGGTCAAGCGCCAGGGCGGCCGCGCTCCGGACGTCGTCGTGATCGGCGCCGGCACGTTCGGCCTCTGGACGGCGCTCAACCTGCAGCGGCTCGGCGCCCGGGTGACCGTCGTGGACGCCTACGGTGCAGGAAATTCGCGCCAGACGTCCGGCGGCGAGACACGCGGCGTGCGCTCGTCGTACGGCGACCGGCCCCACGGTCGCCTGTGGACACGCTGGGCCAACGTCGCGATCCGCAAGTGGATCGAGTGGGACGAGAGCGGCCGGGACCGGCTTCTGCCGCGGCTGTTCTTCCCGACCGGCGACCTCATTCTCCGCGAGCAGGCCGGACCCTACATCGAAGCCACGCGGAGCCACTGGGACGCCCTGGCCGTGCCCTACGAGGTGTTGACGCCGGACGAGGTGGCCTACCGCTGGCCGTGGATCCGCTTCGACAATCTCGGTATCGCCCTGCACGAGCCGGCGGCAGGCGTCGTGCGCGCGCGTCGGGCGATCGAATTGGTGGCGCGTGTCTTTGAGGAGGAGGGGGGCGTCGTCCGCATCGGACGTGCGTCCCCCGGCGGCCGGCGCGGCGCGTCGCTGGAATCGGTGGCGCTCGACGGCGGCGAGGCCCTGTCCGCGGCCACCATCATCTTCGCCTGCGGTCCCTGGTTCCCCAAGCTGTTTCCGGAGCTGATGGGGCGCCGCCTGCGCATCCCCATGGGACACGTGTTCTACTTCGCCGTCCCGCCCGGCGACACGCGTTTTTCGCACCCGCACATGCCCAGCTTCGGGGTGCCCGGCTGCACGGGATGGCCAGCGCTGCCGCCCGACCATCGCGGCTTCCGCGTGCGGGTCGGCGGCCGGCCACCGGAGGATCCCGATACGAGTGATCGCTGGATTCCTCCTGAAGCGCACGCACGCCCGCGCGAGATCCTCGACCGGCACTTCCCGGACCTGGTGGGGGGCCCGCTCAACGAAACCCGCGCCTGCCACTACGAGATGAGCGTCGACCAGAACTTCATCGTCGACCGCCATCCCGACTTCGACAACGTCTGGTTGCTCGGCGGCGGGTCGGCCGAGGCGTTCAAGTTCGGCCCGGTCCTCGGCGAGTACATCGCCCGCCGCGTCCTCGGCGTCGAGGACGACCCCGAGCTGGCCGCCGGCTTCCGCCTCAAGGACGAGGAGTTCGACGTGGCGGCAGCGTGGAACGGCGACTCACGGTCCTACGCGTAGAGCGGGACGTTGATGGTGCGGATCGTCTGCCGTCGTCGTCGAGCAACGCGTACACGGCCTCCTTGTCATCGAGGTCGACGCGTGCGCCCATCGGCTGGCTGATCCAGGCCAGCTCCCTGGAGGCCACCTCGGGGCGGCGCTTTTTGGGACACATGTGAGCTACTCCAGACTTCTCGCGACGCGGAAACCGATGTGACCGATCCGCATGCCGGGGACGTTTCCATCGCGCGTGGCCGGTAGCTGGTACTCCGCGCCGCTGTGCCAGGAGGCGCCGCGCAGCGCGCGCTGCGCGCAGTCGCCCTCCCAGCAGTCATCCGTCCACTCCCACAGGTTCCCGACCATGTCCGACAGACCCGCCTCGTTGGCGCCGTAGGTGCCGACCGGGCACGCTGCCTGGCTGTCCGTCCGGCTGTGGTGGCATCCCAGCCGGGAACCTTCGGCCGCCTGTGTCCACTCCGCCTCACTCGGCAGGCGATACGTCGCGCCGGCCGCATCGCTCAGCCACGACACGTATGCCAGCGCGTCGTCCCAGCTCACGCACGTCACCGGATGACGATCCGTTTGCGGATAGCCGGGGTCCCGCCACGAATCGCCACTGCCCAGGGCTATGCATCCGCCACCCGCACCCCCACCCGTCGCCGCAGCGAACGCCTGATACTCGCCCACCGTCACCTCGTAGCGGCCAAGCGCCAGGCGGCCCTCCGGCAACACCACCATCTCCGGGCATGCAGCGCAGTCCCGGAACACCTCGCCCGGCTGGAGAGCCGCCGCAACGGAAAGCACGCCGGACAGCACGAGCGCGCCGACGCACGCCACGAAGGCAGCCGGCGCATACGCGTTCATCAGCCCATCTTGACACGCCCCCGAGCCTCGTTCCAGTGCGCCGGCGGCGGCTTTTCTGAATACAATGCGGGCATGCCGATCTCCTCTCTGTTCGGTTGCCCTTTGGTCGCGCGCGCACTGCCTGTCCTGATATCCGCGGCCACCCTGGTGCTATCGGTCGCGCCGGCCGCGCACGCGGAAGACTGGCCCGAGTACCGCGGCAAGGGACGCCGCGGGGTCTGGACGGAAACCGGCATCGTCGAGGCGCTGCCCGCCGACGGGCTGAAGGTACGCTGGCGCACGCCCATCAACGCCGGGTGGAGCAGCCCCGTCGTGTCCGGCGGCCGCGTCTTTCTGACCGACTTCACCCGCGCGGAGAACAGCACCGACGTCGTCGAGCGCGCGGTCTGCCTCGACGAGGAGACCGGGCGCATCCTGTGGACGCACACCTGGGAGGCCGACTACCGCACGGTCGGCGCCACATGGGAAGGACCGCGCGTCACGCCGACCGTCGACGGCGACCGCGTCTACTTCTTCGGCGCCACCGGGAAGCTGTCGAGCATGGACGTGGAGAGCGGCGCCGTGGTCTGGACCCGGGAGCTGATGTCCGAATACGACGCGACGCCGCCGATGTGGGGCTTCAGCAGCGCACCGCTGGTCGACGGACCCCGGCTCATCACGATCGTGGGCGGCGAGGACAACGCGCGGGTGGTGGCGTTCGACAAGCTCACCGGCGAGGAGATCTGGCGCGCGCTGCCGGCGGACGCCGACATCGGCGTGCCGGTGCCGATCATCATCGAGGCAGCCGGACGGCCGCAGCTCGTCATCTGGTTTCCCGAGAAGCTCGTCTCGCTCGACCCCCTCACCGGCGAGCTGTACTGGGAGGAACCGACGCGTACCGACTTCAACATGAACATCACGCCGCCGGTGCGCAGCGGGTCGCGCCTGCTGATCAGCAGCTTCTACAACGGCTCGACGATGCTCGCGCTCGACGACGACCGGCCGGACGCCGAGCTGGTCTGGAAGGGCCAGAGCAACAACGAGATCATCACCGACGGACTGCACTCAGTGATGACCACCCCGGTCATCCTCGGCGATCACATCTACGGCGTCGGCAGCTTCGGCCAGTTCCGCGCACTCGACGCGGTGACGGGCGAGCGGCTGTGGGAGACGCAGGCCCTGACCGGGGAACGCGCCCGCTGGGCCAGTGCGTTCATCGTGGCTCACGAGGACCGGTTCTTCATCAACAACGACCGCGGCGACCTGATCATCGCGAAGTTCTCCCCGGCCGGCTACGAGGAGATCGGCCGCACGCCGCTGATCGCGCCGACGTCCAACTCGAGCAACCGGCGGCGGCTCGGCGGCGTCAACTGGGTCGCGGCGGCGTACGCCAACCGCCACGTTCTCGCCCGCAACGACGAAGAGGTGCTGAGCGCCTCGCTGGCGGCGGCCGACTACCCCGACCTCCCCGCATCGACCACGCCCGTCCGGGTTGCGGAGGCCGCCCCCGCGGCCGACCCGGATGCCGTGGATACGGACCGACCGCCGCTGACCATGCAGTTCGCGGCCAGCGGGACAACCACCGGCGACATTTCGACGTTCGAGTTCGGCGAGTTCTACCTGCTGTCGGGCCGCGGCGTGAACACACCGGTGTTCGTCACCGACTACGGCATCGTGGCCGTGGATCCCGCCCGCTCCGCGTCGTTCGCGGAGATACGCGCGGAGCTCGATCGCATCACCGAGGCGCCGTTCACCACGATCGTCCACACCCGCGCCCACGGTGCGGAGCCCGAGCGCCTCGCCGGCTTCCCGCGCCTGACGGAGGTGGTAGCCCAGGACGACGCCGCGGCTGCCCTGCTACGGTTGAACCCGCTGGAAGGCGTGCGCGCCCGCTTCGCGCCGACGCGCACGTTCGCCCATGAGTTGTCGCTGTTCGACGGCCGCAGTCGGGTGGATCTCCACCATTTCGGGGCGGGGGCGACCGGCGGCGACGCGGTGCTGGTGGTGCCGCGGTTCAACATGGCGTACCTCGGCGACCTCATGCCATGGAAGGGCGTGCCGCTGATCGACCGGGAGCTGGGCGGCAGCGCGCTGGCCCTGCCCGAGACGCTGGAACAGGTGGTGGAGGTGCTGGAGCAGGCCGGGGTGACGTTCGTGCTGCCCGGGCGCGCGGCCCCGCCGTCCGAGCAGACGATTCTGGGCTGGCTCACGGTGGACGACGTGCGCGACTACGCCGTGTTCTGCCGCGAGCTGCTGGCGGCAGTGCAGGAGCAGCTCCGCCGCGGCAACGGCGTCGACGACATCGCCGCCGGCCTCGCGATGGTCGAGAGCTTCAACGGTTACGATCTGCAGAACGCGCGGGCGTACATCGAGGCCGTGCGTGCGGAGATGCCATAGAAGCCTTCGGAGGAGTTGATGGCAATCACGCTGGAAGTGAACGGACGGACGCGCTCCGTCGACGTCGACCCGCAGACCCCGCTGCTGTGGGTCCTGCGCGACACGCTCGGGTTGACGGGCACGAAGTTCGGATGCGGCATGGCGGCCTGCGGCGCCTGCACCGTGCACCTGGACGGGCGGGCCGTCCGCACGTGCACGCTGCCAGTTTCAGCCGCGGAGGGGGCGTCCATAACGACCATCGAGGGCCTGGCGCAGGACGGCACGCTGCACAAGGTGCAGCAGGCCTGGATCGACAACCAGGTGCCGCAGTGCGGCTACTGCCAGTCCGGGATGATCATGGCCGTCTCGGCGCTCCTGGAGCAGCGCCCCGACCCCAGCGACGAACAGATCGACGCGGCCGTCACCAACGTCTGCCGTTGCGGAACGTTCGTCAGGATCCGCCGGGCCATTCACGCCGTCGCCCGGGAGACGGCCGGAGAGGAGGTGCGCGATGGGTAAGTGGACACGCCGCGCCTTCATCGGCGCCGGGAGCCTCGTCGGCGGCGGGTTCGTGCTCGGCGTTGCGGGCATCACGCTGGCGCCCGGCCGGCACAGCCTCGTTTCGGACGACGCGGCCGAGAAGGGCGAGCTGACGACCTGGATCACCGTGACGCCCGACAACTTCACGACGATTCTGGTGCCCCACTGCGAGATGGGTCAGGGATCCCAGACGGCGCTGGCCATGATGGCGGCCGAGGAGATGGAAGCCGACTGGGACCTGGTGCGTATCAACGAGGCGCCCGCGCTCGACGCCTACGCCAACGCCTACCTGCTGCGGGCGTTCACGGGCGACCCGTTCCCCGCTCCGATCGGGCGCGCGATCGACTACGGCGCGTACCGCCTGGCAAGCTGGTTCGGCACGCAGGTCACCGGCGGCTCGATGGCCGTACGCGGCACGGGCTTCGGCATGTGCGTCGCCGGCGCGGCGGCGAAGGAAATGCTGCTCGCGGCGGCAGCCGAGCGTTTCGGCGTCCCTGTCTCCGAATGCACGGCTGCCGAGTCACGCGTGACGCACGCAGCTTCCGGGCAGAGCGCCAGCTTCGGCGAGCTGGCGCGGGCAGCAACCGCCATTCCGGTGCCGCCGCATCCGGCCTTGAAGGACCCGGACACATACACCCTGCGGCGCACCGCCAGGCAGCGCTTCGACATTCCGCCGAAGGTGGACGGGAGCGTCACGTTCGGGATCGACTTCACGCTGCCGGGCATGCTGTACGCGGCGGTCGACATTGCGCCGGTCCAGGGTGGCAAGCTCGTCTCGGTCGATCCAGGCCCCGCCGAGAACATGCCGGGGGTGAAGCAGGTCGTGCAGCTCGAGGAGGCGGTCGCCGTCGTCGCCGACAGCTACTGGCAGGCGCGCCAGGCGCTCGGCAAGCTCAGCCCGGTGTACGACGACGCGGGCCACGGCAACGTATCGAGCGCGTCGATCTTCGCGGCGTTCGACGAGTCGCTGGGCGACCCGCCGGACATGCCCACGGACGCGGCCACGGTCATCACGGCCGACTACCGCGTGCCGTTCCTGGCCCACGCCACGATGGAGCCGATGGCCTGTACGGCCCGCGTCGAGGGCGACCAGGCCGAGGTGTGGGCCGGCACGCAGGATCCGCTGAACGCGCGCTCGATGGCGGCCAGCGCGCTGGACTTCGACGCCAGCCAGGTCAAGCTGACCAACCTGCCTCTGGGCGGCGGATACGGGCGCCGCCTGCCGTTCACCTTCGACTACGTCCAACTGGCGGTGCGCATCGCCCGCGCGGCGTCGCCGGCGCCGGTCAAGATGGTCTGGAGCCGCGAGAACGACATCCAGCACGACTTCTACCGGCCCGCGGCTATGTCACGCTTCGCCGGTGCGCTCGACGGGCAGGGCCGGCCGCTGGCGGTGGCCTCGTACTACGCCGGCGGCGGCAACGCCGAGGCCGTGTTCATGCCGTACGCCATCGCGGACCGGCGGGACGACGCCCGCGACGCCGCGCACCACATCCGCACCGGCGAGTGGCGCTCGGTGCTCAACTCGCAGCACGGCTTCTTCAAGGAATCGTTCATCGACGAGCTCGCGCACGCGGCGGGCAAGGATCCGTACCGTTTCCGGCGCGACCTGATGGGCGACCATCCGCGGCACCGCGCGGTGCTCGACCGAGCGGCGGCCATGGCCGACTGGGACAGCCCCCTGCCGGCGGGCGAGGGGCGCGGCATCGCCATCTGCGAGAGCTTCGGGTCGATCGTGGCCCAGGTGGCCCACGTGGCGGTGTCGCCGGCCGGCGACCTGCGCGTGCCCCGGGTGTGGGTGGCCGTGGATTGCGGCGACGTCGTCAACACCGACACCGCAACCGCGCAGATGGAGGGCGGCGTTATCTTCGCGCTGTCGGCCGCCATGGTCGGCGAGATCACAATCGAAGGCGGCCGGATCGCGGAGAGCAACTTCGGCGACCACCTGATGATCCGCATGGCGGACGCGCCGGACGTCAAGGTGGAGTTCATCCGCTCGAACGCCTGGCTGGGCGGACTGGGCGAGCCGAGCGTGCCCCCGGTGGCGCCGGCCGTCACGAACGCGATCCACGCCGCGACCGGCATCCGCGTGCGCGACCTCCCGATCAAGAACCAGGATCTCTCACGCGCCTGACGCGCTCCCGAAAGGCTGACAACCCGTGGCAACAGTCCCACTGCATTCGACCGGCCATGCATCCCGCCTGACTGTGTTGTTCCTCGCTCACATACTCACAAGTATGCTCGCTCGTCTCGCCTTGTCAGCCGGGCGCCTGACCGGTCTCGGTGCGACGCGGGACTTTTGCCACGG
>JAJEEU010000103.1 GCA_022820825.1 Vicinamibacteria bacterium
GAGGTGCAGGAGGCGTTCGGCTTCCGGGCGGTCGGCACGGCGCGCCAGCACCTGGAGCAACTGGTCGCCCAGGGCCGGCTGGCGGTCGACCGCCACAAGGCGCGCGGCTATCGGCTGCCGGCATCGGCCGCCGCGCCGGCTGCCGCGCTCGTGCCGCTGCTCGGCCGCGTGCCGGCCGGCGCGCTCGACGAGGCGGTGGAGGATCCCGACGGTTACCTGCCGGTGGACGCCAGGGGGCCGGTGGACGATCTGTTCGCCCTCCGGGTGCGCGGCGAGAGCATGACCGGCGCCGGCATCCTGCCCGGCGATCTCGTAATTGTGCGCCGCCAGCCGACCGCCGCCAGCGGTGACATCGTCGTGGCGCAAGTAGGCAGCGACGCCACGGTCAAGACCTTCAGGCCGCGCGGCCGGCAGATCGAGCTGCACCCGGAGAATCCTGCGTTCGAGCCGCTCGTCCTGGACGCCGCCACGGTCGTCCTGCTCGGAAAAGTGGTCGAGGTCCGGCGGTTCCTGCCATGACCGTCCAGTTGCAGCGCACCGGGACCGGCCGCACGTACAGCCTGGTGACGGGCGCCCGGCTGCGTGCCGGTCTGCATGCGCCGCCCCCGCCCGCCTGGACCAGCGCCGCGCTGGGCGGCTGCCTGGCGGAGTTGTCGGGTGAGCCCGGCTCGCCGTCGCTCACGCTCGCGTTCGGCCTGGTGCGGCAGGTGCAGCAGCAGGGCGAGCCGGTGGCCTGGCTGGCGCGCGCCGACAGCACGTTCTATCCGCCCGACGCGGCGGAGGGCGGCGTCGACCTGGCGGCGCTGCCGGTGATCCGGCTGGCCACCATGCGGCAGCGCCTGCAGGCCGCCGAGCAGCTCGCGCGCGCCGGCGCCTTCGGATTGCTGGTGATCGACCTGGGCGCGTGCCTCGAGCTGCCGCTCGCCGCGCAGAGCCGGCTGGCCGACCAGGCGCTGGCCCACGGCATGCTCATCCTGTGCCTGACGGTCAAGACCGAGCACCAGCCGTCGCTCGGGTCGCTCGTCGCGGTCCGTGGCCACGCGCTACGGGTCCGCCGCGGCGAGGACCGTTTCGCCTGCCGGGTGCAGGCGCTGAAGGACAAGCGGCGCGGCCCCGGCTGGACCGACGAGGAGTGGTGTCGTGGACCGGATGGCCTGTGTTGACCTGCCGGCGTTCCCGCTGCAGATCCTCCTGAGGCGGCATCCCGACTGGCGCACCGCGCCGGCGGCGGTGGTCGACCGCGACACGCCGCGCGGGGTGATCCGGTGGGTGAACGAACCGGCCCGCGCACGCGGCGTGCGGCCCGGGATGCGGTACGGCGCCGGGGCGGTGCTGGCGCCCGCGTTGCGCGCCGGCGAGGTGGCGCCCGCCGACGTCGACCGGACGGTGGCGGCGATTGTGGAACAGTTGCGCCGGTTCACGCCCGGGGTCGAGCCGTGCCGTGACCAGCCGGGGGTGTTCTGGCTGGACGCCTCCGGCCTGTCGCATCTGCATGCGTCGCTCCGCGAGTGGGCCGACGCAATCGAGGCCGCGCTCCGGACAGCCGGCTTCCAGGCGGCGGTCGCCTGCGGCTTCACGCGCTTCGGTACCTATGCCATCGCCAGGGGTGCGGCGGCCGGCGGAACGGCAGCGGTCATCCGGGATCGCGCCGCCGAGCGGATCCTGGCGGGGCAGACGCCGCTGGAGCGGCTGGATGTCGACCCGGCGCTGAAGGACAGTCTGGACAAGCTCGGTGTACGGACGGTGCGTACCTTGCTGGCGCTGCCCCCCGCAGGCGTCCGCCGTCGCTTCGGCCCGGCGGCGCACGACCTGCACCAGCGCGCCGCCGGCGCCCTGCAGGCGCCGGTGCAGCCGCTGCGGATGGTTGATCCCCTGGTGGCGCGCCTCGACCTCGACCATCCCGAGACCGACGCCTCCCGGCTGTTGTTCGCCGTCAAGCGCCTGCTGGATCGACTGCTGGCCACAGCCGCCGCGCGGCACGAGGCGCTGGCCGGCCTGACGCTCCACCTGTGGCTCGACGGCGGCGCCACCTGCACCGAGCGGATCCGTCCCGCCGCGCCGACCCTGGATGTCGCCCAGTTGCTGAACCTGGTGCGGCTGCGCCTGGAGGCCCTGGCGCTGCAGGCCGGCGTCACCGGCGTGCGGCTTTCCGCCCGCGCCGTGCGGCCCGCGTTGCGGCAGCCGGCGCTGTTCGCCGAGCGGCCGCGCCGCGATCCGGCGCTGGCGAACCGCGCGCTCGCCCGCGTGAGCGCGCAGTTCGGCGACGGCGCGGTGGTGCGCGCACGTCTCGCCGATGCGCACCTGCCGGAGGCGCGGTTCGCCTGGGAACAGGTCATGACGGTGGAACGGGCCGCGCCGCGCGCCGTTGACTGCCGGCCGCTGGTGCGCCGGATCCATACGCGCCCGCTGCCCGCCTTCGGTGGACAGCGGGCGCCCGCCTTCGGTGGACCGCTGGAGCCGTTGTCCACCTTCGGCGGGCCGCACGTGGTGTCCGGGGGATGGTGGGCGGAGGCGGCCCACCGCGAGTACTACTTCGCCGCGCAGCGCGGCGGCGGCACGTTGTGGATCTACTACGACCGCCCGCGGCGGCGCTGGCGTTGCCAGGGGCAGGTCGAGTAGGGGAAGCCGCGCACGGCGCAGCCCCATGTAGAAATGCCCGACGCGTACGTTCCGCTCTGGTGCAAGAGCAACTTCTCTTTTCTGGAGGGGGCCAGCCACCCCGAGGAGCTGGTCGAGCAGGCGCACGCATTCGGTCTGCCGGCGCTGGCGCTGACCGACCGCGACGGCGTCCACGGCATGGTGCGCGCGCACGTGAAGGCGCGGGAGCTGGGCGTGCAGCTCATCGTCGGCTCCGAGGTGACCGCAAGTGATGCCGACACCGAGTCCGCCTGCGTCCTGCTCGCGGCAAGCCGGGAGGGGTACGCCAATCTCTGCCGGTTGATCACCGCCGGCCGGCGGCGGCGGCCGAAGGGGGAGTCGCGCGTCACCTGGCCGGAGCTGTGCCGGCACGCCGATGGGCTCATCGCATTGTGGGGCGGCGACCGGAGCGCACTGGTCCATGGCGCCACGCAGCCGGCGGCCGTCGCGCGGATGCGGGAGGCCTTCGGCGACCGGCTGTACGCGCTGGTCACCCGGCACCGGCGGGCGGAGGAAGGCCGCCAGGAAGCCTGCCTGCGCGAGCATGCCGCCCGCGCCGGCCTGCCGCTGGTGGCCGCCACCGAGGTGCTGTACCACGCGCCGGCCCGCCGTGACGTGCAGGATGTCGTTACCTGCATCCAGCACGGCGTCACGCTGGCCGCGGCCGGGCGCCTGCTGAAGCCGAATGCCGAGCACGATCTGAAGCCGCCGCCGTCGATGGCGCGGCTGTTCGCCGACGAGCCGGCGCTGGTCGCGCGGACGCGCGAAGTGGCGGCGCGCTGCGCCTTCACGCTTTCCGAGATCCGCTACCGCTATCCCGCCGAGCAGTTGCCCGACGGCCGGACGTCGTCCGACTGGCTCCGCGAGCTCACCCTCGCCGGCGCGCACGAGCGTTTTCCCGGCGGCGTGCCGCCGGCCGTCCGCGAGCAGATCGGCAAGGAGCTGGCGCTGATCGAGGAGCTCGACTACGGCGGCTACTTTCTGACGATGCGGGAGATCGTCGAGTACTGCCGGCAGCACGGCATCCTCTGCCAGGGACGCGGCTCGGCGGCCAACTCGGTGGTCTGCTACTGCCTGGGGATCACGGCGGTCGATCCGACGCGGGTGGCGCTGCTGTTCGAGCGCTTCCTGTCGCGCGAGCGCAGCGAGCCGCCCGACATCGACCTCGACATCATGCACGCGCGGCGCGAGGAGGTGATCCAGCACGTCTACCGCAAGTACGGCCGCGACCGCGCCGCCATGGTGGCCAACGTCATCCGCTACCGCGGACGGTCCGCCGTCCGCGAGGTGGGCAAGGCGCTCGGCCTGTCCGAGACCACGGTGGATCGCGCCGCCAAACTGCTGTCGCATCACGAGGGGCTGGACGCGGCGGGGTTGGCCCACGCGGGGATCGATCCGGAAGCGCCGGCGCACGCGCACCTGCGCCGGCTGGTCGCGGAGATCCAGGACTTTCCCCGGCACCTGTCCATCCATCCGGGCGGCTTCCTGCTCGGCCACGAGCCGGTCCACGACCTGGTGCCGATCGAGAACGCCGCCATGCCCGACCGCACGGTGATCCAGTGGGACAAGCACGACCTGGAGGACCTCGGCCTGTTCAAGGTGGACCTGCTGGGACTCGGCGCGCTCACGCAGCTCGATCTCGGCTTCCGCCTGATCGACCGGCACTACGGCCGGAAGCTGTCGCTCGACCGGATACCGGCCGACGATCCGGGCACCTACGGCCTGATCCGCCGCGCGGATACGGTCGGCGTCTTCCAGATCGAGAGCCGCGCGCAGATGGCGATGCTGCCGCGCCTGCGGCCGCGCCATTACTACGACCTGGTGATCGAGGTGAGCATCGTGCGGCCCGGCCCGATCACCGGCGGGATGGTGCATCCCTACCTGCGGCGGCGGAACGGCGAGGAGGAGGTGGTCTACCCGCACCCCTGCCTGGAGCCCGTGCTGCACAAGACGCTCGGCGTGCCGCTCTTCCAGGAGCAGGTGATACGGCTGGCGATGGTGGCGGCCGACTATACGCCGGGCGAGGCGGACCAGCTCCGCCGCGACATGGCGGCGTGGCACCGCACCGGGTGCATCGAGCGCCACCATGAGCGGCTGGTGACCCGCATGGAGGCGAAGGGCATCACCCGCGAGTTCGCCGAGCGGGTCTTCGACCAGATCCGCGGGTTCGGAGATTACGGCTTCCCCGAGAGCCACGCGGCCAGCTTCGCCCTCATCGCCTACGCCACCGCCTGGCTCCGCTGCCACTACCCGGACGTGTTCACCTGCGCGCTGCTCAACGCGCAGCCGATGGGGTTCTACACGCCGGCGACGATTGTCGACGACGCGTTGCGGCACGGCGTGGAGGTGCGTCCGATCGACATTGCCGCCAGCGCGTGGGACTGCACGCTGGAGCCCCGTACCGCCGGGGAGCATGCCGTGCGGATGGGGCTGCGGTACGTGAAGGGGCTTTCGGAGGCGCGCGACTGGCAGCCGATTGCGGCTGCGCGCGCCGCGCGGCCGTTCGCATCGATGGAGGACGCCGCCCGCCGCACCGGCCTGGACAGCCGCGTGCTGCGGCGTCTGGCCGAGGCCGGAGCGTTTGCCTGCTTCGAAGGGAAACGCCGCAGCGCGTTGTGGCAGGCGCGCGCCGCCGCCGCTCCCCCCGCCGCGCTACCGGTCGACCCGCGCGAGCCGCACCCGGATTTCGCCCCGCTGGGCGCATTCGAGACCATCGAGTGGGACTACCGCTTCAGCGGGCACAGCACGCACGGCCATCCGCTCGCACCCCACCGCGCGGCGCTGGCCGCGCAGCGACTGCCGGACGCCCGGGCCGTCGCGGCGCTGCCCCACGGCCGCCGCGTGCGCTATGCCGGCATCGTTATCTGCCGGCAGCGGCCCGCCACCGCCTCGGGCACCACCTTCATGACCCTCGAGGACGAGACCGGGTTCGTGAACGTGGTGCTCTGGAAGCGGGTGTTCGACGATCACGCGGTGCTGGCGCGGACCGCGTCGCTGCTCGGCGTGAGCGGCAAGCTGCAGTCGGAAGCGGGGGTCGTCCATCTCGTGGCCGACGCGCTCTGGCTCCCTGCGCTGCCCCTGGCGCCCCCGACGGCCGGGAGCCGCGATTTCCACTAGGATCAACGAAATCGATGGCCGGGCCGATAAGACGAACATCGGGCGCCATGCAAAGCGGATGATTTCACTGTGAACAGGCCGGCCGGAGACGACACGAAGTACATCTGCGTCTACCTGGGCGGCAACATGGGCTGCGACGAGCGGATCGTCGAACAGACCAGGACCCTCGGCCGCCTGATGGCGCAGGATGGGATCGGGCTGGTGTACGGCGGCGCCCGCGTCGGGTTGATGGGCGTGCTGGCCGACACCGTGCTCGATCACGGCGGCGTCGTCACCGGCGTCATCCCGCGGCACCTGCAGTACCAGGAAGTCGCCCACGAGGGGCTCACCCGTCTGCACGTGGTCGACACCATGCACGAGCGCAAGCACCGCATGCAGCAGATAGCGCACGCCTGCATCGCCATGCCCGGCGGCTTCGGCACGCTGGAGGAGATATTCGAGGCGCTCACCTGGGCCCAGCTCGAGGTGCTCGACAAGCCCTGCATTTTCCTGAACGTCGACGGCTACTACGACGACCTGTTCAAGTTCCTGGACCACGCGGCCGCGAAGGGACTGCTGAGGGCGAAGAACCGCGCGCTGGCGCTCCAGACCCCGACTGCAGAAACGGCGCTGCAGATGATCCAGGCCGCCTGGGCTACGGAAGAGGCCGCGCTGCTGGAAGCGCTGCGGGCCTACCAGAGCTGACGCGGCCGGCCGCCGTACGCGGCGCCTTGTCAGCCGGGCGCCTCACCGGTCTCGGTGCGACGCGCGGTTTCGCCACAGGCAGCCAGGGCCTCCGCCTGCGACGCCTTGATGGCGATGACCCGATAGATGCCGCTGACCCGGAAGACGTCCTCCACATGATGCTGCATGCCGCAGAGGACGATCCGACCGTTGTCCGCCTGCAGCGCCCTGGCGGCGATGACGAATACACGCAGGCCGGCGCTGCTGACGAAATTGAGGCCGCTGAGATCGACGATCAGGCGCCGCTCGCCGTTGTTGACGTGCCCCATGACGATCGATTCGAAACGGTGAACGTTCCCGCTGTCCAGCGAGCCGGTCGGCAGCAGCACCAGCGCGTCGTGACGCCGCTCTTCCGTGACTGCGATATCCGCCAATTCAAGGCCCCTGCCGGCGGCAATCCCCGGCGTCAATCCCCGGCCGGCGCCAGATCGTACTCGATGGTCACGCGGTTGCGGCCGTTCACGAGCTCGTAGGAAAACCGGTCGGCAAGCCGCTTCACGAAGTACCGCCCGAGGCCGCCCACCGGCCGATCCTCCAGCGACGACGTAACGTCGGGAGCCACGTTCCGTGTCGGATCGAACGGCCGTCCGTTGTCCTCGAGTGTCAGCACCAGCCTGTTGCCGCCGAATCTGAGCTCGACGTTGATCTCGGGATCGGTCACGCCGTCGAACCCGTACATGACGGTGTTGGCGATCAGCTCGTCCAGCGTGAGGTTGACGATGTAGATCTTGGCCTCGGGCAGACCGGCGGCTTCGCCGAATGTCTCCACTTCCCGGGCAAACTCGCGGACCCGCGAGAGCCGTACCGGAAGCGATGCATGGATTTCGTCGGACATGGGCTTCATTATCCCCCGCGTGACAAGCGGGCGACGCGCGCGCAGCCTGCCTTACCTCGGTAGGGCAAGCGCCACCAGCTCGGCGGGCTCGCCGCGGGCGCTGATCGCCATGGCGATATATTGGCGGCCGTCGACCATGTAGGTCATGGGGATGCCGCTCTGGTTCTTGGGCAGCTCGAATTCCCAGACGATGGCGCCGGTTCGCTTGTCGTAGGCGTAGAACATCGGTCCCCCAGCCCACGTGGGGGTGGCGAAGACGCCCGCGCCTTCGCCTGCGAACATCAGCGTCCTGGTGACCAGGATGCCGCTGCGCTCGGGTTTCCCGGTCCTGGGCAGCTCGACACCGCTGAGCGCCGGATGGTTCTTCACACAGTCCGGCGTATCGCCGTTCGGCACCATCCACAGGTGATCGCCCGTGTTCAGGTCGATTGCCGTAATCCGGCCCCACGGCGGCTTGATCAGCGGCAGCCCGAGCGGACCGATCTCGCCGCAGCCCTGCGGCTGCTCCAGGGCCGCTCGACCCCGGCGCCGGTTGCCGCGTCCCTGCACGTAGTCCATCGTCGAGCGCCCGGGGTCGTTTGCCAGTCCGGCCACCGTCGGATTCGTCACCGAGGCAACGTACAGGATGCCGGTTTCCGGGTCCACGGCACCGCCCTGCCAGTTGGCGCCTCCGGTCATGTGCGGCAGCATCAGCAGCGCCCGCAGGCCGCCGTCGCCCGCCAGGATCGGCGGGGTGTAGAGCGGACCCATCCGGTACTCCGACGCGATCCGTCGCGCTTCGGCGTTCAACTCCGCGGTGAAGTCGAGCAGGTCGTCGCCCGAGACGCCCTGCCGGTCGAACGGCGCCGGCCGTGTCGGAAACGGCTGCGTCGGCGCCGTCTGCTCGCCGGGCACGTTGGACTGGGGGACCGGGCGTTCCTCGATCGGCCACACCGGCTCACCGGTGACGCGGTCGAAGACGTAGGTGAAGGCCTGCTTGGTCACCTGCGCGACCGCCTTGATGCGCCGGCCGCCCACCGTGATGTCGAGCAGCGTCGGCGCGGTCGGCGTGTCGTAGTCCCAGACGCCGTGGTGCACGAACTGGAAGTGCCAGACCCGCTCGCCGGTCTTCGCGTCGAGACAGACCAGGCTCTCCGCAAACAGGTTGTCGCCGGGGCGGTGGCCGCCGTAGAGGTCGTTCGTCGGGGTCTCGACCGGCAGGTAGACGTAGCCCAGCTCCTCGTCCGCCGACATCGGCGCCCAGACGCCGGTGTTCCCGGAGTAGCGCCAGGAGTCGTTCTCCCAGGTGTCGTTCCCGAACTCGCCCGGCTGCGGGATCGTGTGAAAGATCCACAACTGCTCGCCGGTGCGCGCGTCGAAGCCGCGGACGAAGCCGGCCGGGAACTCGGGTGCGGGCGCGGTGGCGCGCAGCGCCGCGCCGACGACGATCACGTCGCCGACGATCGTGGCGGGCGAGTTCATGCCGATCTGGCCAGGCTCGATCGGTGGGCGGTCCAGGCCGGTGTTGAGGTTCTCGTAGAGGTCCACCATGCCGTCGTCGCCGAACGCGCTCACGGGCAGTCCCGTGGCCGCGTCGAGCGCAACGAGGCGGTAGCCCCTGGTGACGTGAATGATGCGATCGTCACCCTGCCCGTCGGACCAGTACGCCACGCCCCGGCCGGCGGCCGCGCGAATCGGCGCCCTGCTGCCGCGTTCCCCCTCGTCCAGGCGGTACATCCACAGCGTCTCGCCGGTGGCGCCATCGATGGCGACGACGTTGCGGCTCCATCCCGCCGTGGTGTACAGCACCCCGCCGATCATCAGCGGCGTCGCCTGGAAGTAGAAATCCAGCCGCGGCCCGAAGTTGTCCGTCCTCCACCGCCAGGCGACGTCGAGTTGATCGACGTTGTCCCGGTCGATCTGATCGAGCGGCGAGTACTTGGTGCCCGCCAGGTCGCCGCCGTAGTACCGCCACTCGCCTCCGGCGGTGCCCGGCTGCGCCGCAGCAGGCGGCACGGCGCCGATGCCGACGGCCAGGACAAGGCAGATTCCCGCGACGAGACGACCAAGTTGGATGAACACTGCCCCCTGCCTCCCGGCTTTCAGGATCTGCCGCAAAAGTCCGCTCGTTAGTGTGCCAGTTAGCCCGTCAACACGTCCAGCGCGGTTGATCCGACTGCTCGCCGGACGGTTGCCCGGTCGCCCGGCGGTCCAGCATTACAGCGCCGTTCAGGGCCGTTCAGCTTCGAGAGGCAGGGGCTGTAGAGAGCGTAGCAGTTACCCCCTAGCCTCAAAGGAGCGACAGTCATGAACGGAGCGAGAACTATTTTCCTGCGGAGGGGCTACCTGTTCACTGCCCTTGCCGCGGCTGCGCTGCTCGCAGCGTCCCCCGGGACGGCAGTGGCGCAGAACACATCGGCTGTCACCGTCACTGGGCCAGCGATGAACACGGTAGCCGAGGGTGGTACCGCCACGTACACGGTGACTGTCAGGGGGTATGTCCCGGCGGCCGTGGATGCTGATAACAACGGTGCTATTGAAGGCGCCGAGATTGTTGGTGCCAATACAGTTGTCGTGGATTTGACCGCACCAACCGCGGGCGGCAGTGGTGGGACCGTGGGTGAGCTCGACGACTTGAACGCCAACGCGTACGTGCTCACGGCCCGTATCGCTACGCCGGCGAACGCGAATACTAACGCCCGCCTGTTCACCGGTTCGGGGACCATCAGCATTCCGACGCTCCACGACAACGACGCGGAGAACGAGGAATTCAATTTGACGTTCACCTTGACGGACGCCGGCGGACTTGTCACGACCGTGACTGGTGTAGTGGGTACGGACGATATCGCCATGGCGACTGGGACGGCTGCCCCCCCGACCTCACTAACCATCGACGACGACGAGACGCAGACATACGTTCTGGCTGTGACGTCGACCGGCACGCCCACGGAAGGCGCAACCGGTGCCGCTACTGTAACGGGCACGGCAGTGCCGGCGCATGTAAATGGCAGCAGCGGGCAACTTGATTTGTATACCGATCCGATTGCTCCTGCTTTCGCCCTGAGCGGGACGAACCTCACCATCGGTAACGCAACAGCCGGTAACGCAACGCCCACGTTCACCGTCACGCAGGCTGCGGACACGAACAGGGTGGCCGACACGGTCACGGTGTCGGCGTACATGCCTACTCAGGGTCCGGGTGCTGACACGCTGGTGGCCAGCCTGCCGATCGAGTTCGCGGACGCCGATACGCTTCCCGAGGTGACAGTTACCATGACCACCATGACCGGGACGCCCCTCGACCCGCAGCCCGCGTCGCTGGCGGAAGGCGATTCCGTCTATGTGGTGGCAACCGCAGTCAATGCGATGGGGATCGCCACGGCTTTCGACGAACAGCTCACGATTCAGTTGAGGGCGAGCGCCAGCGGCACTGCCGATGCGCGTGACATCGTTGTGGGAAACGTCACGATCGGCGCTGATGCTACCAACAGCACTGGTCTTACCGCCAGCACTCCAATGGAGCTGGCGATATATGGCCCAGACGACGATGTGGGCACGGAAATGCTCGTGTTGGACGCGGTTGTGTCCGGCGTGGCCGCCAACGGCACTGAGACGAGTACGAGTGCAGGCGTGTTGTCGCTGGACATCAACGACAATACCGAGAAGTTGATCTGGCCGTTGCCGGAGGACGAGGCATACCCGAAGATCACGGAGGCGATCGATGCGGGAGACGGTGACGACGACAAGTTGAACCCGGAACCCCAGGAATCGTTCACGGTCGACGCGGACGGGCTGTTCGGTCTGGCCGAGGGCTACACGGCCAGCTACGCCGCCACAGTGGACAGCAGTGCGGCCAGCTTGAGCCAGGCGGGTTCCATGGTCACCATCACGGCCGAGGAGGAGGGCGCGGCGAAGGTCACCATCACGGGGACCGCGGCAGCGTCAGCCTCGTTCTCGCCCGATCAGAGCACTGCGAATGTCGCCTCGATCACGTTCGAGGTGATGGTGGAGGACAGTGAGCTGATGGTGACGGTGGCGGCCATGCCCGATGCAATCGACGAGGGCGGCACCTCGGAGATCACGGCGACCGCGAACCGGATGGTCACGGCGGCCGACGGCGACGTGGCGGTCAACCTGCTGGTGGTCGGCGACGCCACGCTCGACTCCGAGTCGATCATGATCGCTATGGGTTCGAACAGCGGCTCGGCGATGTTGACGGCCACGGCCGACGACGATACCGACAGCGGGACGGTGACCGTAATCGCCTCGGGTTCCGGTATTGACGGCAACCAGTCGATCGAGATCGCCGTGAACGACACCACCGATGCCCCGGCGCCGACGAACTCGATCGAGCCAAAGGCGCAGGACGAGGCGTATCCCATTATCACGGGCGCCATTGACGGCGGCGCCGGTGACGAGGGCCTGAATCCCGGCGAGTCATTCTCGGTGATGGCCGGCGACCTGTTCACGGTGATGGACGGCTACACCGCCAGCTACAGCGCCTCTGCCGACGGCGATGCCGTCAGCGTTTCCGTGTCCGGTGCTGAGGTCAGTGTGACGGCGGATATGGCCGGCGAAGCCACGGTAACCGTTACGGGAACGGCCACCATGTCTGCTTCACTCGAGGGCGGACAGCCTGCGACCAACGTCGCAACACAGACCTTCCCGGTGACGGTGGTCGACAAGGCGCTGACGTTGACGCTGGACGCGCCTGGTGCGATGGACGGCAACGTGGTCGAGGGCATGGCCTATGACATCACGGTGACGGCCAACCGGGCGGTGCATGACGACACGGAGGTGACGTTCATGCGCAGCGACATGAGCGAAGCCGACGTGCGGGACTACAGCATCGACGCCGTGACGATCATGGCCGGCGAGACGATGGCGACGGCCAGGCTGATGGTGACCGAGGACATGATGGACGACGCCGGCCACGCGATGGGCGAGGCGCTGCATCTCTACGGTATGGCCGGGGACGCAAAGTCCAACGTTCTGGAGCTGACCATCTGGGACGAGGCGGTACCTGCACTGCCGCTCATCGGCCAGTTGGTGCTGGCGCTGTTCCTGGCGCTTGGCGGCGCGCGGCTGTATCGGCGGCGCCAGGGCTAGGCAGCCAACGTTCCTGAGACTCATTGGGGGTAACCGGAAGGGGTCCGGCGCGAATGCGCCGGGCCCCTTTTTTGTCTCCAAATGGCGGATCGAATGAGGTAGCCCGCCGCGCCGCCCGGGCGCGCCACCAGCGCAGCCTCGAAGGTCGTCTCGACCACCGCGACCGCCAGCGCGCCTACCGCCGGCGCCGCCGCGTGACGGATCACACTTCTCCCCGCCCATGCCCTTCTGGCAGACTCCCGTTCCCTGACACGGCGGTGGCTCGGCGGCCTCCGGCCGCACGCTGCGTGATCTGCGGCCGGTCGAGCCGGCGGCACACCCCGCTGGGAGGACCCGGGGGCGTCGTGAGAAGTTCCGCGTTGCAGTCAACCGTGAGGAGGTCCATACCGCGTGGCGCGCCGGAACCGCCCTGACAAGCGCAAGCCCAAGGGCCGGCATCCCGTAGACGCGCTCTCGACCACCTTCGCCCGCAACGTAGCCGGCGCCGGACGCTACAGCGATGGCAATGCGCTCTACCTGCAGGTCAAGCCCTCCGGCGCACGTAGCTGGGTCCAGCGCCTCGTCATACGTGGCCGCCGCCGCGAGCTCGGACTCGGGGGCTTCCCGCTCGTCTCGCTCAACGAAGCCCGCGCGCTGGCGTTCTCGAACCGCAAGGCCGCCCGGGCGGGCGGCGACCCGCTGGCCGAGAGGCGCCGCGCCGACGGCATGCCCACCTTCGCCGAGGCCGCCGAGCGCGTTTGGGCCGACAAGCATCCCGGCTGGCGCAACCACCGCCACTCGAGAGAATGGCTGGCGAGCCTCGAGCGCTGGGCCTTCCCGCGCATCGGCTGCATGACGGTGTGCGAGGTCACGAGCGCCGACGTGCTCGACACGCTGCGGCGCGTCTGGCACCAGCGGCCCGAGACCGCGCGGCGGCTGCGCCAGCGCGTCAGCGCCGTGATGGAGTGGGCCGTGGCCATGCAGCTCCGGACCGACAACCCGTGTGACCGCATCGGGCCGGTCCTCGGACCGCAGAAGGACCTCGTGCGTCACATGCCGGCGCTGCACCATTCCGAAGTGGCCGCGGCGATCCGGACGATATGTGCCTCGGGCGCGACACCGGCCGTGAAGCTGGCCTTCGAGTTTCTGGTGCTGACGGCCACCCGCTCGGGCGAGGTGCGCGGCGCGCGCTGGGAGGAGGTCGACCTGTCGGCCCGCGTGTGGACGATTCCGCCCGCGCGCACGAAGGCGCTGCGCGAGCACCGGGTCCCGCTCTCCCGGCGTGCGGTGCAGATCCTCGATGCGGCGCGCGCGCTCGACGATGGCGGCAGCGAGCTCGTGTTTCCGGGCCAGGGCGGCAAGCCGATCGGCATGACGCGACTGTCGCGTCTGCTGAAGAACCACAAGGTCGCCGGCGTGCCCCACGGCTTCCGCTCGAGCTTCCGCGATTGGGCGGCGGAGACGACCAGCTACCCGCGCGACGTGATCGAGTCGGCCCTGGCGCACGTGGTGACGAACCGGACCGAGGCGGCGTATGCGCGGTCGGACCTGTTCGAGCGCCGCCGGCGGCTCATGAACGAGTGGGCGGCTTACCTGGAGGGCGGCCAGGCGCAGTCGCTCCCGCTGTGATGGTCATGACGCGATCCAGCGCCGCCGCGAGGCTACCCCGGCCGGCTCGATTCTGCGAGCGCTCGCGCTCGCAGAATCGCCTTCCCACCATCCCCATCTTCATCCCCGAAGTCACATCGGAATGTCGGGAGGGATGGGGGGACTGCGGAGACGTTGCGGGGAAAACCCTTGATTCCCCGGGGCGCAATCGCAACGGGGGTTGTGGAAGAAGTA
>JAJEEU010000067.1 GCA_022820825.1 Vicinamibacteria bacterium
CGCCCATGCCGCTGCCGACGTGCGTCGCCCGGCTGCCGAGGACACGCGGCACGTCGAAGCCGCCGGCGACGGCGATGTAGGCGCGAGCGCCGCGCCGCCGCCGGCCGAACGCCACGCACTGGCCCCTGCGCGCCGCATGCACCGTGCCGCCCGGGGCGGCCTTCCCATCCAGGAACGCCTCGAATTCGGCGCCGCACACGGCGAACAGCAGGTCGCGCTGGAATTCCAGTCGGGGGCCGGCCAGCGTCACCTCGAGGGTAGCGCACCCGGGGCGGTTGCCCACGAGCAGGTTGGCCAGCCGGTGCGACACCGGGTCCATCGGGCCGGCCACCGGTATGCCGAACCGCTGATAGCCCCACCGGCCCGTGTCCTGAACCGTCGTGAACAGGCCGGGGTGCAGCACGCGGATCATGCCGGCGCCGCCTGGCAGCCCTCGGCGCGGCGGTATTCCGCTTCCGTGATCGGCACGAAGCGGACCGCGCCGCCCGGTTGCAGCCGAAACGGGTTCGACGCACCGGGGTCGAACATCTTGAGCGGGCAGCGTCCGATCAGGTGCCAACCGCCGGGCGCCTCCGCCGGGTACACCCCGGTCTGGAAGCGTGCGATGCCGACCGAACCGGCCGGCACGCGCAGGCGCGGGCGGCTGCGGCGCGGGACGGCAATCCGGGGATCCACCGACCCCATGTAGGCGAATCCGGGCAGGAACCCCAGCATGTAGACCCGATACGCCGCGCCGTGGTGCAGCGCCGCCGCCTCCGCCGGGCTGCATCCGGCGAATGCGGCAACCGCTTCGAGATCCGGGCCGTAGCCGCCGCCGTAGCACACCGGCAGCGTCACTTCCGCCGCCGCCGCCTCCTCCGCGGGCGCGCGCTCCGCCGCCGCCTCCAGATCCGCAATCAGCGGCTCGATCGCGGTGCGCAGCGGGTCGAAGGCGACCGCAACGCTGCAATATCCCTCCACGACGTCCAGCACGCCCGGATGACGGGCGGCGCGCACGGCTTCGCCGACAGCCAGCGCGCGCGCATTGACGGCCGGGTCGATCTCCTGGGCGAACTCCACGACGAGCGAGGCGTCGCCCACGCGCACCAGCCGCCAATCGCTCATGGCTCCGCGGTGGCCGGCGCCGCCAGCGCCTTCAGCAGGCGTTCGTGGATGCCGCCGAAGCCGCCGTTGGACATGATGACGACACGGTCGCCCGGACGCGCCGCACCGGCCACGTGGGCGACGATCTCGGGGACTCGCGGCACATGGCGCGCGGTGACCCCGCGCCGTTCGATGTCGGCCACGAGCGCCGTCTCCGACAACCGCTCGGGCCGCGGCAGGCTGGAGCGGAACACGTCGGCAACGACGACGTGGTCGGCTAGCGCCAGCGCGCCGGCGAACTCCTGCTGGAACACGCGCCGGCACGCCGTCGCCGAGCGCGGCTCGAAGACCGCCAGGAGCCGGCCGCCCGCCGCCTGGCGCAGCGCCTGGAGCGTTTCGCGCACCGCGGTCGGATGGTGGGCAAAATCGTCATATACCGTGACGCCGCGCACCACCCCCCGTTCCTCCAGCCGCCGCCGCACGCCGTGAAAGCGGCCGAGGGCGTCGAGCACGGCGCCTGCCGGCGCACCGGCGCCGACCGCCGCGGCCGTGGCGCCGAGCGCGTTCCGCACGTTGAAGGCACCCAGCAACGGCAGCGCGACGCTGCCGACCGGCCGCCCGCGGAACATCACGTCGAAGGCAGTCGCCCGCGGCCCGTAGCTGATCCGCTCCGCCCGCCAGTCGGCGCCGGCGTCGAAACCGAACGTTTCGACCGGGCAGTGCGCGCCGTCCCCGAGCGCCAGCGCCTCCGGCTCGTCCGCCGCCAGCAGCAACCGCCCGCGGCGCGGCACCAGGCGCACCAGCCGGCGGAACGCGAGACGCAGCTCGTCGAGATCGCGGTAGATGTCCGCGTGGTCGAATTCGATGCCGTTGACGACCACGATTTGCGGCAGGTACTTCAGGAACTTGGCGGTCTTGTCGAAGAACGCGCTGTCGTACTCGTCGCCCTCGATGACGAACGGGCCGCCGCCCACGCGCCCGCTCGCCTCCAGGTCCCGCGCCACGCCGCCCACGAGATATCCGGCGTCGGTGCCCGCCTCGTTCAGCACCCAGGCGGTCATGAAGGAGGTGGTGGTCTTGCCGTGCGTCCCGGTGATCACGACCGGGCGGCGCTCGCGCAGAAACGTGTCTCGTACGAGCTCGGGCAGCGAGCAGTAGCGGAGGCGGCGATCGAGAACGGCCTCCACCTCGGGGTTGCCGCGCGAAACGGCGTTCCCGACGACCACCAGGTCGAGATCCTCCGTGATGTGCCCGGACCGGTAGCCCTCGAGCGGCGCGATGCCGGCCGCCGCCAGGACTTCGCTCATCGGCGGATAGACATGCTCGTCCGAGCCATGGACATCGAAGCCGAGCTGCTTGAGCATCACCGCCGCGGTAGCCATGGCGGTGCCGCAGATCCCGATGAGGTGGACCCGCTTCATGCGACGGCCGCCTCCTCGACGATCAGCCCGGGGTTTGCGTCCGCGGCCACGGTGACCGTCACGCCGAACGGCAGCGTTAGCGCGGGACCGCTGGTATGGCCGGACGGAAAACCGAACAGGACCGGACCGCGGAAGTCGGCCAGGAGGTCCCCGCATACGGATCGCGCGTCGCGTCCCGTTCCATCGCTGCAGTCGGGAAACTCCGCGAGGACCACGGCGGAGGCCGCGCCCAACAGGCCGGACTGCCGCAGTTGCGTCAGCATCCGATCGATGCGGTAAGGCCGCTCGCCGACGTCGTCGAGGAACAGGACATAGCCTTCCGGCGGGCTGAACGCGAACGGCGTGCCCAGCGACGCCGCCAGCAGCGCCAGCGTGCCGCCGAGCAGCATGCCGCGGGCCGTTCCGCGGCGGACCGCCTCGACGCCGGGCGGACGCAGCGCGCCGAGCGGCTCCGGAACCGCAAGACACCCCAGGAGCGACGCCCGGTCATAGCCGTCCGCGCCCCGCGCCAGCGTCACCAGCATCGGACCATGGAAGCCCACGACGCCGCAGCCGGTGGTCAGGTAGGCGAGCAACGCCGTCAGATCGCTGCATCCGAGGACCGGCTTCGCCGTGCTCCGCAGCGCCGCCGCATCCAGCAACGGCAGGAGCTGGGCGCTGCCGTAGCCTCCGCGCACGGCGACGATGCCGGCAATGTCCGGGTCGTCCCAGGCCTGCCGGAACGCCGCGGCGCGCTGCTCTGCCGAACCCGCGAGGTACCCGGTGGATGCGAGCGCGCGCTCGTCGAATACGGGTTCGAATCCGAGGCCGCGCAATTCCGTGATGCCGCGCTCGAACGCGTCCCCGGCGATGGGACTCGCCGGCGCCAGCACTGCTACCCGATCGCCCGGCCGGAGCGCGGGCGGGCGCCGCAGGTCCGCCGTCACAGGTGCGCCTCCATTTCGTGCGCGACCGCGATGTGCTCGTCCCGTCCGAGCGCCGCGCGCAGTGCGGCCGGCCGCGGCGGGCGCCAGCTCTCGGCCCCCGCCAGAAAGCGCGCCTTGACGCGCTCCTGCCGCGCGAGCGCGTCCTCGACCCGCGTCCGCGGCAGGCGCCCGTCCTCCACCGCGTGGACCAGCGCCTCGACGACAGCCGCCAGCCGGTCGGTGTCGGCGCCGCAGATCAGCACCATGTCGCAGCCGGCGGCAATCGCCCCCACCGCGGCATCCTCCACGGCATGCCGCCCGGCTATCGCGCCCATCTCCAGATCGTCGGTCATGACCAGGCCGTCGAAGCCCAGCTCCTCGCGCAGCAGGTCCCCGACGATGCGCGGCGACAACGTGGCGGGATGTTCGTCGTCGAGCGCCGGATACAGCACGTGGGCCGTCATCATTGCCGCCACGCCCTCCGCGGCGGCGGCGCGGAACGGCTCCAGCTCCACGCGGCGCAGGCGTTCCGGCGGGTGCGATACCACGGGCAGCTCGACATGGGAGTCCGCGGCCGCGTCGCCATGGCCGGGGTAATGCTTGCCGCACGCGGCCACGCCGCCGGCCTGCAATCCTGCGACGACGGCCGCGCCGAGGCGCGCCGCCTGCCCGGGATCGCCCGCCAGCGCCCGATCGCCGATGACCGGACTGTCCGGATTGGTGTCCACGTCGAGCACCGGCGCGTAGTCGAGGGTCACGCCGACCGCCCGCAGCTCGCGGGCCAGCGCACGCGCGAACCGGCCTGCCAACAGCACGTCGCCGCTGTTCCCCAGTGCGCGCATCGGCGGCCAGCGCGTGAACGGCGCCGTCAGGCGCGCGACGCGCCCGCCCTCCTGATCGACGCTGACCCACGGCGGCACGGAGCCCGACAGCTCCCGCGCCGCGTACGCCAGCTCGGCGACCTGTTCCGGCGCCTCGATGTTGCGAGCGAACAGAATGATCCCGCCCAGCTCCGCCTCACGGGCGAGCGCCCGCAGCTCTACCGGTATGGACACGCCCGCGAAACCGGCAACGGCCAGGCGACCGGCGGAACGGCGGAACTGCGAAGACATCAGCGGCAGGCGGGCGACGGGCAGCGCACCGCGGGCAAGGAGGACACTAGCAGCCCGCGGTGAGAGTCCCGCGTCGCACCGAGAGCGGTCAGGCGCCCGGCTGACAAGGCGCGAAGAGCGAGCATATTCGAAGATATGTGAGCGATGAGCAACACAGTCAGGCGGGATGCATGGCCGGTCGAATGCAGCGGGACTTTTGCCACGGGCTGCTCGAGTCGGCTCATTATAATGCGCCGATGCGCATCCGCTCGTCCGCCCCGGCGCGCATCGACCTGGCCGGGGGAACGCTCGACATCTGGCCGCTGTACCTCTTCCACGAGGGCGCGCGGACCCTCAACGCGGCCATCACGGTGCGCGCGGAATGCGAGCTCTCGGACGCCGGCGTCGAGGGTATACGCGTCACGTCGGAAGACACCGGCGCCGTGCTTGCGGCGGCCTCCTCGGCCGCCCTCACGGGAGAGGAGGAGCCGCGTCTGGCCGCCCGGCTGCTGCGCTATTTCCGGGTCGACCGGGTCGCGGTCGTTACCCGTTCGCAGTCGCCCGTCGGCGCCGGGCTGGCCGGCTCGTCCGCGCTCAACATCGCGTTGTGCGGGGCGCTTGCGGCGTGGCAGGACCGCAGCTTCGAACCCGAGGAGCTGATTGCCCTGGCGCAGGACCTCGAGGTGCAGGTGATTCGCGTCCCTACCGGCGGACAGGACTACCGCCCCGCCGTGTACGGCGGCATCGCCAGCCTGGAGCTGGGGCCGGCCGGTGTCCGCCGCCGGCCGCTGCCCGTCGCCGCCGCCGAGCTGAGCGCGCGGATCGTCCTGGCGTACACCGGCGACGCCCGCAACTCGGGAGTCAACAACTGGGAGATCACCAAGCGCCACCTCGACGGCGACCGGCAGGTGTTCGCTGCGCTGGGACGCATATCCGCTATCGCCGGCGCCATGGAGCGGGCGCTGGAGATGGGGGACTGGCCGGCCGTGGGGCGGCGCTTGTCCGAGGAATGGGCCGTGCGGAAGAGCCTGGCGCCCAACGTTACGACGCCCGCCATCGACGCGCTGATCGACGCCGGCCTCGCGGCCGGCGCAAGCGGCGCCAAGGTGTGCGGCGCCGGCGGCGGCGGCTGCATCCTGCTGCTTGCCGAGCCGCAGCATGTTGGCGCCGTCCGGGCGGCGCTGGCGGCCGCCGGCGCGCGCCTGCTGGACGCCGCGGTGGACGAGGAGGGCCTGCGCGTGCGCCGCGTCTGAGCGCCCCTCGGCGAATCAACGCCTCCAGGCAGCCCTGAGCGCGGCGACGGACGCGCTGAAGTCCGCCTGCGGGAGCCGGGCCAGATCGGCGAACATGCCGATCGCCGCCACTCCGGCGGCGCCGCTCGCGGCGATCTCGGAGACGCGTTCACGCGTGACGCCGCCGATGGCCAGCACCGGGAGAGGCAGCGCCTCCGTCGCCTGCCGCAACAACTCCGCGCCGAGCGGGCGCCGCCCCGGCTTGGACAACGTTGCGAACACCGTCCCGAGCGACACGTAATCCAGCGCCCCGCCCGCCGCCGCGGCGCGGCCCTCGTCCAGTCCATGAATCGAGCGGCCCACGATCCAATCGGCTCCGGCGTGCTCCCGAACCCGCGCCGCGGGTACCGAGTCGCCCTTGAGATGGACGCCGTCGGCGCCGTGCGCCAGCGCAATGTCGATGCGGTCGTTGACGAGGATGCGCGTGGACGTTCCGCGCGCCGCCTCGACGGCGCGCCCGACGAGGGCGCCGAGCGCCCGGTCGGTCAGGCCCGTTTCGCGGATCTGCACCAGGTCGATGCCCGCCGCCGCCGCGGAACGGACGAGCGCCAGGGTCGCGCCGACGGCGTCCTCCCGCCCCCCGGACCGCAGCCGCGCGCGGTCCGTGACGAGGCACAGCACGGGCCGTGCCGCGGGAAAGCTCCTTCCACCCACACCAGCAGCGTCTGGCACCAGGAGTGTGTGATTCGGCGGCAGGGCGTTATGACAGGCGGGAACGGGGCACCGCGCCAGCCAGCAGCGAGCCGTACTCGCGACGTGCGGCGCGGCGCAGTCGCACGCCCCGGATGATGGCCAGCAACTCGGTCAGCCCGGCGACCAGACTGACCACGCCCACGCCCGCTATCGCGCCGCGCGCGACGTAGCTCGCAAGCAGCGGCTGCAGGGCCGGCAGCGCCTCCACGAAGTAGTTGCGGTCCCAGTAGGTCGTCCAGGGCGCCACCACCAGCACCACGCCGACTTCCGCGAAGTAGACGACCAGCAAGACGTCTATGAGGCGCGAGCGCATCGCAATTTACGCCATCCTACCAGACGACGAGAACGGCCGGAACGAGCGGCGGTGCGCCGGCGCCGCGCCGTAGCGCTCTATCGCCGCCAGGTGCTGCGGCGTTGCATACCCCTTGTGGCGGTCGAATCCGAAGCGCGGATCCTCAGCGTGCAACCGGCGCATCTGCCGGTCGCGCGTCACCTTGGCGATTATCGACGCGGCGGCAATGGCCGCGCAGGCGCGGTCCCCCTTCACGACGGCGCGTTGGGGAACGCGCAGCTCGGGCAGCGGAAAACCGTCGACCAGCACGAAATCCGGCGGCGGCGAGAGTCGCGTGACCGCGCCCCGCATCGCCAGCAACGCGGCGTTGTGGATGTTGATGCGATCGATCGCGTCGGCCTCGACGGCGTCCAGGCTCCAGTCGGCCGCGCACTGCACGATTTCGCCGTACAGGCGTTCACGGCCGGCCGGGGTCAGGAGCTTCGAGTCGCGCAGCCCGCGGATGGGCCGCTCCGGGTCCAGGACGACGGCGGCAGCCACGACCGGACCTGCAAGGCAGCCGCGGCCGACCTCGTCCACACCGGCCACGCGGCTGTACCCGCGACGGCGGAGGGCATTCTCGATAGTGCGCCGCGCCGTCGGCGGAGGCATCGGCCCGCTGCGTCAGTTGCGGCGGCGCTCCCGCATCCGGGCCGCCTTGCCGCGCAGCTTGCGGAGGAAGTACAGCTTCGCGCGCCGCACGCGCGCCGACCGCACGACCTGGATCTTGTCGATGATCGGGGAATGCAGCGGGAAGATCCGCTCGACTCCCTGCCCGAACGACACCTTGCGCACGGTGAATGTCGCGCGCGCTCCCCCGCGGTGCTGCGCAATGACGAGTCCCTCGAACACCTGGATGCGCTCCTTCTCACCCTCGCGCACCTTGACGTGAACCCGCACGGTGTCGCCCGCCCGCATGTCCGGCCGCGTCTGCAGTTGGGGACGCTCAACTGCCTCAATCGCCTTCATGCTCCTGCCTTTCGCGTCTGATGCGATCCCCGCAGTTCGCGCAGGATCTCACGTTCTTCTTCATCGAGCTGACTCTGCTCCAGCATTTCCGGCCGCCGCTCGAGCGTGCGCCGCAGCGCGGAGCGCTTGCGCCAGCGGTGGATCTCCGCGTGGTTGCCCGACATCAGCACATCCGGAACCCGCAGGCCGTCCAGCTCCGCCGGCCGCGTATAGTGCGGCCAGTCGAGCAGCCTGCGCGCGAACGAATCCGACCGGACCGACTCGGCGTCGCCGACGACGCCCGGCAGTTGCCGCGCGACCGCCTCCACGACGACCATGGCCGGCAGCTCTCCGCCCGCCACCACGTAATCGCCGATCGACAGTTCCTCGGTCGCCACCTGCTCGCGCACCCGCTCGTCAATGCCCTCGTACCGGCCGCACAACAGCACGATGTGATCCAGGCGGCTGAGCCGCAGCGCCTCGTCGTGCGTAAGCAACGTCCCCTGCGGGGAGGTCAGCACGACGGCAGCCGGCGTCCCCCGCCGCGCGCGGACATCCTCGACCGCACGCACGAACGGCTCCGGCTTCATCACCATGCCGGGACCTCCGCCGTACGGGACATCGTCCACGGTGCCGCGCCTGTCCGCCGCGTACCTCCGCAGGTCGTGCACCGCCAGATCGAGCAACCCGCGCTCCGCGGCGCGCGCGATCACCCCTTCCGAGAGGAACGCGCCGACCATGCGCGGGAAGATCGTGACGATGTCTATCTTCATCTTCGTTAGCGTGGGGCTGCGCCCCACACCCCCGGCGGCTGCTAGCGGGGACCCCGTAGCCCCGCGCCGCTGCCGCCGGGCCGCGCCGTGCGCGGCCTGGGGACGGCCGGGGTGCTGGGCCGTCCCCTGCATGCTCAACCTGTACGGGGCGTTCGGCGGCTAGCGGCGTCCTTGCCACCCGGCGGTTGCTGGCGACGATTCAGCTCCAGCAGGCCGGCGGGCGGGTCCACCACGATCACGCGCCGCTCGGGATCCACCTCCACGCAAATAGATTCCGCCAGCGGCACATCGATCTCACCGGTCGCGCCGTCCGGATCGTCTGCCCGCCGCACCAGCAACCGGTGCGCGCCGGCGGAGCCGGCGACCTCCGTCACCGTCCCGACATCCGCGCCCTCGACGGTGCGCACCGTGCAACCGGCAAGCGCATGATGATAGAACGACCCCGGCGGCAGCCCCGGCAATTCGCTCTCCGGAACCCGCAACTCCCGGCCGGCGAGCGCCTCCGCCTCGTCCATCGTTCCGATGCCGGCGAGCGTCAGCACCGGACGGCCGGCGTGAAAGCGCGCGGCCGCGATCTCCAGCCGCCGCAGCCGGCCGCCGTCCACGACGTGCAGCGCGTTGCCCGGTCGAAAGCGCAGGTCCGGAAAGTCGGTCTCCACGTTGGCGATGACCTGGCCGCGGTTGCCGTGCGCGCGCGCAACGCGCCCGACGACAATCATTGCCTCCCAGAGCGGCAGTTCCGCTTCATTCAGCCTCATCCAGAAACTCTACCTGGGCGTGTCCGCCGTCGAGTTGCGCCGCGGCCTCCGCCAGCGCGCGCACGGCCGCCGCCGTACGCCCCTGCCGGCCGATCACCTTCCCCAGGTCGCCGCCGGCGGTCGTCAGCGCCACGCGCGTCCTGTCCCCGCGCTCGGTTTCCGTGACGACAACCTCGTCGGGGTGCTCCACGAGCGCGCGGGCCACGACCTCGACGACGTCGCGCGCGCGGCTCATGACGCCTCGGGCTCTTTCCCGGCCTTCGCCGGATCCTTCTTGTCCGTCGTTGCAACCGCTTCGGCCGGCGGCGCCTCTTCGGCTGGCTCCGCCTCGGCTGGCGCGGCGGCCTCTTCCGTTGATTCCGCCTCGGCGGCCGGTGCGGTCTCCTCGGCCGGCTCAGCCTTCGCCGCGGCTGCGGTCTCCTCAGGCGGCTCAACCTCCGCCGCGGCTTCGGCTGACTCCACCTCGGGCTCCGCCTCAACCGCGGGCGCCGGCTCGGCCGCGGGCGCCTCCTCGGCGGCGGGCGCCGGCTCGGCGGCGGGCGCCTCCTCGGCCGCCGCACCTGTCGCAGTCTCCGGATGCCGCGCAACCAGCGTCCGCACCGTGTCGCTCAACTGTGCGCCGCGATCCACCCAGTACCGCAGGCGCTGGCGGTCGACGTCGACAGTCTCAGGCTGCGCCGCCGGGTTGTAGTGTCCGAGCACCTCCAGCGCGGCCCCGTCATGCGCCGTGCGCGACTCGGTTACGACCATACGGAACAACGGCTTTTTCTTGGCACCTACTCTTCGCATTCGAATGGTGAGCATGTGTTTCCTACCTCTCGGAACTTGCGGTGGTCAGCGCCGGGCTCCCGGCGCGCCCGGTATGCGCAGCCGCTCCCGCAGGCCGCGCGCGCCCGGCCTGCGCCCGCGCGCGCCGGCGCGAACGGTCTTGAGCAAACGGCGCATCTGCACGAACTGCTTCAACAGGCGGTTGACCTCTTCGACCGAGGTTCCGCTCCCCCGCGCCACGCGCCTTCGCCGGCTGCCGTTCATGAGGGCCGGCCTGCGGCGCTCCTCGCGCGTCATCGAGTCGATGATCGCCGCAACCCGCGCCATGCGCCGGGGATCGATCTCGGGGTCGCCGGCGGCCAGCGAGCCCATCCCCGGAATCAGGCCCAGCAACTGATCCAGCGGACCCATGCGTCCGATCACGGCCAGTTGCCGGCGCAGGTCCTCCAGCGTGAAGTCGCCGCCCGGTGCAGGCCCGCCGGCCGGCTGCGCCTGCTGCCCGGCAGCCGCCTGCTCCGCCCGCTCGACGAGCGTGAGGACGTCGCCCATCCCGAGCATGCGCGACACCATGCGGTCCGGCGCGAACGACTCCAGGTCCTCGAGCCGCTCGCCGCAACCGCTGAAGACTATCGGCACGCCCACGACGGCCACGATGGAGAGGGCCGCGCCGCCGCGCGCGTCGCCGTCCATCTTGGTGAGGACGATGCCGGTGATTGCCGCCCGCCGATGGAACTCGCCCGCGCTCTTGACGGCATCCTGTCCCGTCATCGCGTCGGCGACGTACAGCCGCTCCGTCGGATCCACCGCCGCGGCAATCTCATCGAGCTCCGACATCAGGACGTCGTCGACGTGGAGCCGGCCGGCGGTATCCACTATCACGGTGTCGAACCCGTCCGCCCGGGCCTGCTCGACGGCCGAGCGCGCACGGGCGGCGGCAGACTCCCGCTCCGCCGGATCGTGCACCGCCAGATCGGCCTGGCTGCCGAGCACGGCCAACTGCTCGACGGCGGCGGGCCGCCGTACGTCGACCGACACGAGCAGCGGCCGCCTGCCCTGCCGCCGCAGCCAGTGCGCGAGCTTCGCCGCCGTGGTCGTCTTGCCCGAGCCCTGCAGGCCGATCAACAGCACTACCTGCGGCCGGCGGCCGGTCGCGCCGAAGACCGGACGCTGCTTGCCGAACAGCGCCAGCAGCTCGTCGCGCACGATGCCGACCACCTGCTGCGCCGGGGTCAGGCTGTCCAGCACCTTGCGGTCGACGGCGCGGTCTCTCACGCGGGCTACGAACGCCTTGACCACCTTGAAGTTGACGTCCGCCTCCAGCAGCGCCAGACGTATCTCGCGCAATGCCGCCTCCACCGCCGCGGGCGTCAGCCGCACCTCGCCTCGAATGCCGGCGAAGATGTCGCGGAAACGGTTGCCGAGAACTTCGAACATTTCAGGAGTCGGCGCTCAAGACAGCCTCTAAGCGACTGAAAAACAGCCGCTTATCATAGACGCTGGAGGCGCGGGGTGTCAACGCGGGGCGGGCGCTGCGCGCCCGTCAGACCGAGGACAGCTTGTGCCCGAGCTTTTCCTTCTTGGTCTTCAGATAGTCGCGGGCGAACGCCGGCGCCGACACTTCGAGAGGAATGGTCTCGGCCACCGACAGGCCGTACCCCTCGAGGCCGATGAACTTGCGCGGATTGTTGGTGAGCAGGCGCATGGTGTGCACCCCGAGGTCGCGGAGTATCTGGGCGCCGATGCCGTAGTCGCGCTGGTCGGGCTTGAAGCCGAGACGCTCGTTCGCCTCGACCGTGTCCAGCCCCTCGTCCTGCAGTTCGTAGGCGCGGATCTTGTTGCCGAGCCCGATGCCGCGCCCTTCCTGGTTCAGGTACAACAGCACGCCGCGCTCCTCGGCGGCAATCTGCTGCATGGCCGCGTCCAGTTGCCGGCCGCAGTCGCAGCGCGTGGAACGGAACACCTCGCCCGTCAGGCAGCGGGAGTGCACGCGGACCAGGATGTCCCGCCCGTCGCCGACGTCGCCCCGGACGACGGCGATATGCGTGCTGCCGTCTATCTCGCTCTCGTAGGCGTACGTCTGGAACGGACCGTGATCGGTAGGCATCCTGGCGGACGCAACCCGCTTTACGAGCCGGTCGTTGCGCATGCGGTACTTGATGAGATCCGCAATGGTGATCATCAGGAGCCGGTGCCGCTTCGCGAACCGCGACAGCTCCTTGACGCGCGCCATCGTGCCGTCGTCGCTCATGATCTCGCAGATCACGCCCGCCGGGTACAGGCCGGCCAGGCGCGCGAGGTCGACCGCCGCCTCCGTCTGCCCGGCGCGGACGAGGACGCCCCCGCGGCGGGCGCGCAAGGGGAACATGTGGCCCGGCCGCGCCAGGTCCGCCGGCCGGGTCGCCGGGTCGATCGCCGCGCGCACCGTCGCCGCGCGGTCGGCGGCCGAGATGCCGGTGCTGGTGACGTCCCGCGCCTCGATGGAAACCGCGAACGCGGTCTCGAACCGCGACGTGTTCTCCGGGACCATCAGCGGGAGCTGCAGCTCGTCGAGCCGCTCGCCGGTCAGCGGCATGCAGATCAGTCCGCGGCCGTAGCGCGCCATGAAGTTGATGGCTTCCGGCGTGACCCGCTCGGCGGCAATCGTCAGATCGCCTTCGTTCTCGCGGTCCTCGTCGTCCACGACGATGACCATCTCACCGCTGCGGATCGCCTCGACCGCCTGCTCGATCGGCGCGAACAGGCCCGGCGGGCGCACCACGCGCCGCGGTCCGGATGCCGCGTCCCGTTTCGTCCCGGGCACCGTAATCAGCTCGCCTCCCCGCGCACCGGCCGCCCGGTCTCGAACGCCGCGGCGCCGTGCGCCGCCTCCATGGCGTTGAGCACGTACTTGCCGATGATATCGCACTCGAGATTCACCGCGTCCCCCACGCCGGCCCCCCGCAGCCGCGTATGGTCCCAGGTATACGGCACGATCTGCACGTCGAACCGGCCCGCGCCGAGCGCGGCCACGGTGAGGCTCACGCCGTCGACGGCTATGGATCCTTTCCGCACGATCAGCGGCTGCAGCGACGCCGGGTGCTCGAAGCTGAGGCGGCGGAACTCCGCTTCTTCCCGGATGCCCGCCAGGCGTCCCGTGCCGTCCACGTGACCGAGCACGAAATGCCCGCCGACGCGTCCGTCGGCGGGCAACGGACGCTCAAGGTTGACCAGCATCCCCTCGGCCGTCCCGCCCAGCGTCGTCACGCGCGCGGTCTCCGGCGACACGTCGGCGGTGAACCAGTCCGCACCCGCCTCGACGACGGTCAGGCAGACGCCGTTCACCGCGATGCTGTCGCCGGCAGCCAGCTCACCCGCCAGCGGACAGCGCACGCGCAGGACGAGTCCGGCCGGCGTGCGCGCGGCCCCGGTGACGGATCCGACTGCCTCAATCAAGCCGCTGAACATGGCCCTCCAGCAGCATGTCCACTCCGAGCCGCCGCACCCGGGCGTCCCGCAACTTGGCGACGGACATCCCGTCGTCCATCCAGGGCACGCCGCGCGCTCCCAGGCAAACCGGCGCGACATAGCGTTGCACGCGGTCGACGACACCCGCCGACCACGCCGCCCGGTGGACTGTCGTGCCGCCCTCCAGCAGCAACGACGTGATCTCGCTCGCGCCCAGGCGCTGCATGACCTCGGCCATGGCGCCGGTTTCGAGCGGCTGGAGCGCGGCGCCGGCAGCCCGCAACCGATCCGCCGCCGGCTCCTGCGACCCGAGTGCCGCCGCCGTCGTCATGATTACGATCGGTCCGGCTTCCAGCGTACCGAACATCTTCGCCGTGGGCGGCGTGCGCAACCGCCTGTCGAATACGACGCGCGTCAGCGGCAGCCGGCGCCGTGCGCCGCGCGCCGTCAGCAACGGATCGTCGACGAGCACGGTGGTCGAGCCGACACCGACAGCATCCACCTCGGCGCGCGTCGCGTGCACGGCGGCGGCCGCGGCGGAACCGGTGATCTGCGTGCGCACTCCCGGACCCGCGGCGATGCGGTTGTCGCGGCTGGTCGCGATCTTCAGCGTTACGAACGGCCGCCCGAGCGCGGCCCACGTCAGGAACACCTCGTTCAACCGGGCGGCCTCGGCCCGCCGCACTCCCACATCCACCTGAATGCCGCGCTGCCGGAGCCATGCGATGCCCGCGCCGTTGACCCTGGGGCTCGGATCGCCGACGGCAACCACGACGCGCCGGATGCCTGCCTCGGCGATGCGCGCCACGCACGGCCCGGTGCGCCCCTGGTGGGCGCACGGCTCGAGCGTGCAGTACAACGTTGCGCCGCGCGCCGCGGCGCCGGCCGCGTCCAGCGCGCACACCTCGGCGTGCGCTGCCCCGGCCCGCGCGTGGAAGCCGCTGCCGACGACCGAACCCGTGTCGGACACCACGACCGCACCCACCATGGGGTTCGGGCTGGTCCGCCCCCTCCCCTGCCGCGCGAACGCCAGCGCGCGGTCCATGTGGACACCGTCGGTCCCGTCCCGCCATGCCGCTACCATGACTGCGTGAACAGCGCGTCGACATACGCGTCGGGCGCGAACGGCAACAGGTCCTCGAGCGCCTCGCCCACGCCGACGTAGCGAATCGGCAAGCCGAGCTCGCAGGCTATGGCCACCGCGATGCCCCCCTTGGCGGTGCCGTCGATCTTGGTCAGCACGATGCCGTTCACCCCCGCGCGTTCGAGGAACTGCCGGGCCTGGACGAGACCGTTCTGCCCCACCGTGGCGTCCAGCGCGAGCAATACGTCGTGCGGCGCTCCGGCGACCGCCCGCGACGCCACGCGCCGGATCTTTTCGAGCTCGGCCATCAGGTCGCTGCGCGTGTGCAGGCGCCCGGCCGTATCGACGATCACGACGTCGCGGCCGCGGGCCCGCGCCGCATCGATCGCGTCGTACACGATCGCGGCCGGGTCGCCGCCCGCGCGCGCCTTCACCATGTCGACGCCGGCCCGCTGCGCCCATGCCGCCAACTGATCGATCGCGGCCGCGCGGAAAGTATCCGCGGCGCATATGAGCGGCCGGGCGCCTTCGCGCTGGAGCAGGGCCGCCAGCTTGCCAACGGTCGTCGTCTTCCCCGTGCCGTTGACACCGACCACCAGGACGACCCGCGGGCTGGCCGCGACCGGCGGCGGTGGCGGCGGAGCGGACAGGATGCGCAGCATCTCACGACGCACCCGCCCGCGCAGCGGCGGCCCGCCCGCGGCGGCAGCCTCCGCGTCGATACCCGCCATTATCCTCGCCGCCGCGGCAACCCCCACGTCCGCCTCCAGCAGCACCTCCTCGATCGAGTCGGCGGTTGCACGCCTGTCGGCCGCTGCGCCCTCGTTTCCGGCGGCGGCGCCGGCAATCGCGTCAAGGCTCCTGCCCAGCCGCGCGGCGGTGTTCCGCAGGACCGCGCCCAGGCGGTCGCGCAGCCCCGGCCCTAGCGCCACGGCCCGCTTGCGGGCCGCGTCATCCGGCCTCCACCTCCGACCGCTGGCGCCGCAGCATCAGCTCCTCCACGGCGTCCCGCGGCGTCTTGCGGCCACCGAGCACGTCGGCCATCTGCGCCGTTATCGGCAGCTCGACACCGCAGCGGCCGCCGAGCGCCAGCGCCGCCCGGGTCGTCCTGACCCCCTCGGCAACCGCCTTCATCTCGCCGAGTATCTCGCCAAGCGGCCGACCCTTGCCGAGCTCGATCCCGACCGATCGGTTGCGGCTGAGCCGGCCCGTGCAGGTGAGGACGAGATCGCCGAGTCCACTGAGGCCGGCCAGCGTCTCGCGCTGCCCTCCCAGGGCGGCTGCCAGCCTGGAAATCTCGGCGAGGCCGCGCGTAATCAGCGCCGAGCGGGCATTGTCGCCGAGCCCGAGCGACTCCACCGCGCCGGCCGCGATGGCGATGACGTTCTTCATGGCCCCGCCGATCTCCACGCCTACCAGGTCCCGCGTGCCGTACAGCCGGAAATAACGCGATCGGAATTCCCGTTGCACCGCCGCGACCGTGTCGTCGCTGCGACCGGCCACCGAGACGGCGGTAGGCGCGCCGCGCGCCAGCTCGGCGGCAAAGCTCGGTCCCGAGAGCACGGCAATCGGCCAGCCGGCACCCAACTCCTCCTCCATGACCTCCGACACGCGCAGGAGCGTCTCGACCTCCAGTCCCTTCGTCGCGCTCACGACCACCGTGCCGCGTGCAAGCAGCGGCCGCGCCCTGCGGATGACTTCCCGCGTGCCGTGGGACGGGATCGCGGACACGACGCAGGCGGCGCCGTGCAGCGCCCGGTCCAGATCGGCGGTCGGCCGCAGCGTGGCCGGCATCTCGACGCCCGGAAGGTAGGCGCGGTTCTCGCCCGTCGCCGACATCTCCGCGACCAGACCCCCATCCCTGGCCCAGAGCGACACTTCCCGGTCCGGACGTGCGAGGTGGACGGCCAGCGCCGTACCCCAGGCGCCCCCTCCCAGCACGGCAATGCGCTGCATGGACATTTCCGCCAGGCAGGCCTCACGCCCGCTGCGTGATCCTCCGCTCACTGCCCTGGTGGAGCCGCGCCATGTTGCCGCGATGGCGGTACAGCACGAGGACCGCCACCGCGGCAGCGCACGCGACGACCGGCGCCCCTTCCCCGGTGAAATGGACGGCCGCGGCCAGCACGACAGCCGCGACCATCGACCCGAGCGACACGTAGCGCGTCAGCCACACGATGCCGATGAAGGCGGCCGCCGCCAGCGCGGTCGCCGCGGGCGCGAGGACAGCGAACACGCCGCCCGCGGTGGCCACGCCCTTGCCGCCGCGGAACCGCAGCCATACCGGAAACACATGCCCCGCCACCGCCGCGCCGGCGACCGCGGCCACCGTTGCCTCCGGCGCTCCCAGGGACCGCGCCAGCAGCACTGCGGCGCACCCCTTGCCTGCATCGAGCGCCATCACGCTGACCGCCACCGGCACGCTCGCGACGCGCAGCACGTTGGCTGCTCCCACGTTGCCGCTGCCTACCCGGCGCACGTCCGTCCCGCCCATCCTTCTGGCCAGCAGCAGCGCGAACGGTATCGCGCCGATCAGGTAGCCGGCGAGCACGAGAATCGCGTTCATGCGCCTCCCAGTATGCCCCAACCACAATCAGGGGCGGGGGATGCGCCGCCCAGGCGCATGGCCGGAGGTCCACATTCGGCCTGCTACTCGAGCAGGGTGCGGCGCAGCAGATCGAGCGCCGCCTGCGACGCGAAGTGCTTCACGCGTTCCCGATCGCCCGGCAGGTTCAGACGGCGCACGCGCAGCCGCCCGCCGGGACCGGCCAGCGCCACGTAGACCGTGCCCACCGGCTTGTCCGAAGAGCCGCCGCCCGGCCCTGCAATGCCGGTGACGCCCAGGCCGTAGTCGGTCCCCGCCCGCATGCGGCAGCCGTCCGCGAGCGCCCGCGCCACCGGTTCGCTCACCGCGCCGTGGTCCTCGATCAACCGCGCGTCCACCCCGAGCAAGGCGGTCTTCGCCTCGTTGTGGTAGGCCACCCAGCCGGCATGGACATACTCCGAGCTGCCGGGCACATCCGTCAGCCGGGAGGCGATCAATCCGCCGGTGCACGACTCGGCGACCGCCACCCGCCTCCCCTGCGCTCGCAACAGGCGTCCGACGACCTCTTCCAGGGCCGCGCCGTCGCTGCTGACCAGATCCGTACCCAGTACGGCCGCGAGCTCGCTGGTCGCCGCGTCCAATGCCCCGTCCGCGTCCTCCCTGGTGGCCGCGCGCGCAGACAGGTGCAGCTCGACTTCGCCGCGCGTGGCGAGGACGCTGGTGGAGATCGGCACTGCTGCGGACAGCCAGCGCGAATAGACCGGAGAGGCGACCTCGTCCACGTACGACTCCGGACGGCCGGTCACGCGCAGCACGCGGCGGAAGATGCCCTGCCGGCCGCAGGCCGCGGCGAGCCGGGTGCGCGCAACCGCCTCGAACATGCCGCGCAGCTCCCGCGGCGGTCCCGGCAGCACGATGCAAACCATCTCCGGCCGTTCGATCCACAATCCGGGAGCACTGCCGTCCGGATTGGGCAGCACTGTGGCGCCCCGCGGGACGAGCGCCTGCCGCCGGTTGATCGCCGGCATCGCGAGCCCCCGCGCGGCGAATCGCGAGCGAATCGCGGCCGCGACGTCCGCGTCTTCCTGGAGCGGCATGCCGCATGCCGTCGCCACGGCCTCGCGCGTCACGTCGTCGTCAGTCGGACCAAGACCGCCCGTGACGACAACGATGTCCGCCTGCGCTGCCGCCGCGAGCAGCGCCGCGCCGATGTCGTCGCGGGCGTCGCCGACTACGACCTTGTAGCGCAGTTGCACGCCCAACTCGTTCAGCGCGTCCGTCAGAAACAGCGAGTTGGTGTCGACCCGCTCCGGCGTCAGCAGCTCGGAGCCTACGGCGATGATGACCGCCGTGCGCAACTGGTTGCGCGCCATCACGCCGCCTTCAGGACCGGCAGCGCCGCCATGAGGATGCGCAGCGCGACGTGGGCGTAGGCGGCAGCCGCGATGTCGTCGGCCATGATCCCCCAGCCGCCGCTCAGGCGCTCCACCTGCCGCGCCGGAAACGGCTTGACCACATCGAACAGGCGGAAGAGGCAGAAGCCGACCACCGCGCCCTGCCACGACACGGGCAGCCACAGCAGCGTGAGCAGCATGCCAGCGACCTCGTCGATGACGACCGTGCCGGGATCGCTGCGGCCGAAGTGCCGCTCTGCTGCAGTCGCTGCCCAGACACCGCAGCCCGCGACGGCCACGACGAGCGCCAACTGCGCCCAGTCACCGGCAAGCAACCGCACGGCGCCGTAGCAGGCCAGCCCCACCAGCGATCCGGCGGTTCCGGGCGCCAACGGAACGTAACCGGCCCAACCGCAGGTCGCCAGCAACACCCCGGCCCGGGGTGCGCCGCCGCGACCGGTTGACAGTCCGTGCGGTGGGTTGTCCGTCATCGAGCAAGGTCAGAAACGCGGTGACGGGAACGACGGATGGCGTCGCGGCTGGTGCGAAGGCAAGCGCCGGGACCGTTGCGGTACGCGGCGCAGTATACCGTATCGTTACGCTGGAAACCGGACGCGCCGTTGCGGCGCCCGGAGCAGAAGGCTGCGTGCAATGCCCGCGGGTCCGCTCATCGAATCGGTGCCCAACGTGAGCGAGGGGCGCCGCCGGCCGGTCATCGACAGGCTGCTCGAGGCCGCTGCGGGAACGCCGGGCTGCCGCCTGCTCGACTGGTCGTCCGACGCATCCCACAACCGCACGGTGTTGACGCTGGCCGGCGCGCCGGACGGCGTGCTTGCCGCCCTGCTGGCGCTGTACGAGTCGGCGACCGCCGCCATCGACATCCGGCGGCACCGCGGGGTGCATCCGCGCGTCGGCGCGGTCGACGTAGCGCCGCTGGTACCTCTGGCGCGCGTGTCGCCGGGCCAGTGCGCGGGCCTCTCGCGAGCGCTGGGGCGCACCGTGGCGGAACGCTTCGGCATTCCCGTCTTCCTGTACGAAGAGGCCGCGACGCGCCCCGGGCGGCGCGCCCTCGAGAACATTCGGCGCGGACAGCTCGCCGGCCTGACCCGCCGGATGGCCCACCCGGACTGGCGCCCGGATTTCGGTCCGGCCCTGCCGCACCCGTCGGCGGGGGTTACCGTCGTCGGTGCGCGATCAATCCTGATCGCGTTCAACGTCAACCTGGCGACGGACGACCTGGCGGCCGCCCGCGCGATTGCCTCCACGGTCCGCGCCAGCGGCGGTGGTCTGCCGTGCCTGAAGGCCATCGGCGTACGGTTGGACAACGGCCGCGTGCAGGTGGCGATGAATCTGACCGACTACGTGAAGACGCCCCTGCAGAGCGCCTTCGACGCGGTCCGGCGGGAGGCTGCCCGCCGCGGGATGGCCGTGGCGGGCAGCGAGCTGGTGGGTCTCGCCCCGGCCGCCGCGCTCGACGCCGACGGCGCCGCCCGCCTGCAACTCCAGGGATTCGGGCCGGACCGGCTGCTCGACACCCACATCGGCTGCGCTCCGCTGGCGCCGGACACCGCCGCGCGCGACTAGGAATCCGCGGCGTCCAGCAGACCCCTGAGCTCCGTCATGAACTCCCCGACGTCCCGGAAGTGCCGGTACACCGACGCGAAACGCACGTAGGCCACCTTGTCGAGCCGTTTCAGGTCGTCCATGACCAGACCGCCGATCTCCGCGGCTGAAATCTCCTTCTCCGAACGCTCCTGCAGCACGCCCTCCACGCGGTTGGCGACCGCCTCCAGCGCCGACACGCTCACCGGCCGTTTCTCGCACGCCCTGAGCATTCCGGCGATCATCTTCTGGCGGTCGAAGGGCTCGCGCGAGCCATCCTTCTTGATCACCATGTACGGGATGTCTTCCATCCGCTCGTAGCTGGTGAAGCGCCGGCCGCAGGCCAGACACTCGCGGCGGCGGCGGATCACGTCGCCTTCCCTGCTCTCGCGCGAGTCGACCACCCGATCCTCGAGATGGCTGCAGAAGGGGCACTTCACGTCTGCCTCCGCTCTTCGGGAGGCGCCGGCGCCGCTACCGCGGCAGCCGCAGATTGGGCGGCGGCGGCCGCCTCACCGTCGGCAAGGCGGCGCATGCCCGCGAAGCGCAATCCGTCCTGCGCCATGAACACCAACCCGAGCACCGACACCGGCCCGAACGACAACAGGTGCAGCACCAGCGCGGCGCCCACCGCCTGGTCGTCGGTGGCGCCGTACAGCAGCGTGGCGCCGAGCTGGTAGGCGGCATGGAAGCTGCCCACCCCACCCGGCGTCGGCACCGCCACGCCCACGACAATCAGGCCCAGCATGATGATCGCGCCGGCCGCATCGAGCCGGATGCCGAATGCCAGCGTCACGCACCACAGGCTCATTGCGGTGGCGCCCCACAGGACGAACGTCCAGCACAACGCGACCGCCAGCGGCCGGGGCCGGCAGGCAGCCGCGGCGCCCTCCAGGAAACGCCCCACCTGACCGGCCAGTCGCCGTGCAACGCCTGCCGGAGCCCAGCTCGTCAGCCGCGCCGCCAGGCGCCCCGCGCGCCGCGGGTCCGCGGCCAGGGCGAATGCGAGCGCCAGCGCACCGACCCCGACCAGCCCGGCGAGCGCCGCGCCCGTGCGCATCGTGGCCAGCAACGCCGACCCGGCCGCCGACTGCTGCGGACCGCTGAGCGCCACGATGCCGCCGAATATCAGGCAGATGACGAGCAGGTCGAGCAGCCGTTCCACGACGATCGTCGCCAGCGCCGCGGCCGCGCTCAGCCGCTCGCTGCGCGCGAGAACGAACGGTCGCACGACCTCTCCCACGCGGCCCGGAACGAGGGAGTTCAGCGCAAATCCGATGATCGTGGCGCGGAACGCCGTGCGGAAACGGGTCCGCCCGATCGGCCGCAGCAGATAGCGCCAGCGGACGACCCGCACCAGGTACACGACGACGGTGAACAGCGCGGCGCCGGCCAACAGGCCGCGGCGTGCGCCCAGGAGCTCGCTCCACACGCGCTCCAGGCTGGCGTTGCGCAGGAAGAACGCCATCAGACCGACTGCGAGAAGCGTGATGGCGGCGGTGCGGACGGGGCGTTTCATCAACTGTCGGGCGTGGTGGGCGCCAACCACTGTACTACGCCGCAGCGGACATCCGCGGAACCGCAAAATATCCGCCGCCGCGCTTGCGGCGGACCGGCGCCAGACGGTAAAGTAGGCCCTTCCGTAAAGGCATTGTTCATGCCCACTACTACTCCCATATTCACCACCGACCTGGACGGCGTCACGGAGCACCGGCGGGGCAAGGTCCGCGACATGTACGAGGTGGACGACCACCTGCTGATGGTGGCGACCGACCGCATCTCCGCCTACGACGTCGTGCTCGACTCGCTCATTCCGGACAAGGGCGCCGTGCTGACCCAGTTGTCGGCGTTCTGGTTCGGACGGACGGCAGGCATCGTGCCGAACCACATGGTGTCCACCGATCCGGCCGCCTATCCGGCCGCGCTGCGCCCGCACGCCGACCTGCTGGCCGGCCGCTCGATGCTCGTCCGGCGCACGCGGCCGGTGCCGATCGAATGCGTGGCGCGCGGCTATCTGGCCGGGTCCGGGTGGCGCGAGTACCGCGAGACGGGGCGCGTCTGCGGCGTCGAGCTGCCCGCCGGCCTGCGTGAGTCCGACCGCCTGCCGCAGCCGATATTCACGCCTGCCACGAAGGCGGAGAGCGGACACGACATCAACATCAGCGCGGAAGAGGCGGGGCGCATCGTGGGAGCCGATCTCGTGTCGCGGTTGCGGGACCTGACGCTCGAGCTCTATACGCACGGCGCCGCGCACGCCGAGCAGCGCGGGATCATCGTCGCCGACACGAAGTTCGAGTTCGGCCTGGTATCCGGCAACGGCGCCGACGAGATCGTCCTCATAGACGAGGCGCTGACCCCGGACTCGTCGCGGTTCTGGCCGCTGGACAGCTATGCGCCCGGCCGCGGTCAGGCCAGCTTCGACAAGCAGTACGTCCGTGATTATCTGGACGAGATCAAGTGGGATCGGCGGCCGCCGGCGCCGGAGTTGCCGGCTGCGGTCGTCGAGCGGACGCGGGACAAGTACCGGGAAGCATACCGGCTCCTGACCGGATCGGTGCTCGACTAGATGGCCCGGCACCGGCCGCGGAAAGCTGGTTCAGCGCGGACGACAGGCTGAAGGGGCGTAGCGGTGCGGGAGAAGCTGGACCAGCTCATCGACGAAATGCTCGCCAGGGGCGTCCACTACCCCGATGCGCGTCAGGCGATCGAACGCCGCTTCATCAGCCGCGCGCTGGCCCGTTCGAAGGGCAACCTCGGCCGCGCGGCCACCCTGCTCGGCATGCACCGCAACACGCTGAGCCGCAAGATGGACATCTACCGGCTCAAGCGCTCCGCCTAGCCGCCTTCGCCGGCTTCCGACCCGCCAAGCCGGCTTCGGCGCCTTCGCCGCGTCCGGGGACCGTGCGCCCTGTCAGGCCAGCCGCCGTCGCCGCCGTGCGCGCCGTCCTTCCCGCTTGACGTTCCCGCGCCTTGCGCTATAATTGGCAGTTGGACAGCGAGACTGCTAGCATACTGTGGTGAGCAAGGCACCATCCAACCTTGCATCCCGCACTATCTCAACGGCTTGAAAGGAGCATGACGTTCATGGCTGTAAAGGTTCGCCCGCTTCACGATCGGCTCATCGTAGAGCGCATCGAAGAGACAGAGCAGATGGTCGGCGGCATCATCATCCCCGACACGGCCAAGGAGAAGCCGCAACAGGGAAAGGTCGTCGCGGTCGGCAAGGGGAAGGTGAAGGACGACGGCACGGTGACGCCGCTCGACGTCGCAACCGGCGACAAGGTGCTGTTCGGCAAGTACTCGGGGCAGGAGATCAAGCTCGACGGCGTCGAGTACCTGATCATGCGCGAGGACGAGATCCTCGGCGTTCTGGAGTCCGACTAGTCGCAGTGATGGGAGTTTGAGGAATGGCAAAGCAGATTGTTTACGGTGAGAACTCACGGCGCAACATCATCGAAGGCGTGAACCAGTTGGCCGACGCGGTCAAGGTCACGCTCGGACCGAAGGGCCGCAACGTGGTGCTGGACAAGAAGTTCGGCTCGCCGACCATCACCAAGGACGGCGTCACGGTCGCCAAGGAGATCGAGCTGAAGGACCCGCTCGAGAACATGGGCGCCCAGATGGTCCGCGAGGTCGCGAGCAAGACCTCCGACATCGCCGGCGACGGCACCACCACCGCGACCGTGCTGGCGCAGGCGATCTACCGCGAGGGCGCCAAGAACGTCGTCGCGGGCGCCAACCCGATGGAGATCAAGCGCGGCATCGAGCGCGCCGTGGACGCGGTCGTGGACGAGCTGCGCCGCATGTCGACGCCCGTGAGCGGCAACATGATCGCTCAGGTCGGCACCATCTCCGCGAACAACGACGAGACGATCGGCACCATCATCGCCGAGGCGATGGACAAGGTGGGCAAGGACGGCGTGATCACCGTCGAGGAAGCGCGGACGCTCGAGACCTCCCTGGAGGTGGTCGAGGGGATGCAGTTCGACCGCGGCTACCTGTCGCCCTACTTCGTCACCGACTCCGAGCGGATGGAAGTGGTGCTGGAGAATCCGGTCATTCTCATCCATGAGAAGAAGATCAGCTCGATGAAGGACCTCCTGCCGCTGCTCGAGCAGGTGGCGCGCCTGAGCCGGCCGCTGCTGATCGTCGCGGAGGACATCGAGGGCGAGGCGCTCGCCACGCTGGTCGTCAACAAGCTGCGCGGCACGCTGCAGGGCGCGGCGGTCAAGGCGCCGGGCTTCGGCGACCGCCGCAAGGCGATGCTCGAGGACATCGCCATCCTGACCGACGGCAAGGCGATCACGGAGGATCTCGGCCTCAAGCTCGAGAACATCCGCGTGGAGGACCTCGGCTCGGCGAAGAAGGTCACCATCGACAAGGACAACACCACGATCGTCGAAGGCGCCGGCAACCAGGGCGCCATCGAGGGCCGCGTCAAGCAGATCCGCGCCCAGATCGAGGACACGACCTCCGACTACGACCGCGAGAAGCTGCAGGAACGGCTGGCCAAGCTGGTCGGCGGCGTCGCGGTCATCAAGGTCGGCGCGGCGACCGAGACCGAGATGAAGGAGAAGAAGGCGCGCGTCGAGGACGCCATGCACGCCACGAAGGCGGCCGTGGAGGAAGGCATCGTCCCCGGCGGCGGCGTGGCGCTGCTGCGCGGATCCGCCTCGCTGGACGGGCTCGGCGTTCAGGGCGACCAGCAGATCGGGGTCAACATCATCCGGCGCGCGCTGGAGGAGCCGATGCGGTGGATCTCGCAGAACGCGGGCTACGAGGGCTCCATCGTCGTGCAGAAGGTGCGTGAGGCCGACAGCCGGGACGAGGGGTTCAACGCCCAGACCGAGCAGTACGAGAACCTGGTCGCGGCCGGCGTCATCGATCCCACCAAGGTCGTGCGCACCGCGCTGCAGAACTCCGGCTCCATCGCGTCGCTGCTGCTGACGACCGAGGCGCTCGTGGCGGAGATTCCGGAGGAGAAGCCCGAGCCCGCCGCCGGCGGCGGTGCGCCCCCCGGAATGGGCGGCATGTATTAGGGGGCAACGGCACTACACGACGCCGTTCTTGGCAAGCCCGCCGGGGGATATCCCCCGGCGGGCTTTTTTTGTTTCAGCGGAGGTTGAAGTCGAGGGCGACGCTCACCAGGATGGCGACGGGCTCGCCGAAGCGTGTCGCGGGGTCGAAGAGCCACTGCCGGGCCGCCTTGATCGCTTCATCGTCGAGGCCGAACACCGGATCGAGCGAGCGCGTTATCCTCACGTCGCCCACCGTGCCGTCCGGCAGCACCACCACCTCCATGACGACCGTGCCGGTGATCTTCGCCCGCAGCGCCTCGGCCGTGTACTGCGGCTTCACCTCGCGCAGCAGGCGCGGATTCACGATGCCCGCGCCCGGCCGGTAGACGCCGCCGCCGACGCCGCCGCCCGTGCCGGGACCCAGGCCGGAGCCCGTTCCGGGTCCGCTCCCGCTGCCCTCTCCGGTGCCCGCGCCGCCGCCCGTGCCGCTGCCCTGCGCACCGCTGTCGGCGGTCGCCAGCGCGTCCAGCACGCCGCTCCGCATGCGGTCGGCCGAGGCCATCGACACCGCCGGGATGTTCATCTGTTGCGCAACGAGGGTTTCCGGTTCCGTTTCCTGCTCGACCACGGGCGGTTCTTCGACGATTGGAACGCTCAGCGGCGTCTCGTCGACGCCCGGAATCTCCACGAGCTGCGGCATCTCGAGCGACTCGTTGCCGCCGCCGCCGCCGCCGCCGGGTCCTTCCTCGGGCAACCAGACGATGCTGTAGCTGTCGCGCGCCGGGATGACCAGCTCGTACACCGGCTCCGGCGTCAAACTGATGATGATCGCCAGCAGCAGACCGGCGACGACGTGCCCGGCCCCCGACACGGCGAGCGAGCGCCCCATCCGCTGCTCGGTCGCGCCAAGCAGGAACTGCACGTCCCGCGGACCCAACGAGGTGGGACGAATGGAAAGCTCCGCGATGCGCGACGGGCTCTGGGCATCGGCCGGACCCCGGGGGGACCCCGGGGGTGTCTCGACAGCGGCCCCGCGCCGCGCGGGTCTCCAGCGCGCGACGGCATCATGCACCACGCGCCGGAGTCGCGACAGGAACTGGATGCGACTGAAGTTCAGGCTCATGGCGCCGGCAGGCGCCGGGCTCGCGCCGCGCGGTGCGGCGGGATGCCTCCCGGCGCGTCAGACGCGTCCGGTCCAGGCGCCGATGGCGGCGTTGCCGCCGCCGTAGGCGTGGAGCACAGTAAGCGCGTCGGCTGCGAGCGGTTCGCTCTCTATACCAACCAGCACACCGCCCCGGGCGGTGAGCGTTTCGAAAATGAAGCCGTCGTGGGCCTGGAAACCCGCCCTCGACACGGTCGCCGCGATGCCGCTCGTGCCAAGCCCGTCGTCGTTCCCCTGCAGGGCGCCGACCAGGGAACCCCGGGCGATCGCCGCTCCCAGACCGCTCACCTCGACCGTCGGAGAGTCGCCTCCAAGAGCGCGTTCGACGAGCCCTGCAACGTCCTCCGAGTGGCGCGCGATAACGGACATCGTCTCCGCGGAGAATCCATGACGCTTCAGGGCGTCGATTCCGCGCTCGGCCCACGCCACGTCCTGAAACACCCCGACCGTGAAGCAACTTCGATCCGCGTTATCTGCCATTTACATACCTTTCACCCACGTTGAAAGTGTACACCAGCAGGGCCGCGGCCGGCCGTGGGCTAGCAGCCTGTGGCAAAACCCCGCGTCGCACCGAGAGCGGTGAGGCGCGTGGCTGGCAAGGCGTGAAGAGCGAGCATATTCGAAGATATGTGAGCGATGAACAACGCAGTCCAGGCGCGATGCATCGCCGCTCGAATGCAGCGGGGTTTTGCCACAGGCTGCTACAGCACGAGCCGCTCGTTGCCGACGCGGCGCGTGACGCGCGTGCGGTCGAGATAACCGAGCAGGGGGAGCGCATACTTGCGAGACACGCCGAACCGCGCCTTGAACGTGCCCACGTCGATCCGCAGCGGCTCTTCCGCCTGCGCTTTCAGTTGCGCCACCGCCGCCGCCAGGCCATCCAGACACTCCTTGTGGAAGACGAGCGCCTCCACCTTGACGAGCGTCCCGTCGCGCACGAGCAGCTCCAGCATGCGGGCGGCCTGCTCCGGCGGCGAACCGACCGCCTCCGCCGCCTGGACCACGTCCGGTGATACCAGACCGGCCTTGCTGTACAACTCCGCCAGGCTGTCCCGTGTTCGCGTCTCTTCCGGTGACAGCTCGATGCTGTGTTCTGCCAGCGCGAGATGGTCGGTCGCCACGATGGTGCCCGCGGCAACCAGCCCGGCGACCACGTGATCGAGCACGGCCGGCGCCGCACCGCGGCTCAGGCGCTCGCGCGCCTCCTCCCGCGGCAGGCCCGGCGCGAGCGGCTGCGCCGCGTGGAACCGCGCAATGAGGTCCAGCAGAGCCTCTTTCGCAACGCGCAGCGCCGCCGGCGCCGCCAACCGGTTGCCGATGGCGACGACGCGCTCCCCGGCCTCCAGCGCCGCGACGGTCCGGTCGAGCGACGCGGGGCTGACGCCCAGGCGCCGCGCAAGCGATTCGCGCCGCACACCGTGCCCTCCACCCTCCTCCACCATGACCAGCAGGCTGTCCGCTTCACCTTCCGCGCCGGCAAGGCGGCGCAGGCGCGCAAGGCCGCGCGGCGACCTGAAGCGCCCCCGCGGCGGCAGCGGGTCCAGCACTTCCCCGCCGGCAATGGTCACCGGCGGGGAATACGCCCGCAGCACGAACCGATCCCCGCGCGTCAGCGCCAGCGGCGCCTCGACCCGCACGCGCGCGAAGGCGCCGCCGCCCGGCTGCAGCGCCGTCAGGAAAGTCGGATCTTCCGCGCCGTCCCGGACACCCTTATGCGCCGAGAGCGCAATCCGGGCCATGGCTTCCGCCGTGCCGTGGTGACAGCGGACGCGCGCGCCGTGCCGCAGGGGTGGTGCGCCCGGCAGCAGCGCAACGGCGGCGTCGAAGCGACGCGTCGTATCGAAGCCGCCGCGCGCCGCGAGCATGTCGCCGCGCCGCAACTCGTCCACGTCGATGCCGTGCAGATTCACTGCAACGCGCCGGCCGGCTCCGGCAGACTCCTGCTGGCGGCCGTGCACCTGCACGCCGCGAACCTTGACCCGGCGGCCCGCGGGCAGTACCTCCAGCTCCATGTCGGCGCGGACCTCCCCCGCCACCAGCGTTCCCGTGACGACGGTCCCGACTCCGCGGACCGTGAACGCCCGGTCGACCGGCAGCCGCAGCGGCCCGTCCGCGGCGCGCGGCGGCGCCTCCGCAACGGCGGCCAGAGCCGCCCGCAACTGCTCCAGTCCGGCGCCGCTGCGCACCGACACCGGCACGATCGGTGCGTCCTCCAGCCCCGATCCGGCCAGCAGCTCCTCCGTCTCCAGCCGCACCAGCTCCAGCATCTCGGCGTCGACCAGATCGCACTTGCTCAACGCCACCACCCCGCGGTCCACGTCCAGGAGCCGGCAGATGTCGAAGTGCTCGCGCGTCTGGGGCATCACCGACTCGTCCGCCGCGACCACCAGCAGCACCGCGTCTATCCCGCTGGCGCCGGCAATCATGTTGCGCACGAACCGCTCGTGGCCCGGCACGTCCACGAAGGCGATGGTGGTGTCGCCCTGCCGGTAGTGGGCGAATCCTAGATCGATCGTGATCCCGCGCGCCTTCTCCTCCTGCAGGCGATCGGGATCGGTGCCGGTCAGCGCCTGCACCAGGGCGCTCTTGCCGTGGTCGACATGCCCGGCCGTGCCGATGACTACGTCCCGCATCAACAGTCCGTGGCCAAGTCCTGCGGGTACGCGACCGTCAGCGCCGCCTCCGCGCCCCGGTGCGCCGGCGGCCGGCCGTAGCGTGCGTTCCCCGGCCCCGCCGCCGCGGAGGCCGGTCGCGGCGCCCTTCCAGCTTCCGCACGTGGTCCAGTATGTCGACCAGCGCCAGGTCGAGCTGGCGCTGGTCCCGGTCGACCCTGACGAGCTGCACGCGGACCGGATCGCCGAGACGGTACACCTTGTTGGTGTTCTCGCCGCGCAGCGCGTGCTCACCCTCCAGGTGGCGGTAGTAGTCGTCCGCCATGCTCGAAATGTGGACGAGGCCCTCGACGAAGTGCTCGGTCAGCTCGACGAACAGCCCGAACGCCGTTACCCCGATCACGTACCCGGCGAACTCGTCCCCCACCATCCCGGCCATGAAGCGCACCTTGCGCCACTGGACGAGCTCCCGCTCGGCTTCCTCGGCGCGCCGCTCGAGGGCCGACGTGCGGCGCGCGAGCTCCTGCATGTCCTCGCGCCATCGTTCGCGCCGCTCGGCATCCGGTTTCGCCGCCCGCAGCTCGCGGAGCGAGCGGTGCACGACAAGATCGGGATAGCGGCGGATCGGGGAGGTGAAGTGGGCGTACGCCGGCGCCGCCAGTCCGAAGTGCCCGAGATTGGACGGATCGTAGCGCGCAAGCTGCATCGTCCTCAGCATCAGGAACGCGAGGGGCCGTTCCTCGGGCCGCCCGTGCACGCGCCGCAGCAATCGCTGAAAGTGGCGCGGCTCAATGTTCCCGGCCGGCGCTCCGAGGCTGCAGCCCAGCGACGCGGCGAATGCCTCGAAATCGGCCACCTTGTCGGGATCGGGCGCTTCGTGCACGCGGAACAGCGCCGGCATGCCGTTCTCCTCCAGGTGGCGCGCGACGGTCTCGTTGGCCGCCAGCATGAACTCCTCGATCAACCGGTGCGCCAGGTTGCGTTCCGCGGCGACGATTGCCTCCACGCGGCCCTGGTCATCCATCAGGAGCTCCGCCTCGGGCAGGTCGAAGTCGATCGATCCCCGCGCTCGACGCCGGCCGTTCAACAATTCGAACAGCTCGGCCATGCACTCCAGATGGGGCACGAGGCGCCGGTACTTCTTGCGCGCGGCCGGATCCTCCCCCGTAAGGATGCCGTTGACCTCCGTGTACGTCATCCGGGCGTCGCTGCGGATCAGGCCGTCGTGCAACTCGTAGCGCCGCACGGCGCCGCGCTTGTCGATCTCCATGAGGCACGACTGCGCGAGGCGGTCCACTTGCGGCCTGAGGCTGCACAGTCCCGTCGCAAGCGCTTCCGGAAACATGTGGATGGCGCGGTCCGGGAAATAGACGGAGGTGCCCCGCTGCAGCGCCGCCGCGTCGAGTGCGCTCTCCTCCCGCACGTAGTGGGCAACGTCCGCGATATGCACGCCGAGCCGGAAGTTGCCGTTCGGCAGCCGCTCGATCGAGACCGCGTCGTCGAAGTCGCGCGCGGATTCGCCGTCGATGGTCACCGTGGGCCAGCGGCGGAAGTCCCGCCGTCCGAGCTTGTCGCGCGGCCGGACCCGCACTCCCGCGCGCCGGGCTTCGGCCAGCGCCGCCGGCCCGTGCTCGTCGGGCAACTGGTGCTTGCGGATGATCAGCCGCGCGTCCACGCCGGGCGAGTCGATGTCGCCGAGCACCGCGGTGACGCTGCCGACCGGGTTGCGCGTGGGCGTGGGCCAGCGCGTGATCTCGACCTCCACCATCTCACCGGGCACGGCGGACGCGGTTTCCGTGCGCGGCACATGGACATCCATCACCAGCCGCCGGTCGAATGGAACGACGTACGCCAGACCGGAATCATCGACGTCGTAGCGGCCGGCGAGGCGCTCGGTTGCGCGCTCGAGGATACGTACGATGCGCCCCTCGCTGCGATCCGCCGCGCGCCGGCTCTCGACGCGCGCCACGACCCGGTCGCCGTGCATCGCCTGGTTCAGGTTGGCGCCGGCAATGTAGAGGTCGCCGTCCACCCCGTCGACCGTGTGCTCCGGCGTCACGAAGCCGAATCCCCGCGGATGCACCTGGACCAGACCGGTCACCAGCCGCATCCGGTCCGGCAGGCCGTAGCGGTTGCCCCGGACCCTGATGAGCTTGCCGGTGGCGACCAGCGCCGTCAGACGGCGGCGGAGCGTGCTGCGCTGCGCCGGCGGCAGCCGCAGTTGCCGCAGCAACTCGCGGACCGTGGCCGGATGGTCGAGCGTCGCCTGAATGCTTGCCAGCAACTGGTCCGGCGGCGGTGGTTTCATGGCAGCAACAGCACCTGCAGATCGCCCACGTTCGTCGCTGTCGGGCCGATCTTTACGAGGTCGCCCAACTGCTCGAAGAAGGTGTACGAATCGTTGCGGTCGACGTAGTGTGCCGGATCCTGCAAGCCTTGCGCACGAGCCCGCGCCAGCGTGGTGGTATCGACCACGGCGCCCGCCGCGTCGGTGGGCCCGTCGATGCCGTCGCTGCCCACGCTGATCAGCCCCGCGACGCCGGTGGCGCCGCCGAGCCGGACCGCCGCCGCGAGCGCGAACTCCTGATTGCGCCCGCCGCGGCCCGGGCCGCGCACCTCGACGGTGGTCTCGCCGGCCGACAGGATGCACGCCGGCCGCCGCACCGCGGCGGCGGCGGCAAGCTGCAGGTGGTCGACGGCAGCCGCGCGGGCCTCGCCCACCACCGGCGCGGGCAGCGTCACGACGTCGTAGCCGAGCCCGGCCGCGTGGCGTTTGGCCGCATTCAGCGCGTCGAGACGGCTGCCGATGACCAGCGTCCGTGCGCCGCGCAGGCGCTTGTCACCCGGCTTCGGGGTCTCCAACCTGCGGCCCTGCTGCCCCTCCTCCAGCGCGCGCAACGCCGCGGGGGGAAAGGCCGCGCGGATCCCGCATTCCTCCACCACCTCCAACGCGTCCGCATAGCGGGTAGGGTCCGCTACCGTGGGGCCGGACCCGATGACGGCAGGGTCGTCCGGAACCGGCCCCACCACGTCCGATATCGCGAGCGTCACGACCGCGCCGCGCGCCGCGGCCGCCAGCCACCCGCCCTTGATCGCCGACAAGTGCTTGCGGACGCAGTTGATGCGGTCGATCGGCAGGCCGGCGCGCAACAACAACTGCGTGGCCTGAATCTTGTCGTCGAGGCCGACGCCTGGAACCGGCGCCGCGAGCGCGGCCGATGCGCCGCCGGAGAGCAGCAGCACCAGCAGCCCGTCGCCCGCGACCTGCTCCGCCAGGGCGAGTGCCCGGCGCCCGGCGGCCAGACTGCCGGCATCGGGCACCGGATGCCCCGCCCGTATCCATTCCAGCCCGCCTAGGTCCACGTCCACCGGCCGGCTGGGCGCCGCCACGAGACCGGTGCGTACATACTTGCCGCGGATGCCGAGGTACGCCGCCGCCATGGGCGCGGCCGCCTTGCCGGCCGCGACAAGCGTCACCCGCCGGCGCCCGATCGCGGCGGACGACTCGGCATGACCCAACGCCTTCTCGACGAGCCTTGGCGCCGCGGCGCCGTCGATTCCGGCCGCGGCAATCGCGAGCAGGTCGCGCCGGAGGGAAGCTGTTGCGTCGTTCAGTGGGAGTTCTTGTGGTCTGACCAGACCGAGAGGCGCGTGACGACGTCGATCTCGCGGAGCAGCCGGCTGACGATCTCGTCGCCGTTCTCCCGCGAGCAGAGGTTGTCGACCCTCGCCATGAGGCGCTTCAATGCCGCTTCGACGTCGCCGATGACCTTCTCCGAGTAGTACTCGCGCTGCTGCTCCAGGCACTTCCGGTGCTTGACCAATTCCTCGCGGTAGAAGTCGACGCGGGTTGCGTCCGCCGGAAGGCTGGCCGGGAACCTGGAGGCTGGCCCGACGAGGTCGTCGCGGTTCGAGGGCGACATGAACTGCTAGTCAGTCTAGTGGCCGCCGCCGAGGATGTCCAGCAGCATTGCCCGCGCTGTACGGGGATTCGCCTTGCCGCCCGTCCGCCGCATCACCTGTCCGACGAGGAATCCCAGCGTGCCCGTCTTGCCGCCCCGGTAGCTGGCGACCGCATCGGGATTGCCGTCCACCACCTCGCGCACGGCCGCACCGAGCAAGTCGGTGTCGTCGATCTGCGCCAGCCCCTCCGACTCGACAACCGACCGCGCCGATGCGCCCGACTGCGCCATGCGCTCGAACACGGATCGGCCCGCCGAGGTGCTGATCGTTCCCTCCTCCACCAGCGCGACAAGCTCGGCCAGCCGCTCGGGGCCGACGCGCAGATCGCCGATCTCCACGCCGTGCTCGTTGAGGTAGCGGCCGACCGGACCCATGATCCAGTTGCACGCCGCCTTCGCGTTGCCCGCGGCCCGCGCCGCGGCCTCGAAGTAGCTGGTGGCGTCGGCCGACTGGGCGAGCCACGCGGCGTCACGCTCCGCGATGCCGAACTCGGAGACCAGCCGCTGCTTGCGAGCCTCCGGCAGCTCCGGCAACGACTCGGCGATGGCCGCCACCCACTCGGCAGATACCTCCAGGGGCGGCAGGTCGGGCTCCGGGAAGTAGCGGTAGTCGTGCGCCTCCTCCTTGCTGCGCATGGGCAACGTGCGCCCGCCGGCGACATCCCACAGGCGCGTCTCCTGTGTAATCGCGCCGCCGGCCCGCAGCACGCCCGTCTGGCGCTCGTACTCGTAGTCGAGCGCGTGCTGCAGGTAGCGGAAGGAGTTGATGTTCTTCACCTCGACCTTGACGCCGAGCCGCTCGGCGCCGGCCGGCCGCACGGAGACGTTCGCGTCGCAGCGCAGGCTGCCCTCCTCCATGTTGCCGTCATTGACGCCCAGCGCCCTGAACATCGTCCGCAGCCGGCTGAAGAAATCCGCGGCCGCCGCGCTGGAGCGCAGGTCGGGATGGGTCACGATCTCGATCAACGGCACGCCGCTGCGGTTGAAATCCAGGTGCGTCGCGCGGCCGGACCCGGCAAAACCCTCGTGGAGCGACTTGCCGGCGTCCTCCTCGAGGTGTACCCGGATGATGCGTACATCGACCTGCCGCCCCTCCGATTCGTATTGCAGGCGCCCGTCCGTGGCGAGCGGCTGGTCGTACTGCGAGATCTGGTAGCCCTTCGGCAGGTCGGGATAGAAGTAGTTCTTGCGCGCGAACAGCGACACCGGCTGCACGTCGCAGCCGAGCGCCAGCGAGGCCCGCACCGCAAGCTCGACGACGCGGCGGTTGAGCACCGGCAGCGCCCCCGGCAGGCCCAGGCAGACCGGACATACGTGCGTGTTCGGCGGCGCGCCGAACGTCGTGCTGCAGCCGCAGAAGATCTTGGTGGAGGTGAGGAGCTGCGCGTGAATCTCGAGTCCGATGACCGGTTCGAGCTCCATGGGCCCGGCGGGCTGTCGCGGCTTCAGACGCGCGGGCCGGCGGCCTTGATCCCGGGCTCGGCCTGCGCGGCGAACCGTTCGAAGTTCTCGGTGAACATTACCGCCAGCCGTCCCGCCTGGGCATCGTAGTCGGCGCCGCTGGCCCAGGTATCCCGCGGGATGAGCACGTCGGCCGGCACGCCCGGACAGGTTCTCGGGACGTCGACGCCGAACCGCGCGTCCGCCTGGTACGGCACGTCGTCGAGTGCGCCCGACAGCGCCGCGTTGATCATCGCCCGCGTGTGGGCAATCCGCATGCGCGCGCCGGTGCCGTAGGGGCCGCCCGTCCAGCCGGTGTTGACAAGCCATACCCGCGAGCCGTGCTCGGCGATCCGGTCGCCGAGCAGCTTCGCGTACACGGTCGGATGCCACACCATGAACGGCGCGCCGAAACAGGTGCTGAAGGTGGCCTGCGGCTCCGTCACGCCCTTTTCGGTCCCCGCGACCTTGGCGGTGTATCCCGACAGGAAGTGATACATCGCCGCCTCGGGCGTGAGCCGGGCTATCGGCGGCAGGACGCCGAACGCGTCCGCGGTCAGCATGACGACGTTGCGCGGATGGCCGCCCTGGCCGGACGGCACCCAGTTGTCGATGAAGGAGATGGGATAGGCGCCGCGCGTGTTCTCGGTGAGCGTGTCGTCGTCCAGATCGAGCTGCCGGGTCCGCGGATCCAGCACCACGTTCTCCAGTACGGTGCCGAAACGCCGCGTCGTCGAGTAGATCTCCGGCTCCGCCTCCGCCGACAGGTTGATCATCTTCGCGTAGCAGCCGCCCTCGAAGTTGAAGACGCCGCTCGCGGTCCAGCCGTGCTCGTCGTCACCGATCAGGCGCCGCTCCGGATCGCTGGACAACGTCGTCTTGCCGGTGCCCGACAGGCCGAAGAACAGCGCGGTGTCGCCGTCGGCGCCGATGTTGGCCGAGCAGTGCATGGGCAACACGTCGCGCAACGGCAGCAGGTAGTTCATCACCGTGAAGATCGACTTCTTGATCTCGCCGGCATAGCTGGTCCCGCCGATCAGGACGAGCCGCTCGGCGAAGTTCAGCAGGATGAACACGGGCGAGTTGGTGCCGTGGCTGGCCGGATCCGCCTCGACGGACGGCACGTCGATGACGGTGAAGCCGGGCGCATGCCCGGGATCCGTCTCGCCCGCCGGACTGGCCAGGAACATGGTGCGGGCGAACAGGCTGTGCCAGGCCCGCTCGGTGATGATCCGAATCGGGAGTCGATACTCCGGATCCGCACCGGCGAAGCAGTCCTGGACGAATAGCTCCCTGCCGCGCAGCGCGCCCAACATCCGCTGCTTCACCGCCTCGAACTGCGCCGGTGCGATATCCCGGTTGACCTTCCCCCACCAGACGTTGGACGCGGTCGACGGCTCGCGCACCAGGAACTTGTCGTTCGGCGACCGCCCGGTGTGCACACCGGTGAGACAGACGAGCGGACCGCTCTCCGCCACCACGCCTTCCGCGCGCCTGACCGCGTGCTCGTACAGCGCCGCGGTGCCGAGATTCCAGTGGACTTGTCCCGGATCGGCAATGCCGTGAGCGGTGAGATCCGGTGCTGACAGTACGGCCTGCGCCATGGTCGACGGTCTGCCGGCGCCGCGGGGCGCGCAACTCCTTGCGCCGCATCCCGCGCACACGAACAAGCCGTTGATCGTACGCGCCCGCACTCGCGAAAGTCAAACACGGCGGCCGTGCGGAACCGGTCATGAGCGCCCGCCCAGCGGCCGATACATCGAGCATGCCGACCGTAACCCGCCGCGCGCTCTCGCTCCGCCTGCTGCCGGCGCTGGCCGGTCTTCTCGCCGGAGGCTGCGCGTCCGCCCGGCCGGTCCGCCTGCCGGGCAGCTTCGATGCGGCCGGCCGGGGTCCCGATGGGGCGCGCCTGCGGATACGGCTCGCGACCGGCAGGGTGGCCGACCTCGACCTGGACGACTACGTCAGCGGCTCCGTGCCGGCCGAAGCGGCGCTCGGGGGACTCGATCCGGCAACGGCCGGCGCCGTCGCCGAGGTGCAGGCGATCGTCGCCCGCACCTACGCGCTCGCCAACCGGCGGCGCCATGCGCATGAAGGATTCGACCTGTGTGCGACCACGCACTGCCAGGTGTACAGCCCGCTGTCGCGCTGGCCGGCGGACATCGCGCGGCTGGCGGCCAACGCCGCGCAATCCACCAGCGGCGCCGTCATCACCTACGCCGACCGGCCGATCAACGCGGTGTTCCACGCCGACTGCGGCGGACACACGAGCCCGGCGGCGACCGCCTGGCGCGGCGGCAGCCCGCCCTACCTGCAGGGCCTGCCGGACGGCTATTGCGTGCGGGAAGGCTCGGCGCCCTGGCGCGCGGAAGTCACGCTGTCCGACCTGCGCGGCTTCCTGAACCGCCACGACGCCACAAGGATTGGCAGGCGTCTGGATACGCTGGAGGTGACGGAACAGGATGCGGCCGGACGCGCGGCGCAGGTGACGCTGTACGGCGCGCGAACCGTGGCCGTGCGCGGCGAGCAACTGCGGAGCGCGATCAACGCCGGCCTGGGGGAGCACGCCATCAGAAGCACGCGCTTCACCGTACGCCGGGCCGGCCGCGCGCTGCTGTTCGAGGGACGCGGATTCGGCCACGGTGTCGGGTTGTGCCAGACGGGGGCCATGGCCCGCGCGCGGTTCGGGCACTCGCCGCTCGACATCATCGCCCACTACTATCCCGGCACGGCCGTCACGGACTTCCACGCGCTGGTGTAGACCACCGGCTCCCTTGTGCGCCCGCGTGGCGTATCATTTACGGGATCGTGGACTGCATCCGTCTGGCCCGCATTTCTCACCGGCCTTCTGCTGCGGCCGCTCGCGTGTGGTGAACCCGGCCGTGCCCGCAGAAATCTACCGCAAGGGTCTGGACCTGAAGCTCGCAGTGGCTGGCGACGTCGCCAGCGACTACCACAGCCGTTTCGTCGAACGCGTCAAGGATGGCGGCTACCGCTGGCGGTCCGGGCGGCTGACCGTGCATCTGGCGCGCGAGTTCGGCTTCTGCTACGGCGTCGACCGGGCGGTCAGCTACGCCTACCAGACGCGGCTCCGCTTCCCGGACCGGCGCGTCTACCTGGCGAGCGAGATCATCCACAACCCGCAGGTCAACAACCGCTTGCGCGAGGCGCGGATTCGTTTTCTCAGCGACCCGCGCGAGTCCGTGGACAACCTCGGCCCCGACGACGTCGTCATCATTCCGGCGTTCGGCGTAACGGTGGCGGAGCTGGAACGGCTGGAACGGCAGGGGTGCACGCTGGTCGACACTACCTGCGGGTCGGTGCTGAACGTCTGGAAGAAGGTGCGCGAGCACGCGCGCGACGGGTTCACGTCGGTCATCCACGGCAAGCTGCGCCACGAGGAAACGCGCGCGACCGCGTCCCAGGCGGCTGCCGTCGACGGCGGTCGCTACGTCGTGATCCTCGACGAGGAGCAGGCCGGGCTCCTGTGCGACGTGATCCGCGGCCGGGCCGGCCGCGAGCAGTTCATGGACGCGTTCGGAGACGCCTGCTCGCCCGGTTTCGACCCGGACCGCGATCTCCGGCGCGTCGGTCTGGCGAACCAGACCACCATGCTGATGAGCGAGTCGATCGCCATCGGCGAGATGATTCGCCGGGCCATGCTCGACCGCTACGGCGCAGCGGCGCTGCCCGACCACTACCGTGCGCTGGAAACCATCTGCAGCGCAACGCAGGATCGCCAGGACGCGCTCGAGCGGCTGCTCGAAACCCACCGCTGCGACCTCGCGGTCGTGGTCGGCGGCTACAACAGCAGCAACACCCGCAACCTGGCGCGCATCTGCGCGGAACGGATGCCCACCTACCACATTGCCGCACCCGCCTGTCTCGTCTCGGCCAGCGAGTTGCGCCATCAGCCGCTGGACGCGGTTCCCGGCGGGCGGGCGGCGCAGGCCGTCACGCGCGACTGGCTGCCAGCGGACGGCGACTTCACCATCGCCGTCACGGCCGGTGCGTCGACGCCGGACAGCGTCGTGGGCGAGGTGATCGAAAAGCTGTCGCTGCTCGCGAGCCCGGAATAAACCGGGCATGGCGCCGGTCTTGCAATAGCAGATACCTCGCAATCGCCGCAAGACGAGCGTGCACGGCACGCAACAACAAGCCGGGAGGAAGTACAACGTGAACAAGAGGTGTATCTGGACAGCGTTGCTGCTGTTGACGGGATCCGCGGCGGGCGCCGGCGCCCAACCACGGGGTATCGACATGGCGCGGCTCATGGAGAAGGCCGCAACCGCCGCCCTGCCGGCGCAAGCAGGCCGGGTATTCGATCTGACGGTTGACGGGGCGATCGAGCGCGCGCTGGACCGCAACCTCGACATCGCCGTCCAACGGGTCAACCCGCAGCTCCAGGACCTCACGATCGCCGAGTCACGGTCCGCCTTCCTGCCGAGCGTGAGCTCCAACGTCGACATCGGCCGCAGCATGAGCCCGTCGCGGTCGCAGCTCGACGGCGCGGGCCGGCTGAGCCGCCACACCGTGGAAACCGAGAGCGGGAACGCCGGATTCGGACTGGAGCAGGCCCTCGGCTGGGCCGGCGGCCGCTACACGCTCGACTGGACGAACGCGCGTACCGCAACGAACAACGTCTTCTTCAGCTTCAATCCAAGCCTCTCGAGCAACGTTGCGCTGTCGTACACGCAGCCCATTCTCCGTGGACGCAGCATCGATCCGCAGCGGCGTCAACTGCTGGTCAGCCAGTTGAACAGGGACATCTCCGACGTGGACCTCCGCGAGACGATCGCGAACACGCTGGCCGATGTTCGCCGTGCGTACTGGGACCTCGTCTACGCGAGGGCAAGCGTGGACGTCCAGCGCCAGGCCCTGGAGCTGGCGGAGCAACTCGTTCGCGAGAACCGCATTCGCGTCGAGGTCGGCACGCTGGCGCCGATCGAGGTGGTGCAGGCCCGCTCGGAAGCGGCCGCCCGCCGCCAGTCGCTGGCCGAGGCCCGGCAGCAGATGCGTACCGCCGAGCTCGCGCTGAAGCAGTTGATCGTGTCGGGAACGGACGACGAGCTGTGGAGCGCCGACATCAACACGGTCGACCAGCCGCTGCTGGATCAGGCGCCGATCGACGTCGACACCGCGATCCGGACGGCGCTCGACGCGCGCACCGACATCGAGCGCTCGCGGCGCCAGCAGGACATCAACACGGTAACGCTGCGGAATCTGGCCAACGCCACCCTGCCGGCGCTGGACCTCGTCGGCTCGTTCCGCCTGCAGGGACAGGGCGGCACGCAGTTGATCAGCGGCGCGCTCGGGGGGCCCGCCCTCATTACCGTGCCAGGCGGGTACGGCGACGCGCTGGCGCACATCGCGCAACTGGAGTATCCGGTCTGGAACGTGCAACTGCAGCTCAGCTATCCGCTGGGCCACAGCGCCCAGAAGGCGGCCCACGCGCGGGCGCGGCTGCAGGTGCAGCAGACCCGCGCGCAGATCGAGCAGATCGAGCTGCAGATCGCGGCCGAGGTGACCAACGCGGCGCTCCAGATCGAGAGCATCCGGGAACGCATCGACGCCGCGCGCGTGGCGCGCGAGCTGGCGGAGGAGCAACTGGCCGCCGAGGAGAGCAAGTTCGATGTCGGCACGTCGACGAACTTCTTCGTCGTGCAGGCGCAGCGCGATCTCGCGACCGCGCGGGACACCGAGCTGCGGTCCATCCTCGACTACCAGAACGCCGTCATCGAGTTCGAGCGCGTGCAGCAGACGTCGCTGTCGCGCGCGGGCATCTCGATCGTCGGCGGGGGGATAGCACCATGAAATACCTGCTGCTGGTGCTGGTGCTGGGCGGGGCGGGCGCCTGGTGGTACTACGGGTCGGAGGCGCCCGAGTTCGTGCCTGAAATCCGTACCGTCGAGATGACGCGCGGCGACATCGTCGAGTCGGTCTCCGCGACGGGGTCGCTCGAAGCGGTGACCACGGTCCAGATCGGCAGCCAGGTATCCGGCATCATCCAGGAGCTGCGCGCCGACTACAACGCGATCGTGCGCGAGGGCGACGTCATCGCACGCCTGGATCCTTCCCTGTTCGAGACGCAGATAGAACAGGCCCGGGCCAACCTGCTCCGCGCCGAGGCGGACGTCGAGCGCCTGCGCGTGGCGGTGGACGATGCGCACGCGCAGCACGCGCGCTCGGTGGAGCTTGCGGCGCAGGAGCTGATCTCGCAGACGGAGCTCGAGACGGCCGAGGTCAACGTGCGCTCGGCGGCGGCGCAGCTCCGTTCGGCCGAGGCGCAGGTCATCCAGGCCCGCGCATCGCTGAACCAGAACGAGGTCAACCTGGAGCACACGGTGATCCGCGCGCCGATCGACGGCATCGTCATCTCCCGCCTCGTGGACGTGGGCCAGACCGTGGCGGCCAGCCTCCAGGCGCCCGAGCTGTTCGTCATCGCGGCCGACCTCACGAAGATGCGGGTGATCGCCAACGTCGACGAATCCGACGTCGGCCGCATCCGGCCGCAACAGCCGGTGAGCTTCGTGGTCGACGCCTACCCGGACGAAACGTTCGGCGGCGCGGTGTCCCAGATCCGGCTCGAACCGATCGTGCAGCAGAACGTCGTTACCTATTCCACCGTCATCGACGCGCCCAACCCCGACCTGAAGCTGAAGCCGGGCATGACGGCAACGGCGACCATCGAGATCGCCAGGCGCGACGACGTGGTGCGCATACCCAACGCCGCGTTGCGCTTCCGGCCGGCCGCGGAAACGTTCATGGCGCTGAACCAGGCGGCGCCGGATCTTCCGCCGCTGACCGGAGCCGCGCCCCCCGATCCCGAACGCTTGCGCCGCTTCCGCGAACGCATGCAGCAGATGTCGCCCGAGGAGCGCGAGCGGTTCCGCGAGCGCAGGCGCGGCGGCCGCGGACGCGCCGCAACGGGGACGCGCGCGCCGCCGGCGAACGCCGCGGCAGACGCGGCCGTGCCGGCCGTTGCGCGCGGCGCAACTACCATCGACGCGCTGTTCGGCCCGCTGCCGCAGCCCCATTCCACCGCGCGCGTATGGCTGCTGGAGCAGGGACGGCTGTTTCCGGTGGACGTCACGCTCGGCCTCACAGACGGCACGTCCACGGAGCTCGTCCAGGGCGGCGCGGCCGTGGGCGACGAGGACTCTGGCGCGGCCCTCGCGGCCGGCACCGCGCTGGTCAGTTTCGTCTCGACGCCGGAGGCCGGCGCCGCGACGCGCGGCGCGGCCACTTCCCCGCTCATGCCGCGCTTCGGACCGCCCGGCCGGCGGCGGTAGCGGGCCGGAAGACAGAGATGCCGGTCATTGCCGTCCGCGATCTCGCCAAGACGTACTCCACGGGCGCTGTCGAGGTGCGCGCCGTGCGGGGCGTGAACCTGGACATCGAGGCCGGCGAGTTCGTGGCGGTCGTCGGCCCCTCCGGTTCCGGCAAGTCGACGTTCATGCACATTCTGGGCTGCCTCGACCGCCCTACGCGCGGCTCGTACGAGCTGGAGGGCCGCGATGTCTCGCGGCTGACGCGCGACCAGCTCGCGGACATCCGCAACACCAAGATCGGATTCGTGTTCCAGGGCTTCAACCTGCTGGCGCGCACCTCGGCGCTCGAGAACGTCGAGCTGCCGCTGCTGTACCGCGGGCCGAGCGTGCGCGGCGCGGAGCGGCGCCGGCGGGCGCTCGCCATGCTGGACGCAGTGGGTCTGGCCGACCGCGTGGACCACATGCCGAACCAACTGTCCGGCGGGCAGCAGCAACGCGTGGCGATCGCCCGCGCGCTCGTCAACGATCCGGCGATCCTGCTGGCGGACGAACCGACGGGCAACCTGGATTCGACGACGAGCCGCGAAGTGCTGGACCTGTTCCGCCAGTTGAACGCCTAGCGCGGCATCACCGTGATACTGATCACCCACGACCACGAGATCGCCGCCCACGGCAACCGCATCGTCCAGTTCCACGACGGCCTCGTCGTGCGCGACGAGACGAGCGCGGGCGAGCGCGTGACCGGCGCCGCGCCGGCCGCCGAGGTGCTGCAATGACTTTGCTCGTCACGATCCGCGTTGCGCTGAAAGCGTTGGGACGCAACAAGCTCCGCACGGCCCTGACCATGCTCGGCATGATCATCGGCGTCGCGGCCGTCATCACCATGGTGGCGCTCGGGCGCGGTGCGCAGCAGGAAATCGAAACCCAGATACAGTCCGCCGGCACGAACCTGATCCGCGTGCGGGCCGGCAACTTCCGCCGCGGCGGCGTCAGCATGGGCGTCGGCGGCGCGCCGACGTTGACGGTGGAGGACGTCGAGGCCATCCGCCGCGAGGTGCCGGGCGCGCGCTATCTCGCGGCGGGCGTCAGCACCCGCGACCAGGTGATCGCCGCGAACCGGAACTGGAACACCCAGATCGAGGGCACCGACGTCGAGCTGCCGCTCATCCGCATCTGGGACGTCGAGACGGGTGTGTTCTTCAACCCGTCCCATGTCAGGAGCGCCGCCAAGGTCGCCGTGCTCGGATCCGTGGTCCGCGACAACCTGTTCGGCGAAGGCGCCGACCCGGTCGGCGAGCGGATCAGGATCAGGAATCAGTCGTTCCAGGTGCTCGGCGTGATGGCCCCCAAGGGGACCGGCGGTTTCGGCCAGGACCAGGACGACACGATCTTCGTGCCGTACACGACGGTGCAGAAGAAGCTGCGCGGGCGGGACGGCACCAACATCTCGGGCATCACCATCTCCGCGGACTCTCCGGACAACGTCAACCCCGTCGCGGACGAGATCACGGCGGTCCTGCGGGCGCAGCACGGGATTCCGCCCGGCGAGCCGGACGACTTCATGGTGCGCACGCAGACCGACATCACGACCATGCGCTCGCAGATGACCCAGACGATGACCGGACTGCTGGCCGGCATCGCCGGCGTGTCGCTGATCGTCGGCGGCATCGGCATCATGAACATCATGCTCGTCTCCGTCACGGAGCGCACCCGGGAGATCGGCCTGCGCATGGCGCTCGGCGCCAAGGGGCGGCACGTACTCTGGCAGTTCCTTGTCGAGGCGATCGTGCTCAGCCTGGTCGGCGGCGTCGTCGGCATCGGCCTCGGATTCGGCGTCTCGGAGAGTTTGACGCGCGTGCTGCTGTGGCCGACGGCGTTCCCCGCGGACGCGGTGGCGCTTGCCGTCGGCTTCGCCGCGGCAGTCGGCATATTCTTCGGCTTCTATCCCGCCCGGCAGGCGGCCCGCCTCGACCCGATCGATTCGCTGCGCTTCGAATGACGGCGCCGTTCAGGAAACGAGACGCGCCAGCAGGGCCTGCACGGTCAGCCCGGTCACGGGGTCCGTCAGGTCGGGTGCGACCGCGGCCAGCGGCTCCAGCACGAACCGGCGCTCGCGGAAGCGCGGGTGCGGGACAGTCAGGCCGGGCGCCGACACGACGAGATCGCCGGCCAGAATCAGATCGAGATCCAACGTGCGCGGCGCGCCGTCATAAGGCCGGGCGCGGCCGCGCGCAGCCTCTATTTCCTGCAGCCGCGCCAGCAGGTCACGGGGCCCTCGCGGCGACCAGCCGACCGCCACGCCGTTCAGATAGCGCGGCTGTCCGGCGGCGGCGGGACCGTGCGGCGGGGTGTCGATGAAATCGGAAACCAGGATCCCGTCAAGGATCGGCCGCAGCCGCTCCGCGGCGAACTCGAGATGGTTCCGCCGCGGCCCGAGGTTGCTGCCGAGCGCGACGGCTATCCGGCGCGGGCGCGCCGCGTGGCCGTCGCCCCCGGGCGTCACCGCTGCTGCTGCTTCTGCTTGCAGGTGATGCAGACGCGCGTCCAGGGAATGGCGCTCAGCCGGGCCGGGGCGATCATCTCGCCGCAGTCCCGGCAGACGCCGTACGTGCCGGCCTGCATGCGCTGCAGCGCTTCCTCGATGGCCTGGAGGATCTTCGCGTCGGTCTGCTTGACCTTGAGCTGGATGTGAACTTCGTTCGTGCCGTCCGCCTGATCGGCGAGGTCTCCCTGGCGGGTGTTGTTGTCCATCGACGCGCGCAATGGACCCCCGCCGCCGTCGGACAGAATCTCGTCACGCTTGCTGAGCAGCTGATCGCGATAGCGCGCCACGTCCATCTCTTCTCTCCCGTCTGCGATCGGCACCCCCGAAAACCGCGATCATAGCACGCGCATCGGAGGCGGGGACTACTCCGCGCGCAGCGTCGCCAGCGGCTTGCGGCGCAGCACGTCGAGGCTCGCCACGACCCCGGTAGCGCCGACGGCCGCAGCCGTCACGGCCATCCCGATCACGTTCGTCAGCAGCGACGGAAACCAGGTGATCTCCAGCACCTGCCGCGCCAGCGCCCAGGTGAGCACCAGGGCCCCGGCGGATCCGACCGTGCCCGCCAGCAGTCCCAGGACGCCGTACTCCAGCGCCAGCATGGCGGCCAGCATCCGCGTGTTGCCTCCCAGCACCCGCAGCACGGCCGCGTCGTGCACCCGCTGAAACTTCGTCATCGCCACCGATCCGATCAGGATCAGGGCGCCGCTGAACAACGCGACGGCGCCCACGACCGTGACGGCGAGCGTGACGTAGCCGAGCACGCGCCGGATCGTTTCAATCACCGTCAACCCGTCGATTACCGATACGTTCGGATACCGCTCCGCGGTGTCACGCTGCAGGCGCGCCCGCGCCTGCGGCTCGGCGGGCCCCTGCACGAACGCGACGTAGGTATGCGGGGCGCCGCCCAGCGATCCGGGACGGAACAGGAACATGAAGCCGCCGCTGCGGGTGTCGTCCCACTGCACCGTCCGCACGCTCGTGACGCGCGCGCTGATCTCGCGGCCCAGGACGTCGAAGGTGACCAGGTCACCGAGCTCGATGCCCCGCTCGTCGCGCAGGTCCTCCTCGATCGACACCTCCGGCTCGCCCGCCGGCGAGCCGTCCCAGAACTGCCCCGCGACGACCCGTTCGTTCTCCGCCAGCTCGGCGCGCCAGGTAACCGTGAACTCGCGGCCCAGATCGGCCCGCCGCGCGCCGCGCGGCGTGTCGAACGACACGTTGCGGCCCTCCAGGCGGGTGACGCGCGCGCGCAGCACCGGAATGAGCTGGGGCCGGCGGCCCGTGCTGGCCTCGAGCATGGCGCGCACGCCGTCCGCCTGGTCCTCCTGGATGTCGATCAGGAACATGTCGGGCGTGTCGTCGCTCAACTCGAGGGCGAAGTTGCCGAGCAGATTTGCCTGCGTCGCCTGGACCCCGATGATGAAGAAACTGCCGAGGCCGACCGCCAGCAGGATGACGCGCGTCTGGTTGCCGGGCCGGCTCAGATTCAGGACGGCGTGGCGCAGCGCGAACCAGCGCGAGGCCTCCAGCGGCGCGACGGCCCGCAGCAGCGCCCGGCCGACCAGGGCCAGCACGAACGTCACGCCGGCGAAACCGGCGACGACGTACAGGCCGACCTCCAGCGAGGCCGCCTGCCACGCCGACACCAGGACCAGCCCCAGCGCCGCGGCGGCGGTCACGACCACCTTGAGGCCGTCGACGCCCGCGGGCGCCCGCGCCGCTCCGTGCCGCAGCAGCAGCAGGGGCTTGGCGCGGCGCACCTCCAGCAGCGGCACCAGCGCGAACAGCAGCGATACGAGCGTGCCGACGGCCAGCCCCTGGACGATCGCCGACCCGGTGAGCTCGGTGGAGACGGCGCCCAGTCCGGCCGCCGACGCCGTCTGCTCCACGAGCGACTCCGGGAGCCCGGCCAGCACGGCCAGCGCCAGCGCCACGCCCAGCGCGCTCCCGCTCAGCGCCAGCAGGGCGACCTGCGCCACGTACACGGCCAGCACACGTCCCGTCGTGGCGCCGAGACACTTCAGGATGGCGACGCTGCGCATCCGCTGCTGCACGAACACCCGCGTCACGCTCCAGACGCCGATGCCGCCGAGCACCACGATGACGAACCCGATCAGGCTCAGATAGCTCTCCGTCCGCTCGAGGTTGCGCTCGATCCGGTTGCCCGTGCGGCGGTACGACCCGACGCGCACGAAGGTCTCCTGCAGGTCGTTGCGAAGCTGCTCCACCAGCGGTTCGATGGCCGCCTCGTCGACCTGCAGCAGCATTTGCCGGGTCGCCCTGCTCGCGAAAGTCAGCAGCCCGGCCTCCTCCACCGCCGGGTACGCGACCAGCACGCGCGGGCCGAAGCTGAACGCGCCCAGGCTGCGCCCCGGCTCCGAGCGAATCACGTCGCGGATCTCGAAGGCGAGGTCACCGATGAGCAGCTCGTCACCCACCTGCAGGCCGAGCTGCGTGAGCAGCTCCGGACCGACCAGCGCGCCGTTGCCGCGCAGCAGGTCGAATGCATAGCCGCGTCCGCTGTCCAGCTCGAACCGGCCGTAGAACGGGAATCCGGGCTGTACGCCCCGCAGCTCGATCACCCTGGTGCGCGTGCTGCCGGCCTCCGGGAGCCTGGCCATGGTCACGATGTCCACCGTCTCGGTTCGCGGGAGCGGAGCGCTTCCGTCGGGACCGCGGGCCAGCACCGCGTCCAGCTCCTCCGGCCACGGCCGGTCGGTACGCAGCGAGACGTCTGCGGCCAGCAGCGACCGCGCCTCCGTCGCCAGCGCGGCGCGCACGTTCTGGGTCAGCGACCGCAGTGCGACGATGGCCGCGACGCCGACCGCCACGCAGAGGAAGAAGAACGCGAGCCGGCGCCACGACGCGCGCAACTCCCGGTACGCCATCGTGAATATGAAGCGCATGGAAGAGTTCAGACGGGCTGGGCGGCGGCCGCGGATGTCCGGCCGTCGCGCATGGTCAGCACCGCGTCGGAGCGCGCCGTGATCTCGGCGTCGTGCGTCACCATGAGGATCGTCGTCTCGCGGCTGCGGTTGATGTCCATCAGCAGGTCGACCACGTGGCGGCCGTTGGCCGAATCGAGGTTGCCGGTCGGCTCGTCCGCCAGCAGTATCGGCGGGGCATTGGCCAGCGCCCGCGCAATGGCGATGCGCTGCTGCTCGCCGCCCGACAACTGCGAAGGATAGTGATGGCCGCGGTCCGTCAGGTCGACGTCACGGAGCAGCGCGGCCGCCTTCCCGGCCGCGCGCGGCTCGCCGGCGATCTCGAGCGGCACGAGCACGTTCTCCAGCGCCGTCAGCGACGGAATCAGGTGGAAGAATTGAAAGACGAACCCGATCTTCTCGCCGCGCAGGCGTGCCAGCGCGTCCTCTTCGAGACCGGTGATCTCCACGCCGTCGACGACGATCTCGCCGCTCGACGGCGTGTCGAGGCCGGCGATCAGGCCGAGCAGGGTCGACTTCCCGCTGCCCGAGGGACCGACAATCGAGACGAACTGGCCGGACGCAACCGTGAGGTCGGTGGGATGGAGGATGGTGAGTGGCTGGCTGCCGCTGAGCACCGTCTTCGACACACCGCGAAGCTCGATCATGACCCTCCCGGAAGATTGCCTGCCGCGTGCGGCGCGCGCGCCTCCCGCAGCATCGGCTCGAGCGCCGACCAGATGTGGGCGGCCACCCGGTCCGCCCCCTCCGCGTTCGGATGGATGCCGTCCGCCTGGTTGAGCCCGGCCACGCCCGCCACGCCTTCGAGCAGAAACGGCACGAACACCACGTCGTATGCGGCGGCCAGTTGCGCGAACGCGGCGCGGAAGCGGTCCGCATAGTCCGCGCCGAAGTTCGGCGGCGCCTCCATGCCCGCCAGCAGCACGCGCGCGCCGTCGTCCAGTGCGGCGGCAATCATGCTCGCGAGGTTGTCCTGCATCTGCTCGACCGGCAGTCCCCGCAGGCCGTCGTTGCCGCCGAGCGCCAGAATCAGGATCTCGACGTCGCCGGTCAGCGACCAGCCTATCCGCCGCAGGCCGCCCGCCGTCGTCTCGCCCGACACGCCCGCGTTCACGACGCGCGCCCGATAACCGGCCAGCTCCAGCCGCTCCTGGAGGCGCGACGGGTACGCCTGCTCCACCGGCAGGCCGAGGCCGGCCGTCAACGAATCGCCGAAGGCGACGATCCGGAAGTCGGCGGCGGCCGGTTCCGCGGCCGGCCGTCCCGCGTCGGAGCGTGCGCCGAGCGCGAGCCGGTCGTCGCCGATCTCCGCCGGCAGGCAGCCCGCGGCGCCAAGCAGGGCCAGCGACAGGATGATGGCGCGCGGTGCCGGACTGCCGGCGACCTGGACGGTACGCATGCTGCAACTGATCATTTTACGGCGTCCGGCGGTGGTACAACCACCAGCCGTACACCGCGGCGTTGACCGCCACCACGAACACGCCCAGCGCGACTTGCGTCGGGCGCGTCAGGCCGGCCGGATACAGCACCGGCAGCAGGTACTCGCGTACGAACTCCCCTTGGTACGTTCCGGCTCCACCGAGCGAGCGCAAGTAGTTCTCGATGGGCGTCAACGGACAGACGGCCCCCGCCCACTCGATGCCGGCGCCCCACGCCGCCGCGGGCAGGTGCAGCCACGCCGCGCGCGGCCAGCGCCAGACCGCCAGACCGCCCGCCACGACGAACGCGACGAAGGCGAGGTGCAGCACCACGACCAGATCGGCGAGCAGCAGCCAGGGCACGACTTCAATGGTAGCCCCTGCTTCTGCTTTTCGGATACGATGCGGGGGCTTTCGCGACGGTATCCCGGTGCGTGTCATCATCTGCTGCGTGCTTGCAACCTGGGGGTTCAGCGTGCCTGCGCACTCCGCGCGGCCGCCCGCCTCCGGCGGTTTGACGGTGATCACCGCCTCCGGCGGGTTGACGGCGATCGACGGACTCAGGGTGGGCCACCACACGCTCGCCGAGCGGCCTACCGGCTGCACCGTGGTGCTGGCCGAGGCGGGCGCCACCGCCGCGGTCGACGTCCGCGGATCGGCGCCGGGCACGCGGGAGACCGCGCTGCTCGACCCGACGAATACGGTCCAGCAGGTGCACGCCATCGTGCTCGCCGGCGGCAGCGCGTTCGGTCTGGCGGCAGCCGACGGCGTGATGCGCTACCTGGAAGAGCGCGGCATCGGCTATGAAACGCATGCCGCCCGGGTGCCCATCGTTCCGGCGGCCATCCTGTACGACCTGGGAGTCGGCGGCGACGCCGCAATCCGGCCCACGGCGGATTGCGGCTACCGCGCGGCGCGCGGCGCGAGCGACGGACCGGTCGCGGAAGGCAGCGTCGGCGCCGGCGCCGGCGCCACGGTCGGCAAGCTGGCCGGTCCGGGCCGCTCCATGAAGGGCGGCATCGGCACGGCGCTCGTCGAGCTGCCGGGCGGCATCCGCGTCGCGGCGCTGATGGCGGTCAACGCCGTGGGCGACATCGTCGATCCCGACACCGGCGCCATCGTCGCCGGAGCGCGCACCGCCGACGGACTCGGCTTCGCCGACGCGCGCGCCATTCTCCGCGGCGGCGGCGCATCCGCCGGCCGCGGCGAACATACGACCATCGGCGTGGTGGCGACGAACGCCGCGCTCGACAAGGCGCAGCTCGCGCTGCTGGCGCGCATGGCCCATGACGGGCTGGCGCGCGCCGTGCGCCCCGCGCATACGCCGGCCGACGGCGATGCGATCTTCGCGGTCGCCACCGGCGCCGCGGGCGGCCAAGCCAGCCTGCTGCAACTCGGCGCCGCCGCCGCCGACGCGACCGCCGCCGCGATCGTGCGGGGCGTGCGCACCGCCACCGGTCTGCCCGACTACCCGTCCGTCCGGGATCTACAGGGAGGTGTCTCCTGAACGCCGCACTGCTAGCCGTAATCGGCCTGTCATGCCTCTATGTCGGCTACCGCTTCTACTCGAAGTTCATAGCCGAGAAGATATACCGGCTCGACCCCGACTTCCGGACGCCAGCGCATTCGATGCGGGACGACATCGACTACGTCCCGACGAACCGGATCGTGCTGTGGGGGCACCACTTCACGGCCGTGGCCGGCGCGGCGCCGATCATCGGACCCGGCATCGCGGTCATATGGGGCTGGCTGCCCGCCTTCCTCTGGGTCGTGATCGGCACGATGTTCTTCGCCGGCGTGCACGACTTCGGGGCCATCTGGGCGTCCATCCGCAACCAGGCGCGCTCGGTCGGCTCGCTGACCGGCGACGTCGTGAGCCACCGCGCCCGAACGCTCTTCATGATCGTCATCTTCCTGCTGCTGCTGATGGTCAACGCGGTGTTCGCCGTCGCCATCTCCAACGAGTTCCAGGCGACGCCGAGCAGCGTGATCCCGGCCTGGAGCGCGGTGGCCGTGGCGGTCGTCATCGGCGTGCTGATCTACCGGATGGGCGTGCCGATCACCTGGCCGACCATCGCCGGCACGGTGATTCTCTACGCGGTCATCTATCTCGGCGAGCTGGTGCCGGTCACGCTGCCGGAACAGGTGCTGGGTCTGGCGCCCGGCGCGCAGTGGATCATCCTCCTGTTCGTCTACGCCGCGGTCGCGTCGATGCTGCCGGTCTGGCTGCTGCTGCAGCCGCGTGACTACATCAACGGCATCCAGCTCTTCGTAGGCCTCGGCATCCTGTACGGCGCGGTGCTGATCGCCAGTCCGACCGTCGTGGCCCCGGCGATCAACCCGAACGTTCCCGCCTCCACGCCGCCGCTGCTGCCGCTGCTGTTCGTGACGGTCGCCTGCGGCGCCATATCGGGCTTCCACGGCCTGGTGGGCTCGGGCACGACCTCCAAGCAGCTCAACACGGAGACCGATGCGCGCTTCGTCGGCTACCTCGGCTCCGTCGGCGAGGGCTCGCTGGCGCTCGTGGCCATCATCGCCACCACGGCCGGATTTGCGACGTTCGCGGATTGGGAAGCCGTGTACCAGACGTACAACACGCAGGGAACGGGCGCGTTCGTGCGCGGCGGGGCGCAGATCGCCTCCGACGGCCTGGGGCTGCCGTACGGGTTCGCGCAGACGCTGCTGGCGGTGATGGCCGTGCTGTTCGCCGGCACCACGATGGACGCCGGGGTCCGGCTGCAGCGCTACATCGTCCAGGAGTGGGGCACCATCTACAACATCCCGCCGCTGCAGAACGGCTACGTCGCGACCGGCGTGGCGGTCGGCGCCTGCCTGGTGCTGGCGTTCGGCGCGGGGGGCGCCGGCGGCACCGGCGGCATGATCATCTGGCCGCTCTTCGGCACGACCAACCAGCTCCTGGCCGGGTTGACGCTGCTGGTCATCAGCGTGATCCTGGTCAAGCTGGGCCGCCCCTCGCGGTACACGATGATCCCGATGGTGTTCGTCACCACGATGGCGTTCCTGAGCGCGCTCATCCAGCTCGCGGACCTGTACCGCGCCGGCAACTACCTGCTCATCGCCATCGACCTGCTGATCATCGTCGCCGCGATCCTGGTGGCGCTCGAGGCCGCGTCCGCGTTCATGCGCGAGAAGCGCAAGGCGGCGGAAGCGACCGGCTGAAAAAGGCATGACGAGCGAGCGCGTGACGGCGAAGGAGGGCCCGTGGGCGCAACTCCGCGAGCTGCTCACGGAGTTCTACGTCGCACCCTACCGCGGCGCCGTCGCCCGCGCCCGGCGCGACGAGGACGACCTGTTCATGCTCTTCGTCTACGCCGAGATGATGGGCGTGCCGAATCCCGCCACGTACTACACCCTGGAGCTGCAGCCGCTGCTGCTGGAACGATTCCACGAGTGGCACACCAGGATCGGCATGGAGCACTCCCCCCTCGACCACTTCCGCTGCTGCTGATACGCCGGATGACCGCCGCCGGGGCATACGGGACGCGCCCCGAACCAAGGATCACGGTGCACTTCAGCAACGACGGCGGAATTCACAGGGGGACGGCGAGCATGAAAGCAGCCGTCCCCAGGCCGCGCACGGCGCGGCCCGGCCAGCGCGGCGCGGGGCTACGGGGTCCCCGCTAGCGCTGGCCGGGGGGCTTGGGGGCGCAGCCCCCATCTAACGATTGACAATGCTGAAGGAACTGCTGGCGCACCACCTGGTGTTCGTGGGCGGCAAGGGGGGCGTCGGCAAGACCACCGTCGCGGCCGCGGTGGCGCTGGCCGGCGCGGACCGCGGGCGGCGCTGCCTGCTGGTCTCCACGGATCCGGCCCACTCGCTGGGCGACATCTTCGAGCGCGAGGTCGGCGCAAAGCCCCGCCGGCTCGAATCCGGCCTCTGGGGCTTGGAAATCGACCCCGAGGCCGAGGCCGCGCGGCACATCGACGCGGTGAAGGCCCAGATGAAGGCGCTGGTCCACCCGCGGCTGTACGACGAGATCGACCGCCAGCTCGACCTGACGCGCTACGCCCCCGGCGCCGTCGAGGCCGCGTTGCTGGAGCGCATCGCGGCGCTCATGGGTGAAGCGGGCGCGGCGTACGACACGGTCGTCTTCGACACGGCTCCGAGCGGCCATACCGTCCGGCTGCTGTCGCTGCCCGAGGTGATGGGCGCCTGGATGGACGGCCTGCTGCGCCGCCGGGAACGCGCCGGGCGACTGTCGTCCGCGCTGAAGCACCTCGGCGGCGGGCAGGTCGAGGGCGACGACCTGTCGCTGATCGACGCGGCCCGCGACCAGCCGCCCGACAGCCGCGACGCGCGGATTCACGACCGGCTGCAGGCCCGCCGGCGCACGTTCCTGGTGGCCCGCGAGCGGCTCGTCGACCCCGCTGCGACCGCGTTCCTGCTCGTCGTCAACACCGACAAGCTGTCGATTCTCGAGAGCCGGCGGGTTGCCGCGCTGCTCGACCGCTTCGACGTCGCCGTGTGGGGCGTCGTGGTCAACCGCGTGCTGCCCGAGGAAGCGGACGGCGCCTTCCTGGAAGCCCGCCGCGCACAGGAGCGGGTCTATCGCATGGAGATCGACGGCGCCTTCGCCGATCTGCCCCGCGTGTCCGTGCCGCTGCTCGACAGCGACGTGCGCGGCGTCGCGGCGCTGCGGCGGATCGGGAGCCTGCTGGAAGGCTGATGTCCCCGCCCGGCATTTCGCCGATTGCCGTGACGCTGCTGGCGCTCGCGGCGTACTGGCTGGCATACCGCTTCTACGCCGCACATCTCGCCCGGCGGCTGTTCGAGCTCGATGACGCCCGGCCCACCCCGGCCCACGCGCTCCGCGACGACACCGACTACGTGCCGGCCAACCGCTACGTGCTGTTCGGCCACCAGTTCGCCTCGATTACGGGACTGTCGCCGATGCTGGGGCCGGCGATCGCCGTCATCTGGGGCTGGCTGCCGGCGCTCTTGTGGGTCGTGCTGGGCGCCATCTTCGTCGGCGCGGTCCAGGACTTCAGCGCGCTGGCCGTCTCCATCCGCGCGCGGGGCATGTCCATCGGCAAGGTGACCGAGAGCCTCGTCGGGCAGCGCGCCAAGACGCTGTTCCACCTGCTCATCTTCTTCCTCATCGCCCTGGCGATGGGCGTGTTCGTGCACATCGTCGCCACGCTGTTCTCCCCCGACTTCTACCCGGAATCGGTATTGCCGACCCTGGCGCTCATGGTGATCGCCGTGGGCATGGGTCTCGCCATTCACCGGTTGGGCTGGAGCCTCCGCGCGCTGACGGCAGGGGCGCTCGGGACGCTGCTGCTGCTCGTCTGGGCCGGCACTCAATATCCCGTCGTGGGGCCGTCGCTGGCGCAGTGGAAGTGGCTGCTGCTGGCGTACGCGTTCGCCGCCAGCGTGCTGCCGGTTTGGCTCCTGCTGCAACCGCGCGACTACACCAACAGCCTGCTGCTCTACCTGGGCGTGGCGGCGATGTACGCCGGGTTCTTCCTCACCAATCCGTCGTTCGTGGCCCCGGCGGTGAATCCCTCCCCCGCCGGCGCTCCGGCCATGTTTCCGTTCGCGTTCATCGTCATCGCCTGCGGCGCGGCGAGCGGATTCCATGCGCTGGTCTCTTCCGGCACCTCGGCCAAGCAGCTCGACCGGGAAGGGGACGCGCGCTTCGTGGGCTACGGCGCCATGCTCGGGGAATCGCTGCTCGGACTGATGGCGGTGCTGGCGTGCACGGCCGGCTTCGTCTCGCGCGAGGCCTGGCTTGCCCGCTACGAGAGCTGGCAGACGGCCGACAGCCTCGGCGGCAACATCGCCGCCTTCATCAGCGGGACGACCCATTTCCTCTCCGCCGTCGGCTTCTCCGCCGGGCTTGCGAGCGCCGCCGTCACGGTGCTGATCGTGTCGTTCGCCCTGACCTCCATCGACTCCGCCACGCGGCTGCTGCGCTACAACGTCGCCGAGGTCGGCGGCACGCTCGGCGTGGCGCCCCTGCAGAACAAGTACATCGCGTCCGCGATCGCGGTTGCGGCCATCTGGTTCTTCGCATTCTTCCAGGTGGGCGGGGAATACGCCGGCCTGGTGCTGTGGCAGTTGTTCGGGACCACCAACCAGGTGCTCGCTGCGCTCGCGCTGCTGGCCGTCACCGTCTACCTGCTGCGGCGCGGCAAGCCGCTGATATACACGCTGCCGCCCATGCTGCTGATGCTGGTGTCCACGCTGTCCGCCATGGTCACCAACCTGGCGGAATTCTGGCGGGCCGGCGAGTGGATTCTCCTGCTCACCGGCGGGTCGATCTTCGTACTGGCAGTGTGGCTGACCGGCGAGGCGTGGCTCGCCGTGCGCCGCTTCCGGCGGCGCGGCGCCGTGGAAGCGCTCGAGGTGCAGTTTGCGCAAGAACCATGACGCGCGGTTGCCGGGCGCCGTGGTCGGCGTCTGCTAGAATAGGCGGCATCAACGGAGGCTGACACTGACAGACGTGAATCCCTGGCTCGCAGTCGCCATCACCGGCATCCTCGCTTTCGTATTGCACCTCCTGTTCGTGCTGGCTTTCCGCACCCGGAAGTAGCCGTGCCCGAGGCCGTCCACGTCGAGCGCCGGCTCCGCAGCGTGCGGCCGCGTGTGCTCGCGGCCGTCGGCCTGACGGCCGTGCTCGCGATCGCGGCCTGCGGCGGCGCGCAATCCGCGACACCGGACGGGGACGGCCTGCGCGACGCCTTTGCAAGCCAGATTGCGATGGTCGCCGCGGTATCCGGCTTCGAGCGCGACGGCGACGAAATGATGTTCTCCGGGCCGGACGGGTCCGGTGGCGAGATCGCCTGGCGCGTCACGATTGACTCCGCGGTCGTGCAACCGTGGGAGGACGAAAGCCTGCCGTACCGCGGTGTCGTGCTGTCGTCCTGGTACGCCGGCGGCGAGCTGGTGCAGCCGGCGGGCTCGATCTCGAACCTGCCCTCCGATTTCCTCGACGCGGGGATTGCCCAGGACTGCTGGGGGCTCTGGGACGCGGCCGAGCGCCGCTGGACGTGGTAGCGGGACCGTCCGTGCCGCTTGACAGTGGCATGCGGTCGTTTATATTGGCTCCATCCGCGGCTGTCGCGCTAAGATAGGCGGGCTGCACCGCGCGTCCGTCGCGTTGGGGCGGACGGTTCGGAGGAGATATATGCCATCTCGTGTCGGAAGCTCGATTCTGGCTGTCGCGGTAACCGTGGTCGTCGTCGTCGCCGTGTCCGCCCTGTGGCCCGCCGCAACCGCAGGCCAGGGCGCGGTCTACCAGGCGCCGCGGCTGATGGGCACGGCGAATCCCGACCTGAACGGGATCTGGCAGGCGATGGTTACGGCCAACTGGAACGTCGAGGACCACTCCGTCGAGTTCGGGCCGTACCACACGCTGCTCGGCACCTGGGGGGCGCAGCCGGCCGGCCAGAGCGTCATCGTCGGCCGCGGCACGATTCCGTACCAGGACTGGGCCCTCGACAAGCGCCGCGAGAACTTCGAGACGCGGCTGTCCGTCAATCCGGACGAACTGAGCACGCGCGCCGACCCGGAAGCCAAGTGCATGATGCCGGGCATTCCGCGCGCGACGTACCTGCCCTTCCCGTTCCAGATCATCCAGACGCGCAGCAAGATCCTCGTCGCCTACCAGTTCAACGTCGCCAAGCGCACCATCCACATGGAGAACCACGTGGAGGCGCCGATCGACTTCTGGATGGGCTGGTCCAACGGCCATTGGGAGGGCGACACGCTCGTGGTGGAGGTCACCGGGTTCAACGGCCTGACGTGGCTCGACCGCTCCGGGAACTTCCACAGCGAGGCGTTGCGCGTGGTCGAGCGCATCACGCCGATGAGCCCGCACCACCTCATGTACGAAGCGACGCTCGAGGATCCCAACGTCTACACCGAGCCCTGGACGGTCCGCTTCCCGCTGTACCGCCGGCTGGAGGAGAACATCCAGTTGCTCGAGTTCCGGTGCGTCGACATGACCGAAGAGTTCATCTACGGCAGCCTCGTCAAGCAGGCGCAGCCGTAGCCGGGTAGTGAAGCAGCGAGACGACGACAGGAGGCTTGAGATGAGCAACCGGTATCTCGTGGCGGCGGGCGCGCTGGCCGCGGTCTTCGCCGTGGCGCTGGCCGGGGCGGTCCCCGCCGCCGGGCAGGCGCAGGACGACAACAACTACATGGCGCCGCGCACCCCCTGGGGCGACCCCGACTTCCAGGGCTCGTGGGAGAACCGCTCGCCCGTCCCGCTGGAACGTCCGGTCGAGTTCGGCGACCGCCAGTTCATGACGGAAGAGGAAGCCGCCGAACGCGCGAACAGCCGCGTCGGACTGCCCGACGGGGAAGAGGGCTCGATTGCCGACGACCTGGTCTCCGCCGACATCCAGCGCGTCGAACGGTCCAACAACATCGACCCCAATCGGCCCGGACAGCGGATTTCCGGCGCGGAATACAACGCGTTCTGGAACGCCCCGGTGAGCCCGCGCCTCGCGTCGCGCCGCACGTCGCAGATCGTCGATCCCCCGAACGGCCGGCTGCCGCCCTACACCCGCGAGATTCTCGAGCAGTGGGACGCGCGGGAAGCGGCCCGCGCCCACCGCGGCGAGGCCGACTCGTGGGCGGACCGCAACGTGATGGAGCGCTGCCTGCTCCGCACCGGCCTGGCCATGGGCGAAATGAACGTGCCGAAGGACATCTACCAGACGCCGGGGCAAATCGTGTTCGACCTCCAGTACGGCGTGGTGCGCGTCGTCCCGCTCGACGGACGCCCCCGCCTGGGCTCGGGCATCACCCAGTGGTGGGGCGACTCCCGCGGCCGCTGGGAAGGCGACACGCTGATCATCGAGACCGACAAGTTCAACAACATGCAGAACGGCGGTCCGATAATGCCGTCGCACGGCGGCATCTACGGGCACAACCACGCCCACTACCACATGGGCTCGGGCGAGCACCTCACCATCACGGAGCGCCTGCGCCGCATCGGTCCGGACACCATCGAGTACGCGTACACCATCAACGACCCGAGCGTGTACACGTCGCCCTGGACCGCGGTCAACGTCTGGCACATGGACCCGAACGAGCCGGACGTCTACGAGTACACCTGCCACGAGCACAACTACGGCATGGTGGGCCTGCTCAAGGGCGGCCGCACGGACGAGCAGATAGCGATGGACGAAGCGGCGCGGGAAATCAACGACCGCGCGCCGCAGATCGCGGCCGAATGGGCGGAAACCGAAGCATGGGAAGCGGCGCAGGGCCGCTGAACGTCGTGCGCTGAACCCAGCGATTTCCACAGGAGGACATTCACATGCGAACGAAGCTGGCCGTTGTCGGTTGCCTGGTTGGACTGTTCGCCGTTGCGGCGGCGGCGCCGGTTGTGGCGCATCATGCGTTTGCGGCGGAGTTCGACGCCAACAAGCCGATCTCGCTGCAGGGCAAGATCACGCGGATGGAATGGGTCAATCCGCATTCCTGGCTGCACATCGACGTCACGCGCGATGACGGGACGGTCGAGGCCTGGATGGTCGAGGGCGGTCCTCCGACCAGCCTGCTGCGCCGCGGCTTCACCAAGCGGGATCTGCCGATCGGGGACGAGGTGTGGGTCGAGGGCTACCTGGCCAAGGACGGCTCGAACAAGGCCAACGGCCGCGACATCACCTTCGCGGACGGCCGCAAGCTGTTCATGGGCTCGTCCGGCACGGGCGCCCCGCGGGACGGCCGCGACCCGACCGAGCGGTAGCGCTCACCGCGGCGCCGGTGCCGGTTGACGCTGTCCGGAGACCTGGGCGTGCTGCCCCACCTGTGTACAGGTCGGAGGAGACTGTGATGATGAAACAGGCGATGTGGATCACCTTGGCGGCACTCGCAGCATCCGTGGGGTTGCCCACCGCACCCGCGTTCGCTGCCGGCGAGGCCGACACGGAAATCACGTACACGAAACACATCGCGCCCATCATCCAGCGCTCGTGCGAGACCTGTCACCGCCAGGGCGGGTTCGCGCCGATGTCGCTGATGACCTACGACGAGGTGCGGCCCTGGGCCAGGTCGATCAAGCAGCGGACCGCGACCCGCGAGATGCCGCCCTGGTTCATCGAGCCGGACGTCGGCGTCCAGCACTTCAAGAACGACCCGTCGCTGAGCGCGGCGGAGATCGCGATGGTGGCGCGCTGGGTCGACAGCGGCGCCCCGCGCGGCAACCCCGCCGACATGCCGCCGCCCCGCGAGTACCTCGACCGCACGCAGTGGGCCATCGGCGAGCCGGACCTGATCGTCGAGGGGCCGGAGGTGCTCGTCAAGGCCGTCGCCCCCGACTACCACCGCGAGCTGGGCCCCATAGCGACCGGCCTGACCGAGGACCGCTACATCGCGGCCGTGGAGGTGAAGGAGACGCGGCTCGACGGCAGCGCCTTCCAGAAGGAAGAGGAGCAGGGCATGAACCTCTTCACCCTGCACCATGCCGGCGTCCGTGAGCTCGGCTTCGACATGGACGCCCCGGACGGCTTCTACCTGATCTACGAGGTCGGACAGAACGAGACGGTCTATCCGGCGGACACCGGCGTCCGCCTGCGGGCCGACTCGGCGCTGACCTACACCGTGCACATGCACTCGGTGGGCCGCGACATCCCGGTCCGCATCGACGTGGGGTTCAAGTTCCATCCGAAGGGCTACGAGCCGAAGTACAGCCAGTCGGGCTACAACGCCGGGCTCGTCGGCGGCAGCAACGTGCGCGAGGACCTGGCGCTGCCGCCCGGGGACGATGCCATTCGCTACGACAACTTCCAGACGATGAGCGAGCCCGGCATCCTCACCACGTTCGAGCCGCACCTGCACATGAGCGGTGATCGGATGTGCGTCGAGGCCCTCTATCCGAACGGCTACCGCGAGATCCTCAACTGCTCGGGGTACGACCACAACTGGGTCAGGACGTACGTCTACGAGGACGACCACGCGCCGCTGCTGCCGCGCGGCACGATCCTGCACATCATGGGCTGGTACAACAACTCCGAGACGAACTCGAACAACATCGAGCCGCGCAACTGGAAGACGGGCGGCAACCGCTCGGTCGACGAGATGTTCGTCTTCCTGCCGAAGATCACGCTGCTGACCGACGAGCAGTTCGAAGCGGAGGTCGCGCGCCGCGAGGCGCTGCAGCTCGGCGCCGCAACGAACCAGCAGAACGACTAGTCCGCCCGCAGACAGGTTCCTGGGCGCCCCACCGGATTTACACCGGGCGGGGCGCCTTTCACTTGGAAGGTAGCATCATGAGTGGTCACGTTCAGTGTCGTGGCGCCTGGCGCTGGGTCGCCGCGGCGGCGCTGGTCTGGCTGGTCCCGGCCGCCGCCCCGGCCCAGGACAACCTCATCATGAAGCGCGGGCAGCGCATCGCCCCCATCTACGAGGGGTGGATCGCGAATCCGGACGGGACGTACGACCTGATCTTCGGGTACTTCAACCTGAACAGCGAGGAGCACATCAACGTCCCGGTCGGCGCGGACAACAGCATCGAGCCGGGCGGGCCCGACCAGGGACAGCCCGCCTACTTCTTCCCGCGGCGCAGCCGGTTCACTTTCCGCGTCACGGTCCCGGCGGACTTCGGAGATCGCGAGCTGGTCTGGAAGATCACCGCCAACGGCGAGACGGAGTACGCCTACGCCACGCTCAAGCCGGACTACATCATCGATGAACGGATCATGATGATGAACAACGGCGGTTTCGGCGGCCGCGGGCAACGGCTGGGAGAGCCGGACAACGTCGTGCCGACCGTCCGTCTCGACGGCCCGGCCGTGCGGACCGCCAGGGTCGGCGAGCCGATCTCGCTCCGGGCGTACGCCAGCGACGACGGCAACCCGCGCGGCGGCATCGGCGGCTCCAACGATCTCGGGCTGGGCACCGGCTGGTTCGTGTACCGCGGCCCGGCCGAGCCCGTAACGCTGGAACCCGAGCAGGAGCACCCGGAGTACCGCCGGCAGAAGGCGCGCGCCGCGCAGTTGAGAAAGACCGCGTTCTCCAGCGCCCGCCGGGCCTCCGCGGCGACCGCCGGCGGCGGCGCGTCGCTGGCGGAGCTGCCGCCGCCCGAGGTCGTGACCGACCGCCCGGTGGAGGTGACGGCGACGTTCAGCGAGCAGGGCACCTACACGCTGCGGGCGATGGCGCACGACGGCGGCCTGCACGGCGCCGCCGACGTGACGGTCACCGTCGAGTAGCCGGCGCCGGGCGCCGCCCGGCGTCCAGCGTCGAACGGCTGCGGCCGCCCCCTCCTACCCTCGCGCTAGTCGCGCACGCTCAGAACGTGAGCTTCATGCCGACCTGTATCTGGCGCGCCGAGAACGTCGAGCTGAACAAGCCGAAGTCCGGGTCGTTGGGATCGTGGAAGTTGGTGATGCCCAAGTCAGCGAGGCCGGAAATGCTGGTGACGTTGAAGTTGGTGCGATTCAGAATATTGAAGAAATCGATGCGCAACTGCAGCCGCGCCGCCTCCGAAAACCCCACGGGAATGTTCTTGCGGAGCCCGATGTCCAGCGTTGCGTACCAGGGACCGCTGATGGGCGACATCGGCAGCGACCCCGCCTCCAGCAATCCCGGATTCTCGAAGAGCTCGGGACGCAGCCCGCCCCCCTCGGCCAGCAGGCTGGGATCGAACAGGCTTATGCGGCCGTCCGGCAGGCGGTAGACGCCGGTCATGTCCTGCAGCTCGTCAACGCTGATTCCCGTGAGGTGCACGGTGTTGGTCAGCGCTCTCGATCCGCCCCGGTTGATGGTGCCCCGCCCCGAGACGAGGTTGATCGGCTCGCCGGAGTGAATCCTGACGAAACCGCTCAGGTCCCAGCCGCCGATGACCGCGCTCAGCGCGTTGCGGCTGTCCATCCAGCGCCGCCCGTCGCCGACGGGTATCTCCCACACCCAGTTGGCGTTGATGGTGTGCCTGATGTCCCACGAGGGCCGCATGATCTCGAGCTCGGGCTGGGCGTTGTCGAACAGTCCGCGGAAATTCGACTGGGTGCCCGCGAAATTCGTCATCGCGTGACCCCACGCGTAGTTGAACTGGGCCGTGAACCCGGAGCGCCAGGCCTTGCGGACCTCGAACTGGAGCGCGTTGTAGTCGGAGAAGGCGTGGTTGCCGACGACGTCGCCGACGAAGGTATTCGGATTGGCAAGGAAGAAGCTGATCGGCATCCTCGCGCCGAAGCGCTCGCCTCCTTCGCCGGCAAAGAAGAACACCCGGTTGGGGGCCAGGAAACCGCCGATGTACTGCCCGATCTCGCCGTTTGCAATCCATCTCTGAACGGCTCCCGACTGCAGGAAGCCGCCGAAGCCGAGCAGCGGGAAGAGCTGCAGCCGTTCGCCGATTCTCGGGTCCCCGTTGGCGGCGAGGTTCCTCTGCGCCCGCCGGAAGTCCTCCACGAACGCTTCCGGCAGCAGGACCTGGTTCAGATCGATGGCCCGGGTGAGGTCCGTGCCGCGGTTGCCGACGTAGCGCACCTCGACCGCGGTATCGTCCAGGAGCTGATACTGCACGCCGACGTTCCACTGCTGGACGTACGGCGTCCTGATCTCCGGATCGATAGTGAATAGTGCGGAGGTGGGATCGATCAGGATCTGATCGCGCGCCGTCCGCGGGACATTGAACTCGGGCGTCTCGACAGGGGCCAGCCCGCCGCTGACCGTGCCGCCGAGCCCCGAATTCAGGACGGTCTGGGTCAGCCCGTCGTTGCCCCTGAGCGCGTTGGTCACCGTCGTCATGTTGTTGTCGAGCACGTAGTTCAGCGCGTATCCGGCGCGCACGACAATCCTGTCGGTCAACTGGTGGGCCACGCCGATGTTGGGCGCGAAGTTGTTCCTGTCGCCGTTGAAGAAAGGCCGGTTGTGGATCGCGCCGGCGAAGTCGACGACGGCGTCCGGGTCGAGCACCGCGTCGACCCCGCCCACCGGCAGCAGCGCCAGGCCCTGCGTCTCGTCCGGAACGCTGTGCAGCTCCCACCGCAGGCCGAAGGTCAGGCTCGTGTCAGCCGAAACCCGCCAGGTATCGCCCACGTAGAGGTTGAAGAAATCCTGGGTCAGGATGCGCCTCTGCGTCGCTCCGGGTACGAACCCCGATGTCGCCGAGGTGACGTTGAAGGTCTGACTGGCCTCGTCGACGAATCCACCGAGAGCCGCCAGCAGGCCGGAGGCCGTCGCCAGCTCGTCGGAAGAGATCCCTCCGGGGAACAGCCCGGGCAGGAGCGGATCCGGGTTGCCGACGCCGAAACCGAGATCGTATGTCGGCACCAGTCCCGCGTCGTTGTACGAATCCACCTGCGTCCACCGCGCGCCGCCGCCGAACTTGAGGGTGTGCGCGCCCTTGACCCACGTCAGGCTGTTGCCGAGCTCCAGGTTGCGCGTCTCACGCCCCTGGTTCAGGAAGTCCCGCACGGGATTGTCGAACACCCCGAAGTCGAGAATACGGCCGTCGGGGAAGGTCTCGTTGTTCTCGAAGTAGGCCCGGTAGCCCTGGAAGCCGAAGCGGGCCTCGTTCACGATGCTGTTGCCGATCGTGCTCGTCAGGCCGAACGACGCGAGATTGCGCCGCGAGCCCTGGCCGGCCCCGGGCAGCCCCGGGAAGACCGAACCGATGTTGTTGAATACGGAATTCGGCACGTCCAGGCGAAAATGATGAAACGTGCCCTTCAGCGAGTGGTTCGGCGTCGCCACGTAGTCGCCCCGAAAAACGACCCACCTGGAGTCGGACTCGTCGATGCTGTTGAAGCGGTAACCCGCCGTGTTCCTGCCGTCGCCCACGCTGGCGTCGTTGGGCGCCGGCGTCGACGCGACCAGTCCCTGCATGGCCGGATCGGGGCTGGCGCCCGCCAGGTCGAACAGGTTCACCGTGGCCAGTTGCCCGGTATCCTGCCTGACGTAGCTGAAGTTGCCCAGGCGCGCGGGATCCGTCAGGACGGTGCGCACGACGGACGCGGTGCCGGGGTTCAGTTCTTCTTCGTAGTTGAAGAAGAAGAAAGCCTTGTCGCGCACGATGGGGCCGCCGACGTTGAAGCCGTACTCATGCTCCCGCAGCCGCTCCTTCTCCAGTCCGGCGGCCTTGTTGAAGAAGCTGTTGGCGTTGAAGGCTTCGTTCCGGTGATAGACGAACACCTCGGTGTCGAACGAGTTGCCCCCGGAACGCGTGACGAAATGGGTCTGCGACGCCCCCAGCCCGTCGTCGACGTCCGCGTTCCCGGTCGTGATGCTGATCTCCTCGATGAAGCTGTCCTTGACGGGTATCTCACCGAACAGGGAGTCCGTCCGAACGAACGTGTCCTGGTTGTTGACCCCGTCCAGCGTGAAGTTGTTGAAGGTCCCTCGCCCCCCGCTGAACGACGCGGTGCGCGCTCCGCCCGCGCCGGTCACCCCCAACTGGGTGAGCGCGAGCTGGGTGACGTTGCGGCCGTTCAGGGGCAGGTCCTGGACCTGTTCCCGAAAGATGTTGGTGTTGAGCTCCGCGTTGGCGGTATTCAGCGGCGACTGCGCCGCGGTCGCGGAAACGACGACCGTCTCGGTCACCTGCCCGATTTCGACGACGAAATCGACGGACGTCGCCGCATTCACGGCGACCCGGACGTCTTCGACCACGGTGGTGGTGAAGCCGGGCACGCTTGCCTCCATCCTGTAGGTGCCCTCCGAAACGAGGGGGAACAGGTAGAGGCCGCGCTCGTCGGTAACGGTCTCCTGCGCCACCCCGGTGTCCGCGTTGGTCAGCGTCACCGACGCACCCGGGATGAATCCTCCGGTCTCGTCCTGCACGGTCCCTTCGACCCTGGACGTGAGGTGCTGCGCGGCGGCCGGAACAGCCATGGCCAACACCATGGCGATCACCAACGCGATCGTCCTCCCGCCAGCCGCGGAAGATGTAGAGCATCCGAAGATTCCGTGAAGCATTGTGGCCTCCTTCCAAGACGCACGCAGCAACAACACTGTGAGAATAGAATACGATTTTTGTAATATTTGGGTCTTGCCTGTGGAAAGGAGACACCCGGGGCGGCAGGAGCACGCGGGGACAGGGTGCATGGTGCCGAGGGTGGGGCTCGAACCCACACGGCCCCTGGGGGCCGCAGGATTTTAAGTCCTGCGCGTCTGCCAGTTTCGCCACCTCGGCATGTCCGGGCGAGCTACGGCCCTCACAAGATACCGCATCGTTTACTACTTGGGGCTGCGCCCCAAACCCCCGCCGGCCACTCGATGCTTGCCGTCCCCTTCGCTCATTGCGCCGTACGGGGTTCTAGTATGATCGGCACGGAGGGTTCGTGGCTGCATACCGGCGTCCGATCGGCGTGCTGGCCGTGCTGCTGGCGGTGCTCGCGAGCATGCCCGCGGCACTGGGCAGTGCGGCGCCGGAGGCGCTCGATCCCGCGCAGCGCGCCGCCATCGTCGAGCGCGCCTCTGCCCTGCCGCGCCTGCGCAGCCTGCTCGTAGCCGTCGGCGGCGAGCTCGTCGAGGAGCACTACTTCAACGGCGCGACGGCCCGCGCGCAGGCCAACCTGAAATCCGCGTCCAAGACGCTGATCGCAATCCTGGTCGGCATCGCAATCGACCGCGGCCACATCGCGGACGTGCAGCAGCCGATCGCCGCGCTGCTGCCGGACGAGCTGGACGGCGCCGATCCGGTGAAGCGGTCCATTACCGTCGAGGACCTGCTCACCATGCGCTCCGGCCTGGAGACGACATCGAACCGCAACTACGGGCGCTGGGTGCAGAGCCGCAACTGGGTGCGCCACGTGCTCGCGCGCCCGCTGGTCGACCGGCCGGGCGGCCGGATGATCTACAGCACCGGGAGCACGCATCTTCTGTCGGCCGTCCTGACGCGCGCCACCGGCCTCAGCACGCTCGAGTTCGGCCGGCGGCACCTGGCGCGGCCGCTCGGCATCACGCTGCCCGCCTGGCTGCAGGATCCGCAGGGCATCTACTTCGGCGGCAACGAGATGACGCTCACGCCGCGCGCCATGGTGGCGATCGGCGACCTGTACCGGCGCGGCGGTTCGATCGACGGCCGCCGGGTAATCTCGCGGGAGTGGATACGGGAATCGCTCACGCCGCGGACCGTGTCGCGCTACAGCCGCCGGCAGTACGGCTACGGCTGGTGGATCCGCGGCCTGGCCGGCCATCCGGCCTACTACGCGTGGGGCTACGGCGGACAGTTCATCTTCGTGATACCGGACCTCGACAGCGTCATCGTCGCCACGTCGTCGCCGAATCCGGGCGGCGACCGGCGGCGGCACCGGCGCGACCTGGACGTGTTGATCGAGCGCCATCTCGTGCCGGCGCTCCGGAAGGCGTCCCGCACCCCGGCGCAACTGGAGGACTAGCGGCCCATGACCACCGGAACGTTGCGCGCGTCAATCACCACTGTCATGGCCGCGCTGCTCGTCGTCTGCGGGGGGCCGGCCGCGACGGAGCAGGCAACCGACCGGCCGCTCGTGACGGAGGCGGAGTACGAGCGCTGGTTCGACGAGCTGTCCAACTGGGGGCGCTGGGGGCCGGACGACGAGATGGGGGCGCTCAACCTCATAACGCCCGCCAGGCGCCGAGCCGCCGCGGACCTGGTGACGGAGGGCTTCTCCGTGTCGCTGGCGTCGATCGCCAATACGGAGCGCACAATCGACAACCCCTGCCCGGTGGAATGGAGCATGGTCAGGGCCTCGCCCGGCGGGGCGAGCGACACCATCAACTACGCGTGCATCCACGGCCCCGGGACGACGCACATCGACGGCTTCGCCCACCGCTTCTTCGACGGGAAGATGTGGAACGGCTACCCGATCGACGAGTACGTCACCATGGAGCACGGGGCAACGAAGAACGCCATCCTGACCATGCGCCACGGCGTGATCACCCGCGGCGTGCTGTACGACATCCCGCGCCTGAAGGGCGTGCCCTATCTCGAGCCGGGCGAGCGGATCGGCGTTGACGACCTGGAGGCATGGGAGGCACGGTCCGGGGCCGCGGTCGGGCCCGGCGATGCGTTCCTGCTGCGCTGGGGGCGCTGGGCGCGGCAGGACGCCATCGGTCCGTTCGATACGGGCGCCGAGGCGGCCGGCCTCGACAACAGCGTGATCCCCTGGCTGCGCGAGCGCGACGTGGCGATCATCGGCTGGGAGACCCCCGGCTACGTGCCGCAGCCGCCGGGCGACCTGCCGCGCCTCGCGCTGCACGACTTCGCCCTGACGATGCTGGGCATCCACCACATGGACCGCGCCGACTTCGACGAGCTGGCCGAAGCGGCCGCCGAGCGCAACCGCTGGGAGTTCATGCTCACCATCGCGCCGCTGCCGATTCCCAACGGCACCGGGTCGCCCGTAAACCCGCTGGCGGTCTTCTGACATCCTGCCCGGCGGGGCACGCCGTGTGGACAGCGCACGGTGCGGCGCGGTAGTCTGTTAGAGAGCGATCCGTTCAACGACCTCCCCGGCGCTGTGGCGGTCGACATTCCAAGACAAGGAAATCTGGACAGCGCCGACTCTGCCTGGTTCCGGGCCATGACGTGGTCAGGCCTGGAACGCCGACGTGCTGCTTCGCGGCGGGCATCCTCGCCGAACCCCGATCGGTAATCGATTCGGGCGCCGCACGGCGATTGCACTTGCCTGGCAGCCCCAGCCGGAACGCCGGCCTCGAGGACACCCTTCTCATGCAAGTCCATCTAATCAACCCGAGTCACATCGCCTTCGGCATGGCCGTCATCACGCCGCGCTGGCTGTACGTGCTGGCCGAGGCGACACCCAGGCAGTGGGGCGATCCGGTCATAGCCGACGAGACGCTGGAAGCGTTCGACCCGCATCGGATCAGCGCAGGTGACGTTGTCGGAATCGGAATTCACACGAGCAATGCGCTGCGCGGCTACGAGGTCGGCCGAGCGGCGCGTGAACGGGGAGCGTACGTGGTGTTCGGCGGCATCCACGCGACCCTGTACCCGGAAGAAGCCCTGGAACGCGGCGGCGCGCATGCGGTCGTGACGGGCGATGGCGACGCTATCTGGCCGCAGGTCATCGAGGACTGCGCGGCGGGAACACCCCAACGCGTCTACACCGGCGGGCGGGAGGCCGGGGCGTCGCTCCGCAAGGCGCGCTGGGACCTGGTGCCGCGCAACCGGTACATGTGGGCCTCGGTCCAGACCGTGCGGGGCTGCCCGAAGCATTGCTCGTTCTGCTCCGTCTGGCGCACGGACGGCCAGGAGCCGCGGCAACGCAACGTGGATGCCGTCCTCGAAGAGACCGTCGAGCTGCGCCGGATGGGATTCCGCTTCATCGCCCTGGCGGACGACAACTTCTACCCGGTCACGCTCGAGGACCTGAGGATGGCCGAACGGCGCGAGGATTCGGCGCGCCTGCACGAGCTGGAGGCGCTGCGGGCGGAACGCTTCGAGCTGATGGAGCGGCTCGCGAAACTGCCGTCCGACATGGTGTTCTTCACGCAGATCACGATGGAGGCGGCCGAGGATCCCGCATTTCTGGAAGCGATGCGCGCGGCGCGCATCAAGGGCGCGCTGATCGGCGTCGAGTCGGTCACCCAGGACGGTCTCGACGACGTCTACAAGGGATTCAACCTGGCCGGCGACCAACTGGTCGACCGGCTGCGGCAGTTCCGGAAGCATGGCGTCCACGTGCTCGGCTCGTTCATCTTCGGCCTCCCGAGCGACCGGCAGGACACCTTCGACGCCACTGCGGCGCTGGCCCATGCCGCCGACGTGGACTTCGCACAGTTCCTGACCTTGACGCCGTTCCCGGGCACCATCGATTTCCTGAAGTGGGAGAAGAAGGAGGCGGCCGCTGCGCCGGCCGTCGACGGCATTCCGCTGAGCCGCTACTGGCTGATTCCGCCGGCGAAGCGGCCGAAGATCTTCTCGCCGCATCCGGCCATGACGGCAGAGCAGATTCGTCTCGGCACCCAGAGCGCGTGGGACCGCTTCTATGGCATCACCGCCGTGTGGCGCCGGTCGCGGTGCGTCCGATCGTTGCGCGCGCGCCTGGCCTTCGTGCTGGTCTCGAAGCTGTACCGCCAGATGTACGCCAACACCGGCATAGCGACCGACAGCGCGCGCGTGTCGCGCTCCGTGTCGTGGGCCCGCTGGATCGCCAAGCCGCTCCGCCGGCTGTTCGCCGGCCGGCCTCTGCCCGACCTGCAGGTGCCGGTGCACTAGCAGGCGGCGTCCCCATTGCACCGAGCGGGTGGTCGGCCGTGGGTCCTACCCGCTAGGATCCTGCGTCGTGATACACCTGACTCCTTCGCGTTCGCCGCGCCGCCGCGCGCGCGCGCTGCCGCGGCTGCTGTCCGGCATCGTCCTGGCAGCCGCCCTGCACAACCTCAACGCGCCGCCTGCCGCCGCCCAGGCCGGGACCACTACCGGCATCATCCGCGGCACCGTGAGCGACCAGTTGGGCGCGCCGCTCGCCGGCGCGGTCGTCGTCATCCAGCATCGTGAAACGGACCTGGTGACGACGGTCGAGACGTCGGCGGCGGGAACGTTCGTGCGCGCGCTGCTGCCTCCCGGCACGTACGACCTGACCGTGGCGGCCGCCACCGCCGGCCTCGGCAGCGAGCGCATCGAGGGCGCCGGCCTGCGCGTCGGCGGGACGGTGGACCTGGACGTCCGGCTTCGCGTCGTGGCGGCCGAAACCGTCAACGTCGTCAGCAGCCTGCCGTCGCCCATCGACACCACCGACGTCACGAGCGCGCAGCGGGTGCTGGAGGACGTGGTCGACGCGCTGCCCAGCGACGGTCGCAACTTCGTGAACCTGACGCTGCTCACGCCGGGCGCTTCCATCTCACAGGGGCCGGACGGCGACGAGCTGAACATCGCCGGCCAGCGCGGCATCTTCAACAACTTCATCGTCGACGGGGCGGACTTCAACAACCCGTTCTTCGGGGAGCAGCGCGGCGGCCAGCGCCCGGCTTTCACCTTCAACCAGGACGCCATCGAAGAACTGGTGGTGGTCAACCAGGGCGCCACCGCCGAGTTCGGGCGCTCGTCCGGCGGGTTCGTCAACGTCGTCACCAAGTCGGGAACCAACGAGTTCGCCGGCTCGGCCCACTACTTCGGGCAGTGGGACGATATTGCCGCGCCGTTCCCGGAGGCGCGGGGCGGCGGACGGCCCGACTTCTTCCGCAACCAGGCGGGCGTGACCTGGGGCGGCCCGCTCGTACGTGACCGCGCCTTCTTCTTCCTGGCCTACGACCTGCAGGAGGCCGCCGAAACGAAGCAGGCGACCCGCAACGTCCGGAACCCGGACAACCTGCTGCAACTCGAGCGCTTCCTGCACATGCGCTGGCCGGGGCTGTTCGACGACGAGTTCGGGCCGATCCGGCGCACGGACGACGCCCGCTCGCTGCTGGCCAAGCTGGACCTGAACCTCGACGGCCGCCACCAGGCGTCGCTCAAGTACAACTACACCTGGGCCGAGCAGGTGAACGGCACCTTCGACGTCGACGCGTGGGGCGCGTCGGCCAACGGCATCGAGGGGGACCGCTCCAACGCGGTCAACGGCAGCCTGCGCTCGCTGCTCACCAACGCCCTCTCCAACGAGCTGCGCGTCCAGTGGGCGCGCGAGGATCGCCCGCGCTGGTACCGGGGCCCGCTCGTGCCGGACGCACGCCTGCCCGGCCCGCCGCAGTTCGCCGCGCTGGGCGGGCGCCCGTTCCCGGACATCGCCATGGATTTCGACGACGGCTTCCGCATCGGACTGCCGTTCTTCCTGCCCGTCGACCCGGCGTTCGACACCCGCCTGCAGGTGGTGGACAACGTCTCGTACGCCGCCGGCAACCACCTCATCAAGACCGGCGTGGAGTACAACCGCACCAGCGTGGAGCAGCAGTTCATCGGCTTCGCGAACAGCCGCTACATCTTCGACTCGGTCGGCGGGTTCATGGGCTTCGCCACGCACGGCAGCCGCTACGTCACCTGCTCCGACGGATCCGCCAGCCTGTCCGGAGCCTGTCCGCCGGGTGCGGCAATCAGCGGGCCGGTGCTGCTCTACCTGCAGTCCGCGACCGTGCCCGGCGTCCCGGCCGACCAGCTCGGACTGCAGGGCTTCGAGACCCACGAGCTGGGCGCATTCGTGCAGGACACCTGGCATCCTCACGAGCGCCTCACGGTGGACCTCGGTCTGCGCTGGGACGGCGCCTGGCACCCGGAGATGTTCGTCGATCCGCGGGACACGTTCTTCGCCCCGTATCTGGACGACACCCGGTTTCCGTCCGACGGCCGGATCCCCGACGACCTCGACAACCTGCAGCCGCGCGCCGGGCTGGCCTGGGACCTCGCCGGCAACGGCCGCACCGTGCTGCGCGCCAACGCCGGATCGTACGTCGCGCGCATCCCGATGCTCGTCTTCGCCCAGCACCGCTCGACCAACGGCGCGTTCCAGCAGACGCTGTTCCGCAGCAGCGCCGCGCCCGAGCTCGGCCCAGTGCCCGCGATCGACGAGCAGATCTACACGGCCACCACGCCGCCGTTCCTCCCCGACATTCACGTTGCGGACCGCGACCTGGAGCTGCCGCGCACCTGGTCGTTCGGCGCCGGCATCGACCGCGATCTCGGCAGCGGCCTGGCCGCGAGCCTCGACTACATCCACGCGCGCACCGACAACCTCTTCCGGTTCGTGAACCGCAACGACCCGGTCCTCGGCGCGCCGTTCGGCATCGGGACGCACCCGTCCGGCGGCGGCATCAACACGCTGACGGTGACGGAGAGCAGCGCGCGCTCCCGCTATCACGCGCTGACTGCCGGCCTGCGCGGACGCGCCAGCGCCGCGGGTCGACCGCTGACGTTCGAGGCGCACTACACCCTGGCGTTCGACCGCTCCGACGACGACAACGAGCGCGACCCGTTCACGCTGCGCTACGCACACGCCGGCGACCTCGCGCCGGAGTTCGGCTGGTCCGACCGCGACCGGCGCCACCAGGTGAGCGGCTACCTGCTGGTCGGCCTGCCGGGCGGCTTCGACTGGAGCAACATCGTCCGCTACCTGTCGGCGTCGCCGGTCTCCGAGCAGTGCGCCAGCCGCGGCGTGCGCGTGGTGCAGCCGTCAGACCGCGTCTGCGCCGACGGATCCATCCTCCGGCGCAACACCCTGCGCCGGGACAATGCCTTCTTCACCTGGGATCTGCGGGTGTCGCGGCGCTTCGTGCTCGGCGGCGGCGCGACGCTGGAGCCGCTCCTGGAGGTGTTCAACCTGACGAACGCCGACAACTACGTCGATCCGGCCTTCAGCTCGCTGCTGTTCAACTTCGACGGCGCACTGCGCAGCGGCCTCGGCGACACCCGCCGCGCCCAGGTCGGCCTCAGCGTGCGCTTCTGAGCCGGAGCAACGTACGCCTCGGCCGGCGCTGTTGACAACCGCGCAAGTCGGCGTCACGATGCAGGGCAGAGGAAAGACGACCATGATTGCAACTTCCAGGTTCCTGGTGCTCGGCGCGGCGTTGATGGCGGGATTTGGTCTGCCCGGCGCGGCGCTCGCGCAGGGCGGCGACTCGGCGTTCGTCAGCGTCGCCGGCGGCTACAGCGTCACGCCGAACATCACCTACCACCGCGCGGGCGGGCGCGACCTCAAGCTGGACGTGTACCGGCCAACGCGCGCGAGCGGGCCGAACGCGACGCTGATCTACATCCACGGCGGCGGCTGGACGAACGGCAGCAAGGAGGGCTCCTCGCTCACGTTCCTGCCGTACCTGGAGATGGGCTGGACGGTGGTGAACGTCGCCTACCGGCTGGCGGACGCCGCGCACGCGCCGGCGGCCGTCGAGGACTGCCGCTGCGCGCTGCGATGGGTCTACCGCAACGCGGAGCAGTACGGCTTCGACCTGGACCGGATAGTCGTGACCGGCAATTCCGCCGGCGGGCACCTGTCGCTCACTACCGGCATCCTGCCCGAGTCCGCCGGCCTCGACCGCCAGTGCCCGGGCAACCGCCGCCGCATGTGGCCCGCGGGGCCCACGTCCACCGCCGATCTCAGTGTGGCCGCCGTCATCAACTGGTACGGCATCACCGACGTCGCCGACCTGATCCACCGCACGCCCGGCCCGTCGGGCTCGTTCACGGAGGCGTGGCTGGGCAGCGCTCCCGACCGCGAGGACGTGGCGAAACGGGTGTCGCCGCTGACCCACGTGCGCCGCGGCCTGCCGCCGATCCTGACCGTGCACGGCGACGAAGATCTGATCGTGCCGTACGACCACGGCACACGCCTGCACGAGGCGCTCGACGCAGCCGGCGTGCCGAACGAGCTGGTGACGGTGGAGGGCGGCGGCCACGGCCGCTTCAGCGACGCGGAGTATCAGAGAATCTACGCCGCCATCCGCGCGTTCCTGAAGCAGCACGGCCTGCCGGCGGAACTGCCGGCTCACAAGTGAAGCCGGCGCCCGGCGGGTCCGCCGCGGGGGCGGGGCGGACATTGACAGGCCGCCGAACGGCGGTTCATACTACCGCCGCGTGTAGGAGGCCAGTCCGTCCATGAACGAAAACAGCAGCTTGCTCGACCGCGCCAACCTCTGGGTGCTGGGCGCCAGCCTGTTCCTGTACATCGGGCTGCTTCCCAACGTGCTCTACTCGCGCTATCTGACTGAAGGAGTCGTGCACAAGTTCACGTACGGCACCGTCGCCGTCTGCGTGGCGCTGCTGTGGATCTACTGGAAGTTCGACGACAAGCCCACGCGCGTCCTGACGCTCATCTACGGGATCGGCCTCGCACTGTGGGTATGGTTCGCGATGCCGGCCATCGGCTAGCGGCCACTCTTCATCCGGCCGGTCGCTCAGTGCACTCCGCCCTGCTCGGTGGCGGGCGCCGCCATCACGCGGGTGATCGAAGCCGTCAGCCAGTCTGAATCGACCTCGAACGGACCGGCAACGAGCGCGCCGGTCGCCATCTCTATCGCAATCGCAACGCCCTGCTGCAGCGGCGTGACGATCCAGTTGAACCCCCGCAGATGTATGGGGCGGCGCTCGTCGGCATCGGGGCTCAGCGCCTGCTCGAACTCCCGGAGCGCCATGTGCAGCACCTCGCGGACATCCCCGTCGGTCCACTCGCCCGGCGCGACGGCATGCTCCATCTGCCGCGCAATTACGTCTTCCCGCCCCTTGAGCAAGACTTCCACCGTAAAGTCCATCAACCGCCACCTCCAATGGCATCCAGTTGCGCCGCCAGCGCATCCGGCTCGCAGACCGGCTGCCGGCAGGCGAAGTCGGCGCAGACGTAGGCCGTCGCCCGGCCGTCCAGCATGCGCAGCGGCGCCACGAATGGAAGCAGCTCACCGAGGCGTTCCTGCACGGGACCGGGCTCGACGTTGAGCCGGACCGCAAACGGCAGGTAGCGGCGCGCGACGACCTCCCGCAAGGCCGCCGTATCGGCCCGTCCGCGCTCCCCGACGATGACAACCTGCGACGCCGCCGCGTGGTACGACGACAGGACCGCCGCGAGCAACGGGACCACGCGCGCCGCCTGCCCCAGGCGCGGACCGAAGCGGACGAGGGCGCGGTCGAGCCTGCCCTGCATGGAGCTGTCGCCGGTCAGGCGGACCAGCGTCAGCAGGTTCTGGGCCGCGACCGAACCCGCGGACGGCTCCGCGCCGTCGTAGTCCTCCTTCAGCCGCAGCAACACGGACGGATCGGCGCCGGTCGTGCTGAACCAGCCGCCGTCCGCCGCGTCCCAGAACAGCTCGTCCTGGCGAGCCTGCAGGTCCAGCGCCCAGCGCAGCCACGCGGGGTTGCCGTCCGTCTGAAACAGCTCGATGAGCCCCCAGACCATGAATGCATAATCCTCGGCGTAGCCGGGAATGGACACCCGCCCGCCGCGGTGGCAACGATGCAGGACCCGGCGCTCGGCGTCCCACAGCGTGTCGCGGACGAAACCCGCCGCCCGCCGCGCCGCCTCCAGCGCCGCCGCAGCGCGGGCAGCGTCACCGCGCCCTTCGAACACGTACGCCGCGCGCGCGAACGCCGCCAGCATCAGCCCGTTCCACGCGGTCAGCACCTTGTCGTCCAGGTGCGGGCGCGGGCGCGCCGTGCGCGCCTCGAGCAACCGCCGGCGGCCGTCTTCGAGGACGCCCTCGACTTCCGGAACGGGCCGGTCAACCCAACGCGCCACCTCGTCCACCGGACAGGCAACGTACAACTGGTTGCAGCCGGCGAGCTCCCCGGTCGGATCCTGGACTGCGTTGCCGGCGGCCTCCACCCCGTAGCGGCGCGCGAACACGGACGCATCGTCGCCGAGCAGTTCCTCGAGCTCCTGCCGCGTCCAGAGGTAGAAGGCGCCCTCGCGCTTTTCCGCGCGTCCGCCGGCGTCCTGCCCCGGCTCCAGGCTGTCGGCGTCCTCCGCCGACAGGAACCCGCCCTCCGGACCGGTGAGGTCCCGCCGGACGTACGCGAGGACCTGGCCGGCCACGTCGACGAACTCCGTGTCGCGGGCCGCCTGCCCCGCCTCCAGGCACGCGAGCGCCAACTGCGCCTGGTCGTACAGCATCTTCTCGAAGTGCGGGATGCGCCACCGCGCGTCCACGGCATAGCGATGGAATCCACCGCCGAGGTGATCATGGAGTCCCCCGTGCGCCATTGCCCGCAAGGTAGCCGCGGCCATGTCCAGCGGCCGCCGTTCGCCCGTGCGCGCGTGCTCGCGCAGCAGGAACAGCAGCTCTGCCGGACGGGGAAACTTCGGGGCGCCGCCGAACCCGCCGTGCTCCGCGTCGAACGCCTGCTCGAACTGCGCGACGCCGGCCGCCAGCGTATCTGCCGCGGCCACCGTGCGGCCGCCGTCCGCGCCGGCCGCCGCGCCGCGCTGCTGCTCGGCGAGCCGCGTCACCAGCGTTTCCGCCGACTGCACGAGGTCCGCCCGCCTCTCGCTCCAGAGCTGCGTGACATTGCGCAGGACGTCGGCGAATCCGGGCCGGCCCCAGCGCGAAGCTGGCGGAAAGTACGTGCCGCCGAAGAACGGCTTGAGCTCCGGCGTCAGCCAGACACTCATCGGCCAACCGCCGGCGCCGGTGGTCGCCTGGACGAACGCCATGTACACGCGATCCACGTCGGGCCGCTCTTCCCGATCGACCTTGATCGCCACGAAGTGCCGGTTCAGCAGTGCGGCCACGTCAGCGTTCTCGAACGATTCGCGCTCCATGACATGGCACCAGTGGCAGGTCGAATAGCCGATCGACAGGAAGATCGGCCGGTCGTCAACCCGGGCCCGTACGAACGCCTCCTCGCCCCACGGGTACCACTCGACCGGGTTATCGGCGTGCTGCAGGAGGTACGGGCTCGACTCCTGCGCCAGGCGGTTTGGCATCTTCCATGGATGGGGCTGCGCCCCAAACCCCCGCCGGCCACTCGCGGGGCCCCCTCGCCCCACTCCGTGGCCGGCGGGCCGCGCCGTGCGCGGCCTGGGGACGGTCGCGTCCGTGTTCACCGTCCCCTCTTTGGGTCAACCGTTGTCTCGACTGCGCACTAATCTGTATTGCCACCTTGGGGCTGCGCCCCGGACTCCCGGGTTTCGCGCCATGCGGGGTACGACCCGAGCGTCCGGACCGAGGGGGCGAACTCGGCGAGGTGCATCAGTGCGCGCGCGCAGCGAAACTCATCACGGTTGATCGCGAGGTCGGCGTAGAACAGGTACTCGAACGGGCGATCCGGGATGGGGCGCGACTCGAGCTTGGTCAGGTCGATCTCGCGCAGGGCGAACACGCTCAGCGCCTTGAAGAGCGCGCCCGCTTCGTTCGCCACGGTGAAGACGATGGTCGTCTTGTCCGGCTTGCCGAGCGGCACCGTGTCGCGGCCGATCAGCAGGAAGCGGGTGAAGTTGTTCGCGTAGTCCTGGATGCCGGATTCCAGGATCTCCAGGCCGAACGCCTGCGCCGCGCGCTCGGACGCGATGGCCGCCGTATCGTGCAAGCTGCCGTCCTTGATCATCTTGGCGCTGCCGGCCGTGTCGTAGGTGGCGACGATCTCCACGTTCTCGAGTGTCCGCAGATAGCGCTCGCACTGCGCCAGTCCCTGCGGGTGCGAGTAGATGCGCCGCACCTGATCGATGGTCGTGCCCTGCAGCACGATCAGATGGTGCGTGACGGCCAGCTTCACCTCGCCCACGATCGGCAGATCGTGCTCGAGCAGCAGATCGTAGTTGCGGTGGATGGTGCCGCCGATGGTGTTCTCGATCGGCAGAATGCCGTGCGTTGCCTGCTGCTCCGCCACGGCGCCGAAGACCTGCTCGAACGACGGGCGCGCCAGCACGTCGGCCGCCGGATTGAACCGGCGCGCCGCGGCCTCGCTGTATGCACCGGTTACCCCCTGAAACGCGATACGCATCCTAGCCCGCGTCGCGGGACTCCCAGGGCGGCTGCACCGGCGGCGGGTGAACGATCTCGTCCATCACGCGGCGCCCTTCCGCGACGGCGGCGCGGGCCCGCTCCACCGTGCGGCGCGCCTCGTGGAGCTCGTCGACCACCGTATCCAGCAGCGGCTCGAGCTGCCCGCGCACCTGCCGCCCGCGGTCGGTCAGGTACAGGCAGCCGACCAGTCCGCCGAGCACGGCGCCGAGCACGGTCGTCATCAGCACCTTCGAGCGCTCATCCACGTCACTCTCCCCCGGTCCGCTGCGCGGACCAACAGCATCATACACGCGCGGCTATAATCGCTGCATGCCGCAATCCACCGGACGCCCCCCCGCCTCTCCCGCGCCGGCGAAGCCGCTCCCCGCAACGGCGGTGGCGTGCGAGCGGTGCGGCGTGGAGATGTTCCGCATGCACGCCGTGTGGCGCTGTCCCGCCTGCGGATACAAGACCGACTGCTGCGGCTGGTAGCCTCGCCGGGGCCGGCCGGCGGGCGCGCATCGGGTATACTAGAGCCCCATGTGGACGAAGCTGATGAACCGGCCGCGCAAGAAGCCGCCCAGGAGCGTGGCCGTTATCGATCCCGACAGCTGCTTCGGTGCATTTGCGTGCTCGATCTGCCAGGCTGCCTGCCCCGTGGAGGACTGCATAGTCGAGGAGCAGGACGCCAATGGCCGCTGGGTCTGCGCCGTGCGCGCCGACAAGTGCATCGGCTGCGGCCTGTGCGTCACGCTCGGCAATCCGACCGCCCCGCAGCCGCGCGATTTCGGATGCCCGCCCGATTACGACGCGATCGACATGATGCCGTTCGATGACGTCGTGCGCGTGCTCGAGGGACCGGAACCGGCCGAGTCCGCCGCCGAAGAAGTCCCCGCGTAGCATCACCTCAAGTTGACCCTCTGTGGGGCGTGGTGTACGCTTGCGCCGCGCCTGGGAGGGCGCTCCGGCAATGCCTCGTCTCCGAGGTGTTCAGGAATTCTTCAGATCGCCGCCGCCGCGCCGTTGATACGATGAGCGGGTGGCATTTTGGGAGGTGTAGCGTGAAGCGATTCGCGACCTTGCTGTTGATGTTCACACTGTTCGCGCCAGGCGCCGCCCTGGCCCAGGGAATTACCGAGGAACCGATCGGTAATCTCGCCCAGCTCATGCGCGGCCTCATGTTCCCGAACGCCAACAAGCTGTTCGACGTGCAGGCGGTGGAGCCGGGCGGCGAGCTCCCGGAGATGACTCCCGAGATCCGCGACGCCGTGTCCGCCCTCATGGGGTCCACCTCGTCCCGCTTCGCGGCGATCTACCGCGGCTGGCCGGAGGTCGAGGGCGCCGCGGTGGCCCTCGCGGACGGCGCCAAGCTGGCCATGATGGAAGGCCGCCTGTGCGACAACGGCCTGCCCGCGCCGGTCGACCGCGCCGACTACATCGAAGGCGCCCGGCTCCTCGAGGAATCGGCCGTCAACGTGCTTCGCGGTGCGCAGGAACAGGATTACGAGGCCGTCTGGGACGCGATCAACTACGTCAACGACTCGTGCACCCACTGCCACAAGACCTACCGCGACGGTCCCGACAGCAGACAGGAACCGCGCTGCCAGTAGGCCGGCCGCACCCGTATCCGTCAACCTGACCTGGCGACCGGAAGGGACGAGACAGCGTGGTAGACATCTTTTTGTGGCTGGAAGCGACGGCGTGGAGCACGCAGTTGCGCGAATCGATCTACGGCTATCCGATCATGCTGACCTCGCACGTGGTGAGCATGTGTCTGATCGCGGGTCTGCTGGTGATGATGGACCTGCGGCTGCTGGGCCTGGGCAACCGCTCGACGCCGGTATCGCACACGCAGACGCGGCTGTTTCCGTGGCAGATGGTGGGTCTGGGGATGTCGATGGTGAGCGGCGGGTTGCTGTTCTACAGCCAGCCGATGCGTTTCTATCCGAACTTCTGGTTCTGGCTGAAGAACATCCTGCTGCTGTTGGCGCTGGCCAACGC
>JAJEEU010000064.1 GCA_022820825.1 Vicinamibacteria bacterium
CTTGCGACCCGCAATGCCGGCAGCACGACGCTCCTCAGGAAAATGTTCCCGAATGCGCTCCCACTGCTCGTCGGTCAGCTTCACCATCAACATGCAGCATAGCGCATCTCAATGCTTGCTTCAATTTTGAGATAGGTTCTAAGAAAATTCGTAACACGATAAAGACGGTCGCAAAAATACAGCGGCCTGAGGACATGCCTTTTGTTCATGTAACCAAGAACGTATACGCCGTCCCCACCCCAGGCGCCAACTCGAAGATCGAAGACTGCTTTGATGAGGCCACCAAGGCGATGACAGTTGGCGGCAAGACATTCAACGATGGGAAGGACTTCGATCGCGATCTGCATTACGGCAAGAAAATCTTCGCGCACAAAGTCGTACGGCCAAATGCCGACTCGATCGATTTCGGTGGGTTTCGTCCGCTTCTTACAAACCTCGTCGCGGCTATCAACAGCCACAGGACGGTGTAGCTTCACCCACTCCGGTTCGGAATTAGTATGTCGGCAGGCATTAGGACTTAGGATGAACGGTAGCCAGTTTGTCCTTTTCAAATTTATTTATGCCTAAATCTCCACAAGGCGGAGCAACTTCCATACTACCTTTTCCTCTTCGCTAGAATAATTTACGGTCGTGACTTTTTCCACCGTGGCCTGATAGCGAACGTCCGGGATTCTAACCTCGTGTTCAGCGTTGATAGCGTCGGTGAAATGGCCGCGAATAGTATCTCCATTATCCGGCCGAAAATCGAACCGCTTCGTTTCCATACTGGCCCCAGACAGTGTACCGGTCAGTGTGAATTCTTCATGCTCCTCTTCAGAAGTCGCGCCGATCTCGTCTCGTAGTCGCTGCATTTCATCTCTTTGTAGAAGGAGACTCGTGGTTTGTTCGCCGTGTCTCCACCTTATGTCTGCTCCAATTCCGTCTGCAACATGCACGTCAGCCCACCTAAATATCGAACGGAGCGGAGCGGGACCAAGTCTTCTGCCAATCTCACGAATATCTTCTCTAGTGGGAGCTTCTGCAAGGCTAAAGAACGTAGTTATGGTGTCAGTAAGTGGACCAATATCAATAAGCATTCGTTGGCGGTTTATCGTCAAGACTACACCAACGGATCCGGCGTACGCATAACCGAACCTAAAGCGGGTGGCCTGAACGACATCAGGGCTAAGCCGCGTCCTTTTTCGAGGGCCACTTATAATGGCATCGTATAGCGACGAAAATGATTTTTGAAACTCGCTGAGTGCGCCCGAATAGCCGCCCAGGGATAGTCCGTCGTCGGTTTCTTGAAATAGCCGATATGTACATACATCGAGAGATTCGTGGTCCGCTAGTTCATCAAAGTCAGCTTGTAAATCTTCGCGTCGCTTGACTAGTGACTCAAGAGATAAGCGCAGTCCGCGAGATTGTGGTCTTTGGACAATACGACGCTCCAGCTCAGTGATGGTAGCGGTCGTGTCCTGCAACTTGCGCTGGAGTTCAAGCAACTCGCTCATGCTGCACCACCATTGATGGAGATTACTATTATACCCTTTGTGCGTCCGCTCCGATCCGTGCCGTATTGCTTTCGCCAATAGGTATCAAGAATGTCTCTCTCTAGTATGAAGTAGAAATCGCACCCATATTCGTCTTTGACGCGGGCTCGGAAATTCACAGAGATAAATGAGGCTATACGGGCCCATTGGGCTTCCGTTAAATCGTCGGCAGGAGAGATATGCAAGACCACATCAATGTCGGCGGGATTTAGTTTCCCCGTGACAAAACTGCCGTCGACCCACAGATCGGCTCGGAATCCATCTTCGGATAGTGCCTGAACCAAGGCGCGGAGGCCCGTTAGGAGTCGCGGACGTGACTGAGAAAGCGGAAACGCATTGACGCACAGAGCTTGAACTTCGTCGAGGGTTCGCGGATGCAAACCGTCGGGAAGTAGTGGTGGAAAGTCCTGCGTCGGCGGCATCTCAGCAGATGAGTGCTCTGCCGTCGCGACCACTGCAGATCAGGGCGGCATAGCGAGGCCGTTCCCCCGCGACGCTGCATACCATCCCGATCATCTGGTCGACGGTGCTACGGTTGCGTACGTGGTGTCGGCCCTCAAACTCGCCGACGTATCGGCTCACGTGTTCCGGGCTCATGCGGTGGCAGACACCGGCGTAGCCGCCCTTCAGCATGGACCAGAACGACTCGATCCCGTTGATGTGGAGCTGGCCACGGACGTGCGCGCCCATGCCATGACGCACACTCTCGCGCGTGGCGAGGCCATTATAGGCACGTGCTTTGTCAGTGTAAACATCCACATGTCAACGTGGCCAGCGCGATCTACATGGTGGTCTTGGCTTCACAAGCCGAAACCTTCAACTGCGGCGCTCGGGTAGTTGGCGGAGAGGGTGGGATTCGAACCCACGTGCCGGTTTCCCGACAAGACGCTTTCGAGGCGCCCCCGTTACGACCACTTCGGTACCTCTCCGCATATTTTGACGGCGGGGGTGCGGTGGTCTCGCTCTCCCCTGCCCTACTACGTTCCGGCCGCCTTCGCTATCTGCCGGTAGCTTCGGCGGCGCTTGAAGAACGCCTGCATCAGCTCGCGGCACTCGGCTTCGAGCACGCCGCCGACCACGCTCACGCGGTGGTTGAGCGCGGGGTTGTCGAGCGCCTGCGCCACGGACTGTACCGCGCCTGACCTCGGCTCCGGGGCGCCGTACACCAGCGTCGCAATCCGCGCGTGCACCAGCGCGCCGGCGCACATGAAGCACGGCTCGACGGTGACGTACAGCGTCGCGCCGGTCAGCCGGTAGTTGCCGAGGGCGCGCGCGGCCGACCGCAGCGCGACCATCTCGGCGTGCGCGGTCGGGTCGTTGGCGCTGATCGGCTGATTGAAGCCGGCACCGACCACCTGCCCTTCGTGCACGACCACGGCGCCGACCGGCACCTCGTCCACTTCGAGGGCCAGCAACGCCTGGTCGAGCGCGACGCGCATCCAGCGCTCGTGCCCGGGGTCGCGCGCGGCTCCGCCGGCAGCCACGTCCCTGTCCCTAATCCTACTGTCCGGCTTCGTTGTCGATCCAGACGCGGAGGTTGCGGCCGCCGCCGTTGACCTGGATGGCGCCGCCGGGCTGGGCGGCCAGCGCCTGCACGGCGCCTTCGATGTTCAGGCTGCCGCCTTCGGCCGACAACGCGGCGTCGAGCACGGCGGCGGGCAGCTCGGCCAGCATGGTCTCGCCGTTGCGTTCGACGTTCACGGTGACCTGCTCGCCGGTCTTCTCGACGCGGATGGCGGCGCCGTCGTGCTCCGCGGTCACGGGGCCGGACGTGGACTGCACCTCGGCCCACAGGCTGCGCAGCGCGTCTACCGGCAGGCCCTGCCCGGAGCCCAACTGGATCTGCCCGTTCTCGGTGATGGCGTTGGGCGCCATGGCCAGCAGCGCGCCGACGGCCCCGACCGGCAGCGTGAGGCTGCCCGGCTCGGCGCCGGCCTCCTCCGTCTGAATGTGCAGGAATTGCGGCGGGGCGCCGGGATCCTGCGCGGACGGCACGGCCATGACGAACGAGAGGGCCACGACCGCCACGGCGGCTGCGATGGCAATCAGGAGGAAGGCGGCTATGCGCATGGCGAAGCTGGCTCAGTCGCCGAGTGCAAAGGTGAAGATGGCCTGGCCGGCGGCGATGGTCACCTGCTGGCGGCCGTTCACCTGGTAGGTGATGGGCGCGGCAATCACGTTGCCGCCCAGGCGCGCGTGCCACAGGTCGTCGCCGGTCTCGGCGTCCAGCGCCAGGAAGTTGCCGGTGACGGTTCCCGCAAAGACCAGGCCGCCGGCGGTGGTCATGACCCCCGACATCGACTTGGGCTGCACGCGGTGCTCCCAGACCACGCGGGCGGTCTGCGGGTCGATCGCGCGGACGGCGCTCACGCGCGCGTCGTCCGACGTCTGCGGCACGTGGCTGCCGCCGACGAACAGTTGGCCCTCCACGTACTCGGATTCGGCGGAGTAGTACATCGCCCCGCCGTCGTACGCCATCGTGTAGAAGAGCCCGGTGTCGGGGCTGTAGGAGGGCGACCACCAGTTGGAGGCGCCGTTCACGTCGGGATACACCAGCTTGCCCTCCGGCGTCGGCTCCATGTCGGGCACGCGGATCGGCCGCCCGCTGTCGTCGAGGCCCTGCGCCCAGGTCTGCACGGCATATTCCCGCCCCTGCAGGAAGCGGCCGGTCTCGCGGTCGAGCACGTAGAAGAAACCGTTGCGGTTGGCGAACAGCATCAGCTTCTGCACGCGCCCGCCGACCTCCACGTCGATCAGCACCGGCACCTGGCAGGCGTCCCAGTCGTGGATGTCGTGCGGCGTGAACTGGAAGTGCCACCTGATCTCGCCGGTGTCGGCGTCGATGGCGATGACGCTGTCGGAGTAGAGGTTGTCGCCCTCGCGCGTCTCGCCGTTCCAGTCGGGGCCGGGGTTGCCGACGCCCCAGTAGATGAGGTTGAGGTCCGGGTCGTACGAGCCGGTCATCCAGGTCGACGCGCCGCCGGTCTTCCAGGAATCGCCTTCCCAGGTCTCGTTGCCCGGCTCGCCCGGCCCGGGGATGGTGTACGCCCGCCAGCGGCGCTCGCCGGTGGCGGCGTCGTAGGCGTCCACCCAGCCGCGGATGCCGTACTCGCCCCCGCCGGTGCCGGTGACGATCATGTCCTTCACCACGAGCGGCGCGGCGGTCATGCTGTAGCCGGCGAGGTGGTCGGCAATCTTGCGGTCCCACAGCTCGGTGCCGGTGGCGGCGTCGAGCGCGATCAGGTGCGCGTCCATCGTGGTCAGGTAAAGGCGCTCGCCCAGCATCCCCACGCCGCGGCTCTGCTTGCTGCAGCACAGCGCCAGCGTGTCGTCGAGGTCGTGCCGGTAGGTCCAGAAGACGTTGCCGGTGGCGGCGTCGACGGCATAGACCTCGTTCTCGGGCGTGGTGAGGTACATGATGCCGTCCACCACGAGCGGCGTGGTCTGCACCTGGCCCAGGACGGGCAGTTGCCGCACCCAGGCCAGCTCGAGGCGATCGACGTTGGAGCGGTCGATCTGCGCGAGGCGGCTGTAGCGCTGGGCGTTGTACTGGCCGTGATAGGAGATCCAGTTGGCGGGGTCGTCGCCCGCGCGCACCAATTGCTCGTAGGTCACGCCGCCGCCCTGCGCACCGAGCGCGGCCACGGCGCCGAGCGCGGCAGCCAGCGCCAGCCAGAAGGTATGCCCGCGGTGCAGGGATCGCTTGATCAAGTTCATCTCCGTCGCAATGAGGACAGGTACGCCACCAGGGCGTCGAGCTCGGGGTCGTCGAGGCGTCCGGCGAAGCTGGGCATCAGCGATACCTGCGGGCGCTCGATCTCGTCGATATCCGACTTCATGAAGGAACGCAGCCGGCCGGCCATGTCGAGCAACTGGATGGAATAGGAGTCCTCGTTGAGCAGCACGCCTACCGTGGGGGAGCCGTCCGCGCCGACCACGCGCACCTGGCGGTAGTCGTCCTCGATGTCGCCGCCGGGGTCGACGATGGACGCGCGCAGGTGCACCGGCGAGCGGCTCCAGCCGATGGTGCTCAGCTCCGGCCCCAGCCGCCCGCCCTCGCCGTCGACGAAGTGGCAGCGCCCGCAGTCGTGGCGCGCGTACAGCGCGCGGCCGGCGTCGGCATCGCCCGTCTCGGCCATCTCGGCCGGCGCGCGCAGCGAGCGGACGTAGGCGACGATCTGCCACATCTCCTTGTCCGACAGGCGGACGGACGGCATGCCGGTGTTGGGGATGCCGCTCAGGATGTTCATGAAGATCGCCCGGTCGCTGTTGCCGTGGCGGTACACCTGGCGCGTCAGATCGGGCCCGCGGTCGCCGCGGCCTTCGGGGCCGTGGCATACGGAGCAGCGCGACGCGTACAGCTCCTCGCCCACCGCGACATCTTCGTCAGAGGTGTACGGATTCGCGTCGACCCCGGTCTGGGCGTCGATGGAGGCGAGCGGGCGCTGGGCGGCCGCCGGCAACGCGGCGGTCAGCACACCGGCGGCAGCCAGCGCGACCATGCGGACAAGGCGGGAAACGACAGGCGTCATGTAAATGCAGCTTACCTTGCGACGTAAGCAGTTAAGCGAAGCTTAACCTACGAGAGTAATATCGGGCATGCTCAGACCGGGTCCGTCGCTCAGCCGTTTTCTTGCCTCGCCGGCCGCCACGGCCGCCGTCCTGTTCCTGACCGTCTTCCTCAGCTTCAGCGGCGCCGCACCCGCCGCGGCGCAGCCGTCCGGCAGCGACGGCGAATGGCACACCTACGGCGGGCAGGGGCGCGGGGCGAAGTACTCGCCGCTGGACCAGATCGACGCGGACAACGTGGACGACCTGCGCATCGCCTGGCGCTGGCGCTCGGTCGACTACGACCTGGTCGACGCCAACCCCGACCTGCGCTTCAACCACACCCTGCTCGGCACGCCGCTGATGGTCGGCGACCGGCTGTACATGAGCACCAACCTCGGCCAGTCGGCGGCCATCGACCCGGCCACCGGCGAGACGCTCTGGGTGTACCGCGCGCTGGACGACGGCGCCGGCCGGCCGCGCGGCGGCTCCACCCGCGGCGTGGGCTACTGGCACGACCCGGGCCTGGACGACGAGCGCATCTTCGTCGTCAGCGGCGAGCACCTCGTGGCGCTCGACGCGAAGACGGGCAACCCGATTGGCGAGTTCGGCGAGGGCGGCAAGGCCAACCTGCGGGCGGGCATCCCGCGGCTGGAGGAGTACCAGTGGAACGCCCCGCCGCTGGTGTGCCGCGACACGGTGATAGTCGGCATCTACGTCAACGACGTGCCGATGAACATGGAGCAGGCGCCCGGCTACATCCGCGGCTTCGACGCGGTGACCGGCCAATTGAAGTGGCAGTTCAACCCGGTGCCGCGGCCGGGCGAGCCGGGCAACGAAACCTGGGAGGACGGCTCCTGGGAATACACCGGCTCGGCCACGGTCTGGTCGGTGATGACCGCCGACGAGGAGCTGGGCTACGCCTACCTCCCCACCGGCACGCCGACGCACAACTGGTACGGCGGGCACCGGCCGGGCGACAACCTGTTCGCCGAGAGTCTGCTCTGCCTCGACTGCGACACCGGGCGGCTGGTCTGGTACTTCCAGATGATTCACCACGGCGTCTGGGACTACGACATCGCCTCGCCCCCGATCCTGGCGGACATCACCGTCGACGGGCGCGAGATCAAGGCCGTGGCGCAGGTGAGCAAGCAGGCGTTCACCTACGTCTTCGACCGCGTCACCGGGGAGCCGGTCTGGCCCATCGAGGAGCGCCCCGTGCCGCCGTCCGACGTCCCCGGCGAGCAGCTCGCCCCGACGCAGCCCTTCCCCACGAAGCCCGCGCCGTTCGACCGGCAGGGCATCACCGAGGACGACCTGATCGACTTCACGCCGGAGCTGCGGGCCGAGGCCCTGGAGATATTCCGGCAGTACCGCTCGGGACCGATGTTCACGCCCCCGTCGGTGCGCGACGAGTCGCCCGGCGGCACGCTGGGCACGCTGCAGCTCCCGAGCTACGTCGGCGGCTCGAACTGGAACGGCGCGGCGTACGACCCCGACACGCAGATGCTCTACGTGCCGTCGATCACGGCGCCCATCCTGGTGTGGCTGCGGCAGCCCGACCCGTCCGTGTCGAACTTCCGCTACATCCGCGGCAACCGCAACGTGTACATCGACGGACCGCGCGGGCTGCCGCTGGTCAAGCCGCCGTGGGGCCGCATCACCGCCATCGACCTCAACACCGGCGAGCACGTCTGGATGACGCCCAACGGACCGGGCCCGCGGGACCACCTCGCGCTGCAGGACCTGGCCCTGCCGTGGCTGGGCGCGCCGGGACGCGCGGCGCCGCTGCTGACGAAGACGCTGCTGTTCCTGGGAGACGGCTCGCCGTCGCTGGTTGTGATTCCGCCCCACGGCGGGGGCAAGATGTTCCGCGCCTACGACAAGGCCACCGGCGAGGTGCTGTGGCAGACCGAACTCGACGCCGGCACGTCAGGCGCACCGATGACGTACCTGCACGACGGGAAGCAGTACATCGCGGTGGCGATCAGCGACAACCAGCACGAGGGCGAGGTAATAGCCCTGGCGCTGCCGTAGCCGCTACCGTTTTCCGCTTGACCTCGTCAAGAGTGTGGGTTCGGCCGGCCGCAATATCCTCGCGTCCCTCGTCCAGAAGACGGCGGCCCCGGTCGCTCAGTTCCTCATCCTCTTCCTGCGCGGCTATCGCAACTCTCACCAGCGGGTCACCGTGCGCGGCCAAGTACCTGTCCATTCCTCGATACTCTACTGCTCGGGCCGAATCGGTCCGTCGGCCGGGCGCTCGGTGGTGCCCAGCTCGTAGCCCTGCTCCTTCCAGTCGTTCAGCGCGCAGAATTCGCCGGCGTTGTAACCGTTCGATCTGAAGAGCTCCGCGGCACGGGAGCCCCGGCCTCCGCCGTTTCAAAAGAAGACGAGGCGGACGTCCTTCGGTATGTCGGACATCCGGTCCTCGAGCTCCCCTACCGGGATGTGGATGGCGCCCGGAATCGAGCCGCTCGCCACCTCGTGGTCCTCGCGCACGTCGATCATCAGCACCTCGGCGCCGGCGTCAAGCTGCCGCTTCAGCTCGTCGATCTCCATGCGTTCTACCTGCGCCGCGGCGGGCAGCGCCACGGCCAGCAGGCCTGCCGCGCCCAGCAACGCGGCCGGTCGCCATCGTACGGGATGCAGCATCATCGCGGGCCTCCTCGCACTCGTCAACGGGATTGGTTGTCGGCCGCCTCCAGGGCGCGCGCGCCGAGCAGGATGTTCTCCAGCCCGTAGTTGCCCTCGTGACAGGCGTACTCGTAGATGTCGCCTTCGAGGGGGACCATCGGGATCGACGCCGTCCACGGCCGCGAGTACTCCGTCGGGTCCGTCACCGTGAACTCGTAGTCGATCGAGTCCTCGCCGGTGCGCGTGAACCGTTCCACCAGGACCGTCGTCGGGTTGCCGCCGAAGACGGTCAGGGCGCGCCCGGTAACCGGGGTGAAGTTGGTGGTCTCCACCACCAGCGTATCGCCCTCCCAGCGGCCGCGGGAGTCTCCCATCCACTGGCCGATGCGGTCGTCGGGGTGCGGGCGCCCGTCCAGCGGAATGATGCGCGAGTCGTGGACCATCTCGACGTAGACCACGACGTAGCCCGGCGTCTGGAGGATCTTGTAGTTGTGGTTGTAGAAACCGGGCATCATGGAGCCCGGCATGCCGCGGGAGATGCAGCGCTCGTACAGGTTGCGGTCCTCCGGGCCGGCCGGCTCCCGGCCGCGGTACGACTCGCGGTCGGCCCGGCGGGCCAACTCCGCGGCGGTCAGCGGCAATTTGCCGTCGGGCGGGTCGATGATCAGCGACGTGCGCGCCATGCGCACCCCGCGCTCCACCCAGAAGTTGTTGTAGGAGCCGGTCTCGCCGGTGCCAGCCTCGTCGCCGCGCGCCTCGCGCGCGACGTCGCCCGCGGCGTCACGGGCCGCGCGTTCCTCGTCCGAGAGCACTTCGCCCGCATCCACGTCGTCCGGACGCTCGAGCGGGGTCGTCGTGGTGTTCGTCCAGACTCCCTGCAGGTCGGGGTCGCCCCACGGCGTGCGGGGCGCCGACCAGTCGCCCGCCTGGCCGGCCGCATCGGCCGGCGCCAGCGCCGCGAACGCCGCCACCGCGAAGAACGCTACGAGAATCCGGCAGGTCATCTTCCCCTCCTCACGTTTCCCGTACGGGCGTACAGGGCATGATGCATCAGGACCAGAGTGCAGGCAAGAATTCTCTGCCTGCCCGCAGCGGATGCCTACGCCGCGGCCTTGACCGGCAGCGTTTCGAGGCCGCGCAGGACGACGCTGGTGCGGAACGCGGGCCGCTCGGAGAGCAGGCCGAGCGACGGATAGCGCTCCAGCAGCACCTCGATGGCGACCCGCCCCTCCAGGCGCGCGAGCGGCGCGCCGAGGCAGAAGTGGATGCCGCGGCCGAACGCCACGTGGTTGTTGTCGCGGCGCCCGATGTCGAGCCGGTCGGGATGGTCGAACGCGGCCGGGTCGCGGTTGGCGGCGCCGTTCAGCAGCAGGACGTTGTCGTCGCGCCGCAGCGGGATGCCGTTCACCTCGGTGTCTTCCAGCACCAGCCGCAGCGTGGCCTGCACGGGCGAGTCGTAGCGCAGCAGCTCCTCCACCGCCGCCGGAATCCGGCCGGGATCCTCCCGCAAGACCTGCAGTTGCTCCGGATGCCGCAGCAGCGCGAGCATGCCGTTGCCGATGAGGTTGGTGGTGGTCTCGTTGCCGGCCACCAGCAGCAGCCGCAGCATGGCGAGCATCTCGCGCTCGGTGAGCCGGTCTCCCTCCTCCTCCACGTGGACGAGCGCGCTGATGATGTCGTCGCGCGGCTCCGTGCGCCGCGTCTGGATGATCGACCGGAAGTAGGTGTTGAGCGACTCGCTGGCCTCGTTGGCGATGCGCAGCGTGCGCGCGTCGATGAGCGGCTCGAGGATGCGCGCGCGCCGGTTCGACCATTCCCGGAACTGCGCCCGCTCCTCCAGGGGCACGCCCAGCATCTCGGCGATCACCATCACCGGCAGCGGGTTGGCGAGTCCCTCCATCAGGTCGAAGCCTGCCGGATCCTCGGCCGCGTCGAGCAGCTCGTGGGTCATCTCCCGGATGCGCGGCTCGAGTGCGGCCACCGCCTTCGGGGTGAACGCCTTGTTGACGAGCGTGCGCAGGCGCGTGTGGTCCGGCGGGTCCAGGAACAGGATGGTGGGATCGGGCATCTGCGGCAGCGAGCTGCGCCGGCGCCGCGCCGGATCGCGCTTGCGCTGGTCGTTGGAGAAGCGGCGGAAGTCGCGCAGCACGGCGTCCACCTCGGCGTGGCGGCTGAAGATCCACATGTCCATCAACCGGCTGTGGTGCACGGGGTCGCGGGTGCGCAGCCGGTCGTAGACCGGTCGTAGAACGGATAGGGGTTGCGGGCCATGTGGGCCGCCAGCGGATTGTAGGCCACGCCGGTGCGCCAGCGCTCGGGCGCCAGCATGACGGTGGCGAGCGCGGACCGCAATCTCCGACGTAGCACCGTCGTTCCCCGTCAGTCCCCCACGCGGGTGAACTTCTGGTTGCGGCGGCCGCCGGCGGTCTCGGCGAGGTAGAGGTCGCCGTGCGAGTCGGCCACGATGGTGTGGACGAAGGTGAACTCGCCGGCCATGTGGCCCGAGCGGCCGAAGCTGCCCACGATGTCGCCGCTCTCGCGCTCCAGGATCCAGATGCGGTTGCTGCCCAGGTCGACGACGAACATGTGCCGCTGCTCCGGGTCGCGCGACAGCTCGATGTCGGTGGCCCGCAGCGTCGCCTCGCCGTAGGCCGGCGGGTCGATCGGGATGATCCGCTCCAGGTTGCCCACGCGGTCGAACACCTGGATCCGGTTCTGCCCGCGGTCGCAGGCGTAGACCAGCCCGTCGTTGCCGAGCACGACGCAGTGCGGGTGGCCGCCGCCGGTCTCGACGAACTGCCCCTCGCCGCTGCCGGCCGAGCCCCACTGCCGCAGGTAGTTGCCCTCGGCGTCGAAGACCACCATGCGGTGGTTGCCGTAGCCGTCCGCCACGTAGACCGAGCCGCGCTCGCCGGTGACCGGGTCGGGCTCGGGGTCAACCGCGATGTCGGCCGGGGCGTTCAGCAGCGTCTGGCTCGTGTTGTTGCCGGGCTCGCCGCAGGTGGGGTACGGCGCGTTGGGGCGCAGCGTGGGCGGGCCGTCGCACAGCCCCTTGGTGCCGATCTGCAGCAGCATCCGCGAGCCGTCGTTCGTCCACTTCTGGACCACGCCGTCGGAGTTGCCGGCGATCCAGATGTTGTCCATGTGGTCGACGAAGCAGCCATGGATGCCGTGCGGCAGCACGGCGGCCGCACCGTCGTCGGTCAGCGTCGGGTCGCCCCAACTGTCCGACACGTTGCCCTCGCGGTCGTAGATGACCACAGGCGGCGACGGGATCGACTGATCGCCCTCCTGGGCCAGCAGGCCGTTGGGCAGGAAGCCGCGGTTGACGGTGACGATGCGGTCGCGCGAGTCCACGCAGCTCGCGCCCACCATGCCGGTCACCCACAGGCGCTCCAGCCCGTCCGCGCCGGTGACGGTGGGCAGCGGCTTGGGCCAGAACGGGTCGACGCGGTAGCTGGGCGCCGCGCCCCCCTGCGCCGCCGGCAGCGCCCACAGCAGCGCGCCGCCGACCAGGACCATGGACAGACCGACCGCAATCCGCGCCGATGTTCGCTTGGGCATCACGCCCGTATCTTACTCCCGTAGAATTCGGTGCGTGGAGGCCGCATGAAGATACCGTCCAGCGCCTGGATCATCCTTCTCGTCTGTGTCGCCGCCGGGGGGGCGCTGGCCCAGGAGCAGCGCGTCGCCAGCCCGGCGGGCCGCTCCGCCACGCAGGTCGGCGGAACGTACGACGAGCGCGCGGGATACGTCGGCGGTCAGTGGATCGAGATCACCTACGGCCGGCCGATCCGGCGCGGTCGCGAGCTGTTCGGGCCGGACGACTACCGCGAGTTCCTCAACGACGGCGCGCCGCTGTGGCGCGCGGGCGCCAACCGGACGACGCAACTCATCACCGAGGCGCCGCTGACCTTCGGCGGCCAGACGATCCAGCCCGGCACGTACACCGTCTTCATCGACCTGGCGACCGATCCGTGGACGTTCGTCGTCTCCAACTGGGCGGCGCAGCAGGAATACGACTTCGAGAACAAGGAAGCGCTGTTCGGCGCCTACTACTACACGCCGGACAAGGACGTCGTGCGGACGCCCATGCGGCAGGAGACATCGCCCTACACCCACGACCAGCTCTCGTGGCAGTTTCTCGACGTGAGCGCGAACGGCGGCCGGCTGGCGCTGTTCTGGGAAGACGTAATCGCCTCCGTGGCGTTCACGGTCGGCGACTGACCGCCGGCGTCAGGGCTCCCGCAGGATGAGCACGTCGTCGAGCGGCTTGCGGCGCAGGTCGGGCACCTGCGCGCCGGACGCGGGGTAGCCGACCGGTATCAGCAGGCACGCCGTCTCGTTGGCGGGCCGTTCGAGGATCTTCCGCAGGAATCCCATGGGACTGGGCGTGTGCGTCAGCGCCACCAGCCCGGCCTGGTGCACGGCGGTCAGGAACAGGCCCGCCGCGATGCCGACCGACTCGGCCACGTAGTAGTGGCGGACTTGCCCGCCGTCCGGTCCCACGCCGTAGTTCTGGCGGAAGAGCACGACCAGCCAGGGCGCGATTTCGAGGAAGGGCTTGTGCTCGTCCGTGCCCAGCGGCTCGAGTGCGCGCAGCCATTCGTCGGGCATCCGCCCGCCGTAGTTCTCGTGCTCCTCGCGCTCGGCGGCGATGCGGATGCGGCGCTTGATCTCCGGATCCGAGACCGCGACGAAGGTCCACGGCTGGCGGTGCGCGCCCGACGGCGCCGTGGACGCCGCGCGCACGAGATCCTCGATCACCGCGGCCGGCACCGGCTCGGGACTGAATTCGCGCACCGTGCGGCGCCGGTTCATGACCTCGTAGAAGCGCCGCGCCCGCTCGGCGACGTCTGCCTCCACCGGCTTCTCGTAGCGCAGGGGGATCAGAGCTGGTTTCATTGCATGTTGCGCGCGCGGCCGTCGTGGGCGATCATCGTCCATCCGGACTTGGCGGGCAACGGGCGGGGAGGGCAACGATGCGCAGTCGAACACTGGCGGTACTCGCGGCGGGACTGGTCGTCATCGGTTGGGGTGCGGGGGCGGCAGCTCAGGACAGCGCCGGCGGCTGGACGGCGCCCCGCACGGCCGACGGGCAACCCGACATCCAGGGCGTCTGGACCAACTACGACAACACGCCGTTCGAGACGCCCGACGACGCGGACCTGGAACGGCTTGCGCCGCTCGCCTACTGGTTCCCGGGCACGAACGACCCGGACCGCCTGCGCGCCGCCGCAGCCCGCCCCAGGCAAGACAGCCAGCGGATCGGGTTCGCGGACGGCCCGTCCGCCGCGCTCCGCAATGCGCCGCGCCGGTCGATGGTGGTGGACCCGCCCAGCGGCCGGGTGCCGGTGCGCGCCGAGGCCGAGGCGACCCGCGACTACAACCTCGTCAACCTGACCGATTCCTGGCTGAACCACACGCCGTGGGAGCGCTGCATCACGCGCGGCGTGCCCGGCGGCATCTTTCCCGGGGGCTACGGCGCCGGCTACCAGATTCTGCAGGCGCCCGGCTACGTGGTGATCTTCTACGAGATGATCCACGAGGCGCGCGTCATCCCGCTGGACGGCCCGCACCTGCCGGACGGCATCCGGCAGTGGAACGGCGACCCGCGCGGACGCTGGGAGGGCGACACGCTGGTCGTCGAGACGACCAACTACAACGACAAGGGCACGATCGGCACGAACATCGCCACGCGCGCCATCCGCGGCCTCCCGCAGACCGAGGCGCTGCACCTGGTGGAGCGTTTCACGCCGTCCGGGCCCGACACGATCGACTACGAGGTGACGATCGACGACCCGGGCTCGTTCACCCGCACCTGGACCGTGGCCATGCCGCTCAACCGGGACCCGACGTACCAGATCTACGAGTACGCCTGCCACGAAGGGAACTACGGCCTGGTGAACAGCCTCAGCGCGGGCCGCGCGGAGGACGCGGCCGCCAGCAGATAGCCCGGTCCCGCGGCTACTTCCCCGCCGGCTGCCAGGCGGGGGTGCCCTCTTCCCAGCGGTTGTCGGTCAGCGCGCGCTGGTCCGAGCCGTCGGCGTTCATGATGAACAGCTCGCCGTAGGGCTGCGGGATGTCCGACATCGGAGCCTCGTCCCGGAAGCCGTAGCGCGAGCTGCTGAACAGGATGTGCGCGCCGTCGGCCGACCACGCGGGGTGCGAGTCGTTGCCGGGCGAGGTGGTCAACCGCTGTACGTCGCTGCCGTCGGGCCGCAGGGTGTAGATGTCGAACTCGTCGCCGGCCAGCCGGCTGAAGACGATGCGGTCGCCGCGCGGGGACCAGACCGGGAAGTTGTCGTAGCCGGTGGTCAGGGTCCGCACCGCGCCGTCCTTCAGGTTGACCACGCGCAGGCCGCCCGCCGTGTCGCTCCAATAGCGGTACACCACCTCCGTGCCGTCGGGCGAGAAGCTCGGGAACCCGGCGTTGCCCTCGCCGGTGGTGAGCACCCGGCCGTCTGTGCCGTCCGCGCGCACCATCATCAGGTGCGCCGGGCGCGTGCGCGCCAGGAAGTAGTTGCCGACGCCGAACACTATCCACTCCCCGTCGGCCGACCACTGCGGGGCAAGCACCGAGCCCTCGGCACGGAAGATGCGCCGCGGGTCCGTGCCGTCCGTGCTCCAGACCGCGAGGCCGGTGCGGTCGTCCGGACGGCCGCGCCCGGTCCGCTCGCTCACAACCAGGTGCCTGCCGTCGGGCGAGACCGCCGGAAAGCCGCTGGCGTACACCAGCTCGTAGCCCGGCTCGGCCGCCGCAATCACGTCGCCGGGCGAGCGCGGGGACGCGATCGTCTCGATGGGCCCCTGCTGGTACACCATCCGCCGGCCGTCGTGCGACCACGACGGGTTGCCGATGTCGCCCTCGCTGCCGGTCTCGCCGGAGCTGAACACCAGCGCCGCTTTGCGTCCCGACTTGGCGAGCCAGGCGACCCGGTTCCGGTCGAGGAACTGCGGCGACAGCTTGAGGCCCTGGCCCGCGGCGTGCTCCGTGCGCTCGCCGGTGGCGACGTCGACGGACACGATGCGGGAGTGCACCCCGGCTTGCGAGGACAGCCAGCGCGCGTTGAACGTATCGCCCACGTCCAGCTCGTAGTAGACGATGCGGCGGCCGTCGGCCGACCACTTGGGCGAGCCGCCGAGTCGGCCCGGCGGCGAGATCCGCCGCACGTCCTTGCCGTCCGCGCCCATGACGTACACGCCGGCCGGGTGGACGTGCTCCCAGCGCCCGCGGGCCTTCGGGAAGCCGCCGCCGCGGTCGGACGAGAAGGCCAGCATCCCGCCGTCGGGCGACCAGCTCGGCCGGAAGTCGCCGCCCGGCATGTCGGTAACGTTGCGCACCCGGCCGGTGGCCAACTCCAGGACGTGGATGTCGGTGGAGCCGCGCGCGCGGGTGGAGACGAACGCCAGCCGGCCGCCGTCGGGCGACAGCGCCGCCTGGTCGTCGAACGCGGGGTCGTCGGTCAGCCGCTCCAGGCCGAGGCCGTCGGTCCGCACGCGGAAGATGTCGGCCGAGCCGTAGCGCTCGGACGTGAACACCACCCACTCGCCGTCGTACGAGAACGACGCGTTGTAGTTGCGGTCGGAGCCGGCCAGGAGCTTGCGGGGATCCGAGCCGTCCGCTTCCGCGATGTAGAGGACCGAGCGCGTCGGGCTCCACTGGTCGACGAAGATGCGGGCCTTCTCCTCCGCCGCGGCCGACGTGGCGCAGACCAGAAGCAACAGCACCGGCGATACGCTTGCGCAGGACCGGGTCATCGTGCCGTCCTCCCTCGGCAGAGTGTAGTCGGTTTCCCGTGCCGATCGCGGCCGTCTTTGATATCCTTCGGGCTACGAGTCCGCGGCGGCGTGCGTACGCCTGCGCCGCGCGGCGAGGAGGTATCTCACATGACCCTGCACCGTGTCGCTATTGCATGTCTGACGGCAGTCACGCTGATCGCCGCGCCCGCCCTGGCGGCCGCGGCCGACTACCACCACGTGCACATCACCACGTCGAGTCCCGCGAAGGGCGTCGAGTGGTACTCCGAGTACATGGAATGCGAGCCGCTGGCCGACCGCGACGACGCCGCGAACTGCGGCGGCGTGGAGGTCGTGTTCGTGCCGCAGGCGACGACCGGCGGCAGCCAGGGCACCGGCGTCAACCACATCGGTTTCTCGTTCCCCGACCTCGAAGCCAAGATGGCCGAGCTCGAAGCGGTCGGCGTCCGCGGCTCGGGTGTCCGGCTGCAGCGGAACGACGACGGGTCGACCATTCGGGACATCCCGGGGCTGTTCAAGATCGCCTTCATCTTCGACCCCTGGGGCACGCGCATCGAGCTGGTGGAGGACCACGAGTACCTCGGCTTCCACCACATCCACCTGAGCGCGACCAACCCCGAGGAGACGCTCGCCTTCTACCGCGACGTGATGGGCGGCGAGCCGGCCTCCATGCGCGGCATGCTCGACGGCCTGCTGTTCGACGACGTGTGGCTGCTGGCCATGCAGCACCCCGAGGGCGCCGCGCCGGCCACCACCCTGGGGCGCGCCGTGGACCATATCGGCTTCATGGTGGAGGACCTCGACGACGCGGCGGCTGAAATGCGCCAGCGCGGCGTGCGCTTCACGCAGGATCCGCTGGTGCCCGAGAACGGCCGCACCTCGGCCCGGCAGGCGTACCTCGCCGGTCCCGACAACGTACGCGTCGAGGTGGTCGAGGCCGGCTTCGCCGGTATCGAGGTCGACCTGACGCCGGTGGTCGCCATGGATCAGGGGCCGTACGACGCGCCGCTGACCTCCTGGGGCGAGCCCGACCTGCAGGGGGTCTGGCACAGCAACTCGTCGCACGGCATCCCGCTGGAGCGCCCCGAGGGTCTGGACGCGGAAGAGTTGACGGTGGAGGAAGCCGTGGCGCGGCGCGAGGGCGGCACGCTCGGCAGCATCTGGGGCTACGACCGGGAGTGGCGCGACACGACGCTGGGCTACGGCAACCAGTCCGTCTCCACGCAGGTAGCCATGGTGATCGATCCGCCGGACGGCCGCATACCGGCGCTGACGCCAGAGGGCGAGGAGCTCGCGGCGCAGGCGCAACTGGACGCCCGGGCGTATGTGCGCGGCCCGTCCGCCGGACCGGAGGACCTGACGCCGTACGTGCGCTGCATCACGCGCGGCCTGCCGGGCATGATGTTCCCCTCGGTCTACAACAACGGCCTGCAGATCGTGCAGGGTCCCGGCTACGTCGCCATCACCAAGGAGATGATCCACGAGACGCGGGTCATTCCGACCACGCCGCGGCCGGAAGCCGGACCGGGGCTGAAGCTCTGGCTCGGCGTGCCGCAGGGCCGCTGGGACGGCGACACGCTCGTCATCGAGACCACCAACTTCAACGGCCGGTCGTCGTACCGGGGCTCTACCGGCGACCTGACGCTGACCGAGCGCTACCGCCGCATCGGCCCGGGCATGCTGGAGTACCAGTTCACGATCGACGATCCGCAGGTCTGGACCCGGCCGTGGACCGCGATGTTCCGGTTCGAGAAAGATGACGGGCAGTACGAGCTGGTCGAGTACGCCTGTCACGAAGGCAACTACGGGATGACCAACATCCTGAGCGGCTCCCGCGTCCGGGATGCCGCCGCGGAAGCCGGAAGATAGAGCCGGGACGCACCGCGCGTCTCCCCTTGCGTTCACCGTGCCGGCCGCCGCGGCCGGCGCGCATCTCCACCGAGGGCGGTGGCCGCTACCCGGCGGCCCCGCCCCGTAATACCTGCCCGTGAACACGACCAACCGCCGCTACATCGTGACCCTGGCCGTCGTGGCCGCCGGGATTCTCGTTGTCGGCACCCTGCTGCGGCCCGGAGAGCAGTCGTTCGACGATCCGCTGCCCGCACCGACGCAGGCGGAGCTCAGCCGCCTGGCCAGCCTGTCGCAACGCCGCTCGGTCGACGACATGGCCGAGTACTTCGCGACGGTGGCGGGCGGTCTGGAAGCGAGCGTCGTGAACGTGCCGAGCCTGGACCGCAGCGGCATCGTCTGGGACGACGGCCTCGTGCTGACCACGCGCGTCGAGCCGCGCTTCCCCGACGCCGCGACGGTCGCCACGCCGTCCGGGGACGTGGGCGTGGTCACGGAGGTGACCGGACCGGACCTGCCGATTGCCGCCCTGCGCATTTCGCCGGTAGCCGGCCTGGCGCCGCCGCGGCGCGGGGTGACGCGGCTGCTCTCCCGCGGCGAGTGGACCATCGCCCTGTGGTGGCGCGACCGCCGCGCCAGCTTCACGCCGGCGCACTACTTCGGCACGGCGCAGGTGCGCTGCGGCGGCCGGACGGTCGACGAGGTGCTGACCAACGTCGCCTGGTCCCGCGAGATGACGGGTGGCGGATTGTTCGACCTCGACGGGAACCTGCTCGCCGTCGTCATGCCCTGCGGAGAGCACTTCGCCGCCGTTGCCGCCGACGGCGTTACCGAGCTCCTGCGCGACGGGCAGTCCCTGGAGGGGCAACTGCTGCGGCACTACGGGCTGCGCGTCGAACCGCTCACCGTGCCCGAGCAGGAGTACTTCGCGCTCCACGCCGGGCTCCTCGTGCGTGAGGTCTGGGCCGGTTACCGGGCGGACGAGGCGGGGCTCGAACCGGGCGACGTGCTGGTGGCCTTCAACGCGTTCCCCGCCGCGGACATCGAGCAGTTGTGGCCGCTCGTGGACGAGGCCACCCGCGGCATATTCCTCCTGACGGTGGACCGCCACGGCGAAGTCGTCAGCATCCTCCTGCCGGCGGCGGGCGCGGCGCCCGACGACGAGGGCGAGCCCGCGGGCGCGGCAGGCCTCGTCTGGCAACCGCCGGCGCAGGGACTGACCGTGGACAACGTCGCCGCCGACAGCCGCGCGGCCGACGCGGGCATCCGCGCCGGCGACCGGCTGCTGCGCATCGACGGCATCGAGATCGCCGATCCGGACCAGGTGCGCGACGTCCTGGCGCCCGACCGGGAGACGGACGCCTTCGTCGAGCTGGAGCGCGCCGGCCGCCGATTTGGCCTGCTGCTGCGTTAGTTCATGGACGAACTGACGTCCCTCGGACTCATTCTGCTGCTCGCGCTGCTGGCCGGGCACCTGGTCAAGGTTGCCCGCATCCCGGAGGTCACCGGCTACATCCTGGCCGGCGTCGCGCTCGGGCCGTCCATCCTGGGCTGGGTCTCGGCCGAGAACCTGCTGGCGCTGGAGGTGCTGAGCGAGGTCGCGCTCGGCCTGATCCTCTTCTCCATCGGATCCGTCTTCGAGTTCTCCCGGTTCCGGCGCCTGGGCCGCCAGTTCCTGTACCTGACGCTCGTGGAGTCCGTGCTGGCGTCGGCGCTCGTCACCATCGGCGTCCTGGTGCTGGGTCAGCCGTGGCAGGTGGCGCTGCTGCTGGGCGCCGTCGCCATCGCCACCGCCCCCGCCTCCACGCTGATGGTCATCCGCGAGTGCGACAGCTCCGGCCCCCTGACGGAGAACCTGCTCGGGATCATCGCGGTCAACAACCTGTTCTGCATCACGGCGTACGCGGGCGCGGCGGCGCTGATCGACCTCAGCTCGGGCATCGGCGGGCGGTCGATCTTCGACGCCTTGTGGCTGGCGGTCTTCCCGCTGCTGTGGCAGCTCGTCGGATCCGCGGCGTGGGGCTACCTGGTGGGGATGCTGCTGGCCGGCTGGTCCACGCAGGTGAAGGAGACCGGCGAGATGCTGATCCTGCTGGCCGGCTCCATCCTGCTCTGCGTCGGCGTGTCGCGCCTGCTGGAGCTGTCGCCGCTGGTCGCCAGCCTGGCCGTGGGGGCGACCATGGTGAACCTGTCGCGCCGCAGCCGCCCCCTGTTCAGCACCCTGGCCGGCACCGACCCGCCGTTCTACGCCATCTTCTTCGTGCTGGCCGGCGCCGACCTGGACCTGGCGCTGGTGCCCGCAATGGGCGTGGTGGGGATGGTCTACGTGGGCGGCCGTTCGCTCGGCAAGTTCGCCGGCGCGGTGGCCGGCGCGCGCTGGCTCCAACTGGAGCCCAGCGTCCAGCGCTACCTGGGGTTCGGGCTGCTGGCCCAGGCCGGTCTGGCGGTCGGCCTGACGCTGGCCATCGAGGCGCGCTACGAGGCGTTCGGCCCGAGCGTCTCGACGGTGGTGCTGGCGTCGGTCGCGATATTCGAGATGATCGGGCCGATCAGCGCCCGCTTCGCCCTCGTGCGCTCGGGCGAGGCGTTCACCGCGCCGCGGGAAGAGGCGCCCGCCTGACGCGCTTCGCGGCGGGATATTCGGTCCGGCGGCGGCGACCGGCGGGTATATACTGGGCCATCTGCAAGCAACAGACAGTCCCGGGTTCTTTCGGAAGGGGGCAGCCGTGTCGACAAGAATCGTTGCGCTCGCGTCCGTGCTTCTCGTTCTTCCCGCGCTTTCCGCCGCGCAATCCTCCGCACCGGCCGCTGAAATCCCGCGCACCGCGTGGGGCGCTCCGGACCTGCAGGGGGTCTACGACTTCGGCACCGCGATACCGCTGCAGCGGCCCGTCGAGCTGGGCGACCGGGCGGTGCTGACGGATGAAGAGGCCGCGGTCCTGGAACAGCGGGCCTCCGAGCTGTTCAACGACGAGGTCAATCGCGACAGCCTGACGCCGCCCAACTACAACCACTTCTGGTTCGAGTTCGGAACGACCGTGGCGGACACCCTCCAGTCGTCGCTCATCGTGGATCCGCCGAACGGCCGCATTCCGCCGGTGACCGCCGCGGAAGAGCAGCGGCGGGCGGCGCACGACGCCGGCGGCGGCTACCCGGTGCGGGTGCTCGGCGGCGGCATCGGCATGGCCGGCCCCGAGGACCGCGGCCTAGCCGAGCGCTGCATCCTGGGCTTCAACGCGGGACCGCCGATCGTGCCGGCTTCCTACAACAACTACCTGCAGGTGTTCCAGACGCCCAACCACGTCGTGATCTTCACCGAGATGGTGCACGACGCGCGCATCATCCCGCTGGACGGCCGGCCGCACCTGCCGTCCCATATCCGGCAGTGGATGGGCGACTCGCGCGCTCGCTGGGAGGGCGACACGCTGGTCATCGAGAGCTCGAACTACACGCCCAAGCGCGGCTACAACATCAGTTGGATGAACGTGGTCGGCACGGGCGACACGATGCAGTTGACCGAGCGGCTGACCCGCGTGGACGCCGACACGCTGATCTACGAGTACACCTACGACAACGACCAGATGTTCACGCAGCCGTTCAGCGCCTCCATCCCGTTGGCGCGGACCGACGACGGCGCGGTCTTCGAGTACGCCTGCCACGAGGGCAACTACGGCATGATGAACATCCTGAGCGGCGCGCGCAGCGCCGGGGAGTGACGCGCCGGACCGGCAGGCGGGCCGGGCGGCGGGCTACGGCTCGACGATGAACGTCACGTCCTGGACGGTGTCGAGCCCGCCGTCGTGGGCTTCCGCCCGCAGCACGTAGGCGCCGGGCTCGGCAAAGGTCGCGTCGACCACCCAGCGGCCGTCCTCGGGCAGCGGCGGCGGCTCCCAGCCGCGCGACCACGGCGTATTCGCGCCGGGACGCGGATCCTCCCACACGTTGAACTGCGGCGGGTCGAAGGTGACCTGCCCGGCGCCGCGGTAGACGAACCACGCGAAGCGCAGCCCGCTCGCGCTGTTCGGCGTACCCCCGACGGCGCCGCCGGGCGGCGGCGGCGGCATGGGCCGCCGCTTCGGCACGCCGTCGTCGCTCGCGTGCGCCGTCAACGTCACCGGCTGGCCGACCTTGACGCGGCGCGTCGTGCCGCCCTCAACGGTCAGCTCGGGCGCCACGTTGCCGGCGATGTTGTACGCGCCTCCGGCGGGTCCGCCGGCGCCGTGGTTGTTCATGATGACGATGTCATCGATGAAGTAGTCCGGCCTGAGCGTGCCGTACGCACGCTCCGTCTGGCCGGCGCTGGTCAGCGTCCACACCACTTCCTTGTCGCCGAAGTCCGCGGGAACGCGCACCCGGAAGAGAAACCGGCTGCGCCGCGGGAGGAAGCGCGTCGGCTGTCCCAGGTCCGGCCCGCCCGGCTCGAGGTTGTTGTCCGGGCCGATCGGCACGTCGAGGGCCTTGTCCCAGTTGCGGTTCATGTAGCCGAACACGAGATTGAACGAACCGTCGGGATTCTGCTCCCAGCCTTCATAGGCGGGCGCGATGTTCTCGTAGGGCGCTGGCGACACCTGGGCACCGGCGGGAGGAGCCGCGAGCAGCATGGCTGCAACGGCCAGAACGACGCAGGACGACGAACGCAAACCCGCACGCGGCAGGCGGAGATCCGCTCTCGGCATGGTCCTGTGCTACTGCTGGTCGCCGTCGGCGTCGGCGGCGTCCGACGTGTCGCTGCCGCCGGCGAGCGGACACAGCGGACAGCCCGCGACCACCTGCCCCGGCTGCAGGTCGAGCTGCTCGATCCGCTCGGCCATCGCCAGCTCGAACTCCTCGTCCGACAGCTCGATGCCGCGCCCCAGGTGCAGCAGCATCTGGTCGACCGAGCGGTGGCCCATGCCGGTCCAGTTGCGCGGGTCGGCGATGTTCTTGTTGGCCGGCGTCGTGTCGAACCAGGCCCTGGTGCGGAGGATCGTGCCCCTGGGCAGCAGCGGGGCGGCATCGTCCGCGTAGGTGTAGACGGTCACCCAACTGTGGTTGTAGCCGGCGCAGTTCAGCGTCTCGACCTGCGAGCCGTAGACGGCCTCGAGGCACATCCGCACGCCCGCGGCGTGCAGGTGCGGCTCGAAGATGGTGAGCATCGTGTTCTCCATCAGCGGCGCGAGCGCCTCGAACTCCTGGCCGGCCTCCATCCCCTTGAGGTCGATGTACGGCGTCGAAGGACCGATGCGCTTGAGATCGAAATTCGGCTCGTAGCCCCTGGGGTGGAACTTGAGGCCGATGTCGAGCCGGGCGATGGTGTGCCGGCCGTTGGAGTGCAGGTGCGTGGACGGAAAGTAGAACTTCGATCCCGCCTTGAGCAACCGTCCCGCCTCCGGATGGAAGAAGTCCGCGTTGCGGCCGACCTCGTGCACCGGCCAGCCCGCGCTCGTCGCCGCGTCCTCGGCCGGCTTGCCGTCCGCATCCAGCGCGGTCAGCACCATGTGGTGAATGACGTAGGTGCCGCCGACGGTCTGCTTGTCGGGGGCCGGCTCCGCGTTGTTGATCTCCTTCATCTCGATCGCGGCGACGTAGCGGTCCTCGGTCATCCCGGTCAGCACCTCGCCCGTCGGTCCCCACCAGTCGGGGGCCCGCGCGGCGACCTCGATGTCCGGCGACGACAGGATCAGGTACGGCTCGCCGATCTGCCATTCGTTGGCGCTGGTGAACTCGATGGGCGGCGGCAGGTCGGCCGGGTTGCCGCGCGGCGCGCCGTTGTCCGCCCACCACGCGATCATGGCGATCTCCTCCTCGGTCAGCGAGATGTCACCCTTGAAGCGCTGGATGCCGACGTCCTTCTCGATGTACCAGGGCGGCATGGCCTCGGGCTTGTCGCGCAGGCCGGTGCGGTGCTTGATGGAGCGCGCCCACGGACGCACCTGCTCGTAGGTCAGCAGCGACATGGGCGCCACCGACTCGGGCCGGTGGCAGCGCTGGCAGCTCCGCTGCAGGATCGGCGCTATGTCCTTGTTGTAGGTGACGTCCATCACCTCGGGTGTGGACTGGGCAGCCGCGGGCGCCGCGGACGCCAGCAGCGCCGCCGCGGCCAACACGCACAGGCCGCTCGAAAGTGCAGCCGCTAACGAATGCCGATTGCGCTTCATCAGACAGACCTCCGTCGTCGGCGAGGGAACGGGTTCCCTTGGTATGTAGCGAAACGATACATCGTATCTCCGCAAAGACCAAATGCGCCCGGCGCAGCGCGCAACGAAGGGGGTCGTGCAGCCGCCGGCGGGTGTATGATCGACGGCGATCCAGGAGGTGCGGAATGCCGTATCGTTGCCTCGTTGCCGCGTTGAGCGTCGCCGTCCTCGTCGTGCTGGCGCCGCTGGGCGCGGCCGGCCAGGAAGCCGACGGGTGGACCATGCCCAGGACCCCGTGGGGCGACCCGGACCTGATGGGCACCTACACGAACAAGACCATCACGCCGGTGCAGCGGCCCGAGGAGCTGGCGGATCAGGAATTCCTGAGCGCCGGGGAGCGCGAACGGCTGGAGCGCGAGCGCATCGAGCGCAACGAGCGCTTGCTGCACGCGCCGCCGCAGACGACCGTGGCCGGCGGCAACGTGGGCGCCTACAACAACTTCTGGCTGGACTTTGGCACGCGGCCGACCGAGCGCACGTCGCTCATCGTCGACCCGCCCGACGGACGCATCCCGCCGGTCACCCCGGAATATGAAGCGTACGCGAAGCGCCGCGCCGAAGAGCGCCTCACCCGCGGCGAGGCCGATTCATATACGGACCTGCAGCTCAACGACCGCTGCATAGTCTGGTCGGCCGGCCCGCCGATGATGCCGGGGCCGTATAACAACACCTACATGATCTTCCAGACGGAGGACTTCATCGCCATCGAGGTCGAGATGATCCACGACACGCGGATCATCCCGCTCGACGGACGGCCGCACCTGCCGTCGCACATCCGGCAGTACCTCGGCGACATGCGCGGGCGCTGGGAAGGCGACACGCTGGTGGTCGAGACGACGAACATCCAGCGCACCGAGGGCGAGCCCGGCGTGCAGGGCGCCGACGAGTTCGAGATCCGCGCCTCGAACGGCCGCACGGACGACACCATCCGCATCGTCGAGCGGTTCACGCGGGTCTCCGACGACACCATCAACTACCAGTTCACGGTCGAGGATCCCAGCCGCTGGACCACGAGCTACTCGGGCGAGTTCCCGTTCGTGATGACGGACGGCAACCTGTACGAGTACGCCTGCCACGAGGGCAACTACAGCATGCCGAACATCCTGGCCGGCGAACGCGCCCTGGAAGCGGCCGGCCGGCGCTCGCGCTAGGCGCAGCCCCGAGGAAATATGGAGATACGAGTCGGCGGCGTAGCGCTTGCGGTGGGGGTGGTCCTGGCGGCCTCGGCCGTGACGGCCCAGGCGCCGGCGTCCGAAGCGCCGACCGCGAACCTGGCGCAGGTGATGCGCGCCATCCTGTTTCCGAACTCGAACATCATCTTCAACGTCCAGGCCCAGGATCCCGCGGACCCGAAGCCGTCCTACCGGCCGGGCGACGGCGGCTTCTCGTGGGTCGACTGGGGCGCCGGCATCTACACCGGCTGGGAAGTGGTGGAGAACGCCGGCATCGCGCTCGAGGAGGTCACCGACCTCGTGACGAAACCGGGCCGGGTCTGCACGAACGGCAATCCCGTGCCCCTGGAGCAACCCGACTTCGTCATCGGCATCCAGCGGCTGCGGGACGTGGCGCGCGCCGTGCAGGCGGCCGCGCGGGAAGAGGACCAGGAGCAGGTGATCGAGTTGACGACGCAGCTTGCCGAGGCGTGCTACGGCTGCCACCAGGTGCACCGCATCGCACCGCCCGGCGGCGAGAACCGCTGCGTCCCGTAAGGCTGCGTCCCATAAGGAGGAAGAACCATGCGCGGAGAGAAACTGCTGTATCTGGCGGCGGGGATCCTGATCGGCGCGGTCGGCTTCGGCTGCGTCAGCATGGAGGTGGAGACATCGACCGAGGTGGAGGATGCCGGGGCCGCCGAGCTGACCGGCGCGGACCTCGCGGAGATCCAGCAACTGGCCTCGCAGTACAGCCAGGGCAGCGACCTGGGCAATGCCGACATGTGGGTCGGCGTCTTCGCTGATGACGGCATCTTCCGCATCGCCGATTACGGCGAGTGGGTCGGCCGTGACGAGATCCGCCAGTACCGGACCGAGACGTTCGCCCCGCGTCCGGATGGCTACACCTACCGCCACTGGAACAGCAGTTGGGTGATCCTGCCCGACGGCAACGGCGGCGCCACGGGCAAGGTGTACTGGATGGGCTTCGACCCGACCGCCGAGCCGCTCATGGTAACAGACACCGGCATCTACCACGACGAGTACGTCAAGACGCCCGACGGCTGGCGGATCGCGGTGCGGCACGCCATGCCCGATCCCGCCGTGGAGGGCGGCAGCGGCAGCCGTCCGGTCGCCATTTCGAACCGCTAGCGGTCGATTACATTCGGGCGCGTTCGACTGAGGAGGTTGCAATGAGTCATCGAATCCTTACCGTGTTGCTGGCGCTGGCCGTTCCGGCGTTGTTCCTGCCCGCGGCGGCCGCCGGACAGGCGGCGGAGTCCGCTCCCATGACGGCCTGGGGCCATCCGGACCTGCAGGGAGTCTGGACGAACAAGACCACGACGCCCCTGGAGCGTCCCGCGGATCTGGCCGGCAAGACGGAGCTGACCGACGAGGAGTGGGCGCTGCGCAATCCCGAGGCGGGCCTGAGCGACGACCGCCCGAGCGGCGATCCGGTCGGCTTCTACAACGACTACTGGCTGGAGCAGGGCGAGCTGTCGAAGGCGACCTCGCTCATCGTGGATCCGCCGGACGGCCGGCTGCCGGCGGCGACACCCGTCGAGCAGGAGCTGCAACGCACCGCCAAGAGCTCCTACAGCTCCATCGGCGGCGCGAGCTTCGACACCTACCTCGAGTTCAACGCCTACGACCGCTGCATCACGCGCGGCATGCCGGGGGCGATGACGCCGGGGTTCTACAACCACAACTACCAGATCCTCCAGACGCCGGACCACGTCGTGATCATGGTCGAGATGATCCACGACGCGCGCATCATCCCGCTGGACGGCAGCCCGCATCCGGATTCTTCGATCCAGCAGTGGATGGGCGACTCGCGCGGCTACTGGGACGGGAACACGCTGGTCGTCGAGAGCCGCAACTTCACCGGCAAGATCCCGCACCGCGTCGGCACGGTGTCCGCGGGGAGCGAGCATCTCCACGTGGTGGAGCGGTTCACCCGCACGGACGCCGACACCATCGACTACCAGGTGACCGTCACGGATCCCACGATCTGGACCAGCTCCTGGACGACGTCGATGCCGATGACGGTGCTGGACGGCTCGATCTACGAGTACGCGTGCCACGAGGGGAACTACTTCCTGCCGAACGCGCTCCGCGGCTCGCGCGCGGAGGAGGCGGCCATGGAGTCGGCATCGAAGTAACTCCCCGCAGGCGCGCCGCACCGGAGAGCAGGCCATGACTACCGGCCGCAACGGCTACTACTGCATCGCCGTCGACTGACGGCTGGCGGCGCCATGCACTTCCGGATTCCCTGCGCGGGAGGAGCATTGGCCGCCGCACTGCTCGCGGCGCCGTCGCCGGCCGGTGCGAGCGCCCAGGAAGGCTCCACCACGTCCGGTCCCCCGGAGGTGCAACAGGTCGAGCCGTTCACGCGTCTGACGGATCCGAGAATCCCGCCGCTGGACCCGTCGTCGTTGACCGCCGAACAGCAGGCAGTCACCGGACCGCGGGGCGGATCCACGCAACTGCGGATCTGCCTGCGCAATCTGGAAATGTGCCGGCAGTACTGGGCGTTTACACGGCATCTCGGCTTCAACTACACCCTTCCACTCCGCGACAAGGAGCTGCTGATCCTGCGCACGGCCTGGTTGTCGCGCGGCGACTTCATCTGGGGCGTGCACAGCACCGGCGGCGGCCGGCGAGCCGGGATCACCGAGGAGGAGCTGGCGCGGATACCGGCAGGACCTGCCGCCAGCGGGTGGAGCGACTTCGATGCGGCGCTGCTGCGGGCGGCGGACGAGCTGCACGCGAGCCGCTTCATCACGGACGCCACCTGGGCGGCGCTGGCCGAGCGTTACGACGAGGCGCAGCTTCTGGAAGTGATTTTCGTGGTGGGGAACTACACCCTGCTGGCGATGTACCACAACAGCGTCGGCGTGCCGCTGGAGCCGGGCCTCCCGGGCCTGCCCCGGTGAGCCCCGCTCCGATCCCCGACGACGGCCGAACCGTGGCGTACCGGCTGTACGACGATCTCGCGGCGTGGTGGCCGCTGCTGGACGAGCCGGCCGACTACGCCGAGGAGGCCGGCGTGTACGGCGACCTCCTCGCCGGCGCCTGCGACGGGCCGATCGAGGCGCTGCTCGAGCTGGGCTGCGGCGGCGGCAACAACGCGTCGCACATGAAGCGCCGCTTCGGCCGGCTCGTGCTCTCCGACCTCTCCCCCGGCATGCTCGAGGTGAGTCGCGCGCTCAACCCGGAGTGCGAGCACCATCTCGGCGACATGCGGGCGCTGCGCCTGAACCGTACCTTCGACGCGGTGTTCGTCCACGACGCGGTCTGCTACATGACCACGGAGGACGACCTGCGGCAGGCCATGGAGACGGCCTGGACCCATTGCCGGCCCGGCGGCGCGGCGCTCTTCACGCCGGACTACGTGCGGGAGAATTTCCGCCCGGGTGCAACTTCGGGCGGCTGCGACGAGCGCCAGGCGCCTGCCGGCGGGGAATGCCCGCGCGGGTTGCGCTACCTCGAATGGGTCTGGGACCCCGATCCGTCCGACACGGAGTACCTGGCCGACTACGCCTTCCTGCTCAGGGAGCGCGACGGCAGCGTGCGCACCGTGCAGGATCGCCACGTCGAAGGGCTGTTCCCGCGAGACCGCTGGCTGGCGCTGCTCGCCGAGGTCGGCTTCGAGGCCCGCAGCGTGCCCCTGGTCCTCTCGGACGTGGAGCCCGGCCGGCACGAGATGTTCGCGTGCCGCCGGCCGCGGTGACTTCATGCGCCGATTATTTCATGGATTGAACTTGATGAAATTGAAGTGTAACATGCCACTTGAGGAAGGAGCCGGATCGGATGTCGACTGCGGTGGCCAGGATTCTGGACGAGCTGCGCAATCGCGGTGGCCTGCGAGGTGCGGATATCGCCAACATCGTGGATGTATCTCCGCCCACGGTATCTCGCTGGAACCGTGGAACGGCGTCTCCATCACTGCATACCCAGACAGTGATTGCAGATCTTCGCTATGTCGTGGAGCGCCTGTCCGATTTCTATTCGCCGCAGGAAACTCGCCTGTGGCTTCACACATCGCATCCGTTACTCCAGGGTGAGCGGGCGGTCGACTTGATTTATGCCGGCCGCTCCGAGCAGGTGCTCGAAGTCATCGACAGACTTGAAGCGGGCGCCTACCTGTAGCAGCCCGTGGCGAAAGCCCCGCTGCATTCGACCGGCCATGCATCCCGCCAAGGGCCTGTGTTGGGCTTTGAGAACATCAGGGGCTCACATATCGTCGAATATGCTCGCTCTTCGCGCCTTGTCAGCCGGGCGCCTGACCGGTCTCGGTGCGACGCGGGGTTTCACCACGGGCTGCTAGGCGATGAGGAAAAGATCGCACGCGCGTGATCTTGCCCTCCTTGACGCGCTGGACAAGCTACCGCGAGTGTCCTTGCACGACACCGTGTGGCGTGTCGTCCGGAGTGAGCAGGACCCGCTGCTGTGCCGCCCCTCGTTCGGGCGCTGGGACCTCGGTTCCGTCGACGTGCTATACACGTCGCTCGCAGCGGACGGTGCTGTTTCGGAGATGTACTTTCACCTCACGAGACAGCCGGTGTTTCCGTCGGCCGTTCAGTTCACCCTCAACGAAATCGAAGTCACAACGCGCGCCACGCTGAGGTTCGCTGACATTCGCGACCTCGAAACACTTGGCGTTGACCGGGACAAGTACCAGGCTCTCTTCTACGACCGCACCCGGGAAATTGGTGACGCGGCGGCATTTCTTGGATTCGACGGTGTCATCGCTCCAAGCGCACGTTGGGACTGCCTGAACCTGGCCATTTTCTGCGACGGCATGAATCCCGAGGACTTGATACTCAGGAATTCAACCACCATCGACTGGGAAGCCTGGCGAACGAGACACGGCAAGGCGTAGGGCCGAGAATTACCCTGCCGCGAGACGCAGCGCCTCTCCAACCAGCGAGCCGCCGACCTACTCCCCGCGGTACTCCTCTTCGGTCACCGGGCCGAACCAGGAGGTAGGCCTGTCGCCGGCGCCGCCGAGGACGGTGAGCTGCACGACGTGCTCGTCCGGCGAGGCCCCGTGCCAGTGCACGACGCCCGCGGCCGTGAAGACCGGACGCCCGCCGGGCACCAGCTCCATGATCTCGCCGCCGCGCACCTGCGTGCGGCCGCGGCCCTCCTCTGCCGCCAGGATCTGCCAGCCGCCATGGCTGTGCCAATTCGAGCGGACCCCGGCCTCGAAGCGCAGGCGGAGCGCCCGCATGTCGGACGAGTCCGGCCGGGTCGGCTCGCCGCCGGTGAAGTTGCTCTGGACGGCCGCGGTGGTCGACGGCTGGCCGAACACGAGGATTGCGAACACACCCGCCACCACGATGGCGAGCAGGATGCTCACCCGGGATTGAGACTGCCTCATCATGTCGCTTCTCCCTTCGTCGCACGCTCTATCTCTAGCGTAGCACTCTCTCCGCCCATCCGACCTCGTTCATCTTGCAGGACCAGGCCCGCGACGAGGCGCTGTCCTACTATCCTTATGGGGCCTTGCCAGCGCAAGGGATGGTGCCCCGCGAGGTGCGCGGGGCGAGTGAAGGAGGGCACGTGCGGTACGGAGGAATGCTGGCGGTCTGTGCATGCCTGATCGCCCTGACGGGCACCGGGCTCGGCGCCGAGGACTGGCCGCAGTGGTGGGGGCCGGACCGCGACGGCGTCTGGCGCGAGACGGGCATCGTCGAGCGCTTTCCGGAAGGGGGCTTGAAGGAAACCTGGAGCGTCCCCATCGGCAACGGCTTCGGCGGGCCGGCCGTGGCCGACGGCCGCGTGTTCGTCACCGACTGGGAGGAAGATCCGGAGTCGCGCACGTTCGACGGCACCGAGCGGGCGCTCGCGCTCGACGAGGAAACCGGCGAGATCCTGTGGACGTACTCCTGGGGCGCCACCTACCGGGCGCTCATGCTGTCGTACGCGGCCGGACCGATGGCCACGCCGACGGTCGACGGGGACCGCGTATACGTGCTCGGCGCCACCGGGCTGCTCTGGTGTCTCGACGTCGAGACCGGCGCCGTCATCTGGCACCGCAACTACCTCGCGGAATACGACGCCAGCATGCCGTTCAGCGGCACCTCCAGCGCGCCGCTGGTCGACGGCGACCAGTTGATCGCGGTGGTGGGCGGCGAGCCGGACGCCCTGGTCGTGGCGTTCGACAAGCACACCGGCGCGGAGCTGTGGCGCTCGCTCGACGTGACCGGCGGCAGCCGGGCCGCGCCCATCATCTATGAAGCCGGCGGCGTGCGGCAGTTGATCATCTGGCATCCCTCCGCCCTTGTTTCGCTCGATCCGGCGACCGGGGAGGTCTACTGGGAGCAGCCCTGGGGCGGCGACAGCATGAACATCGTCACGCCCGTCAAGTCCGGGAACTACCTGTTCGTCAGCAACTTCTACACCGGCTCGCTGATGATGCAGCTCAGCACGGACCGGCCGGCCGCGACCAAGCTGTGGGAGGGCTCCAGCCGCAGCGAGCTGCCGAACGATACCGACGGACTGCACTCCGTCATCACCCCGCCGCAGATCATCGGCGACTACGTGTACGGCGTCGGGAGCTACGGCGAGCTGCGCGGACTCGACGCGCGCACCGGCGAACGCCTGTGGATGAGCGGCGAGATGACCCCGCAGGCGCGCTGGGGCGGCGCGTTCATCGTGCGCCACGAGGACCGCTACTTCGTCAACAACGACGACGGCGACCTCATCATCGCGCAGTTCACGCCGGAGGGGTACGTGGAGCTCGATCGCACGAAGCTGATCGAGGCCACGACGAGCGCCGGCTACGGGCCGCGCAAGCGCCACGACCGGCAGGTCAACTGGTGCCACCCGGCCTACGCCAACCGGCACATCGTGCAGCGCAACGCGCAGCGGATCCTGCGCGCGTCGCTGGCGGCCGAAGACTACTGACGGGAGGCTTGAATGTCCAAAACCTACCATGACTTCGATACGCCCATCGGCATCCTGCGCCTGGTGGGCGACGAGCGGCATCTCGAACGCATCGACCTGCCGAACGCGGCGGCTCGTGCACCCGATGCGGAGTGGTGCGAGGAACGTCGCGCGCTGCCTGCGGCGCTGGACGCGGCGAAGCGGCAGCTTGCGGAGTACTTCGACGGGGACCGACGCGACTTCGACCTGCCGCTCGCTCCCGACGGCACGCCGTTCCAGCTCCGGGTCTGGGAGGAGCTCCGCCGCATCACGTACGGCGAAACCATCTCCTACGGCGAGCTGGCGCGCCGCATCGGCAAGCCGACGGCGTCACGCGCGGTAGGCGCGGCCAACGGCAGGAACCCGCTCTCCATCGTGGTGCCGTGCCACCGCGTGATCGGCGCGGACGGCACACTCACCGGATTCGGCGGCGGTCTGCCGGTCAAACAGGCGCTCCTCGACCTCGAAAGCCGAGTTGCGGGCGCACGCTCTTGGGGAGGAGGACGCCGATGACCAGTCTGTCTGTCCGTGCAATTCCGGCGGCAGCCTGCCTTGCGCTGCTCGCGAGCACGCCCGGCTGGGCGCAGACCGCCGAGCATCTCGCCAATGTCCACGTGGTGAAGACGGAAGGGCCGGTGGCGCACCCGGACGGGACGGTCTACTTCACGGACCTTGCCAGCGACCGGATTGTGAGGCTGGGCACGGACGGCCTGATCGCGACGTATCGCCAACCGGCCAACCGTCCGAACGGTCTGCGACTCGACACGCAGTTCAGACTGCTCGCGGCCGAACGGGGCGACCCCGAGCGCAACACGCCCGGCAGGATCACCCGAACGGATCTCGAGACGGGCAATATCGAGGTGCTGGCGGACAGCTCCGGCGCGGTGGACTTCGGCGTACCGAACGACCTGACTTTCGACGCCCGCGGGCGAATCTACTTCACCGGCTCTGGTGAGGTATATCGCCTCGACACGGACGGCGCCGTCACCAAGATTGCCGCGTCGCCGCTGGTGCAGGGATCCAACGGCCTGATCCTGTCGCTCGACGATCGCACGCTGTACCTGGTCGAGATCAATCGCGGCGCGGGCGAGCCCCGGCGGATTCGGGAGTTCGACCTCAGCCCCGAGGGCGAGCTGTCCAATCCGCGCATCTTCCACGACTTCGCCCCGGGTCGCGGCGCGGACGGCATGGGGATCGACGTGGAAGGAAACATCTACGTCGCCGCCGGCATGAACCAGACGCGGGACACGAGCGAGACGCTGGACAACCCGGCCGGCGTCTACGTCTTCTCCCCCACCGGCGAGCTCATCAATCGCATTCCGATCCCGCAGGACACCATCACCAACCTCGCCTTCGGTGGACCGGACATGAAGACCATGTACGTGACGTCGGGCAACTCGGTATTCCGCGTCGCCATGGACATTGCCGGGACGCGCCGCTGAGATCGGTACGCAGCCGGCAGCCCCTCAGTTAGAACTCCAGCATGACGCCGAAGACGCTCATCGACAGCCGCGTGCTCGCAGCGTTTCGCGAAAGCATGGAGGATTTCAAGGCCGGCAGGTACTCCGGGCCGTTCGACACCGCGGAACAGGCGACGGCGTCGCTCAAAAAGATTGCCGGGGCGCGTCGAGCAAGTAATACGAGCCGCACGGCTAGTTCACACCGCGCCGAGAACCTTTAGCATCCGTCGCTCCACGCCAAGAAATACGACGAGTCCACGGGCTTGTGGCAAGCCAGGGTCAATCGGTCGTGGCGCTTCTATTTCACCATCGAAGGCGACGCCTACGTCCTCCACACCATCATCGCGCACCCGAAGTAGAGACGGCGGCAGCGTTGCTCGACCGCGAGGCCCGCTGCTCCAGTCGGACTCGCTGGGAAGGGGGTTTGGCGCGCCCTGCAGGATTCGAACCTGCGGCCTCCTGGTTCGTAGCCAGACGCTCTATCCAGCTGAGCTAAGGGCGCTAGGGGACCTTGATTATAGCAACAGCCCGGCGCCAACCGGCGTTCCCCACCAGCCTCCTGCCGCGCTCGCCGATCCGCGTCACCGCGGCGGGGACGGTACAATTCCTGTTTCCGGATGTCGAAGACCGCAGCGCCGAACCCGGGAGCGGACTTGCGCGATCAGCTCCTGACCTGGGACGAAGCGTTCGCGGCCGGTCCTGCCGTGGTTGGGGGTAAGGGCTGGAACCTCGCCCGGCTCGCACGCTACGGCTTCACGGTGCCGCCCGGCGGCGTCGTTCCCGCCTCCGTCTACGCTGAGCTGTTCCGCACGCCGGACGTCGCCGCCCTGGCCCTGCCGCTCGCCGCGGTGACACCGGACGACGTCACCAGCGACGACGTGCAGGCGCGTCTCGCCGCGCTCCGCGACCTCGTCATCCGGACGGGCCTGCCTCCTGCCGCCCGGGCGGCGGTGGGCCGGTTCCTCGACGGGACCGGGTTGGACGAAAGCGCTGTGGCGGTCCGTTCCTCCGCTGTAGCGGAAGACGGCGCCGACACGGCGTTCGCCGGCATCCACGAGAGCTACCTGGGCGTCGTCGGGCTCGACGCGGTGTGCGCCGCCGTGTCGCGCTGCTTCGCGTCGCTCTGGATTCCGCGCGCCGTCGCCTACCGGCGGCGGGCGGGCGTCGCCGACGACGCCACGCCGTGCGCGGTGGTGATCTGCGAGATGGTCGGCGACCCGCGCGACGGCCCGGCGGCGGCCGGCGTCGCCTTCTCGTGCGACCCCGTGACGGGCGAGCGGCAGATGGTGGCGATCGAGTTGGCCGCCGGCACGGGCGAGGCCGTCGTGCAGGGCGCCGTCGCGCCGCAGCAGTACGCGGTGCGCTGGTCGGTGCTGGACATCGCGGTCACGCGCCTGGACGACACCGGCCAAGCCGCCGTCCTCAACGAGCGGGAGATCGAAGCGCTGGCGGGCCTCGTCGTGCGGGTCCACTGGTCCCTCGGCGATGGCGACACGCCGCAGGACGTGGAGTGGGCCTGGGACGGCCGGACGTTCTGGATGCTGCAGTCGCGCCCGGTGACCCGGCTGCCGCGCTGGACCTTCCCCGGCGTTCCCGCAAAGGTCCCGACGTGGTCGGACGGCAACATCCGGGATTCCCTGCCGCGCCCGTTGACCATGGCCACCTGGTCGATGCTGGATGCCAACGCGCAGGCCGTCGTCTACGCCTCGGCGCAGCTCGTGGAGTATCCGCTGCCGCGCGGCATGCAGGTAATGCGCCGCTTCGGCGGGCGGCCCTACTTCGATCTCGACAGCCTGCAGTGGAGCCTCTACGACTCGCTCGGCATCTCGCCCGCGGACGCGAACCTCACCCTCGGCGGCTACCAGCCGGAGATCCCGGTGCCGGACCGCGGGGCCCTGCGCGGCCGCGCCGGCCTGGCCCGCGTGCGGCGGCGATTCAGGCTGGTCAACAGACTCCGGGGATTCCGCCGGGACGCCCCCGGGCAGATTGACGCGCTGATCGCGCGGGCCAGGGAGAGCCGCGCGGTCGATCTCTCGAACCTGAGCGCCGACGCGCTGCGGGCGCGTTTCCGGGAACTGCAGTCACTGGGCGCCACGTACCAGCCTGTGCTGCAGCTCGCGGCCACCTACTGCGCCGTCTGGGCGCGGGTGCTCGAGTGGATCCTCCAGTTGACGCGGCGCGGTGCGGCCAGGTCGCTGGTCTCCCGTCTCCTGGCCGCGTCGGGAGACGTGGCCAGCGCCGAGCACGGGTTTCGCATCCGGGAGCTCGCCGAGAGTGCCGCCGCAGACGCCGCGGCGGCGGCCGCGTTGCGGGATCCCGACCGGCTCGCCTGGAAGGCGCTGCCCGCGGACGCCCCCTTCCGGATCGCCATGGAGGACTACCTCGATCGCTTCGGTCACCGGGCGGTGTTCGAGATGGAGCTCGCCAGCACGCGCTGGGCTGAAGATCCGGGCTACGTGCTCGAGCAGGTGCGTTTCCAGGTCGACAACGCGCCGACGCGTGACCATCGGTCGCGCGCCGCCGACGTGCGGCGGCAGGCGGAAGCGGAGCTGGCGGCGTTGCCCGCCGTCCTCCGCCCCGTCGCGCGGCGGGTCCTGGCGCGAGCCCGACTCGGCGCCGCGCTGCGGGAAAACGCCAAGTCGGGGTCGGCGGCGGCCATTGCGCTCATCCGGCGGTTCTGCCTCGAAGTGGGCCGGAGAATGCAGGCGGCCGGCCAGATCGCCGATGCGCATGATGTCTTTCACCTGAGCCTCTTCGAGGTCGAGCCGTGGCTGACCGGGGCCTGGGACGGAACGGGCGCGGGCGCACTGGTGGCCGACCGCGCCGCGAGCCTGGCCGCGCAGGAGGAGCTGGAACTGCCCGGCGTGATCGAGGAACCGCCCGGTGCGGCCCCGCGCCCGCACTCCGCCCTGGCGGCGGAACCGGTGGCGGACGGCGACGAGTGGCCCGGCGTCGCGGCGGCCGCGGGCGCTGCCGAAGGCGTCGCCTGCGTGCTGCGCACCCCGCATGACGGCGGCCGCATGCGCCGCAACGACGTGCTGGTGGCGCCCTCCACCGACCCGGGCTGGACGCCGCTGTTCCTGCGTGCGTCCGCGGTGGTGACTGAGACCGGCGGCTACCTGTCGCACGGCGCCGTCGTGGCCCGCGAGTTCGGGCTGCCCGCGGTGGTCAATGTGCGCGACGCCATGCGCCTGATCGCCGACGGCGACCGGCTGCGTGTCGACGGCAACGCCGGCGCGGTCATCCGCATCGAACGCGCTTCGGGGCGCTGACGGCCGCGCTCAGCGCGGCCCGGTCCGCATGAACAGCGCGGCGGCCACCGCCACACCGACCACCGCCGCGGTTACGGTGAATACGTCTGCCATCGCACCGCCGAGCGCGGCGTTCAGCGCTGCGAGAAATGTTTCCGCCAGCCGCGCGCCGTCCGCTCCGGCCTCCGCGAAGGCGGCCCGTAGCCCCTCCGTTGCGGACGGATCCAGCAGCACCCGCGGATTGTCCTTGATGGCGTCGAGCTCGCCGGCGGAGAGCACGCCGCCGACGCTGCCGGGCACCGCCTGGTCGACCCTGGCCGAGAACCGCGTCGTCATCACGCCGCCGAGCACCGCGAGGCCCGCCGCGCCGCTGACCAGCCGGAAGAAGTGCAGCGTGGAGGTGGCGATTCCCACCAGCGCGAACGGGACGGTGTTCTGCACCGCCACTCCCAGCGTCGCGAGCGTGCCGCCCATGCCCAGGCCCATGATCACGATGTAGCCGATGGCCTGGAGATAGCCGGTCTCCTGGTTCATGGTGGAGAGCAGATACAGGCCAGCCGTCACCAGGCCGGTATTCACGACCGCCTGCAGACGGTAGCGCGCGCCGGTTCTGGAGAGCAGTTGCCCGGAAACCACCGAGCCGACCACCATGCCGAGCATGATGGGCGTCAGGAACGCGCCGCTCCCGGTCGCCGACGTACCCTGCACGCCCTGGAAGAACAGCGGCGTGAACAGGATGGTCCCGTACAGCCCGAAGCAGGTCAGGAACGTGACGGCCACCGCCGCCGCGACCACGCGGTTGCGGTAGATCTCCAGCGGCATGATTGGACACGCGGATCGCGACTCGATGAGGACGAACGCGCCGGCCGCGGCCAGCCCGAACGCCAGCAGCCCGGCCACCTGCGGCGAGGCCCAGGCGTAGCGCTCGCCCGCCAGCGACAACGCGACCATCACGGACACCACCGCGAGCGTCAGCGTGACGATGCCGGGATAGTCGAGCCCGCGGTTCCCGGCCGCCGGCACAATGGGCGGGAAATACCGGACGAGCAGCAGCAGCACCGGGATTCCGAGGGGCACGTTGATCAGGAATATCCAGCTCCAGGATGCACTGTCGGTGATGACGCCGGCGAGCACGGGACCGGCGACCGCGGCCACCGCGTAGACGAGGCCCAGCAACCCGACGTACTTGCCGCGCTCCTCGGGCGCGTACAGGTCCGCCACGGCCACCGCGCTGTTGGACATGATGATGCCGCCGCCGATGCCCTGCAGGGCGCGGAAGGCGATGAGCTGCGTCATGGTCTGGCTCAGTCCGGCCGGCACCGACGCGGCGATGAAGATGGACAGGCCCAGGACGAAGAAGATCCGGCGGCCGTGGATGTCGGCCAGGCGGCCCGCGATCGGAATCGCAACCGTGGCCGCCACCAGGTAGGAGGTCGCCGCCCACGTGTAGCGGTCGAACCCGCCGAGGTCGGCGACGATGACCGGCATCGCCGTCGCCAGGCTCATCTGGCTGAGCGTGGCCAGGAACATCGCCAGCATGACGACGCCCATGGTCAGGGCGCGCTGCCGCCCGGAGAGCTGGCCGTAGGGTTGCGCCATCGATTCCGATTGTCCCCGCCCGGCTACCGCAGCGCGCGGTAGCCGCGATACGCCAGGCCGGACAGGCTCGAGAACATGTGCGACGGGCTCAGCACCGGCCGCGGGGCGGGCAGAAATTCCGCCGCATCGAGGTCTTCCATGGCCGCCAGCGTGCGGCGCATGCCGGTCTCGACCAGCCGGCGCATGCGTGCGTCGTCAAGGTCAAGTCCGCCGCTCACGATGATCATGATCAGAAAACAGGCGAGCATGTTCTGCCGGTAGAGGCGCCAGCCGTCTTCGAACGTGAAGTCGCGCGCTCCCATGCCGCGCACGATGTCCGCGTACTCGGCCAGGAGATCCCGTTCGATCTCGCGGCGAATCTCCGTCGGCACGCTGCCGCACATGAAGTACGCGACGTCGTACAGGCCGTTGCCGACGCCGCTGACCTGCCAGTCCACGATCACGGCCTCGCTCCCGCCGCCGGCGTCGAAGAACATGTTGTCAAGCCGGTAGTCGCCGTGAACGAACGTCTGGGGCTGGGCGCGGAGGTCGACCAGATGGGCCGCCACCCGCGGCCCGTACGCTTCGACCAGGGCGCGCATCTCGCGAGAAAAGAATTCGCCGAAGTGCTCCAGCGCAGGGACGAGGTAGGCCAGGAAGATGATCTGCAGCACCGTCCGGTTCTTCGGGCTGCCCACTTCGTGGAAGCCGGACAGCGGCGGCCGGTCGACCGCATTCCAGTTGCGTCCGTGCAGGCGCGCAATGGCCCGGACGGCGCTGCGTGCCTCGTCCGCGGTGGCGCCCGCGAGCTGGTCGCCGGTGTGCATGCCGCCGAGATCCTCCAGCACCAGGACGAACCGGTCGCTCTTGTCCTCGTAGTCGCCGTACAGCAGGCGCGGCGAGCGCATCGCACCCTGTGGCGCAATGTGCCGGTAGTAGGCGTATTCCCGCTTGTAGAGCGCCTGCAGCCTGCTCAGCCGGCGGCTGCGCTCCGCCGGGCTGGGCAGCTTGACGACAACACTTGCGGGAACGGCGTTCGCGGGCCCGGAGCAGACCAGCCGGCAGCGCACGATCTCCGCCATGAGGCCCAGCCCGACGCCGATGTCTTCGACCACGATGTCCTCGATGACGGGCACGTCCGACGCCCCGCCCGCGCGCAGCGCACGCCGCATCCAGTCAGCCGTTATCGCCTTGCCGGCAGCGGGAATTTCGGGTCTGGCCATGGCGGGATGCTTCCGCCGGATCAGGGGGCCGCGGGTGACCGGTCGAGGCCGTGGCCCAGCGGGAACGCGTCGCCGAGCGAGACGGGCAGGCGGCCGCGGACCGGGATCTCCCCTGCCAGCGCGCGCGCGGCGGACGCTTCCACCAGATCGTAGAAGCCGTACGTCACGAGGATGGCCGGGAGATCCGCGAGGAAGGCGGCGGAGTACGGGTTGCCGAACAGGACCGCCACGAACGGCCGGCCCGTCGCTTCCGTATCGCTGGCGAGCGCGGAGAGCAGGTCGGCGAGCGCCGGCGCCAGGTCCATGCGGCCGCTGAACGAAGCCGTGCGCACGAACACGCCGGCGACCACGGCGTCGTGGCGCCGGGCGGTCTCGCGCACGAGCTCGATCTCCGAGAGCGGCGTACGGTCCGAGAGCTCGATCGCGGTGACGTTCGGCCAGCGCGCCTCCAGCTCCGGAATGAACGTGCGGCTCGGCGAGCCGATCCCCCAGCCGGCCGGGTAGTCGAGCACGGACAGGTACAGCACGGACGCATCCCGCGGCGCCGGCAGCGGCACGGTCGAGCGGTCGTCCTTGAGAAGCGTCAGCGCGCGCTCGCTGACTTCTCGCGCCACCTCGGCATGCGCGCGGGTGCCGACCACGTCCGGCAATGCGGCGAGGCTCACGGCCCGCTCGCGGTGCAACCCCAGGCGCGCCTTGGCGCTCAGGATGCGCCGGACCGATCGGTCTATCCGCTCTTCCGTCAGGTCGCCGGCCGCGGCCGCGGCCCGGATGCCGTCGAGGGCGGCCACGTCGTCCGGCGAGTGGAGCACCATGTCATGACCTGCAATCACCGCGCGCGCCGCCGCCACGTCCGGCGTCACGAGCTCCGACACCGCCCGCATCCGCATCGAGTCCGTGAACACCAGGCCGTCGAACGCCAGCTCTTCGCGCAGCAGGCGCCGGACGATCGGGCCGCTGAAGGTCGCGGGGGTGGCCGGCGTGGGATCGAGCGCCGGCAGCTCGATGTGGGCGGTCATCACCGCATCGGCCCCGGCGGCGAAGCCGGCCCGGAACGGCACCAGCTCGATCCGGTCGAGACGCTCGCGCGGGTGATGGATGATGGGCAGGCCCAGGTGCGAGTCCACGTCCGTGTCACCGTGGCCCGGGAAGTGCTTCACCGTGGCGAGCATGCCGCCGGCGCGCAACCCTTCGATGTAGGCCGACGCGAGCACGCCGACCCGCTCCGGATCCTCGCCGAACGAGCGGATGTTGATGACCGGATTGCGCGGGTTGTTGTTCACGTCGACGACCGGCGCGAAGTTGACGTGCACCCCCATGGCCCGCCCCTCGGCGGCCGTGATACGGCCCGCCTCGTACGCGAGCCGCGGATCCCCGGCCGCGCCGAACGCCATGGCGGGCGGAAAGGTGGTGGTGCCCTTCAGCCGGAAGCCGGCGCCGGTCTCGAAGTCGGCCGCGACGAGCAGCGGCACGGGAGCGGCCGCCTGCAGGCGGTTGATGAGCGACGCGGCGTCGAGCGGATCGCCGAGGCCGCTGCGTGAGTAGCCCCGATTGAGCAGGACCCGCGGCTGCGGCGTGCGCGAGCCGAACATGATCAGGCCGCCGACGCGGTGGTCGCCGGCGAGCGCCGCCAGCTCGTCGTACGTCTCGCTGTCGCTGCTGGTGTAGACCGCGCGGAACGACGGGACGAGCAACTGGCCGATCTTCTCGTCCAGCGTCAGGCGCTGCAGCGTGTCGTCCACCCAGCGCCGGGCGGCGGCGTCCAGCCCGCCGTTGTCCTGCGCTGCAAGCCCGGTGAGCAGCAGCGCTGCGAGCAGGCAGGCCGGCGCTGCCACCGGAAAACTCGGGAGGGACGTCCGGGTGCGGCTTGCCGGCACGCGCCGATGGTACGAGCTTCGCCTGCGGCGGGCAACCCGGGCGGTATAATCCGCCGCGTGAGCCATACCGCTCATCGCGGCGAGGCGCCCCGCACCACACGCTGCGCCGTCGTGACGGTGAGCGATACCCGGACCGAGGAGACCGACCGCGGCGGCGGCGCCATCGTGGAGTTGCTGGCGCAGGCCGGGCAGGACGTAGCGGGGAAGACGATCGTTCCGGACGATCCGGAGCGCATCCGGGCCGCCGTGCAGGCGGGAATGGGCGCGCCGGAAGTCGACGTGGTGATCACCACCGGCGGCACCGGCATCACGCGGCGCGACGGCACCTACGAAGTGGTGTCGGCGCTGCTCGACAAGCGCATCGACGGCTTCGGCGAGCTGTTCCGCGCGTTGAGCTACCAGGAGATCGGGCCGGCCGCCATGCTGAGCCGCGCGTGCGCGGGCCTCGCCGCCGGGACCATCGTGATCAGCCTGCCCGGCTCCGAGAACGCCGTCCGCCTGGCCATGACGAAGCTGATCCTCCCGGAGCTCGGCCACATGGTCCGCGAGGCGCGCCGATGACCGAAGGAACCGCGATGCGGCCTATCCGCAAGACGATTCCTCTCGACGAGGCGCTCGGCATCGTCACCGCCGCGGCGGCGCCGCTCGAGCGCACCGCGCGCGTGCCGCTCACGGCGGCGGACGGCCGCGTGCTGGCCGCCGATGTCGTGGCGACCGCCGACGTGCCGCCGTTCGACCGCGCCGCCATGGACGGCTACGCGGTGATTGCCGAGGACACGTTCGGCGCCGGCGGCGACGCGCCGCGCACGCTGCGCTGCATCGAGACCGTGCACACCGGCGGCGTCCCCACGCGCCGTCTCGAACTTGGCGACTGCACCCAGATCGCGACCGGCGCGCCGATGCCCGACGGCGCCGACGCGGTGGTGATGGTCGAGCGCACGGAACGGGAGCCGGACGGCGGCGTGCGCGTCTTCACGCCGGTGTACCCCCGGCAGCACGTCGGACGCCGCGCCGCCGACATCGCGGTCGGGCAGGCGCTGCTGGCCTGCGGCGACCTGCTGACGCCCAGCCGGCTCGGCTCCATCTCCGCCCTGGGCATTGCGGACGTGGACGTGTTCGACCGGCCGGTCGTCGCCATCCTGTCGACCGGCAACGAGATCATCGAGCCGGGGCAGCCGCTGGGACCGGGCCAGATCTACGACATCAACCGCTTCACGGTAGGCGCCGTCGTCGAGCGGCACGGCGGGCGGGCGGTGGGCTACCCGACGGCGGCCGATACCCTCGACGCGCTCGACGCCGCGCTCGACGCCTGCGGCGACGCCGACGTGCTCGTCTTCTCAGGCGGCAGCTCGGTCGGCGAGCGCGACCTGATGCTGGACCTGCTCGTCCGGCGGGGCGAGGTGCTGTTCCACGGCATCGCGGTCAAGCCCGGCAAGCCCACCGTGTTCGGGCATATCGGCGGCAAGCCGGTGTTCGGCATGCCCGGCTACCCCACCTCGTGCCTCTCGAACGCCTACATGCTGCTGGTGCCGCTGCTGCGGCGGATGGCGCACCTCCCGCCCCACCAGCCGCGCACAGCCTCCGTCCGCGCCGCCCAGCGCATCGTCTCCACGACCGGCCGGCACCAGTTCTACACGGTGCGGGTCGTGGGCGGCGAGGCCGTGCCCGCGTTCAAGGCCTCGGGCGACATCACGAGCATGTCGCTGGCCGACGGCTACATCGAGATCCCGGCCCAGACGGATATCGTCGAGAAGGGCGAGCTGGTCGAGGTGAAGCTGTTCTGACCATCCTGACGATCTGGACCGCGCTGTTGCTGTACACGGCCGGCGAGTACGGCCGCACGCGCCAGCCGGTCCGGCCGTGGGCCAGGCCGGTCTGGCTGCTCGGCGCGGCCTGCTACCTGGCGCACGTCGCCGTCGCCTTCGGCACGCACCACGGCTGGAGCCACGCCGCCGCCTACGCCTATACCGCGCGGCAGACGGACGCGCTCCTCGGATTCGACTGGGGCGGCGGACTCTGGGTGAACTATGCGTTCACCCTGCTCTGGGTCGGCGAAGGCCTCTGGTGGCAGGCGCTGCCGGAGAGCTACGCGCGGCGCGCGGCGGCGTGGACGCACGCGGTGCGCGGCGCGTTCCTGTTCATGATTCTCAACGGCGCGGTCCTGTTCGTCAACGGGCCGCGTCGCCTGCTGGGCGTCGCGGTCGTCATCGCGCTGACCTTGATCTGGCGCCGGCCGCGCTAGCGCTTGCCGATGCGGCGGGCCCATTCGAGCTCCAGCTCGTCCGCCGTGTGGAGGTCGAAGATCGGCGCGGTCCTGCGGTACTCGCCGCGGAACTCCGCGTGGCAGCGGTAGCAGACCGACAGGTCGCCCAGCCGGCCGTACACGATCAGGTCGACCAGCGCCGCCAGCCCGAGGACGCCATAGGCGATGAGGTCCATTCCGAACCAGTAGAACCCGGCGCTGATGAGCGCGCCGGTGACGATGACAGCCAGGCCGAGCTTGGGGTCGAAATCCTTCCGGATGTAGAAGTCGCTGCCTTCGCAGACCGGGCAGCGGTCGACCTCGGCGTCGTCGCGCACGTTGTCGCTCACCGCGAGCGGAATCTCGCGCCGGCAGCCGCCGCAACGGACCGTTTCCGGCGCGGCGGCGGCGTCCACTGGAAGACGGCCCGCGCAGTCGGGACAGACGAGCGTGAGCTTCACAGCGGCACCCGCTGGGAGAGCAGCAGGTACTTGGCCAGCACCTCGCCCACGATGACGGTGAAGAAGTCCACGTAGAGAATCCCGGTGGCCGACTGGGTGGAGCGAATCTTCGCGGTCTCCCAGGTGAGCCAGGCGAGCACGGCCGGCCCCGCCAGGCCGAACAGCACGCGCTGCCACAGGAAGATGCCCTCGATCGACAGCGCGTAGCGCTCGAAGCCGGCCCCGGACGGCGACTCCCATGTCGCCAGCGCCGCCCAGACCACCGCCGCGACCACGGCGATGCGCAATACGGTGGACCAGATGTGGAGCTTGACGATCGACTGCAGCAGGGCGACGTCCATCGACGGCAGGACCAGGTACCAGTGGCCGAGGATCATCGCCGTGCAGCTTCCACCCAGCAGTGCGGCCGACGAGAGGAAGCTGGCCGTGGTCAACCCGGCCGACGGCCCCATCTCGACCGCCGACCAGCTCAGCGCCTGCGCCACTAGCGCCACGGTCCCGCCGGCGGCGGATGTCCAGAGCAGCACGGGTCGCAGGCGCGCCAGCACCCGGCCGATGGTGGCCCAGTAGACGAGCAGCGCGGCGGTGGACGCCACCAGCGCGCCCAGTCCGATGGCCGCCGCGGGCGTCTGGACCGGCGGATCGGGACGGAACGCCAGCGCGATCAGCAGCAGGGTCGCGCCGAGGCCCGCGTTGAAGCGGAAGAACTTGACGCCGGCCGCCTTCGACACCGCCAGCAGCGACGCGACGATGCCGACGCCGAGGTGCGACAGGAACAGGAAGAGGACCGCGGACACGTCGCCGCGCTCTCAGGAGCGGCCGCTGGCGGCTACCCGAGCCGCCGGTTCACCTCGTCCCAGTTGATCGTGTTGAACCAGGCCGAGATGTAGTCGGGACGCCGGTTCTGGTACTTCAGGTAGTAGGCGTGCTCCCAGACGTCGAGGCCGAGGATGGCGCTCTTGCCCTCCATCACGGGCCCGTCCTGGTTGGGAGAGCTCTCGATGCTGAGCGCGCCGCCCGAGTTGATCAGCCAGACCCAGCCGCTGCCGAAGCGCCCCGCGCCGGCGGCCGCGAACTGCGCCTTGAACGTGTCGAACGAGCCGAACGCCGCGTCGATGGCGTTGGCCGCGTTGCCGGTCGGCGCGCCGCCGCCGTTCGGCCCCATCACCTGCCAGAACATGGTGTGGTTCGAATGCCCGCCGCCGTTGTTCCGCACCGCCGTCCGGATCCCGTCCGGCAGGCCCGCGAGGCCGGCGATCAGCTCGTCGACGCTCTTGCCGGCCAGCTCCGGATGCCCGTCGAGCGCGCCGTTGAGCTTGGTGACGTACGTCTGGTGGTGCTTCGTGTGGTGAATGCGCATCGTCTGCTCGTCGATGTGCGGCTCGAGCGCGTTGTAGTCGTACGGCAGCGGCGGCAGTTCATGGGCCATCAGGGAATCTCCTTCGAATCGAGTGCAGCAAGAGAGTCTAGTGGATCTCCAGCATGCGGTCGAGCGCCACCCGGGTCCAGTGCTTCTCCTGGTCCGGGACGACGATCCGGTTGTGCACGACGCCGTCGAGCAGCCCCTCCAGCACCCACAGCAGGTGGTTCGGCGACACCCGGAACATCGTGGAGCAAAGGCATCCGATGGGGTCGAGCGTGAGCACCGTGCGCTCCGGCGCCAGCGTCTGGGCGAGGCGGTTGACCAGGTGCACCTCCGTGCCGACGGCCCACGTGGAGCCGGCAGGGCTGCCGGTCACCGTCTTGATGATGTATTCGGTCGAGCCGCTGTCGTCCGCCGCCTGCACCACGTCCCAGGTGCACTCCGGGTGGACGATGACGCGCAGGCCGGGATGCTGCTTGCGCAGGAACTCCACCTGCTGGACGTTGAAGCGCGTGTGGACGGAGCAATGCCCCTTCCACAGGATCATCCGCGCGCGCTCCAGCTCGTCGGGAGACACGCCGCCGAACGGCTGGTCCGGGTCCCAGACCACCATCTCGTCGAGCGGCACGCCCATCTTGTAGGCGGTGTTGCGGCCCAGGTGCTGGTCCGGCAGGAACAGGATCCGCCGCCCGCGCCGCCACGCCCACTCCAGCGTCGGGCCGGCGTTGCTCGACGTGCACGTGACGCCGCCGCGCTCGCCGCAGAACGCCTTGATGGCCGCCGCGGAGTTGATGTACGTGACCGGCACGACGTCCGTGGCGCCCAGCGCCCGCAGCTCGTCCCAGCACACCTCCAGTTGGTCGGCCTCGGCCATGTCGGCCATCGAGCAGCCCGCGGCCAGGTCGGGGAGCACCACCTGCTGGTGCGGCGCGCTCAGCACGTCCGCGCTCTCGGCCATGAAGTGGACGCCGCAGAAGACGATGTAGTCGGCGTCGCGCCGTTCGGCCGCCTGCCGCGCGAGCTTGAACGAATCGCCGGTGCAGTCGGCGAAGCGGATCACCTCGTCGCGCTGGTAGTGGTGGCCGAGGATGAGCAGCCGCGGGCCGAGCGCAGCGCGCGCCCGCGCGATGCGCTCCTCCATCTCGTCGTCCGAGAGGCCGAGATACCGCTCGGGCAACGCCTGCCGCTCGCCGATCTGTTCGTTCTCGAAACGGGTCAGGAGCTCGACGTCCATGTGCGTCCTCCTCCCTCTCCTTGTCCCGGCGGCCGGTGCTGTGAAACTTTTCGCAAGCGTTCCACAACAAAAAGCGCGGACCCGACCGCCTGGGTCCGCGCATCACAAAGGTGCCAGCGACCTTGCCTTACGAAGGAGCCGCGTCGGGCTCCGAAACCACATTGTATAACGTGTCACGCTCCACCGGAAGCCGGCCCGCGGCCCGGATGAGGCCGCTGATCTCGTCCGTCGTCATCGCTTCCGGCGTCGGGGCGCCCGCCATGTGATAGATCCGCTCCTCCTGCACCGTGCCGTCGAGGTCGTCCGCGCCGTACCACAGCAGCGTCTGGGCGATGTCGACACCCGTCGCGATCCAGAAGGCCTTGATGTGCGGGATGTTGTCGAGCACCAGCCGCGCGACGGCGTGCACGCGCAGGGTATCGGCGGCGGTCGGCGCCGGCAGCTTCTGCATGCGGTTGTTGTCCGGATGGAACGCCAGCGGGATGAATGCCTGGAAGCCGCCGGTGTCGTCCTGCAGCGCGCGGGCCTGCAGCATGTGGTCGACCCGCTCCGCGGGCGTCTCGATGTGGCCGTACAGCATGGTCACGTTCGAGCGCAGGCCCAGGCGGTGCGCCGTGCGGTGAATGTCGAGCCAGCGCGGCCCGTCGCACTTGTCGTGGCAGATCTTGCGGCGCACACGCGCGGCGAACACCTCCGCCCCGCCGCCGGGCAGCGAGTCGAGTCCGGCATCCATCAGCTCGCGCAGCACCTGCTCGTCGGTCTTGCCGTACAGCTCGGCGAAGAACGCGATCTCGACCGCGGTGAAGCACTTCAGGTGGATGTCCGGCCGGATGCGCTTGAAGCCGCGCAGCAGATCCAGGTAGTAGTCCCAGGGCAGGTCCGGGTGCAGCCCGTTGACCACGTGCACCTCGGTGATCGCTTCGCGGCCGCGGGCGCGCAGCTTGTCCCACGCCTGCTCCAGCGTCATCGTGTACGACCCGTCGTCGCCCGGCTGCAGCCGGGCGAAGGCGCAGAACAGGCAGCTCGCGACGCAGACGTTGGTCGCCTCCAGCCGGATGTTGTGGTTGAAGAAGGTCCGGCCGCCGTGGCGCCGCTCCCGCTCGCGGTTGGCCAGCCAGCCGACGGCGTGGAGGTCGGGCGCTTCGAAGAGCCGCACTCCGTCATCGAGCTCCAGGCGGATGCCCGCGTCGAGCTTGTCGGCCACGTCCCGCAGGCCGCTGGCGGCGAGCCGGGTATGCATCGCCCTATTCCACGAACTCTACCGCGACCGGGCGGGGAATGAGCCGCGCGTCGTACGCCTCGGCGAACAGCCGCTCCAGCGCCGCGCGCCCGCGCGGGCCGTAGTCGAGCGTCAGCTCGTTCACGTACATCCCGACGAAGCGGTCGGTGCGCTCGACGTCGAGACCGCGGCCGAAGTCGAGCGCGTACGCGACGGCGTCGGCCCGGTGCTCCAGCGCGTGCGCGATGCTCGCGTGCAGCATGCGCGACACCTCGCGCATGGTGTCGTCGCCGAGGTCGCGCCGGATCACGTTGCACCCCAGCGGCAGCGGCAGCCCCCCGGTCCGGTCGGCCCACCACACGCCGAGGTCCACCAGGCAGCGCAGCCCGTCGTCGCCGTACGTCAACTGACCTTCGTGGATCAGCAGGCCGGCGTCCACGGTCCCTTCCACCACGGCGGGTTGGATTTCGTCGAACGGCAGCACCCGCCAGGCGACGCCGGGGAAGTAGAGCTGCAGCGCCAGGTACGCCGTGGTCAGCTCTCCGGGGATGGCCACGGTCACGCCGTCGAGCGTCGCCGGCCCGTCCGCGCGGGTCACGACCATCGGCCCGTAGCGGTCGCCCATGCTGGCGCCGTGCGGCAGGAGCGCGTAGCGGTCGACCAGGTGCGCGTAGGCGTGCACGGAAACCGCCGTCACCTCGTAGCGTCCCTCGAACGCGGCGCGGTTGAGGCTTTCGATGTCGGCCAGCACCTGCGCGATCTCGAACCGGCCGGGCTCCACGGCCCCGCAGGCGAAGCCGTAGAACATGAAGGCGTCGTCCGAGTCCGGACTGTGGGCCACGGTGATGCGCGTGGTCGCGACGGCGTCAGACATCGTCGTCCTCGGGCTCGGCATATGGCTGCGCCGCCTGCCGCACGACGATGGTCAGGCCGAACAGCGTGATCACCCCGGCGGCCGCCAGGCCGACCCACGTCCCCAACGCCATCGCCGGGTCCGGAACCGCCGCCGGCGTGTCGCCGCTGACGATGGCGCGCGCCTGCGACCTGGCCCACGCCTGCTGCGCGGCCGTCCGCTCCAGCAGGCGCTCCGCGGTCAGCAGGATCGCGAAGGCGGCCAGTCCGACCAGCAGCAGCGGATGCCTCGAGTTCTTGCGCGTGATCACGCTGAGCGCCGCCAGCAGGACCGCGAGCAGGCCGAGCCCGAGGACCCAGAAGCCGGCGGGGCTCGGGAGGCCGCCGATGCGCTGCTCGCCCATCATGATCCACGGCATGAAGGCGCTCGAGGCGAGGGCGAACCCGGCCAGCAGCGGGAGATAGTACGCCCGCATGCTGTGCCGCGCGGCGCCGCCCAGCACCTGCAGGAAAGACATAGGCGGCGAGTCTAGCAGACCGGGAAGGACGGCGGCGGCAGAGACGGCCGTCAGCTTGCGGGCGGTTCGGGCGGACGCCTCCTGAACGCCGAACGGCGGCGGACGAGCGAGGCCCCCAGCGGCGCCGGCGGCAGCGCCGCGGGGTCGAGGTTGTTCAGGTGCTCCAGGATGTCGGACGCCCAGTTGAAGACGTCGCGGCCCGCCACGACGCGCCGCAGGGCGCCCATGCGCCGTCGCCGCTCGTCGGCCGGCATGTCGATGGCGTGCTCCAGCGCGTCGGCGAATCCTTCCGCGTCGTAAGGATTGATGGCCAGCGCGTCGTGCAGCTCCTGCGCGGCGCCCGCCAGCTCGCTCAGCACTAGCACGCCGTCGAGGTCCTCGCGGGCGGCCACGAACTCCTTGGCCACCAGGTTCATCCCGTCATGCAGCGAGCTGACGACGCAGAAGTTGGCCAGCCGGAACAACGCCACCAGCCGCCGGATCTGCAGCGCCGACTTGCGGTAGCGGACCGGCCCCCCGGCCTCGGGGTAGCGGAGGTTGATCTCCTCCACCTTGCGGTCGATGGCCTGCTCGACCGCCATGTAGCTGTCGAGCGTCGACCGCGACGGCACGCCAATCTGCACGAACGTCACCCGACCCCGCAGGTCCGGCCGGCGCTTCAGGAGCAGGTCCAGCGCTTCGAGCCGCTCCGGAATGCCCTTCGTGTAGTCGAGCCGGTCTACGCCGACGCCCACGATCGGCGTCTCGATCCTGAGCTCCGCGGCCAGCCGCTGCATGTCCGCGGCGAGCGTCGGCCTGCGCGCAATGCCTTGAATCCGGTCGTAGTCGACGCCGATCGGAACGGCCTGGACCGCCGTCACGCGGCCGCCCATGCGGACCGCGCTGCGCGCCACGTCCGCCCCGAGCTCGTCGCGCGCCGCGGCGATGAAGTTGCGGCGGTCGCGCTCGAGCTGGAACGCCAGCAGATCGTTGGCGAGCAGTCCGGACAGCAGCTCGCGGCGCCACGGACAGATGCGCAGCCGGTCGGGATGCGGCCAGGGTATGTGCCAGAACAGCGCCGTCCTGGCGCCCGGGCAACGCGCGCGCAGGGCGGGCGCCACCAGCGCCAGGTGATAGTCCTGGATGAAGACCGGCGCCGCGGCCTCGGGCAGCTCCTGCTCGATGACCGTCGCGAAGCGCTCGTTGACGCGCTGGTACGCGTCCCAGTCCGGGGCGCGGAAGACCGGGCGGACGTGCGCTTCGTGGCACAGCGGCCAGAGCCCCTCGTTGGCGAAACCTTCGTAGTAGCGGCTGGCCTCTTCCCGCGTAAGCCACAGTCGCCGCAGGGGATACGACGGGCCGTCGGGCGGAACCATGATCCGGTCGTTGGCGTCCACCACGTCGCGGTCGGCATTGCCTGACCCGTGCGCGATCCAGACGCCCCCGCGTTCGCGCATCAACGCGTCGAGGGCCACGGACACGCCGCCGGTGGTCGGCGACCAGGCGATGCCGCCGCCTTCGGTGCGGGAATGCTGGTACGGCTCCCGGTTGGAGACGACGACGAGCGGCGGGTGCTGCTCGGGCGCGATGGTCCTACACCTGGAACGAAAGGCCGCAGCCGCACGCGCTCTTCGCGTTCGGGTTGCGGAAGATCAGCGACTGGCCGAGCATCTCGGAATCGCAGTCGAGAATCGTGCCGTCGAGGAACGTGTAGCTCTTGGGGTCCACGAAGATGCGCGTGCCGTCGGGACTCTCGAACACCTTGTCCGTCGGTTTCGGAGCCTCTGCCCACTTGAAGACGTAGCTCAGGCCCGAGCAGCCGCCGGCCTTGACGCCGACGCGCAGGCCGCCGGTGTCCTGGCCTTCGGTGGCCATCGCCTCGCGGATGCGGCGGGACGCCGCCGCCGTAACTTCAATCATTGCAGCCGATCCTGACTTTCGTAGTGTACCTGATCGCCGGCAGTGCCGTCAGGACGCACGCGTCACCGGGGACAGCTCCCGCAGCCGCGTCACGAGACTGGCCACCTTGTCCGCGGCGTAGTCGATTTCCTCCTCCGTGGTCCACCGGCCCAGCCCGAAACGCAGCGACGCGCGAGCGAGCTCGTCCGGCAGGCCGATGGCGCGCAGGACGTGCGACGGCTCCAGGCTCGGCGACGCCGTCGTGCACGCGGCGCCCGACGACACCGCCACGTCGTCGAGGCCGACCAGCAGCGACTCGCCCTCGACGCCGGCGAAGCTCACGTTCAGGTTGTGCGGCAGCCGCCGCTCCAGCGACCCGTTCACGGTGACGCCGTCGAGCCGCCCGGTGAGCGCCGCGAGCAGGCGGTCGCGCAGGCGGCCGATGCGCTCCTCTTCCGCCGCCAGCTCCGTCCGGCAGATCTCCGCCGCCGCGCCGAAGCCGACGATGCCCGGCACGTTCAGCGTGCCGGAGCGCAGGCCGCGCTCGTGCCCGCCGCCGTCGATGATCGGCGCCAGCGGTACCCGCGGCCGGCGCCTGCGCACATACAGCGCCCCGATCCCCTTGGGCCCGTACAGCTTGTGCGCCGTGAACGAGAGCAGGTCGACGCCGAGCGCGCCGACGTCGACCGGCACGCGGCCGACCGCCTGCGCCGCGTCGCTGTGCAGCAGGATGCCGCGGGCGCGCGTGATCTCCGCGATCTCCGCGATCGGCTGCAGCACCCCGATCTCGTTGTTGGCCAGCATCACGCTGACCAGCACCGTGTCGTCCGTGAGCGCCCGCTCGATCGACTTCGGACTGACGAGGCCGTCGCTGTCCGGCGCAACCTCGGTCACGCGGGCCCCGGCATCGGCCAGCCGCCGGCACGGGTCGAGCACCGCCCGATGCTCCGTCGCCACGGTCACGACATGCGGCCGCGCGGCCCCCGCGGCCGACAGCGCGCCCTTCAGCGCCAGGTTGTTCGACTCCGTCGCGCCGCTGGTGAAGCAGATCTCGCGCGGGTCGGCACCGATCAGCTCCGCCACCTGCCGGCGCCCCGCTTCCGCGGCATCGCGCGCGGCCCAACCGAATGGATGGTGCCGGCTCGCCGCGTTGCCGAAACGTTCCGTGAAATACGGCGCCATCACCTCGACGACGCGCGGGTCCGCCGGCGTGGTCGCGTGGTAGTCGAGGTAGACCGGCAGCTTGGGCATTCGTGGCAGAGAGGCCCGGAGCGGCGCTCCGGCGCGGTCATGGGAGGCCGCTACCGGTCGGACGGAGCGGCCATTTGAGCAGCCGCGGACGGGCGCCGGAGCGCCTCCACCGGCAGCAGCTCCTCATGCTCCTCGCGCGCCAACTCGTCGATGGTGAACTCGGCGAGCGTGCGCACGATGCGGTCCTTCAGGCGCCACAGCGGATCGCGCACGTTACACGTCGAGTACTGCTCGCAGGTCTCGTCTACGTCCGAGCAGGCGGTCACGGCCACCGGCCCGTCGACCGCCTGGATGACGTCCGCCACCGAGATCATGGCCGCGGGGCGCGCCAGGTCGTAGCCGCCGCGCTTGCCGTGGTGGGAGGCGAGCAGGCCGCGCCTGGCCAGGCGCTGCAGCACCTTGGCCATCAACTCCACCGGGATGTTGTAGCGCGCGGCGATCTCGCGCGCGCTCGACGACGAACCCTCGGGACTGGAGGCCAGGTCCTTGAGCGCTATCAGGGCGTAGTCGGTCTTCTTGGACAGTCGGAGCATCGAGCCCTCCGCTGCAGCGGCCTGCGCGGACCATTCTATCGCGCGCGCCGGACCGCTTCAAACGCCGGGCGTCAGTACTTCGGCAGCGTCGGGTCGACGACGTCGATCCAGCGGAGGATGCCGCCGCGCAGGTTCTTTGCCTGGCCGAAGCCGGCCTCGCGGAGCAGCTTGACAGCCTTGGCGCTGCGGGCGCCCGACTTGCAGTGGACGATCATCTCGCCGCGTCCTTCCAGCTCGTGCAGGCGGCTCGGCAGCTCGCCCAGCGGGATGAGCGTGGAGCCGGGGATGTTGCAGATCTGGTACTCCTGCGGCTCGCGCACGTCGAGGATGAACGGCTCGTCCCGGCTGTCGAGCCGCGCCTTGAGCTGCTCCACCGTGGCGTCGTCGCTCGGCGGCGGCGCGTCGGCGGTGGGGGCTGCCGCGGGGGCGACGCCGCAGAACTGGTCGTAGTCGATCAGCTCGGTCACGGTGCGGTTGTCGCCGCACACAGGACATTCCGGGTCCTTCCGCAGCTTCAGCTCGCGGAAGCGCATGCGCAGCGCGTCGTAGATCAGGAAGCGGCCGATCAGCGGCTCGCCGGCGCCGATGATCAGCTTGACCGCCTCGGTGGCCTGGATGGTGCCGACCACGCCCGGCAGGATCCCCAGCACCCCGCCCTCGGCGCAGCTCGGCACCAGCCCGGGCGGCGGCGGCTCCGGATAGAGGCAGCGGTAGCACGGACCGCCCGGGGCGCCGAACACCGACGCCTGCCCTTCGAAGCGGAAGATGCTGCCGTAGCAGTTCGGCTTGCCGAGCAGCACGCAGGCGTCGTTGACGAGATACCGCGTGGGGAAGTTGTCCGTGCCGTCGACGATGACGTCGTACTCGTGGAACACGTCGAGCGCGTTGGCCGACGAGAGCGCCAGGTCGTGGGTCTCGATATCGACCTCGGGGTTGATGGCGGCCAGGGAATCGCGGGCCGACTCCAGCTTGGGGCGGCCCACGTCGGGCGTTCCGTGGATGATCTGGCGCTGCAGGTTGCTGTAGTCCACCACGTCGAAGTCGACGATGCCGATGCGGCCCACGCCGGCCGCGGCCAGGTACATCGCCACCGGCGAGCCCAGGCCGCCGGCGCCGATGCACAGCACGCTGGCCGCCTTCAGCTTGAGCTGCCCGTCCATGCCCACCTCGGGCATGATCAGGTGCCGGCTGTAGCGCGCTACTTCTTCGTTGGTCAGCGCCCGGTCCGTTGTCGCAGTGGTCACAGTCCGCCTCCGCCCGCCACCGTCGGAATGATGCTGACGGTGTCGCCCTCCTTGACCGGCGTCGCTTCCTTCTCCAGGAAGCGGATGTCGTCGTCGTTGACGAAGATGGCGACGAACGCCCGCAGCCGGCCGTCCTCGTTGTACAGGTGCTTGCGCAGCTCGGTGTACTCCGCGGTCATGTTCGCCAGCAGCTCGCCGACGGTGCTGCCTTCAACTTCGATGACGTCCTGCTTGCCCGCGTAGACGCGCAGGGGCGTCGGTATCAGAATCCTGGTTGGCATTGCGTTTCCTCGACAGTGACCGGCTCTTCGTCGAACGCCGAGCGATCCTCGCGCAAGCGCCACGAGGTGAGCGCGCCCGGCTGTCCGCCCTCGACCGCCACGATCACGTATGCGAACACCGGCCACGCGTGATCGAGGTCGTATCTCGACGGGCGCGCCGGATGGTCCGGGTGCGAGTGATAGAAGCCGAGCAGCTCCGCGCCCTGCTCGGTTGCCCGCCGCTCGGCCGCGCGGTAATCGCCCGGCCCGATCGTGAAGCGGCGGCGGGCCGTCTCCCCGGCGGCGTTGGGCAGCGCCAGCGCCGCCGTGACCAGCCCGCCGCGGCCCACGAGCGCGCCGCAGCACTCGTCGGGGTACGACTCGCGGCCGTGCCGGCGGATGTCGGTATCGACCGCGGCGCGCAGCGTCAGCATCGGTGTCACCAATCGGCCCGGCGCGGCTACTCGACCCCGGATCCCGATTCGACGGGATAACCCTTGTCCCGCCACGCCAGGGTGCCGCCGGTCATGCTCCGCACGTCGCGGTAGCCCAGCGACTTGAGGAACAGCAGCCCGGACAGCGAGGCGTTGCCGCGCTGGCAGACGCTGAGGATGGGCGCCCCGCGGTCGGCCGGCAGCACCGCCGCCGCCACATCCGCGCGCAGCTCCTTGAGGGGCACGTTGACGGCCCCCGGCAGGTGCGCCTCGCGGTACTGCTCGTACGGCCGCACGTCCATGACGAACGGCTTGCCGTTCTGCAGCAGCGCGCGGGCCTCGTCGACGCTGACCGTCAGGTCGGCGTTGCCGCGGACGTTCTCGCGCATCGCCTCCAGCAGCGGGTCGCGGTCCGGCTTGGCCGCCGGCTGCGCCGTCAGCCCCGGCAGGTGCTTGACCACCGACGAGGCGTACTTGAAGGCGTTGTCCGGGAAGATCACCACGACCAGGTTGCCCGGCTCGTCCGGAACCAGCTCGAACGCGCCCTGCAACGCCATGGCCGAGCTTGGTCCCGCGACGATGCTCTCCTCGCGGTTGAGCCGCAGGCAGAGCTCGAACGCGGTCTGGTTCTGCACCTCGATCAGCCCGTCGTACTCGTCCGGAAAGAACAGCTTGGTCTGCTGGAGCTGGCGCAGGCTGCGCACGCCGGGGATGTCGTGCCCCTCGTTCGGGTGCACGCCGAGCACCTTGGTCGAAGAGCGCTGCGCCTTCAGGAAGCGGCCGGTGCCGGTGATGGTGCCGCACGTGCCGAGGCCGGCCACGAAGTGGGTCACCCGGCCTTCGGTCTGGCGCCAGATCTCGGGTCCGGTCGTCTTGTAGTGCGCCTCGGGATTCGCCTCGTTCGCATACTGGTTCAGCATGTGGAAGTCGGGGCGATCCGCGATTTCCGCCGCCTTGGCGATGGCCCCTTCGGGCGCGCCGGGGGCCGGGCAGAGGGTGTCCTCCAGCTCCATCACGTCGGCGCCGAAGAACCGCAGCATGGTGCGCTTCTCGAGCGGAATTTCGTTCGACAGCGGCGTGGTGAGCGCATAGCCCCTGGCGTTCGCGATCATGGCGAGCGCCATGCCCGTGTTGCCCGAGGTCGGCTCCACCAGCTTCTGCTCGGCCTGCACGGTGCGGCGGGCCTCGCCGTCGGCGACCAGGTTGGCCGCGACGCGGTCCTTTACCGCGCCGAACGGGTTGTACCATTCGAGCTTCGCGTAGACCTGCGTGTGGCGGAACGGCGTCACCCGGTTCAGGCGCACGAGCGGCGTGGGGTTCTCTGCGCTGGAAAGCAGGCCCAGAATCGACTCGTACACACGCAGCGCGTGATCGGCCATCAAGCTACGATCCTACCCCATGACAACCGCCGACAACCCGACACCGGACAACTCCCGCGCGCTCGACGGGCTGACCGTGCTCGACCTCTCGCGCGTGCTCTCCGGGCCCTACTGCACGATGATGCTCGCCGACATGGGTGCTCGCGTAATCAAGGTGGAGCGGCCCGGCAAGGGCGACGACACCCGCGGCTGGGGGCCGCCCTTCCAGAAGGGCGAGAGCGCCTACTTCCTCAGCATCAACCGCAACAAGGAGAGCGTGACGCTCGACCTCAAGCACCCGGAGGGCCGGCGCGTGCTCGACGCGCTCATCGCGCGCGCCGACGTGCTGGTGTAGAACTTCCGGCCCGGCACGCTGGAGCGCATGGGGCTGGGCTACAAGGACGTGGCGCGGCAGCGTCCCGACCTCGTCTACTGCTCCGTCTCGGGCTTCGGCCAGACCGGCCCGCGGCGGCGCGAGCCGGGCTACGACGCGGTGATGCAGGGGGAGGGCGGCCTGATGAGCATCACCGGCCCGGCCGACGGGCCGGGCTACCGGCTGGGCATCGCCATCGTCGACATCGTGGCGGGCATGTTCTCGGCCTACGGCGTCGCGGTCGCCCTGCTGGCGCGGGAGCGCACCGGCCGCGGCCAGCTCGTCGACGTGGGCATGCTCGACGCGGCGGCGGCGCTGCTCACCTACCAGGCCGGCATCCACTTCACCACCGGCGAGGTGCCCGGCCGGCTCGGCAACCGGCACCCGTCGATCACGCCCTACGAGACGCTCGAGGCGGCGGACGGCGAGCTGGTGGTGGCGGTCGGCAACGACCAGCTCTGGCGCGCGTTCTGCGGCGTCATCGGCGCGGAGGCGCTGGCCGACGACCCCCGCTTCCGCACCAACAAGGACCGCGTCGCCGCCCGCGACGCGCTGCGGCCGCTGCTCGTGGAGCGCATGCGGACGCGCCCCGCGGCGGAGTGGATCGACCGCCTCAAGGCCGCCGGCATCCCGTGCGGCGCCGTGCGCGACCTGGCGCAGGTGTTGACCGATCCGCAGCTCATCGAGCGGGCGATGGTGGTGGCGCTCGATCACCCCGTGGCCGGCGCCATCCGCCAGCTCGGCGTCCCGATCAAGATGAGCGACACGCAGGGCGCGGTGCGCACTCCCCCGCCCGCGCTCGGCCAGCACACCGTCGCCGTCCTCGGCGAGCTCGGCTACGGCGACGCGGAGATCGCGGGCCTGCGGGCGGACGGGGTGATCTGAGCTCTACCGCTGGTAGGTATCGACGATCGAAAGCTCGGGGACGGGGAGTCCCTGCGCCTTCATGGCCGCCGCGAGCGCTTCGCCCATGCGCTCGCGGACGACCCTGCTGGTGCCCAGCCCGACGCCGTACACCAACTCGATGGCGGTCTTGCCCAGCCCGTTCCGCGCGTCGAGCGGCACCCCGCGCTCGATGAGCCAGGCGAGCAGGTCCGGCGCCTCGCGCTGCACGGCTCCGTGGACGGCGCTCGATCCCGGCAGGTCCCTCCCGAAGTAGCTGGCGGGGCCACTCGCTTCGCCCGGCTCCGGTGCGGGCGGGACGACGTCCGCGAGGTTCGCGCCCCTGTCGTACAACAGCTTGACCGCCTCCAGGGCTTCGGCATCGGTTTCGGGGCTCTCACCCGTGGAGTAGCCGACGCCCGCGGCAGCCAGCAACGGTGTCACGCCCTGCGCCGTGGCCAGCAGCGGATCCGCACCGTGCTCGAGGAGCAACGTCATCAGCTCGACGTCCGCCCGCTTCGAGGCGAGCAGGAACGGCGTGGCGCCCACGTAGCTCATCGTCACGAACCACGGCATCGACATGTGCGGCGGCTGGTGGAGCGGGTTCCGCCAATCGATCGGGTCGTCAACAACCGCGCCGTGCTCGATCAGCACCTCCGCCAGCTCGAGCGAGCTGATGTTGCCCGTCTCGCGCCGGGGTATCACCGGAGAGAGACCCCGGTTCGCGGCCCGGCGGACGAACGCCAGCGCCTGCAGCGGCCGGCCGTGCGCCGAGTCGTTGCCGTTGGGATCCGCACCGCGCTCCAACAGGTAGGCCGCCAGCTCCCAGTGGGCGTTGATGATCGCCAGCGTGAGCGCCGTCGTCCCGTCGGGCGCGATCGCCGTCGGGTCGGCGCCGCCGCGCAGCGCCCACCCGTCGAAGTGATGCTCCTGCACCGGCACCGTCGCCGCCGGGTCCGCTCCCGCATCCAGCAGCGCTCCGGTCGTTGCGATGTCGCCGGCGCGGACGGCGAAGAGCAGCGGCGTGATGCCGGTGCTCGACCGGGCGTCCAGATCGGCGCCGGTGCCGGCCAGCACCTGTACCGCCTCGGGACGTCGCTCGGCCGCCGCCCACATCAACGCGCTCTGCTGCCGGACGGCCTCCCGGCGATTGACGTCGGCGCCGTGCGCCAGCAGTTGGCGCAGCACATCGGCGTGGCCGCCGCGGGCCGCGATCATCAGGACCGTCTCGCCGCTCTCGCCGCGCGTGGTGTCCGGATCGGCGCCGGCTGCCAGCAGCGCCGCAACGACGGAGGCGTGTCCGTCCCCGGCGGCCAGCCATAGCGGGGCGATACCGTAGCGGCTCGTCGCCGCCACGTCGGCGCCCGCGTCGAGCAGGGCCTGTGCGCTCTCGAGGTCGCCGCGGTGCGCCGCCCAGTGCAGCGCGGTCGTCCCGTCCGGTTGGGCGGCATCGACGTCGGCGCCCTGCGCAATGAGGGCGCCGAGCGCCTCGTGGTCCCCGCGCTTCGCAGCCGCCACCAGGGCCGGGTCGGCGACCGCGGCCTCGGCCTGGTGGGCCGGGGACACCAGCAGAGTCAGGCCGACAATCCACGCCGCGCCGGCGACTGCGCGCTGCAGCTTCATGGCGACCCTATACGACGGTCGGCGCCGTCTCCACCGGGGTGTCGAGGTCCAGCGGTCCGGTGCTGTCTCCATGCATCTCGAGCGGCACGTCCACCTTGGCGAGAAGGCCGAGCAGCAGGTTCATCTGCGGCACGTTGTCGTTGACCGGGAAGGCGATGTGGTGCCCACTCTTGAGGCGGCCGGCGCCGCCGCCGAAGACGATATTCGGGAGATCCACGACATAGTGGGGGTTCGGGTTCCCGAGGCCGCCGCCGTACAGCAGCACCAGGTTGTCCAGCAGGTTGCCGTCGCCGTCGGGCGTCCCCCGCAGCTTGTCGAGGTAGTACGCGAGCAGCTCGACGTGGTAGGCGTCGATCTTCGCCACCTGGGCGATGTTCTCCGGGTTGTTGCCGTGATGCGACAGCGCATGATGCTGGCCGCTCACGCCGAGATTGGGATAGGTGCGCGGGCTGAGCTCGCGGCAGAGCTGAAAGGCGATCACGCGCGTGATGTCGGCCTGGTAGGCCAGCACCTGCAGATCGAACATCAATCTGGCGTGTTCTTCGAACGTCTGCGGGATGTCGGCCGGCCGCGGCGGCAACTCCAACAGCGGATCGGCCGTGTGCGCCTCGGCCCGCTGGATCCGGGATTCGACCTCCCGCACGGAATCGAAGTACTGGCCCAGCCGGTGCCGGTCACCGGCGCCGAGGGCGCGCTCGAGTTGCCCGAGTCGCTCCCTGACCGAGTCGAGGATGCTGCCGCTCGTCTGCAGGTGCCGGCGGTTCTCCTCGGGCGATGCGCCGTCGCCGAACATGCGCTGGAAGACGACGCGCGGGTGGATCTCCATCGGCAGCGGCGTGGTCGCGTCCCGCCACGAGATGGTGTTCTGGTAGAGGCAACTGTAGCCCGCCTCGCAGTTCCCCACCATCTGCTCGTTCTGCTCGGTGGCCAGCTCGAGCGACGGCAACACCGTAGCCTGCCCCAGGACCTGCGCCGCGATCTGATCGGCGCTGGTGCCGGCCCGGACGTCGGCGCCCTCGGTGAACTTCGCGTGCGTGCCGGTCATCCAGGCGGCACTGCCGCGGGAATGGGGTCCGGGCGGCGATCCCATCGGCTCCGCTTCGAGGTTGGCGAGACCGGAGACGATCACCATCTGATCCCGAAACGGCTCGAGCGTCTCCAGGGAGGACTTGAGCTCGAACCCGGCGCCCACCAGGTCGGGCGTCCACTGTTCCTTGATGTAGCCGTTCGGCGTGTAGACGAAGCCCAGGCGGCGCACGGGGGCCGCCGCCGAGCGGCCGACCGCCGTGAACGCCGGCACCATCGCGTCGAGCAGGGGCAGCGCCAGGGCGGCCCCTGCCCCGCGGAGGAACGTGCGCCGGGGCAGCGAGAGCTTGGAGACGAACATGAGGTACTCCCTATTCTGCGGTGCGCATGCGGAACGGTGCGCTGGTAACGATGCCCTCGATGAGCGCCGAGAAGCGGTAGTCGCGTTGCGCCGCCCGCCGGCGGATGTCGCGCACGGCCGGCTTGTCGTAGTACTCGACGCCCCGTCCCAGCGCGTAGATCAGGAGCTTCTCGGTCAGCGTGGAGATGAACACGTCGGACTTGTCGAGCAGCGCCCGGCGCAGTCCCGACACCCCCTCGAAGGTCGTGACGCCGTCCGGCATCGCCCCGCCCGCGTCGACCGGGAACCCGGCGTCGACGGTGCGCCACTCGCCCAGCGGGCTGAAGTTCTCGAGCGCGAAGCCCAGCGGGTCCATGGCCTGGTGACAGGATGCGCAGACCGGGTTGCGGCGGTGCTGCACCATCCGCTCGCGGAGCGTGCCCTCGAGCCTGGTCTCCTCGAGCCCCGGGACTTCGTCGGGCGGGGCCGGGGGCGGTGCGCCAAGCAGATTCTCCAGGATCCACTTGCCCCGCGTGACCGGCGAGGTCCGGTTCGACTGGGAGGTGACCGTGAGAATGCTGGCATGCCCCAGAATGCCCCGGCGATTGGGATCGGTCACCGGGACGCGCCGGAAGTGGCTCCCGGCGATGTTGGGAATGCCGTAGTGCCGCGCGAGACGCTCGTTGACGAAGGTGTAGTCGGCCTCCAGCAGCTCCAGCATGCCGCGGTCCTCGCGGGCAATGGTCTCGAGCAGCAGCTCCGTCTCGCGCCGCATGGCGCGCCGCAGGTTGTCGTCGAAGTCGGGAAACAGGTGCGCGTCGCGGTCGATGCCCGGCAGGTTGCGCAGCCGCAGCCACTGGCCGGCGAAGTTGGTGATCAGGGATGCGGAACGCGGGTCGGCGAGCATGCGGCGGGTCTGCTCGACCAGCACGGCTTCGTCCCGGAGCTCGCCGCGGCTGGCGACCTCGAGGAGCTCGTCGTCCGGGACGCTGCTCCAGAGAAAGAACGACAACCGCGACGCCAGCTCCAGGTCGGTGAGCCCGTAGACCGCGCCCGGGGCGCTGTCCCGCGGATCCTCGACGATGCGGAAGAGGAAATCGGGGCTCGCCAGCAGCCGCTCCAGCGCCACCTGGATCCCGCGCTCGAAGTCGCCGTCGCTGCTTCCTGCCCGATAGAACTCGAGGAGCGCGCCGAGGTCGGCGTCCGTCACCGGCCGGCGATAGGCGCGGCGGGCCAGGGACGACAGGATGCTTCGCGCGCACTGCTCCGCGCCGGGATCCGCCGGACCCGACGGGCGGCAGGTGAAGATGCGGCGGCGGCTCGGCGTATCGCCCGGACCGGTGACGTCGAACGGTCCGGTAAACGACAGTTGACCGATGTACGGACCGGAATAACCGCCCATCCGCGTCAGGCGGAACGAGGAGATGCCGGGGGGGCGCAGAAACGGCTGCAGGAGATCCTCGAGCTGACCCGACGTCGTCTTTACGAACGTCACGGCCACGTCGCGCAGGCCGGCATCGATCGGCACGCGGACCTCCCAGTCCGTGTTGGACTGGATGTCCGCGCCGCTTATCGTCCTGCGGATCGGCGTCTGCGCCATCTCTTCGAAGAACACGCGCTCGCCGTCGACGCTGAGCTCGATGAAGTTGGGTTCCTCCTCGGAGAGGCCGACGCCGGTGAACGCCTGGAAGCGGATGATGTAGTCGCCGTCGGCGGGGAAGTACGAGCGGACCAGCGTTCCGCCGCGCGTCCCGAACGGGAGCTGCTCGAAGCGGTCGTCCTGTGACAGGTCCGGCGGCAGGATGAACGTCTCGCCGCCCGGCGGCAACGACGTGTCGCCGACCGCGATGCGGCTGATCTGCCTGGCGGCGTCCAGGTACCGCTCGAGGTGGGTCGGGGTCATGCCCAGCGCGCCGGCGACGTTGTCGAAGCCGTAGCTCCGATCGTCGCTCGGGAGCAGCGTGGCGAAGTTGAGCCCCTCCAGATCGAGCAGGTCGCGGATGACGTTTGCGTACTCGGTCCGGTTGAGGCGATGCAGGCTCTCGGTGCGTCCCGGATTGGGGTGCGCGGCGGCCTCGCGGTCGAGCTCGGTTTCCAGCCAGCCGGCGAGGGCGCCGTAGACGGCCGGCGCGGGCCGCGGCCGGCCGGCCGGCGGCATCGAGCCGAGCCGCAGCTTGACGATCGCCTTCTCGAGCGTCTCGGCGTGCGCGGCGGGGCTGGCCAGGTCGACCGCTTGCAGCGTCAGGCCGGCGGTTCGCAGGCGATCGCTATGGCAGCCGACGCAGTACCGGTCGAGGATCGCCCGCGCGTCATCCGCAGAGCTGACCGCGGGCGGCGCCTGTCCCGCCAGGGGCAACTGCCAGGCGGCCAGCACCCACAGGATCGCCGCGACCTTCCGCGAGGCGGTTTTCGGCCTGTTCATTGGCCCGTCCTGACAGCCCGTGGCAAAAGTCCCACTGCATTCGACCGGCCATGCATCCCGCCTGACTGTGTTGTTCCTCGCTCACATACTCACAAGTATGCTCGCTCGTCTCGCCTTGTCAGCCGGGCGCCTGACCGGTCTCGGTGCGACGCGGGACTTTTGCCACGG
>JAJEEU010000006.1 GCA_022820825.1 Vicinamibacteria bacterium
ACATCCGCGGAAGCGTAGTCAGAAGCCGAGCACCACGGAGTTGCGAACCACGTTCCCGCGGGAACGTTTGAGGGCGCGGTGTCCGATAGCGAGCCGACCGCAGACGGAGAGCACGTTCCCGCGGGAACGCCGGCGCCGGCGCCCGCTTCGACGGTCGCGCATAGCCAGACGGTGCTGGACGAGGCGGGCGGGATCCACGTCTCCGGGGAGACGGCCCGGCGGCTGGCCTGCGATGCGGCAACGGTGGCCATGCAGCACGGGCCGGCCGGTGAGATCCTCGACGTCGGCCGCAGGACGCGAACGATTTCGCCCGCGCTGCGCCGGGCGCTGGCGGCCCGCGACCGGACGTGCCGGTTCCCCGGGTGTCAGAACCGCCGCTGCGATGCCCATCACGTCCAGCACTGGGCGGACGGCGGCGCGACCAGGCTCGAGAATCTGGTACTGCTGTGCCGGCGCCATCACCGGGTGGTGCACGAGGAAGGGTTCCGCATCACATTGGATGCGGCCGGCGAGGTCAAGTTCCTGCGGCCGGACGGGCGGCCGTTCCCGGCGGCGCCGCCTCCGCCGCTGTGGACGGGCGCGCCGCTGGCGCCCGTGACGGAGCAGCTCGAGCAGGACGGCGTCACGATTGATGCCCAGACGGCCACGCCGGCCTGGAAAGGCGAGCGCGTGGACATCAACTGGGTGGTCGATGCTATATGGAGGCCACCTGGTACGGCGATTAGTGCGCCGTGACTATTCCGCCGCACTGGCACGCTTCCTGCTTCGTGTACCTCCGAGATGCGGCGTTGTGGATGGACACGCGCCGCCTTATACTGCGGAGGGTCGTCTTGGTGGTGAGAAGCGTCGAGGAACGACTGACCACGGTCGAGCTTAAGGAGCCCGTGGCAAAAGCCCCGCTGCATTCGACCGGCGATGCATCCCGCCTGAACTGCGTTGCTCGTCGCTCACATATCTCGAATATGCTCGCTCCTCGCGCCTTGCCAGCCGGGCGCCTCACCGGTCTCGGTGCGACGCGGGGTTTCACCACGGACTCCTAAGGTGGAAGAAAACGCACGCCGGATAGACGGGCTGCACGAAGCCATCCGCGATCTCGGCGACCGCATGGAGCGGAGGTTCGAGGCAGTCGAACGGAACATGTCGAGCCAGTTCCGCTGGATTGTCGGCATCCAGATGACCACGTTGATCGCGATCGTCGGCGCCATTGCCGCCGCCACCCTGGGGAACTGAGCTGGCCTGGCTGGTCGGCGATCTCGCCGGCCATTCGTCCGTCAACCGCCACCGCCGCACTGGCACGCTTCCTGCTTCGTGTACCTCCGAGATGCGGCGTTGTGGATGGACACGCGCCGCCTTATACTGCGGAGGGTCGTCTTGGTGGTGAAAAGCGTCGAGGAACGACTGACCACGGTCGAGCTTAAGGTGGAAGAAAACGCACGCCGGATAGACGGGCTGCACGAGGCTATCCGCGATCTCGGCGACCGCATGGAGCGGAGGTTCGAGGCCGTCGACCGTCGGTTCGACGCGATCGACAGGCGGTTCGAGGCCATCGACAGGCGGTTCGAGGCTATGGAAGGGCGGTTCGAGACTATCGACCGCCGGTTCCTCTGGCTTGTCGGATTTCAGATGACGACCCTGATTGCGGTCGTCGGCGCCATTGCCGCCGCCACCTTGGGGAACTGAGCTGGCCTGGCTGGTCGACGGTCTCGGTGCGACGCGGGGTTTTACCACGGACTCCTAAGGTGGAAGAAAACGCACGCCGCATCGACGGGCTGCACGAAGCTATCCGCGATCTCGGAGACCGTATGGAGCGGAGGTTCGAGGCCGTCGACCGTCGGTTCGATGCGATCGACAGGCGGTTCGAGGCTATGGAAGGGCGCTTCGAGGCTATGGACCGCCGGTTCCTCTGGCTTGTCGGATTTCAGATGACCACCTTGATTGCGGTCGTCGGCGCCATTGCGGCCGCGGCCCTGGGCAGTTGATGGCGCTGCGGCGCATGCGGCCCTCCAGCCGGTAGCCGGCCTTTTCCAGCACGCGGCATGACGCGGCGTTGTTGGCGAAGGGGATGGCGTACAGGCGTTCGACGCCGTAGGTTTCGAAGGCGTACGGGGTGAAGCCCGCGAGCGTGCGCGACGCGATGCCGCGTCCCCAGTATTGCTCGCCGAGCCAGTAGCCAATCTCGGCCGAGCAGCGTTCCACGTCGTCGCGGAGCGTGACGCCGATTGCGCCGACCGGCGCGTCGCCGACCGTCAGTGCAAATGCGGTCTCCGGGTCCGCGCCCGAGGCGAAGGCAATGAACTCCCGGGCGTTGTCAATCGTGTAGGGGTGCGGGAAGTAGTCCCGCAGTTGCAGCCACACGTCGCGGTTGTTGGCGTGCAGGGCCAGCTCGCCGGCGTCCGCCTCGCGGAACGACCGCACGCCGCAGAATCCCAGGTCCAGCTCCATGTCCTAGAGCGTATCGCCTGTGGCGCCAGGACGGACAGTTCGGTTGCCGCTACCGTTATAGTTGGCCCGCGGGGCACGGTGCGCAAGGCGGGAGACACGCATGGAACAGAAGGTTCATACGCTGAAATCGGGCGGGCGGCTCCACTACCTGGACCAGGGTTCAGGTGACGTCCTGCTGTTCGTTCACGGCATCTGGACCAATCACTTCCTGTGGGAAGGGGTCATCGACGCGCTGCCCGATACCGTCCGCAGCATCGCGCCCGACTGGCCGCTGGGCTCGCAGCCCGAGCCGTTCCCCGGCGCCGCGGACCTCTCGCCGCTCGGCATCGTCGACATGGTCTGCGAGTTCATGGAAGCCCTCGACCTGCAGGACGTGACCCTCGTCGGGAACGATTCAGGCGGAGGGATCTGCCAGCTCCTGATCACCTCGGAGAATCCCGCCGCGACACGCGTCGGTCGACTCGTGCTCACCAACTCGGACGTCTTCGACCAGTTTCCACCCAAGGCGTTTCAGCCGATTCAGAATCTCGCGCGCTGGGCGCCCGGGCTCGTCAGCCCGCTGGTTGGATATCTCATGTCGCGCAACGACTATGCGGCGTTCTTCGGCGCGACCTGCTCGAATCCGGTGCCGGGCGACATGAAGGAGCGCATCCTCGGGCCGTTCAAGCGGAATGACATGGCGAGGAGGGCTTCCCTCGACTTCCTGGTCGGATGCGAGCCCGGGATGATGCTCGCGGCCACCCGCAAGTTCGCCGGCTTCCGGGCGCCGGTGCTGCTGGTTTGGGGCACCGAAGACAAGTTGTTTCCTCTCCAGCTCGCGGAAGACCTGACCCGCGAGTTCCCGGACGCACGTCTGGTCGAGGTTCCCGGCGCGAACGTCTTCCTGCCCCTTGACGCGCCCTACAAGGTCGCCGTGGAGATCGCCGCGTTCGTCCGTGGGCGCGACTAGCCCGCCGCCGGGGCTGACTACCCCCCGCCAACCGTGTCGATCTGCACCCTCGCCGCGCCGGTGCGGTGTTCCCGCGTGCGCACGACGAGGTAGAGGGCGCCCGACTCGAAGGCTTCGCGCTCGGCGGCGGTGAGGGTGAGGGTGCCGGAGGCGCGGGTGCTGCCGCCGATCGGCAGCACGAGCACCACGGGGCCGACCTCGCCGGGGGCGCCGCGGTGCAGGTGGGCGGAGAGCACGTCGCCGTCGCTGGCGCCGAAGACGGTGACGGCGTAGCGCAGTTGCCGCGTGGCGGGGCGCCAGGCGAAGCGGGCCCGCGCCGTGACGCCGGTGTCGGCGGTAGTGGCCAGGGCGGCAGGGGTAGCGGTCCACTCGGTCTCGACTACCGCCGCGTGGTCGGCCAGTAGTCCTGGGGTAGTTGCCGGGGCGCGGCGGTGGTGCGTGAGCTGCTCGTAGGAGTAGGCCAGCCGGATCAGCCTGCCCTCGTCCCACGCGCGCCCGAGCAGCTCCAGGCCGACGGGCATGCCGTCCGGCGCATAGCCGGCCGGGACGACCAGGGCCGGCAGGCCGGAGACGGCGCTCAGCGCGCAGTTGTTGCCGCGCTGCGGGTCGCCTATGGGCGCGGCGGTGCGGCGCAGCGTCGGGTAGGCGAGCGCGTCGAGCCGTTCGTCGTCCAGGAATTGCGTGACGGCCTGGCGCAGCGGCTCGCGGCGGGCCAGCGACTCCAGGTAGTCCGGGTCGTCCAGGCCGCGCGCGTTGTCGGAATTGCGGTAGCGCTCCTCGACGGCCTCGTGGTACAGCCCCAGGTCGAGAATCTCGCGCAGCGACTTGACGGGCGTGCCCGGCGCGCGCAGGTAGTCGGCGAGCTGGAACTTGAACTCCACCGGCACCACCGAGCCGCCCTGCAGCAGGTCGGGCACGCCCGGCAGCTCGACCTCCACCACCTCGGCGCCCGCGCCTTCCAGCGTCTCCAGCGCGGCGCGGATCACCTCGGCCACCGGCTCGTCCTCCGCGGCGTCGCCCAGCAGCCAGGTCACCGCGCCGATGCGCGCGCCCTCCAGCGCGCCTGCCTCCAGGAAGACGGTGTAGCTGTCCGGCACGCGGCCGTCGCTGGCCGCGGTCGCCGCGTCCGCCGGGTCAACGCCCACGGTGGCGTCGAGCACGAGGGCCAGGTCGGTGACGGTCTTCGCCAGCGGGCCGCCCATGTCCTGCGTGAGCGCGAGCGGCACGATGCCGTCGCGGCTCGACAGGCCCTGCGTGCCGCGCAAGCCGGCCAGCGCGTGGTGGAACGACGGCATGCGGATGGAGCCGCAGGTGTCGGTGCCCAGGCCGGCCGCGGCGAAGTTGGCCGCCACCGCCGCACCGGTGCCGCCGCTCGAGCCGCCGGGGTTGCGGTAGGGGTCGTACGGGTTGCGCGTCTGGCCGCCGGCGGAGCTGACGGTGGTCATGCCGTACGCCAGCTCGTGCATGTTCGCCTTGCCGATGATGACGGCGCCCGCATCCCGCAGACGGGCCACCTGGAAGGCGTCGTCGGGCGGATACCACTCCGCCAGCGCGATGGAGCCGGCGGTGGTCGGCATGCCGGCCACGTCGAAGTTGTCCTTGACCAGCAGCGGGATGCCGTGCAGCGGCCCCCGCGGACCGGACGCCATGCGCTCGCGGTCGAGCGCCGCCGCCTCGACGAGCGCCCGGCCGTTGATCGCGATCATGGCGTTCAGGGCCGGCCCGCGGTCGTCGTAGGCGGCGATGCGCGCGAGGTACTGCGCCGCGAGCTCCCGCGACGTGACGCGGCCGTCCGCCATGGCCGCCTGCAGCTCGGGAATGGACCTTTCCAGGACGTCGAAGGGCGGCGGGGCAGGGGCCGCGTCATCGCGCGGCCCGCCGCAGCCGGCCGCGGCCGCGGCCAGCGCCGCGCAGACTGCCGCACGCCGGAAGGCGCCGGGCATGGGCCGGCTCAGGGGTCGACCGTGACCACGAGGTTCTCGGTGCTCGTCAGCGCGCCGTCGCTGGCCATCGCGCGCAGCGTGTAGGTGCCCGGCTCGTCGAACGTGACGTCCACTTCCCAGCGGCCGTCGGGGGGCACCGGCGGCAGCGCGTAGGGGAACGCCCAGGGCGAGTTGGAGTACACCCGGGTGTCCTGCCACGTCTTGAGCTGGTCCTCGCTGAAGTTCACCTTCGAGGCGTCGCCGCGGTACACGATCCACGACAGCCGCAGGCCGGGCGGATTGCCGGGGACGATCTGCTGGGGCGAACGGTACGCCGGGTGCGGCTTGCCGGGCTCCGGCTCCGGCGGCGTGTACTCGCCGCTGGGGATGCCGTCGTCGCTGGCGATGGCCGCCAGCGACAGCGGCTCGCCGACCCGCACGCGCCGGCGCTGGTCCACGCCCAGGCTCAGCTCGGGGAACTGGTTGTCGCGCCACTCGTCGATGACGCCGCCGAAGTTCGCGCCCATCTCCGTCCCGATGGTCTGCGCGTCGAGCAGGTAGTCGGTGCGCAGCGAGGCGTACGCGCGCTCCGTCCGGCCGTTCGTGGTGAGCGTCCAGACGAGCTCGTCGTCGCCGAAGTCGGCCGGCACCTCCACGGTGAACAGGAACATGTTGCGGCGCGGGTAGAAGTGCGTCGGCTGGCCGCGGTCGGGCCCGCCGGGCTCGATGTTGTTGTCGGGGCCGACGGGGACGTCGAGCTCCTCTTCCCAGTTGGAGTTCATGTAGCCGAAGAACAGCGAGTAGGTGCCGTCCTCGTTCTGCCACCACCCCTCGTAGGCCGGCGACACGCTCTGTCCCCGCGAGTAGGTGAACCGCGTCTGCGCGCCGAGCCCGACGGCCGCCGCCACGAGCAGGGCCAGCGCTACAAGTGACAAGCGTGGTCTGTTCGTCATGATGCTTCTCCGGTGGATACCGGCCTCGCTGCTACTGATCGTCCTGCTGATCGTTCTGATTGTCCGCCGCCGCGTCCCGCGGCAGGAACTCCACCTGGCACAGCGGGCAGCCGATCACGTGGTCGTTCTTCGTGAGCTGCAGCCGCGTGCGCCGCCCGGCGATCTCCGCCTCGAACTGCTCGTCGGTCAGCACGTACGACTCGCCCAGGTCGATGAACATGTTCGACACCGAGCGCCGCCCGCCGCCCGACCAGTTGCGCGGGTCGGCCACGTTGCGGTTGGCCGCCGTGGTGTCGAGCCAGCCGATGATGTGCAGGATCGTGCCCTTCGGCAGCAGCGGCGCGTAGTCGTCCTCGAAGATGTACTGCTTGACCCAGTTGTGGTCGTACGCCACGCAGGCCAGCGTCTCGATGTTGTGGCCCCAGATGGCCTCCAGGCACATGCGGGTGCCGGGCGCGTGCTGGTGCGGCTCGAACGACACCAGCTTGGTGTGGTCGTCCAGCACGCGGTAGGCGTGGAGCTGCTGCTCCCCCTGGTCGGGCTTGATGTCGATGTCCACGCCGTTGCCGACCAGCCGCCGGCCCTGCCGCAGCGCGGGCTCGTAGCCCTTCGGGTGCAGCCTGAAGGCGAACTTCAGGTGCGCGCGGGTCGCGCGGCCGTTGGCGTGCAGGTGCGCGGTCTCCAGGTCGAGCGCCGAGCCGGCCGACAGCAGGCGGCCCGCATCCGGCGGAAACACGTCCGCGTTGCGGCCCACCTCGTGGATGGGCCAGCGCACGGAATTCTCCCGGTCCCCGTCGCCGGGGATGAGCGAGCTGTAGGTCATGTGGTGGAAGACGTAACGGCCGCCCACCGTGTCGCTCGCCTGCCGCCGCGGCACGTCGTTGAACTCGCGCACCTCGACCGCCGCCACGTAGCGGTCCTCGGTCAGCCCGGTCGGCACGAGGCCCAGCGACGTCCACTTGTCGGGCGCCGACTCGGGCACCACCACCTCGGCCGACTCCAGGATGAGGTCCGGCTCGCCGATGGTCCACTCGTCCTCGTCCGCGAAGTCGAGCGGCGGCGGCAGGTCGGCCGGGTTGCCCAGCGGCGCCCCGCTGTCGGCCCAGATCGCGATCTTCCCGATCTCCTCCTCGCTCAGCGAGGGGTCGTTCTTGTAGTGCTGGATGCCGATGTCCTTCTCGAGGAACCAGGGCGGCATGGCGCCGCGCTGCGTGCGCAACTGGGTGCGGGCCTTGATGGCGCGCGCCCAGGGCCGGGCCTCCTCGTAGGTCAGCAGCGACATCGGCGCCACGGAATCGGGCCGGTGGCACTGCTGGCAGCTCCGCTGCAGTATCGGGGCGATGTCTTTCGCGAACGTCACCTGCGGGGCATCGGCGGCCGGCTGGGCGGCCGACGCCGCGGGCAGACAGACCGCGGCCGCGATACCGGCGGCCAGCAGTCCGCAACGACGGATTACGTGCATGAACGCTCTCCTGAATCTGCGTCGGTTGACCGAGGTGCAAGCGATAGTATCAGATGTCCAGAGCACTCCGAAGCGCGGGAGGGGCAGGCATGAGGATGACCACGTGGCGGGCGGCGCTGCTGGGCGGATTGCTCGCGGCCGGCGGCTGGCCGGCGGGGGAGGGCGCCGAGGCGCAGACCCTGCACCGGTTCGGCCAGTCGGTGCAGCCGGTGTACGAGGGCTGGAACCTCAACGAGGACGGCAGCTACACGCTCTGGTTCGGCTATCTCAACAGCAACTACGAGGAAGAGCCGCACGTGCCGGCCGGCCCGGACAACTTCTTCTCGCCGGGCCCCGAGGATCGCGGGCAGCCCACCCACTTCTATCCGCGCCGCCAGAACTTCGTCTTCGGCGTCGAGGTGCCGGCCGACTGGGGCGACAAGGACCTGGTGTGGACGGTGCGGGCCCACGGGCAGGAATTCACCGCCCTCGGCTCGCTGTGGGATTCCTGGGTGCTCGACGAGGGGGTCTGGCAGGTCAACCGCGGCGGCGGGCTGCGCGGGCGCTACGGCACCGAGGCGCTGATCAACCAGGCGCCGTCCGTGCGCATCGTCGGGGAAGGGGAGCGGACGGCCACGGTCGGGCAGCCGCTGCGCCTGGCCGCGGTGGCCGGCGACGACGGCAACCCCGGCCCGCAGACGCGCACCGAGCGCGCGCCGTACGACCCGCTGCCCAACGACCTGCCGACCATCGGCGGCCGGCGCAGCAGCGCCGGCGGCGGCGACGGCGGGCCGAAGGACCAGAACATGGTGGACGTGCGGTCGGCCTACGAGACCGGCCTGGCGGTGACCTGGCTGCACTACCGCGGCCCGGGCGAGGTGACGTTCAGCCCGATGACCACGCCGGTCGAGATGGTGGACGGCCGCTCCGAGACGACGGCCAGCTTCAGCGAGCCGGGCACCTACGTCATCCGCGCCGCGGCCGACGACGGCGTCTACAAGTCCAACGCCCACGTCACCGTGGTGGTGGTGGAATAGCCTCCTTCGCCGGCTGCGCCGGCTTCGGCGGCTCGCTCATGAGTTCTATCCTTCTCATCAATCTCGACGATCTCCTGTATTGCCGCGGCGTGGAGTCGGAGCGGGTCGAGTTCAAGGAGCGCTGGGACCAGGACAGGACCGGTCCCCAGGTGCTCCGGACCATCTGCGCGTTCGCGAACGACTACCACAATCTGAACGGCGGCTACCTGGTCATCGGCGTCGGCGAGGCGGAAGGGAGGGCCGCTCTTCCACCCGTCGGCTTGTCGGCCGAAGAGGTCGAGGCTGCGCAACGCTGGATCCGCGGCCAGTGCAACCGGCTCGATCCCGGTTATCAGCCCGTACTCTCGCCCGAAACGGTTGACGGCAAGCTGGTCCTGGTGGTGTGGGCGCCGGCCAGCGAAACGCGTCCCCATCGCGCACCGGATACGGGCGATGGGCCAGGCCGCTACTGGGTCCGTCTCGGTTCCGAAACCGTGAATGCCGAGCAGCGCGGCGACCTGCTCCGGGGCCTGATGCAGCAGACCGCGCGGGTACCGTGGGATGACCGCCGCGCGACGGACGCCCGCATCGAAGACCTGCGCGAGGCGAAGGTGCGCGAGCACCTGCGCGACGTGGGCAGCGGGCTGCTCGACGAGCCGGACGCGAAGGAGATCTACCGGCGCATGCGGATCACCGCGCGCGTCAACGATCACGAGGCGCCGCGGAATGCCGGCGTGCTGTTTTTCTCGAACGATCCCGCACAGTGGTACCGGGGGGCCAGGATAGAGGTGGTTCAGTTCACCGCGGACCGGGCGGGTGACGTGCAGGAAGAACGCGCCTTCGGCGGCGCGCTGGTGGACCAGCTCCGGGACTGCCTCAACTACCTCGAGAACTTCTCGACCCACCACCTGGAGAAGCAGCCCGATCGGAGCCAGGTCCGCGGCTGGGTCAGCTACCCGCTGCCGGCGCTCCGCGAGACCCTTGTCAACGCGGTATATCACCGCGGCTACGACGTCGAGCAGCCGGAACCCACCAAGGTTTATCTCTATCCGAGCCGGGTCGAAGTGATCAGCTATCCCGGACCGGTGCCGGGCATCGAATCGCGGCACTTGGCCCCGGACGCGCAGGTGCCGCCGGTGCCCGCCCGCAACCGCCGCATCGGCGAGTTCCTGAAGGAGCTGAGGCTTGCGGAGGGGCGGCTTTCCGGCCTGCCGAAAGTGTTCCAGGCGATGGAGGCGAACGGTTCGCCCGCGCCGCGCTTCGACTTCGACGAGCAGCGGACGTACTTCCGAGCCATCTTGCCCGCGCATCCGGAATACGGGGCGCTCTCGGCGCTGCGCGACGCCGCGCACTTGCAGGTGCTTGGGCAGCCGGACGAGGCGTTCAAGCGGATCGAATCCGCGTGGGGGGCTAATCCCGCGTCGGCGGTTCTCGCGGCGGAAATGATCAAGCTGTACGCCGGGCGGGGAGAAATTGGACGCGCCGAAGAAGTTTTTGGCGGTTTCGAGGCGCAGGCGCCCGAGAATGCCGTTCCTCACGTGGCGAACGTCCTGATCGATGTACTGATGGATGCCGGTGACCGGAAGAAGGCTCTTCGCCTGCTCACGCAACGCCGGCCGGCGGTATTCGGCCAGGACGCGATAGACGCCGCCATCCTCGCTCGGCGCGCCAGAGATTCGCAACTTGCGCACCGCTACTTCGAGCGCGCGGGAGACGCCGTGTTTGCCGATGACCGCGCGCTGCTGGAATTCGCCCAAGCCAAGCTCTGGTTGTCCGGCGAAGCTCTGAGACAACGGCGGCGCGACTCGAAACGCCGGTTTCTCGCCGAAGCCCGGACGCTCCTGGAACGTCTCATCCAGCTCGATGCCGCACCCACGCGGCACGCCTGGGCATGGCGGGAGCTGGCGCGAACCCGCAAGTGGCTCGGTGCGCCGGTGCGCGAAGTGGAGGATGCCTACCGCAAGGCGATTGAGCTCAGGCCCGACGAACCGCGCTTCGTTGAAGAACTGGAGCGGCTCCAGGCCGCGCGCAGCCAGTCGCGGCGTTAGCAGCCTTGGTGAAAATCCCGCGTCGCACCGAAACCAGCCAGGCGTCCGGCTGACAAGACGTGACAAGCGTGCATGTCTGACGACATGTGACCGAGGAACAAGCCGCGCCTTACCGGACGGGGGCGTTCGCCGGAGGCGGAGGAGCCCGCGGGTCCACGGTGTAGGGCGGCACGGAGTCCGCCGTAGCCTCCTCCGCCGCCGTAGCCGGCGCAGCCGGCGAAGGCGGCTCCGGTGGCTTCGGCGGGCTCAGCGGATCGGGTGCAATGCCGAACGGCACGGCAGCCATCATCCGGTCCCACATGATGGCCAGGCGCCCGCCCTCGGCCGTCATGTCCAGGAAGCTCCAGGTGAGCTGGTCGATCGACCAGGGCAGCTCCGACAGCTCCATCGACACGCGCACCACGTCCTTGTCGGGCGTGTAGCCGTACGAGCCCCACAGCTCGCGGTCGTTGTCGGGGTCGTAGCGCCGCTGCGGCTGCCAGTTGGAGATGATCAGCGTCCAGTCGTCCGGCTGCAGGTCGATGAACATCGTGTAGCCGCCCGGCCGTATCTCCGTGCCCCCAATAAGCAGCGTCGCCTCCGTCATCAGGTAGGTGGAGACGTCCGCGCCGGCGCGCCACACCGGGGCGCCGCGGTTGAGCCACAGGCCGTAGGTGGCGTCGTTGCCCCACAGGTCCCGGCCGCGCTTTATGGGCCGCCCGTAGCTCACCTCTATCCACTTGCCTTCGATGTAATACGGGGTCCGCCCGCCGGCGTAGCGCCCGCCGGTTTCGGTGGAAGCCAGCCCGTCCGGGCTGGGCGCCCGGAACTGCGCCGCCGCCGGCGCCGCCGACGCGAGCGCCAGCAGCGCGACGGCCGCGCAGAGCGGCAGGCGGCGCCGGGGCAGAGCGGTCAACGATTCACCAGCTTGATCTGCGGCTGCGCCAGCGCGTCAATGCGCCCGTGGACCGCGTCGAACCGCCGGTCCATTCGTTGCTCGAGCGCGTCGAACCGTTGGTCCACGCCCGCGAACCGCTGGTCCATGCCGGCGAACCGCTGGTCCATCCGTTGTTCAAGCGAGTCGATCCGCTGCTCCAGCGCCTCGAACCGGCGGCGCTGGTCGCGGTGGAGGGAGTAGATGAATGCCATCAGGGGCACCAGGATCGCCAGGGCGCTCAGCACCTCGGCTTGCATCTCCATGGCCGTCATATGCCTTTCCCCGGTGGCCCGCACCCGACCTCGCCCGCCAGTCTATCAGCCGGGCGGCCCGCGGCAAAGGCCGCGCCGCGGACATCTGCTATTGTGCGGGCCGCCCAAAAGGAATACCGTGGACTGAGTACACAAGAAGGAGACAGCTATACATGGATGATGGTCCCGTCGTCGACTTTCGGCGGATAAACGTGCCGGGCGGGCTGCCGCGCATTCCGCGGGGCGCCGCCGCCGCCGGGCTGGCGGTGCTGCTGGCCGTCCTGACCGGCTTCACGGCGCTGTACCAGGTGCAGCCGGAGGAGGTGGGCGTGGTGCTGCGCTTCGGCGAGTACGTGCGCACCACCGAGCCGGGGCTGCGCGCCAAGATCCCGCTGGTGGAGGACGTGCTCAAGGTGCCGGTGCAGCGGCAGCTCAAGCAGGAGTTCGGCTTCCGCACCGTGGACGCCGGCATCCGCACGATCTATGCCGAGAGCGACCGCCGCCTGGGCGAGGAGTCGGTCATGCTCACCGGCGACCTCAACGTGGCGGTGGTCGAGTGGATCGTGCAGTACCGCGTCGCGGACCCCTACCTGTTCCTGTTCAAGGTGCGCAACCTCGACGGCACGTTCCGCGCCATGAACGAGGCGGTCATGCGCGAGGTCGTCGGCGACCGCACGGTCACCGAGGTGCTCACCGTCGGCCGCCAGGAGATAGAGTCGCGCGTCGAGGCGCGGCTGCAGGACCTGGCCAACCAGTACGAGATGGGGATAACCATCGACCAGGTGGTGCTGCAGGACGTCAATCCGCCCGACCCGGTCAAGCCCTCCTGGGATGAGGTGAACCAGGCCCAGCAGCAGCGCGACCGCATGATCAACGAGGCGCGCGCCGAGTACAACCGGGTCATCCCGCGCGCCCGCGGCGAAGCGCAGCAGACCGTGCTGCAGGCCGAGGGCTACTCGCTCGACCGGGTCAACCGGGCCGAGGGCGACGCCGTCCGCTTCGTCGCCGTCCACGACGAGTACCAGCGCGCGCCGGAGGTGACGCGTCGCCGGCTGTACCTCGAAACCATGCAGCGCGTGCTGCCGCGGGTGGGCCGCAAGCTGTACGTGGACGAGGACGCCACCGGCGTCCTGCCGTTGCTGTCGCTCGATGGCGCGCCGGTCCGTCCGCCGGCGTCCACGCCGGCTGTCGCCGGGGGAGGTGGCCAGTGATCCGTTCAAAAAGCGTCCAGGTCGCCGCACTGCTGGCGGTCCTCGTCGTGCTGAACCAGGGGCTCTACACCGTCAGCGAGACCGAGCAGGTCATCCTGACGCAGTTCGGCGAGCCGGTGGGCGAGCCGGTCGTGGAGCCCGGCCTGCACGTCAAGGTGCCGTTCATCCAGCGCCCCAACTATTTCGAGAAGCGCTTCCTGGAATGGGACGGCAGCCCCAATCAGGTGCCCACGCGCGACAAGCGCTTCATCTGGGTCGACACCTATGCGCGCTGGCGCATTACCGACCCGCTGCTGTTCTTCCAGCGGCTGCGCGACGAGCGCGGCGCGCAGTCGCGGCTCGACGACATTCTCGACGGCGAGACGCGCAATGCCGTGGCGCGCCACGACCTGATTGAGCTGGTGCGCAGCACCAATCGCGACCCCGACGACGTGCAGCTCGAGTCCGACGAGGAGGCGGTCATCCTGGAATCCATCGAGCGCGGCCGGCAGGAGATCACGCGGGCAATTCTGGAGACCGCCTCCGGGCGGACCGCCGACCTCGGCATCGAGCTGCTCGACCTGCGCCTGAAGCGCATCAATTACGTGGAGGAGGTGCAGCAGGACGTTTTCGCCCGCATGATTGCGGAGCGGCAGCGCATCGCCGAGCAGTTCCGCTCGGAAGGGCAGGGTGAATCGGCGCGCATCCACGGCGAGCGCGAGCGCGAGCTGGCGCAGATTCAGTCCGAGGCCTACCGCCAGGCGCAGGAGCTGCGCGGGCAGGCCGACGCCGAGGCCACGCGCATCTACGCCGATTCGTATAGCCGCGACGCGAGTTTCTACGCGTTCACCAAGTCGCTGGAGACATACGAGCAGACGATGGACCCGGAAACGTATTTCATTCTGGGCACCGACAGCGAGCTGCTGCAGTTCCTGGAAAGCACGCGCTGAGCACCGCCAATGGGCGCGGGAAGATTGCGGCGCGGAGCGGCGCAATCCGTTCGCTGTTGACTTGCCGCAATAGAGGCGATACGATATGGCGCCGTTGCGGGTCCGCCCGCATCCGGGCGTGCTGACAACGGAAGGCGGAGCCAGAAAAGGAATTTACCGATGCCGAGCAAGTACGAAGACGCATTGTCTGCCCTGGAGGCCGAGCGCGACGGCCTGCAGGCGCGGGTGGCCGAAGTGAACGCCGCAATTGACGCCCTGCGCGCCGTGACGCAGGCCGCGGCCCCCGCCGCGCCCGCGAAGGCGCGGCGCGGTCCCGGACGCCCGCCCGGACGCCCACGCAAGGCCGCCGTAGCGGCGCCCACCGCCCCCAAGCGCGGCGCCGCGAAGGCGGCCGCGAAGGCGGCGGCGAAGAAGCCCGCCGGCCGCAGGGGCCGCAAGCCCCGGGGCGCCGCGAAGAAGCCGGCCGGTCCGAAGCTCGAGCCGCGCATCGAGGAGTACTTCGCGTCCAACCCGAAACGCCAGTCCACCGCGCAGGAAATCGGCGCCGCGCTCGGCGTCGACCAGCGGGCGGTGCGCCTGTCGCTGGGCCGGATGGCCAAGAAGAACAAGGCCACGCGGCTGGACGACGGCAGCTACCGCGCCTACTCCGGCTGACCCCTCCCCGGGGGCCGCGTGTCGATTCTCGCCGCACCCCTCCTGTCGCTGGTGGCAGTGGGGGTGCACTACGAGGCGCTCGTCCTCGGCTCCGCGTTCGTAAGCCGCGTGGCCGGCCCGGCGCGCGTCGGCGTGGCGCTGGGCGTCGTCATCGCGCTGGCGGCCCACATGGTGGAGGTGCTGATCTACGCCGTCGCCTGGCTGGCGCTCATCCACGCCGGTACGGTCGAGCTCAACGTGCCGGCGCCGTCGCCCGTCGACGCCGTCTACTTCTCCGGCTCCGTCTACACCTCGCTCGGCTTCGGCGACATCGTCCCGGTGCGCGGCGGCCAGATCCTGGCCGTCAGCGAGGCGGTCACCGGCCTCGTCCTGATCGCCTGGACCGCCTCGTTCACCTTCTTCGAGATGCGCTCCCACTGGGAGATCCACCGCGACGGCTGAGCCGGACCCGCGGCGGCCCAGGGGTCAGGGGTCGGCGCGCTCTTCCAGGTCGCGCACGCCGCGCTCGAACAGCTCCAGCACGCGCTCGCTGGAGCGGAACTCGTCCAGGATGGCGCCGCGGCGGCTGCTGGTGAGGTCCTGGATGACGAACGCGAGCATGGTGGCCATCACCGTGCCTTCCTCGGCGCCGGTGGCGGCGAAGCGCGCGCGGAATTCCTCCAGCGTTTCTTCGAACGCCGGGTCGTGCCACTCGTCCACGCTGGCGTCCAGGCCGACGAAGTCGGCGAGCGCCGCGGAGTACTCCTCGCTCGGCGGCCGGCGCCAGAACGACACGTCGGCGCCGAACTGCTCCATGTACACGGGCAGGTACAGCGCGGCGTCCGCCGGCACGCGGCGCACCAGCGCCGGGTTGTAGCGCTTCACCTCGGCGCGGCTCAGGCCGCTCGCCTCGACCACCTCGGAGAGCGGCGTGCTGCGCGGCACGCGCATGGCGTGGATCTCCGACTGCGGCGTCTCGTCCAGCAGCGTGCGCACGTTGTGCATGTTGCCGAACACCATCTCGGCGTACAGCGCCGAGCGCCGGCCGTAGGTGCGGTACAGCGCCCGGTAGCGCCGCACCGAGATGTTGCGCAGCGAGCGCGCGAAGTCCGATCCCAGGAAGTACTGCTCGCGCGTGTCGCGCCCGCCGAGCCGCTCGCCGTTCACCACGGTGCGCCCCACGTTGACGCCGCCCGCGTGGTGCTCCGACAGCGCCGGGATGAAGCTGTCGTACATCGTGGTGAGGATGGTGAGGTAGGCGGCGCAGAACGGCGCCTGGGTGGTCTGGTTGTACCCTTCTATTACATAGGGCGACAGCCGCTTCAGGCGGTTCCAGTTGCGCGGCATCCACTGGCAGAAGCCGAGCGCCCGCACCGGCGAGCGCGCCCGCCCGTAGAGGCCCGACTCCACGATGGCCTGCGCCAGGCCCACCTCGGCCGGCACCCCGAACCGCTCGTAGATGGCGCCCCACTCGGCCAGGAAGTCGGCGTGCCGCTGCGCGTGCGGCGAGAGGAACCGCCCCCGCGCCGCGTTCTGGACGATCGGGCCGGCCTCCTCCTCCAGCAGCTCCTCCACCTTGCGCCGCCGGTCGCGCAGCCCGCGCGGCAACGCCTGGTCCTCCAGGACGTCCGCCAGCTCGGGGGCGGCCCATTCGCCGTCGCGCGCCCAGTTGCCGCGCGTCGGGAACGAGGCCAGCAGCCGGCCGGTCTCGGCGCTGCCGTACAGGATGTGGCCGTCCGGGATGGTGTAGATGTGCCGCCAGAAGGGGAACGCGGGCCGGAAGCGCCGGAACGCCGCCAGGTCTTCCTGCAGCCTGAGCTGCGTCCGGTAGTACGCCGCGCGCGCCGCCGCGCCGGGAGCGGAGGGCACTGCCGCCGCCCCCGAGGAGCCGGCCGACGCACGCTGGGCGCGCACGTCCGGCGCGCCTATATATATAAGGATGCCGCAAGCCGCCGCCGCCGCCAGGTGTACCGGTCGCAATCTCATGCGCTGAAGCGCCGCGCGTCCTCCGCGGCGTAGCCCGCCATCATCCCGTTGAGCGCCGCGGCCGCCTCGATGGCGCTCACCGCGGCCTCCAGCCCCTCGCCGGGGATGACGGCCGTCATCTCGTCGGGCATCATCTTCGTACGTGTACGGCTCAGCGCGCAACCCACGCTGGCGGCCACGGCGCCCTGCTCCTTGGCCATGGCCACGATGTGGCACTGCGGCTTGCCCTCTATCGGCATGGCGGGGAAGGCGTCGCGCAGCGTCATCAGCGCCCGTCCGTTGAGACGCAGCAGCACCACGTCGGGTTGCCCGTTCGCGTCGCGCAGCGGGCCGTAGACGATGGCCGCGGGCCGCTCCTTCACGCGCGGCAGCGCCAGCACCGCCGCCTCGTCCACCCAGCCCGCGCCGAGCACCGCCTCCACGTCGTCGCGGGCCGCCGCCTCCTCGAGGCCGATGAGCCCGTGCGTCAGGCTGCCGACGCTGCAGTTGGCGTGGTCGGCCGGCAGGGTGGCGAACGTGCGTTCGGCGGCCTCCATCCAGAAGACGCAGCCGGCCGGCACGGCGCCCGTCCGGCCGCGGGCGTTCGGCGGCGGCTGCCCGCGATCGAGCCGCTCCGCGGCCGCCGCGCCGGCGTCCGCGTGGAAGCGGATGGCCACCGGCGCCGCCCCCAGCTTCAGGGCCGCCGTCAGCCGGCTACTCAACGTACCCCACGGCGTAGTATGATCCGCCTGCTGCTGTTGCTGCTGCCGGATCGCCTGCGGGATCCGGCCCCGTTGCGGCGGCGGAGATCTTTTTTCGTGTCTTTCCCCTGTAGGCATGGAGGAATGATACCGAAAAGACTTTTGACGTTAACCTAGAAGACCCTTGACGTTAACGCAGAAGACCCTTGACGTTGCTGCGCAGGATCGCTAAACTCCCGCAACATTGGTGGGAAATTCGGTGCTGACATCACATCACTTCATCGGCACGGGCCGCTTCTCCGACTCGCTGGCCGCGGCATACGCGGCGGGCGGCCCGGACCCCGACCGTCTGCTGGCCGAGGTCGGCGCGGCGGTCGAGTCGTGCGGCCTGCAGGTAGTCGGCCGGCAGGCCGTGCCGTTCGACGGCGGCGGCTACACGCTGGTATGGGTTCTGGCCGAGTCGCACTTGGTGTTGCATCTCTGGCCGGAACAAGGTTATGCTACCGCGGACTTGCACGTTTGCGACTATCGCGTCTCGAACGCCGACAGGGCTCGCCAGGCATGCAGGGTGGTCGCCACCCTCTGCTTCGCGCCCGGGTCGGATCAGTGGAATGAGATGGCAGTCGGCGGGCGTGAGGAGAACGAGGAAGCCAACACGATGCCGGTAGCCATCTCCGGCCTGGACGGGAAGCAGACGTCGCTGTGCAGCGCGACCATCACAGAAGAAGTAGCAGTTACCCCCTAGCCTCAAAGGAGCGACAGTCATGAACGGAGCGAGAACTATTTTCCTGCGGAGGGGCTACCTGTTCACTGCCCTTGCCGCGGCTGCGCTG